>NZ_JARVKV010000036.1 GCF_029813835.1 Streptomyces sp. DH37
CGACCGCCCCGGACCCCGCCGGTGTCCGGGGCGGTCGCACGTGCGGGTGATCCTCGGACCGGGCGGCGGCCCGGACCCCGCGCGCGGGGCAGCCGTCCATAAAGTCTTCGCGCTCCGGCCAGGCGTGTTGCTACCGTCCGAGCCGCACCACGGCACACCCCCCACGGAGGAACGGCACCATGAGCATCCATCTGATCGGCGGAGGCTGGGACGGGGAAGCCGCCTCCGCGGTCTACGGGCCCTTCCTCGCCGAGGCCGGGGACGCCCCGACCGTCGCCTGCCTGCTGATCGACGAGGGCGACGGCGCCGGGTACTTCGCCCGCTTCGAGGCCGCCCTGCGCGGCGTGGACCCCTCGTGCGTGCCGGAACCGGTCCTGGTGCCGGTGGGCGGGGCGTTCGACCCGGCCGTCCTGGAGGGCGCGGACGCGCTGCTGGTGGGCGGCGGGCTCACCCCCGCGTACCACGACGCGCTGGCCGGCGTCCTGGACACCGTCACGCTGCGGATCATGCGGGGCCTGCCGTACGCGGGCTTCTCGGCGGGCGCGTCGGTCGCCGCCGAGCACGCGGTCGTCGGCGGATGGCTCTCCGACGGGATCCCCGTCTGCCCCGGCGACGCCGCCGAGGACCTGGAGGAGGTGGACGTCCGCCCCGGCCTCGGCCTCCTGCCGGGCGCCGTCGAGGTGCACACCGCGCAGTGGGGGACGCTGTCCCGGCTGGTCGACACCGTCGCGCGGGGCCGCGCCCGGCACGGCGTGGCACTCGACGAGAACACCCTGCTGACGGTGGAGGGCGACCGCGCCCGGGTCTCCGGCCGGGGGCGGGTGCACGTGGTGCGCACCGGTCACGCCGCCGGGGAGGCGGTGGTGCGGGCGTACGGCGCGGGCGAGGAGTTCGCGCTCTGACGGCCTGACGGCCCGGCCGCACGGTCGACGCGCGCGGGAGGGACGCAGAGAACGCAGAGGGACACGGGGGGACGCAGAGGGACACGGGGGGACGCAGAGGGACACGGGGGGACGCAGAGGGACGCAGAGGCGTACGGAGCCCGCGAATATCCGCGGGCGGCCCGGCCCCTCCGCCCCTACCCTGTGCCGGATGACGACCCCGACGACGCTCTCCCACGACACCGCCGGCGACGGCCCCGCCCTGGTGCTGCTGCACTCCTCGGTCTGCGACCGGCGCATGTGGGACCCGCAGTGGTCCGCCCTGGCCGACGCCGGCCACCGGGTGGTGCGCTGCGACTTCCGCGGCTTCGGCGACACCCCGGCGGCGACCGCCCCCCACCGCGACGCCGACGACGTGCTCGCCCTGCTGGACGCCCTCGGCATCGGGCGGACGGCCCTGGTCGCCTCCTCCTACGGCGGCCGTGTCGCCCTGGAGTTCGCCGCGCGGTGGCCGGACCGGGTGACCGCCATGGCGCTGCTGTGCCCCGCACTGCCCGGACACGAGCCCGGACACGAGCCCGGCCCGGAGCTGACCGCCTTCGACGAGCGCGAGGAGGCGCTGCTCGAGGCCGGCGACCTCGCCGGAGCCGTCGAGCTCAACGTGGACACCTGGCTCGGGCCGGACGCCGACGAGGCGGCGCGCGAGAAGGTGCGGCGGATGCAGCGGCACGCCTTCGAGGTGCAGCTCGCGGCGGAGGAGGAGGCGGGGGGCGGGACGGGGGGAGGAACCGGCGAACTCCCCGAGCCCGCACTGGACCTCTCCGCGGTCACGGCCCCCGTCCTCGCCGTCTCCGGCGTCCACGACCTGGCGGACTTCCGCGCGATCGCCGCCCGCCTGCCGTCCCTCCTCACCGGGTCCGACGTCCGCCACCTCGAACTCCCCTGGGCGGGCCACCTGCCCGGCCTGGAGCGCCCCGCCGAGACGACCGCGCTGCTGGCGGACTTCCTGCGCGGGGCGGTCCCGGCCCCCTGACCGCCGGGGCGCGTCGCGGCCGTGTCGCCCGGAGAGGTCCCGCCGGGCGAAACCCGCACGTGCGGACGCGCCGCGGGATAGGACTGTCCCATGACCGCTATGAGCGACGAGTCCCCCGGGGCGCCGTTCCCGATGGCGCGGGCCGACTACCTGGCGACCCTGCCCAAGGCCACCGTCTACGCGTGCCTGTACTTCACCGACGTGCGCGGGCGGCCGGTGCAACTGCGTTCGGTGTTCGCGGACCGGGTGTGGCAGCTCCCGGGCGGCAACATGGACCCGGGCGAGGACCCGTACCGGACGGCCGTGCGGGAGACGTACGAGGAGACCGGGCTGCGGATCGAGGGGCCGCGACCGCTGCTGCTGGCGCACTACATCCGCTCCGACCCGGCCGACGCGCCGCTCGCCAAGATCGGCTTCTGCTTCGACGGCGGCACCCTGGACGACGAGCGGCTCGCGTCCATCCGGCTCGATCCGGGCGAGCACGACCGCTGGGCCGTGGAGGACTGGGAGACCTGGGAGCGGCTGATGAACCCCGAGGGCTACCGGCGGCTGGCCGCGCTCGCCGAGGCCCGCCGCACCGGCCGCGCGGGGCTGCTGGTGAGCGAGCCGACGGTCACGGGGCGAGCCTGAACACGGGCCCGGCCCGACGGCGTGCGCCGTCGGGCCGGGTGGGGCGGTGCGCGCGGACGCGTGTTACTGGACGTCCACGTAGTCGGCCTTGGAGGTGACCGGGTAGGTGTTGGCGGAACCGGCGAAGCTCCAGCGCCAGTAGCCGTCGGCGGAGGCCGTCACCGTGGTCTTGAGCGTCCCGGTGGAGCTGGTGTAGACGGTCTTGACCGTGCTGTAGCCGGTGCCGCCCTTCTTGTGGAACTGCAGCCTGACCGGCTGCTTGCTGTACGTGGTGTACGTGCCGGTGTACCAGTTGGCACGGGTCAGCTTGCCGGTGACCGTGATGGTCGCGCCCTTCCTGACGGGCTCCGGCGAGGCGTTGGCGGTCAGCGCGGAGAAGCGCTGGAGCTTGAAGCTGCCGGCCTTGTCGCTGACGTAGGTGTCGTAGTCGTACGACGCCACGAAGGCGTCGACGTACCACGTGCCCGCCTGGTCGTTGTCGTACAGGTCGACCTTCGGGTCGACGGTGAAGGCGGCCGAGCACCTGGACGAGGTCGGGCTCAGTTCCGTGCACGTCACCGGCGCGTTCGGCTGGAGGAAGCCGTAGCCGGGGCCGTACAGGTAGAAGTCGGCCTCCTCGATGCCGGAGTCGTCCGTCGCGGTCACGGAGACCGTGAACGTCTTGGCGTGGGTGGTGCCGACGGTCACGTTCTTGCCGCCGTTGACGACGACGCTGTTGACCGTGAGGTCTTCGGCCGCCTGGGCGGCCGGGGCGGTGAGGCCGAGGACCGCGGTCGTGGCCGCGGTGAGCATGGCGAAGGCAGCGCGCTTGCGCAAGGAGTCCCCCACAGAAGGAAAAGACGCACATCAGTGCCCATGGACGCACCGGTGCAGTGGTGGCGCAACTGTACGGACACGGACCTTCGTTCACAACTCCTTTCGATTCAGGTCGCCGGAGGTTCACCTCGCCCCGGCGGAGGGGCCGGGCAGACTGGTGCGGTGGTCGACCGCGCCTACTCCGATCCCGTCCTCGCGGCCCTGTACGACGCGCTCAACCCGTGGGGGCCCGGTGACGACTTCCACCTGGGCCTGGTGATGTCCGCCGCGTCCGTGCTCGACGTCGGGTGCGGTACGGGCGCGCTGCTGCGCCGCGCGCGGGCGGCCGGGCACGGCGGGCGGCTGTGCGGGCTCGACCCGGCCGCCGCGATGCTCGCCCGGGCGCGGGAGGCGGCGGCCCGGGAGCGGGTGGACGTGGAGTGGGTGCTCGGGGACCTGGGATCGGCCTCCTGGGAGCGGGAGTTCGAGCTGGTGGTGATGACCGGGCACGCCTTCCAGGTGCTGCTCGGCGACGAGGAGGTGCGCACCGCCCTCGCCGCCGTACGGTCCGCCCTCGCCGACGGCGGGCGCTTCGCGTTCGAGACGCGCAACCCGGCGGCCCGGCCGTGGGAGCGCTGGACGCCGGAGCACGCGGTCGAGGTGGCGGACGGCGCGGGCGCGACGGTACGGGTCGCGCACCGGGTCGAGGAGCCGGTGGAGGGGGACGCCGGGGGCACCGGGGGCACCGTCCGTTTCACCACCACGTTCACCGGCCCCGGCTGGGAGCGGGACAGCCGCAGCGAGCTGCGCTTCCCGGACATGGAGGCGCTCGACGGCTTCCTCTCCGGGGCCGGACTGACGGTCGTGGAGCGGTACGGGGACTGGGGGCGGGGGCCGTTGACCGCCGCCTCCCCGGAGATCGTCACCGTCGCGGCCGTACCGCGCCGGCGAGGGGGCGATCCGTCCGGATTCCACCGTTCCGCCGGGCGGCGGCGCTAGGCTCGCGGGGAGGCCGTGGCCGGGGGGCCGTACGGCACGGGGAGTTGGGGGATGCCATGGGTTCCGGGGTCGCGGGCCGTTCCTCGAGCGGGGCGCGGCGCACGCGCCGGGGTGCGGCGTGCGCCGCGGCGGTGTGCGCGGTGCTGACCGTGCTCGCCGGATGCTCCGGCGCGGCGGACGACCGGGCGGGGCCGGTGCGGGAGGCGTCCGGCCCGTCCGCCCCGCCTTCCGCGTCCGCCCCGTCCTCCGCGCCGCCGTCGGCCTCGCCGTCCCCCGTCCCCACCGGGACCGAGCCGGCGTATCCGCCGGGCCCCGACGGCTGCCACCCCAACGAGGGCTGGGACGCGGAGGACGAGGCCGACTGGCTCGACGCCGTCGTCGTCCCGCCGCTGTACGACGGCGTGTTCACCGAGGACGGCGGTGTGGAGGTCCGCGGCCCGGACGCGACCTGGGTCGGCGCGCCGCTGTGCGAACCGGTGCGGGCGCAGGTCCAGTGGTGGCTGGTCAGGGGCGCCGGGGACAGCGGCTTCGTGAGGGTGGAGGAGGTCGGGCGGAGGGCGCTGGACCTCGCCATGGAGGAGGAGGCGGCCGTCCGTCCCCCCGAGTCCGTGTCGGGGCGCGACCCGTACTGCGACGGCGCGCTCCTCGCCGTCACCGCGGGCGGCCCGCTGGAGGAGGACGACCTGCCGCTGAGGTTCGAGGTGCTCGGCGATCCCATCGACCACGAGCGCGTCGTGTACCAGAAGTACACGCCGCCCCTGAACACCTCCCTCTGCCGCGACTGACGCACGGGACGGCCCGGACGGCGGCCCTCCCGCTCAGTCGAACCAGCGGTCCCGGGCCAGTTCGTCCACCCGGGAGAGGTCCTCCAGCAGGGCGGCGGCCTCGAAGCGGCGCGGCCACTGGCCCGCCGCCCAGGCCAGGCCCGCCGCGACGCCCTCGACCGTGGCGGCGTGGAGGGTGCCGTCGGGGGTGAGCCGCCAGTCCAGCTCCACGCCGCCGACGACCAGTTCGTCGTGCTCGACGTACGTGGCCGGGGCGCCGGGCAGCAGGACGCGCACCGCGTCGGGCACCTCGCGGACCTCGCCCTCCCCGGCCGCCGGGGCGGGCAGGCCACCGCCGACGACGTCGCCGAGGCGGCGTACGTCGAGGACGGCGGCCAGACCGGCCGCCAGGGCCGGGCGCACCGGCAGCAGCGGGCGGCCGGCGGCCAGCGGCAGCAGGTCGGGGGCGTCCGCGACGAGCGCGTCGGCGGCGTCCACCACCCGCACCTCGCCGTCGACCACGGCCCGCAGCTCGTCCGGGAGCGTGACCTCCTCCGGGTCCAGTTCCGCCAGCAGGGTGTAGAGGCCGTGGAGCTGGGCCGCGCCGACGGGCAGGTCCGGGTCGGCGAGGCGGCCGAGGAGCTCGGAGGCGCCGCCCGGCTCGTCCAGGAGGGCGGCGGCGGAGGTGCGGATGCCCAGGGCGCGCAGCACCTGCTCGTCCAGGTCGGCCGTGGCGGCGGACGCCTCCTCGTACAGGCCCGCCAGCAGCGGGTCGCCGCCCGCCGCGCGCAGCCCGGCCGGACGGCGGCCGTCCAGGACGGGGTGGCCGCGCAGCCACCAGGCGGTGTACGGGCGGACGGTCTCCACCGTGCCGTCCGGCAGCAGGACGCGCACCGGGGTGGTGAGCGCGTCGCGCAGCGGGGGCCGGGAGAGCATCCGCAGGGCCTGCGGCCAGTGGTCGTCGTCGACGAGGTCCAGGTCGCGGACGGCGAGCAGCTCGGAGACCACCGGCGGGACGGGGGTCTCGGGCAGGCCGTCGAGGACGTCCTCGCACCACACGTCCACCGCGTCCAGCAGGCCCGCGTCGTCGGGCTCGGGGAAGTCGGTGTCGCGGGGCTCCAGTTCGTCGGGGTCGAGGACGACGTCGGTGGCGCGTACGAGGGTGAAGTCGGTGAGCACGCCGACCGCCGAGAGCGGCCCCTCACCCCACTTCTCCGCCAGTTCGGCGTCGCAGGCGGGCAGTTCGCCCTCGCGGACGACGCGCTCGAAGGCGCTGCCGGGGAAGACCAGCTCGGCGGCCGGGGCGAGTTCGCCCTCCTCGTCGGGGAGGGCCAGCGCGCCCAGCCAGGGCTCCTCGCCGGGCGAGAGCCGGGCGTCGCGGACGAGGGCGAGGACGGTGTCGGCCAGCTCCTCGGCGTCGAGGGGGCCGCCGTCCTCCTCGTCGTACCAGGTCTCGGCGGCCTCCAGCGACGCGGCGACCGCCGCCCGCACCTGCGGGGTGGTGAGCACCGCGCGGGGCGTGGCCGGGGTGGCCCCCAGCTTCTCCAGCAGCGGGTGGGCGGCGTCGGGGTGGGCGACCTTCAGGCCGAGCCGGGACAGCGGCTGTGCGCCCGGGGCGCCCGGGGCGCCCGCGGTGTCCGGCAGCGGCAGCAGCACCCGGCGCGGCCCGACGGTGGTGCGGCCGTCGGCGAGGGGGACGGGCAGGCCCGTCAGCCGGTCGGGGTCGACGCCGGCGAGGGAGTCGTACAGCCGCCGCCACCACTCGGGGGCGCGCTCGACGCCGGCCAGCCGGTCGACCAGCTCACCCAGCGGCACCCGGGGGACGCCGAGGGTGCGCAGCTCGGTGCGGCGCTCCAGCCCGGCGGGCAGCAGGCCGGGGAACAGCTCGGCGAGGACCGCGACCGTCGCGGCCCCGGCGCCCTCGGCGATCTCGGCGTCGGCGGGGCGCAGCGCGTAGGGCTCGCCGTTCTCGTCGGTGGCGGCGCTCGCCAGGAACGGGGTGCGCCGCAGCCGCTCCAGCACCAGGCGGCGCAGCTCGCCGTCGAGCTCGGCCCTGCCCAGCGGACCGGGGACGAGGTCGACGGTGCCGCTCGTGACCGGCTCCCAGTCGCGCAGCAGGGCGGCGTAGGCGTCGGCGGCGCGCTCCAGCAGGAAGTCCGTCAGCGGGCCCGGGGCGATGTGGCGGCGGGAGGGCTCCAGCGGGAAGGAGGCGATCAGCAGCGCGGGCAGGCCCAGCGGCTCGTCGGTGGGGGTCGGGGCGTGGACGACGGGCACGGTGCGGGCGGGGGCGGGCGCGCCGTCGGCGTCGACGGGCACGGCCCAGGTGACGGACCAGAAGGGCCGCCGCCGCTCCTCGACGGGGCGGTCGGCGAGCAGGGCGGGGTCGGTGCGCCCGGCGGCGGCGGCCACGCGCCAGCGGGTCGGGGCGCCTCCCTGCCCGGCGGCGCCGCTGTCGTCCACGACGACGTACGCGCCGTCCTCGCGGCGGGTCAGCGTCCGCACCCCGCCGTCGGTCTCGACGACGACCTCGCTCAGGCCGGGCAGGGTGAGCAGCAGGGCGTCGTCGATCGCGGTGAGCAGCCGGACGGCCAGTTCCTCGGCGGCGCCGTCGCGCAGCGGCAGCACGACGGCCGTGTCGTACCCCTGCGGCGCGGTGCCCTGTGCGGGCATCGGCAGGCGCAGCAGCGGTACGTGGCCCTCGCGGCGGCGCAGCTCGTCGGCGAGCCCGGGGTGGTCCCCGGCGGCCCGGGCGGCCAGCTCGCGGGCCTCCGCGAGCGACCAGCGGGCGCCGCCGGTGCGGCAGACGATCGCGGGCTCGTCGCTGACGGCCAGGACGGCGGCGAAGCCGACGCCGAAGCGGCCGACGGGCGCCCCTGCTCCTGTTCCGGGGGCTGCTCCCGGTCCTGATCCGGGGCCCGAAGGCGCCTCCTCGTCCCGCTTGGCGGAGGCGCGCAGGGTGGACAGGGACTCCACGCCCGCCGCGTCCAGGGGCGCGCCGGTGTTGGCGGCCACCAGCACCCCGCCGCGCAGGGTGAGCCGCAGCCGGCCGGGCACGCCGGCGCGGGCGGCGGCGTCGGCGGCGTTCTGCGCCAGCTCGACCACCAGCCGGTCGCGGTAGCCGCCGAGCGCGAGGTCCTCCTCGGCGTTGGCGTCCTCGCGGAAGCGCGCGGGGGACGCCGCCCAGGCGTCGAGTACGCCGCGGCGCAGCCGTGCGGTGTTGAAGGGGTCCACCCCGTCGTCCGCGCCCTGCACCAGCACCGTGCCGCTCACGTGTCCGTCTCCTCCGTCACGGGACGAGCCTGATGGCCTGTCTGCGGGCGACGGTACTGCGTCCGGCGCACCTCGTGTGCGCCGGGCCCGCCGGTCGCGCGGGTCGGCTCCCCGTCCACGGCCAGGGGCGGACTGTTCAGGACATTGGGGTATACAGGTAGGAAAGGCAACCGCGTCTCGGTCCACGGTCCCGGCCGGCGGGAGCGTGACGGACAGGAGGACCCCATGGGCATGAGGGTCACGACGGTCGAGCGGCCTCCCGGTGGAGCACTCGACAGGGCGCTCGGTGGAGCACTCGGCAGGGCACTCGGCGAGGGCCCGGTTTCCGGGGCGGGTGCGTGATGCGCAGCCGCTTCGAGCCCGACCGGCGGCTCACCGGGCGCATGGTGCTCACGATGTTCCTGCTCGGACTGCTGTACGTGGGGTTCGTCGGCGCGCTGATCGCCCTGCTCGACTCCCTCGTCCTGGTCGTCGTCATCGCCGCCGTCCTGCTGGGCGCGCAGTTCTGGTTCTCCGACCGGGTCGCCCTGTACGCCATGCGCGCCCGCCTGGTCACCCCGGAGGAGGAGCCGCGGCTGCACGGGGTGATCGACCGGCTGTGCGCCACCGCGGACATGCCGAAGCCGCGGGTCGCCGTGTCGGGCATGGACCTGCCCAACGCGTTCGCCACCGGCCGCGACGCGGACCACGCCGTGGTCTGCGTGACCACCGGGCTGACGCGGCGCCTGGAGACCGAGGAACTGGAGGGCGTCCTCGCCCACGAACTCTCCCACGTCGCCCACCGCGACGTGGCGGTGATCACCGTCGCCTCGTTCCTGGGCGTGCTGGCCGGGCTGGTCGTCCGCTTCGCCTTCTACTCCCAGCTCTTCGGCGGGGGCCGCCGCGACCAGAACACCGCCGCCGTGTTCGCGATGGTCATGCTGGTCTCCGCCGTCGTGTACGCCCTCAGCTTCCTGCTCATCCGGGCGCTGTCCCGCTACCGCGAGCTGGCCGCCGACCGCGCCGCGGCCATGCTCACCGGGAAGCCCTCCGCCCTGGCCTCGGCCCTGACCAAGGTCAGCGGCGACATCGCCCGGATCCCCACCCGGGACCTGCGCACGGCCCAGGCGTTCAACGCGTTCTTCTTCACCCCCGCCCTCGGGCCCGGCAGCACGGTGGCCGGCCTGTTCTCCACCCACCCCAGCCTGGAACGCCGCCTGGAGGCGCTGGCGGAGATCTCCGCGCGGCTGGGCGGCGAGGCCTCCTGAGAACCGGACCCGGGAAGGAGTTGCCCGTGGGACTGTGGGACGTCCTGTTCGGCCGGAGCAAGCCGGCCCAGCCGGACCTCGACCGGCTCTTCGGCCTGCCCTCGGCGGCGATCGCCCTCCAGGCCGCCGCCGGCCTCACCCCCACCGGAGCGGGTTCGGTGTGCTTCGCGAGCATCGAGGGCGGCGCCTTCGCGCGGATCCAGCAGGAGGTGCGGGCCCTGCTGGACGCGGACTCCGGACGCGGCGGCGCGGCGGTGGAGTTCAGCCAGGACGGCTACGGGTACTCCTGGCTGCTCTCCCGCCGCGCCCCCGACGAGCTGCCCTCCCTGGTCAACGACCTGCACGCGGTGAACGCCGCGCTGCGGGACAGCGGCTTCGGCCCGCAGCTCCTGTGCTCCCTGGCCGCCTTCCACACACCCGGCCGGCATCCCCTCGCGCTGGTCTACCTCTACAAGCGCGGCACCTTCTACCCCTTCGCCCCGCTGCCCGGCCAGAAGCGCGACAGCCCGCTGGAGCTCCAGGTCAGGGCGGTCCTCCAGGACGACCTGAACATCGAGCCGGACCTGAGCCGCTGGTTCCCGCTCTGGGGCGCCCCGGGTCTGTGACGGGGGCCGGGGCCGAGATCGGAGTCGGGATCAGGGCCGGGGCCGGGGCCGGGAACGGGGCCGGAGGCGGTCGCCGGATCCCCGGCCGCCCGGCGGTCGGGCGCTACGCCTCCGCGCCGCCTCCGGCGCCGGTGCCTCCGGCTGCGGCGCCGTTCCCGCCGTCGCCGTCCCCGCGCGCCCCGCCGTCCAGCGGCAGCTCGTCCACCCGCGTCTCGTCGATCACCGGCGGGGCCGGACGCGGCGTCCTCGGCATGACGGCCGCCTCCGAGTGGGCGCCGCAGCCGAAGGCGAGGGAGACCACGCGGCCGTCCGCCGGGGAGAACTCGTTGGCGCACACCCCGAACGCCTGGCGCAGCGAGCCCGCCATCGGCACCAGGAAGCCGCAGCTCTCGCAGGAGGCGGGGGCCGCCTGCGCCATGGGCGTCGCGGGGCCGAACTCCTCCTCCCAGCGGTCGGCGGCGGCGTGCAGGCCGTAGCGGGAGAGGACGCGGGCGCGGCCCATGCCGATCTCCTCGGCCACCGCCGCGATGCTGCCGCGCGCCGGGACGCCGGGGAACTCGCCGGGCTCGGTGGTGACGATGTCGGCGTCCTCGGCCTCCGCCGGGCCCTCGGCGCCGGCCTCCTCCCAGGCCGACTCCACGACCGCCGCGTGCGGCGAGGGATCGCCGCCGTTGTGGCCGGGCTCCAGGCGCGGGTCGTCCGCCTCGGTGGGCAGCAGGTCGCCCGGGCCGAGGTCGCCGGGGCGCAGACGTTCGCTCCAGGGCACCCATTCGGGGGCGAGCAGCGCGTCGGGGCCGGGCAGCAGCACCGTCTCGTCGACGGTCACGACCCGCGCCCGCGAGGCCCGCGCGACGGTGGCGGCCCAGCGCCAGCCGCGGTAGCCCGGCTCCAGGCACGCGAAGAAGTGCGTGACGACGCGGTCCCCCTCGGCGACGGCACCCAGATGGTCGCCGATCCTGCCCGGGAAAGCGGCCTCCCGCGCCGCCTCCCGCGCCAGTTCAACCGCCTCGGCGCACAGGCGATCAGGGGTACGGCCTCGCATCGCAGCACTCACAAGAATCGATTCTCTCCTACGCCGTTTCGCGGGTGCGCCTGCCGTATTGCCCAGGTCAGACGGGTGAGGACGGAGCGGACCGGAGGACCGCTGCGACGTCCGGACCCAAGCGGTCTCGCCGGGCGGAGCGCACCATCCCCCCACGCTACCCCACGCGCGTGCGCCCCTGGCCGTCGCACCTTCAACCACGACCTTCCACCGAAAGGAGCCGGGCTAGGCGGCGGACGGTAGGGCACACTGACGACGTGGCAGCCTCCAGGACGCCCCGGCCCGGTGAGGGGCGATTCCGACGTACGGCGCGGGCGATCGCCCGCGCCGCGCACACGCCTCCCCGCGCGCTGGGCCGGCGCATCCGGCGGGCCACGCACGCCCAGGGCGCCGGCGAGTCCGGGCTGGGCAAGCTCATCGAGCTGCACGCGGTGAACTCCGCGGGCGACATGATGATCACGGTCGCCCTGGCGTCCACGATCTTCTTCTCCGTCCCCACGGGCGAGGCGCGCGGGCGCGTCGCGCTCTACCTGGCCGTCACCCTGGCCCCCTTCGCGCTGCTCGCCCCCGTCATCGGGCCGCTGCTGGACCGCATCCCGCACGGCCGCCGCGCCGCGATGGCCGGGTCGATGCTGGCCCGGGCGCTGCTCGCGCTCAGCATGGCCGGGGCGGTGGCCACCGGCAGCCTGGAGCTGTATCCGGCGGCGCTGGGGGTGCTGGTGGCCTCCAAGGCGTACGGGGTGGTGAGATCGGCGGTCGTGCCCCGGCTGCTGCCGCACCGGATCTCGCTGGTGAAGGCGAACTCGCGGGTGACGCTCGCCGGGCTGCTGGCCACCGGCGCGGCGGCCCCGATCGGGGCCGGGCTGCACAGCCTGGGGCCGTCCTGGCCGCTGTACGGGGCCTTCACCGTCTTCGTGATCGGCACGTTCCTGTCCTTCTCGCTCCCCCACAAGGTGGACTCCGCCAAGGGCGAGCGGCGGGCCCTGCTGACCGCCTACGAGGCGGAGCACGGCGGCGGCGCGGGCGACGGCGACGGCGACGGGAGCGGCGACGCGGGCGACGGGAGCGAGGAGGGCGCCCGGGGGAGCGCCGGGCGGAACGGCGGGAACGGCAACGGCGGCAAGCCGCGGCGGCCGGGCCTGCGCACCGTCGGCGCCTCCGTGCTCAACGCCCTGATCGCCAACTCCTCCCTGCGCGCCCTCTCCGGCTTCCTCACCTTCTTCCTCGCCTTCATGCTGCGCGAGCACCCCCTGGCCGGTCTGGACCCCGTGGTCTCGCTCGGCGTCGTGGCCGTGGCGGCGGGCGGCGGCAACGCGCTGGGCACGGCGCTGGGCGCCTGGCTGCGCGACCGCGTCCCGGAGGTGATCATCGCGTCCGTGCTGGCGCTGGCGCTGGCCGCCACCGTCGTGGCGGCGGTGCTGTACGGCACGGTCACCGTGCCCGTCGTCGCGGCCGTCGCCGGGCTGGCGCAGGCGCTGGGCAAGCTGTCGCTGGACGCGCTGATCCAGCGGGACGTGCCGGAGCTGGTGCGCACCTCGGCCTTCGCCCGTTCCGAGACGCTGATGCAGATGTCGTGGGTGGTCGGCGGCGCCGCCGGGATCGCGTTGCCGCTGATCGGGCCGGTCGGCATGGCGGTGGCCGGGGTGATCGTCTCGGCGGGGGCGCTCGCCACCGTCCGCCCCCTGCTGTCGGCCGCGCGGCACGGCACACCCCACCCGCGCGTCGCCTGAACGGAACCGCCGGGTAGCCTGCCGCCATGACCCACACGATCTCCCGGGGCAAGGGCAGCCGCACCATCCGCACTGCCGTAGCCATCGGTGCGGCCACCCTCGGGCTCGTCGCCCTCTCCGCCTGCGAGAAGCCGACTCCCCGAGCGACCGTGACCGTCGGCGCCGACAGCGTGTCCACGGAAGCCGCCTGTTACGAGGACAACGAGAAGATCTCCCAGGACAAGGTCCTCTCCTGCGCCAAGCAGGAGACGGACACCTCCATCACCGTCGGCGAGGGCGACCTGCTGCGCATCGGCGTGGATCCCGAGATGGCCGAGGACGGCTGGGTGCTGTTCCTCGACGGCCAGCCCGCGGTGACCGACCGGATCGGCAAGACGTACCGCAGCTTCTCCGGCGACGCCTTCTTCCAGAACGGCGAGCAGGGGCAGGGCGGCGAGCCGCAGTCGGTGCAGCTGAGCATCGTCGAGTACGACGGCAGCGACTACCGGGGCGTGTGGAACGTCGAGCTCAAGCGCGAGAGCGGGCACTGAGCCCGGTCCGGTCCCGCCGCCCCGCCGCGTCCGTCCTGGTCGTCACGGCCGTGCCCGCGGAGCGTGACGCGGTGGCGGTCGCGTGCGCCCCGGCCGGCATCGACGTGCTGGCCGCGGGCGCCGGGCCCGCCGCCGCGGCGGCCCGTACCGCCGTGGCGCTGGAGCGCCGCGCGGCGGAGGGCCGCCCGTACGGCCTGGTGGTCTCGGCGGGCATCGGCGGCGGCTTCGCCCCGCTGGCCCCGGTCGGCTCGGTGGCGGTCGCCTCGGAGATCGTCGCCGCGGACCTGGGCGCCGAGACGCCGGCCGGGCCCGAGCCCTTCGCCTCCGTCGCCGAGCTGGGCTTCGGCACCGCCGTCCACCTGCCGCCCGAGGGCCTGGCGCGGGCCGTCGCGGAGGCGGCCGGCGCGGCGTACGGCCCGGTGCTGACGGTCTCCACGGCCACCGGCACCGCCGAGCGGGCCGCGCTGCTGGCGCGGCGGCATCCGGGCGCGCTGGCCGAGGCGATGGAGGGCTTCGGCGTCGCGGAGGCGGCGGCGGTCTGCGGGGCGGCCGTGCTGGAGGTCCGCGCGGTCTCCAACGCGGTGGGCCCGCGCGACCGCGCCGCCTGGCGGTTCGCGGAGGCGCTCGACGCCCTGACCGCGGCCTTCGGCAGGATCGTTCCCGTACTCGACGGTTGGAGGGACCATGACCGGCGCCAGGACTGAGCGGCCGCTGCGGACCGCGTACTCCCCCTGCCCCAACGACACCTTCGTCTTCCACGCCTGGGCGCACGGCCTGGTGCCGGGCGCGCCGGAGCTGGACGTGACGTTCGCGGACATCGACGTCACCAACGGCATGGCCGAGCGCGGCGAGCTGGACGTGCTGAAGGTCTCCTACGCCGTCCTGCCGTGGGTGCTGGAGGAGTACGCGCTGCTGCCGTGCGGCGGCGCGCTGGGGCGCGGCTGCGGCCCGCTGGTGCTCACCCGGGAGGCGGGGACGGAGGCCGGTCTGAGCGGCGCGACGGTCGCGGTGCCGGGCGAGCGCTCGACGGCGTACCTGCTGTTCCGGCTGTGGGCGGCCGAGCGGGTGCCGGGCGGGGTCGGGAGGATCGTCGTGCTGCCCTTCCACGAGATCATGCCCGCCGTGCGCGACGGCCGGGTCGACGCCGGGCTGGTCATCCACGAGGCGCGCTTCACGTACCAGGACTACGGCCTGCACCGGCTGGCCGACATGGGCGAGCACTGGGAGGAGACCACCGGGCTGCCGATCCCGCTGGGCGCGATCGTCGCCAGGCGCTCGCTGGGCGCGCGGACGCTGCGCGCGCTCGCCGACGCGGCCCGCGCCTCGGTGCGGATGGCGTGGGACGACCCGGAGGCGTCACGGCCCTACGTGCTGGAGCACGCCCAGGAGATGGACCCCTCGGTCGCGGAGCGGCACATCGGCCTGTACGTCAACGAGTTCACCGCCGACCTCGGCGAGAGCGGCTACGCGGCGGTGCGCGGACTGCTCACGCGCGCCGCGGCCGAGGAGCTCGTGCCGCCCCTCGGCCGCGGCGCGCTGGACTTCGTGTAGGCCCGTACCGCGGCCTGCGCGGGGGCGCGGGCTGGGACCCGCGCCCCTCGGACGTCGGGCTCGGACGTCGGGCTCGGACGCCAAGCTCAGACGTCGAGCTGGTCGGCCACGACGCGGAGCATGCCCGCGATCTTGTGGCCCTGCTGGCGGTCGGGGTAGCGGCCCCGCTCGAGCTGCTGCGCGACCCCGTCCAGCAGCGTGGTGAGGTCCTGCACGATCGACGCCAGCTCGTCCGGCTTGCGCCGCTGGGCGGCGGCCACGGAGGGGGCCGGTTCCAGCAGGGTGACCGAGAGGGCCTGGTCACCGCGCTGGCCCGCGACGACGCCGAACTCGACGCGCTGGCCGGGCCTCAGCGTGGCCACCCCCTCCGGGAGCACCGACGAATGCACGAAGACGTCACCGCCGTCGTCGCGGGAGAGGAAGCCGAAACCCTTCTCACTGTTGAACCACTTGACCTTGCCGGTAGGCACGTCTGTCCTCGTCCTCGTAATTCGTCCGGATGTCACCGGGCTACGACTTCTCGAAAAACCAAAGGTCTCAAAGGTCTGCACAAGACTATGGCGGGCCCGTGACCCGCCGTCACCAAGATTAATGATCCGCGCCCCGGTGACAAGACGCCCCGGGCCGGCTCCCCCGTGTCCCGCGCGTGTCTTCCCACGGAACTACCCTGTCCCGGTGACCAGTGAAACGTCCCGTCCGGGAGATCTGCTCGTCCGCGTCGGCGCCGCCGTCTTCGTCGTGGGCGCGGTGGCCACCCTCGCGACCATCACCCCCCTCTTCCTCGGCTCCGACCCGCTGCCCACGGCCGCGTACCTCGTCAGCATGCTGATGGGCGTCGGCTTCGCGATCGCCGGCGCCGGAGTGCTGCGGTCGATCGCGGCGCAGCGGCGCGAGGCGCGCTCGGAGGCCCGCCCCCGGCCGCACGGCTAGCGCGGGCCCGCCGCGGCCCGGGCGGGCCCGCCGGACCCGCTCAGGCCGCCGCGTACGCCTCCAGCCAGGCGGGGAACGCCGTCAGGTCCTCCAGCACCACGTCGGCCCCCGCCGCCCGCAGCTCCTCCGCGCCGCACGGGCCCGTCGGCACCGCCACCGACAGGGCCCCGGCCGCCCGCGCCCCGCGCACGTCGCCGAGGTGGTCGCCGACGTAGACGCCCGCGCCGTGCTCGACCAGCGCCTCCGCCTTGGCCTCCGCCCACAGCCAGCCGATCACCGCGTCCGGCGCGATGCCCAGGTGGTCGAGGTGGAGCTTGGCGTTGGGCTCGTGCTTGGCGGTGACCACGATCGCCCTGCCGCCCGCCCGCCGCACCGCCGCCACCGCCTCGCGGGCGCCGGGCATGGGGAGGGCCGGCCCGATGCCGTGGCGCACGTACAGCTCGCGGTAGCGCGCGCCCACCTCGTCGAGCGCCTCCCTGGGGAACCAGTGCGCCAGTTCGACCTCCAGCGGGGGGCCGAGACGGGTGACGGCGAGGTCGGCGTCGATGTACGTGCCGGTCTCGGCCGACAGGGCCAGATAGGTCGCCCGGATGCCGGGACGGGAGTCGATCAGCGTCATGTCGAGGTCGAAGCCGACCGTCACCGCGCGAGAAGCCATGTCCCTCATTGTGCAACCTCTCGGCAGAGTGGTTAGGCTCGCCTAACCTGAGTGGGTCGGTCCCCGTCCCGCCCGTGCTCTTCCCGTCCCGTACGTCCGAGGTGCAGATGCCCGTCGCCCCAGTGCCCGCCGCGCTCGGCGGCGTCCCGCGCCGCGCGCGGACGGCCCGCCGGCTGGGCTGGGTGGCGGCGGCCTCGGCCGCCCTCGCCCTCGCCGTGGTGCTGAGCCTGGCCGTCGGCAGCCGCACCATCGCGCCGGGGGCGGTGTACGAGGCGCTGGTGCACGGCGGCGACGGCCCCGCCGCCCAGGTGGTGCGGACCATGCGGGCGCCGCGCACCCTGCTGGCGCTGCTGGTCGGCGCCGCGCTCGGGGTGGCCGGCTGCGTGATGCAGGGCCTGACCCGCAACCCGATCGCCGAGCCCGGCATCCTCGGCGTCAGCCAGGGAGCGGCGCTGGGCGTCGTCCTGGCCATCGCCTTCGCCGGGGTGCACACGCTCTCCGGGTACGTCTGGTTCGCCTTCGCGGGCGCGGGGGCGGCGGGCGTGGCCGTCTACGTGATCGCCGCGCGGGGGCGGGCGGGCGCGACGCCGGTGAAGCTGGCGCTGGCCGGGGCCGCCGTCAACGCGCTGCTGTACTCGGTGGTGGCGGGTGTGCTGACCACGCGGGCCGCCACCCTGGACGAGTTCCGCTTCTGGCAGGTCGGCTCGGTCGCCGGGCGCGGCACGGAGGTGATCGGGCAGGTCTGGCCGTTCCTGGCGGCGGGCGCGCTGCTGGTGCTGGCCGCCGCGCGCGGCCTGGACGCGCTGGCGCTGGGCGAGGACGTGGCGAAGGGCCTGGGGCAGAACACGGCGGCCGTACGGATCACCGGCGGCCTCGGGGCCACCGTCCTGACCGGCGCGGGGGTCGCCGCCGCCGGTCCCATCGCCTTCGTCGGCCTGGCCGTCCCCCACCTCGCCCGCGCCCTCGTCGGCTCCGACCACCGCTGGCTGCTGCCCGTGACCGCGCTGCTGGGGCCGGTGGTGCTGCTGGTGGCGGACGTGGTGGGACGGATCGTGGTGCCGCCGGGCGAGGTCCCGGCGGGCGTGATGACGGCGCTGATCGGCGTGCCGTTCCTGGTGGCGCTGGTGCGCGGGAAGGCGGTGGGGTCGTGACCGCGGCGGACACCGCCCGCGAGGCGCCGGCCAGACCCGCCGGGTACGGCCTGGTGCGCCGCGGGCGCGCCTCGTTCCTCGTCCACCGCCGGTCGGCGGCGGTGACGGCCGTCCTCGCCGCCGCGCTGGCCGCGGCCGTCGTCGCCGCGCTCTCCCTCGGCGAGACCGCCACCGCGCCCGCCGAGGTGGTGAAGGTGCTGCTGGGGCGGCCCTCGCCGGACGAGCTGGTGGTGGGGACGCTGCGGCTGCCGCGCGTGGTCGTCGGGCTGCTGGTGGGCGCCGCGCTCGGGGTGGCGGGCGGGCTGATCCAGACCGTCGCCCGCAACCCGCTGGCCAGCCCGGAGATCATCGGCGTCACCCACGGCGCCGCCGCCGTGACCGTCGGCGCGATGACCTTCGGCCTGACCTCGTACGCCCTGCTGCCCTACCTCTCCGTCGCGGGCGGGGTGCTCGCCGCCGCGCTGATCTACGTCTTCGCCTGGCGGCGCGGCATCCACGCGGCCCGCTTCGTCCTCATCGGCCTGGGCTTCTCCGTCGCGCTGCGCTCGGTCACCCAGCTGTTCATGACCAAGGGCGACTTCCTCGCCGCCCAGCAGGCCCAGGTGTGGATGACCGGCTCGCTCAACGGGCGCGGCTGGGAGCAGGCCGCGCCCCTGGGCTGGGTGCTGCTGGCCGTGCTGCCCGCCGTGCTGTGGTGCTCCCGCGCCCAGCGGGAGGTGGCGCTGGACGACGACACCGCCACCGCCCTCGGCGTGCGGCTGGGCCGCGCCCGGCTGGGACTGACGGCGACCGGGGTCGTCCTGGCCTCGGTGGCCACCGGGGCGGCCGGGCCGGTGGACTTCGTGGCGCTGCTCTCCCCGCAGATCGCCCGCCGGCTGACGCGCACCGCGCGGATCCCGCTGCTCGCCACGGCCCTGCTGGGCGCCCTCACCGTCACCCTGGGCGATCTGCTGGCCCGCAGGCTGTTCGCGCCGGTGGAGCTGCCCGTCGGGGTGCTGACGGCGGCGATCGGAGCGCCCTACCTCATCTGGCTGATCGCCCGTAGCCGCACCGGAGGCGGAGCATGACGACCGACATGCCGACCGAGTCGGCGGACACGGCGGACACGACAGCGGACGGGACCGGGACCGGAACCGGGACCGCGAGCAGGCTGTCGGCCCGCGACCTCACGCTCGCCTACGAGGACCGCACGGTCGTCGACGGCCTCGACCTCGACGTGCCGGACGGCCGCGTCACCGTCATCGTCGGCCCCAACGCGTGCGGCAAGTCCACCACGCTGCGGGCGCTGGGACGGCTGCTGAGGCCCCGGCGCGGCGCGGTGCTGCTGGACGGCCGGGAACTGGACCGCATCCCCACGCGCCGGATCGCCCGGTCCCTGGGCCTGCTCCCCCAGGCGCCGGTCGCACCCGAGACGATCACCGTCGCCGACCTCGTCGCCCGGGGCCGGCAGCCGCACCAGCGCTGGTGGCAGCAGTGGTCGGAGGCCGACGAGCGGGCCGTCACCGACGCCATGGCCCGCACCGGCGTCGCCGACCTGGCCGCCCGCTCCGTGGACGAGCTGTCGGGCGGGCAGCGGCAGCGCGTGTGGATCGCGATGGCGCTCGCCCAGGAGACCGAGCTGCTGCTGCTCGACGAGCCGACGACGTACCTCGACATCGCCCACCAGGTGGAGGTGCTCGACCTGGTGCGGCAGCTCAACCGGGAGCGGGGGCGCACGGTCGTGATGGTCCTGCACGACCTCAACCAGGCCGCCCGCTACGCCGACCACCTCGTCGCGATGCGCGAGGGCCGGATCGTCGCGCAGGGCCCGCCGGGCGGGACCGTCACCGCCGCCCTGGTCCGCGAGGTCTTCGGCCTGGAGGCCGTGGTCGTCCCCGACCCGGTGACGGGCGGCCCGCTCGTCGTCCCCGGCGCCCCCTGGGACTCCCCCGCCGCCCCCGCTCCCGCCCCTGCATCCGCACCTGCCCCTCTCAGCGTCCGAAAGGCGAACCCATGACCCTCGACACGGCCCCCGGCCGCCGCCGTACGCCCGCCGCCACCGCCGTGGTGCTGGCCGCCGTCCTCGCCCTGTCCGCCTGCGGCTCCGGCTCCGGGACGGGGGACGACACCGCCGGGGAGGGCACCCGGACCGTCATGACCGCCCACGGGGAGGTCCGGGTCCCCGCCGACCCCCGGCGGGTGGTCGTCCTCGACACCGCCGAGCTGGACTCGGCCATAACCCTCGGCGTGAAGCCCGTCGGCTCCACCCGCTCCGACGTGGCCTCCGGCTTCCTGAAGTACCTGCCGCGGGAGAAGGTCGAGGGCATCGAGAACGTCGGCAACATCATGGCGCCCAACCTGGAGCGGATCGCGGCGCTGAAGCCGGACCTGATCCTGGGCAGCGACGTCCGCGACAAGGACCGCTACGACGAGCTGTCCGAGATCGCCCCGACCGTCTTCACCGAGTCCACCGGCGCGCCCTGGAAGGAGAACTTCCTGGTCCACGCCGACGCCCTGAACAGGAAGGACGAGGCGCGGAAGGCCGTCGAGGCGTACGAGGCGAAGGCGGCCGAGGTCACCGAGGCCCTCGGCGGCCGGGAGAAGGCCGGGGAGCTGACGGTGAGCGTGATCCGCTTCGTCGAGGGCGCGGACACCCGCGTCTACGGCAGGGAGAACTACATCGGCTCGATCCTCGCCGACGTCGGTGTGGACCGCCCGGCCATCGCCGACAAGGCCCCCGACGGCTTCTCGGTCGACGTCAGCCCGGAGAAGGTCGACCAGGGCGACGCGGACGTCGTCTTCTACACCTCCTACGGCGATCCGGGGAAGTCCGGCGAGGAGAACGCCGTCGGCGGCGCGCTGTGGAAGGGCATGGACGCGGTGCGGAACGGCCGCGCGTTCCGCGTGGACGACGAGACCTGGATCCAGGGCATCGGTTACACCGCCGCCGACACGATCCTGGAGGAGATGCGGAAGCTGCTCGCCGAGGGCTCCCGGGGCTGACGCCCGCCGGCCGCGGCGCGGGGAAGTCCGCCGCGGCCTCCCTCCTCCCCCTCCGCGCTCCGCGGCGCGGCGTGGCCGGCGGCGCCGGCGCGGGCTACCCCTTCGGCCGCCGCGCCCGCCACAGCAGGTAGAGCGCGCTGGCGACGGCCGCCGCGCGCAGCGCCCACGGCCAGGAGGCGGCGATCTCGTCGCCCAGCGCGCCCCGCGCGATCGGCTCGCCCCAGCGGCCCTCGGTACGGCCCCACAGCCACACCAGCCCGGCGGCCGCGACCGCGCCGGGCACGACCGTCACCGCCCGCCTGGCCTCCCGGCGGCTCAGCCGGGGCGACCACCAGGCCGCCAGCCAGCCCAGGCCCAGCGGGATCAGCGAACCGGCGACCGCGCCCGCCACCAGCAGGGCGGCGGCCAGCAGCTCCACCACGCCGCCCGCCCTCGGCACGCGGCCGGCGCCCGCGCCCGCCGCCTTCGCCGTACGTGCCGTGCGCGGGCGCCTCAGGCGCGCCCACCGCTTCCCCCGGAGCGCGACCGGGAGCTCCCCGGCCACGCCCTCCTCGGCCGCGGCCCTCTCCGCCCTCGCCCTCGCCTCCGCCTGGGCCCTCGCCTCCGCCTGCGCCCTCGCCTCCGCCGGGTCCGGCGGCCGATCCAGCATCTCCGGCAGCTCGATCCCGCCGACGAAGCCCCCGACCGGCCGCTGGCCGCCCGGCGCGTACCGGGGGCCGCCCGGTCCGCCGCGCCACCAGTCGGGGTCGCTCTCCCGCGGTCCCAGCTCACCGGCGGGCGCCAGGTGGGGCGGCGAGGCGGCGGTCGGGGATGCGGTCGGGGAGGCGGACGACGCCCCGCCCTCCGGGGTCTCCTGCACGGGCTGCGGCCCCCTGGGCTGCGGTACGGGGACGCCCGTGCCGGCGACGACGTCCTCGGGCCGCCCGATGCCGTCCAGGATCCGGCGCACCCCGGCCACGGTGTGCGCGCCGCCCGCCTCCGCGCGGCGCCGCTCGATGTCGGCGCGCACGCCGGCCACCAGGCTCGCCCGCTCGGCGGCCGTCATGGTCGTGCCGTGCGCCAGATCGCCGATCCGGCTCAGATAGTCGAAGACGAGCTGCTCGCTCTCGATCCCCACCGAACACCCCAGCGCTCACCGGACTCTGGCACCCGTACGCACCCGTACGTCCACGACCGTACCCCGCGCCGCCCGCGGCCAGAACCGATCGCCACGGGGTGCCGGTACCGTGGTACGGATGACCACCGAGCCCGAAGCGCGGCGCCGAGCGGCCCCCCGCACGCTCGCCGACGAGCTGCGCTCCCGCTCCGACGACGCGCTCGCCGCCCTGCTGCGGGCGCGCCCGGACCTGCTCTCGCCCCTCCCCGGCGACCTCTCCCAGCTGGCCACCCGCGCGGGCGCCCGCGCCTCGGTGCTGCGGGCGCTGGAACGGCTGGACCGCTTCGCCCTCCAGGTCGCCGAGGCGCTGGCCGTGGCGCCCGACCCCTGCCCGTACGGGGAGCTGGCCGCCCTGCTGCCCGGCTGCGGGGACGAGCTGCCGCGCGCGCTGGGCCTGCTGCGCGAGCGTGCGGTGGTCTGGGGCGGCGACGACCGGCTGCGCCTGGTGCGCACCGCCCGCGAACTGCTCGCCCCGTCCGCGAGCGCCCCGTCCCGGACCGGTCTGGGCCCGTCCCTGGCCGAGGCCACGTCCGGGATGTCGCCCGGCCGGCTCCAGGAGATCCTGGCCGCCGCCGGGCTGCCCGCCACCCACGACCCGGTCAGCGCGCTGGCGTCCCTGACCGGGCTGTTCGGCGACCGGGAGCGGATGGACGCCCTGCTGGGGGAGGCGCCGGAGGAGGCGCGGGGGATGCTCGACAAGCTGATGTGGGGACCGCCCTACGGCGAGGTCTCCGCCTCCCCCTCGCCCCCGGTCCGCTGGCTGCTGGACCGCGGGCTGCTGCTGCCGGCCGCGCCCCGCACGGTCGTCCTGCCCCGCGAGGTGGCCCTGCATCTGCGCGGGGGCCGCGCCCACCGCCGTCCGGAGCCGCTGCCGCCGGCCGTCGGGCCGGGCCGCACCCACCCGCCCGCGGTGGCGGACGCCGCCGCCGCGGGCCAGGCGCTGGCCGCGCTCGCGACCGTCGAGGAGCTGCTGACGCTGTGGGGCACGGCCTCGGACGCGCCGCCCGTGCTGCGCGCGGGCGGTCTGGGCGTACGGGACCTCAAGCGCACCGCCGTCGCGCTCGACGTCCCCGAGCCGGTCGCCGCCTTCTGGATCGAATTGGCCTACGCCGCCGGACTGCTGGCCTCCGACGGCGAGGCGGACGAGCGGTACGCGCCCACCCCCGCGTACGACGCGTGGCTGGAGGAGCCGCCCGAGCGGCGCTGGACGCGCCTGGCCCGCGCCTGGCTGGCGGCCACCCGGCTGGCCGGGCTGGTCGGCGGGCGCGACGCGCGGAACCGGACGCTCGGCGCGCTCGGCCCCGGTCTGGACCGCGGCCTCGCGCCCGAGCTGCGCCGCCGCGCGCTGGGCCTGCTGGCCGCCGAGCCCGAGGGCACGGCCCCCGACGCCGACGCGGTGGCGGCCCGGCTGGACTGGGAGTGCCCGCTGCGCGGCGGCGCGGAGCTGCGCGGCCGGATCGTGCGGTGGACGCTGGCGGAGGCGGAGCTGCTGGGCGTGACCGGACGCGGCGCGCTGGCGTCGTACGCGCGCCCCCTGCTGGACGAGGACTCCCCGGCGGACGCCGCCGGGGGCGCCCCTCAGGACAGGGGCCGGGACAGCGATCAGGACAGCGATCCGGACGATCAGGACAGCGGCCGGGAAGCGGCCGCGTCCCTCCTGGCCCCCCTCCTCCCCGAGCCGCTGGACCACGTGCTGCTCCAGGCCGACCTGACGGCCGTCGCCCCCGGCCCCCTCCGGCGCCCCCTGGCCGAGACGCTGGGCGTGCTGGCCGACGTGGAGTCCAAGGGCGGCGCGACCGTCTACCGCTTCACCCCCGAGTCGGTGCGCCGCGCCCTCGACGCGGGGCGCGACGCCGCCGAGCTGCACTCCTTCCTGGCCGCCCACTCCCGCACGCCCGTCCCGCAGCCGCTGACGTACCTGATCGACGACGTGGCGCGACGGCACGGGCGGCTGCGGGTGGGCGCGGCCGGCTCGTACGTCCGCTGCGACGACGACGCGCTGCTGGCCGAGATCGCCGCCGACCGCCGCGCCGCCTCCCTGGGCCTGCGGCTGCTGGCGCCGACGGTGCTGGCGGCCCAGGCGGATCCGGTGACCCTGCTGGAGCGGCTGCGGGCGATGGGGTACGCGCCGGCCGCCGAGTCCGCCGAGGGCGACGTGGTGGTCCACCGCCCCGACGCCCTGCGCACCCCGCCGCGCACCGCGCCCGAGCCGGTGCCGGACGGCCCGCCGGACCCCGGCGCCGCACTGCCGGCCGCGGCCGTACGCGCCATCCGGGCGGGCGACCTGGCGGCCGGCGGCGCACCGCACACCCCCCGCCGTCCCGCCCCGGCGGCCCCCGACGGCCGCCCGCCGCGCACGCCCGCGGCCGACACCCTGGCCACCCTGCGCGCCGCCGCCCGCCGCGGGACGCCGGTGTGGATCGGCCACGTGGACGCCGACGGCACCGCGGGCCGGCGCGTCATTGAGCCCGTCCGCGTCGAGGGCGGCTTCGTCACGGCGTACGACCACACCGCCGAGGAGGTCCGCACCTACCCGCTGCACCGCATCACGGGCGCGGCGGACCCGGCGCCCTCCCCCGAACCGGACGGCTGAGCCCGGTCCGTGCCGCCCGCGCCCGCCGCGCGCGGGCCGCATGTCGGTCCGATGGGGCACACTGGACGGTCGGCCCGTGCGCGAACGCGCCGATCGCGCGCCGGAGCAGCCGTAGGCAGGAGGACCCCCACGTGACCGGACCGCTCATCGTCCAGAGCGACAAGACCCTGCTGCTGGAGGTCGACCACGAGCAGGCCGACGCCTGCCGCCGCGCCATCGCCCCCTTCGCCGAGCTGGAGCGGGCGCCGGAGCACATCCACACCTACCGGCTGACGCCGCTGGGCCTGTGGAACGCCCGCGCCGCCGGGCACGACGCCGAGCAGGTCGTGGACGCCCTGGTCACCCACTCCCGCTACCCGGTGCCGCACGCGCTGCTGGTGGACGTGGCCGAGACGATGGACCGCTACGGCCGGCTGCGGCTGCTCAAGCACCCCGTCCACGGGCTCGTCCTGGAGACCTCCGACCGGCCGGTGCTGGAGGAGATCCTGCGGTCCAAGCGGATCCAGCCGCTGGTCGGCGCCCGGATCGACCCCGACACCGTCGCCGTGCACCCCTCCGAGCGCGGCCAGATCAAGCAGGCGCTGCTCAAGCTGGGCTGGCCCGCCGAGGACCTGGCCGGCTACGTGGACGGCGAGGCGCACCCGATCGAGCTGGACGAGGACGGCTGGGCGCTGCGCCCGTACCAGCGGCAGGCCGTGGAGAACTTCTGGCACGGCGGCTCCGGCGTCGTCGTCCTGCCCTGCGGCGCGGGCAAGACGCTGGTGGGCGCGGGCGCGATGGCCACGGCGAAGTCCACCACGCTGATCCTGGTGACCAACACCGTCTCGGCCCGGCAGTGGAAGCACGAGCTGGTCCGGCGCACCTCGCTGACGGAGAGCGAGATCGGCGAGTACAGCGGCGCGAAGAAGGAGATCCGCCCGGTCACCATCGCCACGTACCAGGTGCTGACGACGAAGCGGAAGGGCGTCTACCCGCACCTGGAGCTGTTCGACTCCCGCGACTGGGGCCTGATCGTCTACGACGAGGTGCACCTGCTCCCGGCGCCGGTGTTCAAGTTCACCGCCGACCTCCAGGCCCGCCGCCGCATCGGCCTGACGGCCACGCTGGTGCGGGAGGACGGCCGCGAGTCCGACGTCTTCTCCCTCATCGGCCCCAAGCGCTTCGACGCGCCGTGGAAGGAGATCGAGGCGCAGGGCTACATCGCCCCCGCCGACTGCGTGGAGGTCCGCGTGGACCTCACCGAGTCCGAGCGGCTGGCGTACGCGACGGCCGAGCCGGACGAGAAGTACCGCTTCTGCTCCACCACCGCCTCCAAGCAGCGCGTGACCGAGGCGCTGGTGCGCCGCCACGCCGGGCAGCAGACGCTGGTCATCGGCCAGTACATCGACCAGCTCGACGAGCTGGGCGAGCACCTGGACGCGCCGGTGATCAAGGGCGACACCGGCAACGCGCGGCGCGAGAAGCTGTTCGACGCGTTCCGCTCGGGCGAACTGTCGGTGCTGGTGGTCTCCAAGGTCGCCAACTTCTCCATCGACCTGCCCGAGGCCACGGTCGCCATCCAGGTCTCGGGCACCTTCGGCTCCCGCCAGGAGGAGGCCCAGCGCCTGGGCCGCGTGCTGCGCCCGAAGGCGGACGGCCACGAGGCCCGCTTCTACTCGGTCGTCGCCCGCGACACCGTCGACCAGGACTTCGCGGCCCACCGCCAGCGCTTCCTGGCCGAGCAGGGCTACGCCTACCGCATCGTGGACGCCTCGGAGCTGCTCGCGGGCGACGAGGAGCCGGACGGGGTGGGCTAGCCTCCGGGTTCCACCACGGAACGAGGAGGTCGCCGATGCGCGGACCGTACCCGCCGGCCGAGCCGTACGAGACGGGCCTGCTCGACGTGGGCGACGGCCACCGCGTGTACTGGGAGGTCTGCGGCGCCCCGGACGGCAGGCCCGCCGCGGTCGTCCACGGCGGGCCGGGCTCCGGCTGCGGGGAGGGGGCGCGCCGCCTCTTCGACCCCGAGCGGTACCGGGTGGTGCTGTTCGACCAGCGCGGCTGCGGCCGCAGCACCCCGCACGCGAGCGACCCGGCCGCCGACCTGCGGCACAACACCACCTGGCACCTGGTGGCCGACATGGAGCGGCTGCGCGAGCACCTGGGCATCGACCGGTGGCTGCTGTACGGCGGCTCGTGGGGCTCCACGCTGATCCTCGCCTACGCCGAGCGGCACCCGGAGCGGGTGTCGCACGTCGTGATCTCCGGCGTCACCACCACCCGGCGCACGGAGACCGACTGGCTCTACCGGGGCGTGGCCCGGTTCTTCCCCGGGGAGTGGGAGCGCTTCCTCGCCGGGGCCGGAGCCGGGGCCGGCGTACCGCGCGACGCCACCGCGGCCGAGCTGATCGGGGCGTACGCGCGCCTGCTGGAGCACCCCGACGCGGCGGTGCGCGAGCGGGCCGCGGCCGAGTGGTGCGCCTGGGAGGACGCCGTCCTGTCCGGCGAGACGGACGGCGCCGCCAACCCGTACGGCGACCGCCCCTCGGCCGCCCGGCTGGCCCTGGTGCGCATCTGCGCGCACTACTTCTCCCACGGCGCGTGGCTGGAGGAGGGCGCGCTGCTGCGCGACGCGGGGCGGCTGGCGGGCATCCCGGGCGTCCTGGTGCACGGCCGGGCCGATCTGAGCAGCCCGCTCGACACCGCCTGGGAGCTGTCCCGCGCCTGGCCGGACGCGGAGCTGACCATCGTCGCCGCCGAGGGCCACCTCGGCGGCGCCGCCACCCGCACCCATGTGCTGAACGCGCTGGACCGCTTCGCGGGGCGGTGACGGTGCGCCGCGGACCGGGGCCGGGACCGGGGCCGGTCCCGGCTCGGACACGGCGGCGTCATGGCGGCGTCGCGGCGGCGTGATGGCGGCGTCACGGCCTCCCGGCCGGTCCGCCGTGCTCATGGCGAGGAGGCGGGAGGAGTCCGTCCGCGTGCCGGGCCGGCGGGGCCGGGCGCCGTCCGGTGCCCCGGCTCCCCTCCCGCCGCAGGCGCCACGCCGCGTACGCCATCAGCCCGAGGGCCAGGGGCGGGTAGGGGGAGGCGAGGGGCTGCTGCCACCAGGGCAGGTGCAGGTCCAGGTCGCCGGAGTGCGGGACGAGCCAGTGCGTGCGGGCCGTGAAGAGCACGGCGACGGCGGCGGCGACGGTGACGGCGGCGCACGGCGGCCACCGCCTGCCCGGCGGGACGGCGGCGGTCAGGACGGCGAGCAGCGGCACGCACCACACCCAGTGGTGGGACCAGCTGATCGGCGAGACCAGCACCGCCGTGCCCGCGACGGCCAGCACCCCCCAGCTCTCCCGTCCCCGCAGGTGGGCGCGGCGGGCGAGCCACAGGCCCAGCAGCCCGGCGACCGCCGTGGGCACCGCCCACCACAGACCGGGCTCGGGGGTGTGGAGGAGGCGGGCGGCCATTCCCTGGAGGGACTGGTTGTCGACGATCCACGCCTTGCCGACGCGCCCGGTCTCGAACATCCGCCGGGTCCAGAAGTCCACGCTCGCGCCCGGCAGGACGGCCGCGCCGAGCGCCGCCGTCCCGGCGAAGCCCGCCAGCGCCGTCAGCCCGGCCCGGACGCGGCCGGTCAGCAGCAGGTGGACGGCGAAGATCGCGGGGGTGAGCTTGATCCCGGCCGCGACGCCGATGGCCAGGCCCTTGCCGCGGGCGCCGTCCGGGCGACCGAGGTCCCACAGGACCAGGCAGGCCAGGGCGAGGTTGATCTGCCCGAAGACCATGGTCTGGAAGACCGGTTCCAGCCACAGGCCCACCGCCGTGGCGGCGATCAGCGTGGCGGGGGAGGTCCGCCGCCCGGCCAGGCGCAGGGAGAGGTGGACCAGCAGCGCGAGCAGCAGGACGTTGCCGGCCGCGAAGAGGGCCTGGACGGCGGGCAGCGGGAGCAGGGCGGTGGGGACGAACAGCAGGGCGGCGAAGGGCGGGTAGGTGGCGGGCAGGTCCCACTCGGTGACGGTGAAGCCGTACAGGTCGCGCCCCTCGACGACGGCCAGGCCCTCGGCGCGGTAGACGAGGACGTCGACCAGCGGGCCGGGCTGCGCCGCGCAGACCGCCGCGAGCGCGGCGAGGGAGAGCGCCAGCAGGGCGGCGGCCGCGTACGTACGGCGGTCGCCGCGCCCGCCGAGCGCGCCGCGTATCCGGGCGCGGGCGGTACGGGGGGCACGGGCGGTACGGGCCGGGCGTTCGGCTTCGGTGCCGGTGTCGGGTGTGGGCGCAGCCGGCACTCGGCCACCTCCTGGGTTCCGGTCCGTCGGTCGACGGTCGTCCTTCGGTCGTCTGCGGTCACCGCCGCGGGGCGACCCTAACCGACGGCCCGGTGCGCCCGGCCGGCGTCAGGCGCGGGACGCGGGCTCGTGCGCTCTCCCGTCGCGCGTTCCGCGGTCCCGGTCCCGGTCCTGATCCCGGTCCCGGTCCTGGTCCTCTTCGCGCGCCTCCGCGTAGTCGCCGAGGACCGCGACGTCGAACGCCGCGGCGGCGAACACGGAGATCGCCCGGACGGCGTCGCCCAGCAGGTGACGGCGGTGGCGGTGGCCGCCGTCGCCGCTGCGCGCCTCGAGGGCGGCGAGCGCCGTGGCGCCCGTGGTCTGGCCGCCGGATGCCTGGGGAGGGATGGGTGCGCTGTTCATGACTCCACGGGTTCGCGGTCGTTTCGCCCTGTTGGTCCCTATCCATCCTAGGTCCCACCACGGGTTTCCTCCGCCCGCAACTCGACTCGTCCGCTCTTCCCGCGTGCGGGGGATATTCGCTCGCCCGCCGGGAAGGGCGGGGCTAGAATCACGCGTCTCCCGCCTCCCGCGCCACGGCACCGCAGGGCATGCGTTCCGCGTGCCATCGTGCCGCCGTGCCGCCGGGGAGGAGCCGGCCGGTCGGTACCGGCCGGCGGACCGCGCTCCCGGCGGCCGTGCCGGTGTCGGCTCCCGCCGGCGTACGCGGTCCCCTCCGACCCTGTCGTCCACCGCACCCGGCGTGCGGCGCGGCCGCACATCCGAGCGGTGCGCCGCACCGCCGTCGTGCGCGCTCCCGCAGGAGGCCAGCCCGTGCCCGCGCACGCCCCCGACCACCACACCGACCGGCCCGGCCCGCTCGATCCGCTCGATCCGCTCGATCCGCTCGATCCGCTCGAACGCGAGCGCGCCCACCTGGCCGCCTCCCGCACCGCGCTGCGCGCCATGCGCCACGACGTCGAGTCGCTCGACATCAGGGACGTCACCGCCAACTGGGTGAACGCCGAGGTGCTCCAGCGCCAGATCGACGCCCGGATCGAGGCCCTCGCCGACCTCGCCGACACCCCGCTGTTCTTCGGCCGCCTGGACTGCACCGGCTCCCCGGGCTCCCCCGGCTCCCCGGACGAGGACGATCCGGGCGCGGCCCGCTACTACATCGGCCGCCGCCACGTCCACGACGCCGACGGCGACCCGATGGTCATCGACTGGCGCGCCCCCGTCTCCCAGCCCTTCTACCGCGCCTCGAAGAAGGACCCGCAGGGCGTCGGCCTGCGCCGCCGCTTCGGCTACACCGGCGGCGAGCTGACCGCGTACGAGGACGAGCGCCTGTCCGACCCGGACGAGGCCGAGAGGACCAGCGACCTGCTCAGGCGCGAGATCGAGCGCCCGCGCGTCGGCCCGATGCGCGACATCGTGGCCACCATCCAGCCCGAGCAGGACGAGATCGTGCGCACCGGCATCGACGGCACCGTGTGCGTCCAGGGAGCGCCGGGCACCGGGAAGACGGCCGTCGGCCTGCACCGCGTGGCGTACCTGCTCTACGCGCACCGCGAGCGCCTGGCCCGCACCGGGACCCTGGTCATCGGCCCCAACCGGTCCTTCCTGCGCTACATCGAGCAGGTCCTGCCCGCGCTGGGCGAACTGGCGGTGCGGCAGGCCACCGTGGAGGACCTGGTCACCGCGGCGACGGGCGTGGAGGTACGCGGCGCCGACGACCCGGAGGCCGCCCGCGTCAAGGGCGACGCCCGCATGGCCGAGGTGCTGCGCCGCGCGGTCCGCTCGGGCGTGACGATGCCCACCGAGCCGTGCGTCGTCGTCCGCGGTTCGCGCCGCTGGCGGATCCCGGCGTACGAGTTGGAGGAGATCGTCCGCGAGCTGCTGGACCGCGGCATCCGCTACGGCGCCGCCCGCGAGGCCCTGCCGCAGCGCGTCGCGCACGCCGTGCTGACGCGCATGGAGCGGTCGGGCGAGGCCCCGGACGACCGGGTGCAGGACGCGGTGGCGCGCAACGCGGCGGTGAAGGCCGTGGTCAGGGCGGTGTGGCCGGAGGTCGATCCGGCGAAGCTGGTGCTGCGGCTGCTGTCGGACGCCGACTTCCTGGCGGCCTGCTCCGAGGGGATCCTCACCGACGAGGAGCGCAAGGCGGTCCTGTGGACGAAGCCGCCGCGCGGGGTGAGGTCGGCGCGGTGGTCGGCGGCCGACGCGGTGCTGATCGACGAGGCGGCGGACCTGGTGCGGCGCACCCCCTCGCTCGGCCACGTCGTCCTGGACGAGGCGCAGGACCTCTCCCCCATGCAGTACCGGGCGGTGGGCCGCCGCTGCACCACCGGCTCGGCGACGGTGCTGGGCGACCTGGCGCAGGGCACCACGCCCTGGGCGACGGCGAGCTGGTCCGAGGCCCTGTCCCACCTGGGCAAGCCGGACGCGGCGGTGGAGGAGCTGACGCAGGGCTTCCGCGTGCCGCGCGAGGTCATCGCGTACGCCTCCCGGCTGCTGCCGCACATCGCGCCGGGCCTGTCCGAGGCGACCTCGATCCGCGAGGCGGCGGGCTCCCTGCGGGTGCGGGCCGCGGCGGTGGGCGAGCTGGACGGCGCGGTGGTGGCCGCCTGCCGCGAGGCGCTGGGGCGGGAGGGCTCGATCGGCCTGATCGCCGCCGACGCCCGCGTCCCCGCCCTGGCCGGGGCGCTGGACGCGGCCGGGATCCCCCACCTCGTCCCCGGGACGGAGACGGACGCCGGCACCCGCCTCACCCTCGTCCCCGCGACGCTGGCCAAGGGCCTGGAGTACGACCACGTGGTCCTGGACGAGCCCGCCGCCGTCGTCGACGGCGAACCGGACGAACGCACCGGCCTGCGCCGCCTGTACGTGGCCCTGACGCGCGCGGTCTCCGGCCTCACGGTCGTCCACGCCGCTCCCCTGCCGGAGCCGCTGCGCGGCGGGGGTGACGCCTGATGGCGCTCCCCCGCGCGGACGCCGCGGGCGCCTGGACGCTCGGCGACCTGACCGTCAACCGGATGGGCCTGGGCGCGATGCGCCTGACGGGCAGCGGCGCCTTCCACGACGGCACGCCGAGCGACCGCGACCGGGCGGTCGCCGTACTGCGCCGCGCCGTCCACGAACTCGGCGTGAACCACATCGACACCGCCGCCTTCTACTTCTCCTCCCTGCGCTCGGCCAACGAGCTGATCGGCCGGGCGCTGGCCCCGTACCCGGAGGACCTGGTCATCGCCACCAAGGTCTGGCCGGGCCGCGACCCGTCGGGCGAGTGGTGGTGGGCCCGGCCCGACCAGCTGCGCGGCCAGGTCGAGGAGAACATCCGCCAGCTCGGCCGCGAGCACTTGGACGTGGTGAACCTGCGCGTCCCGCCGAGCCGGCGGAACGGCTCGGTCGCCGAGCACTTCGGCGCGCTGGCGGAGTTGCGCGACGCCGGGCTCGTCCGCCACCTCGGCCTCTCCAACGCCACGGCCGGGCAGCTCGCGGAGGCGCGGGCCGTCGCGCCGGTGGTGTGCGTGCAGAACGCCTACGGCATCGGCGCGGCGGAGCCCGGGGACCGCGCGCTCCTGCGCCTCTGCGGGGAGTCGGGCATCGCGTTCGTGCCGTTCTTCGCGATCGCCGGGGAGCGGCGTGAGGCGGGCGCGGGCGGGACCGAGGGCGAGGCCGTGCGCGCTGTCGCCCGCGCGCACGGCGCGACGCCCGCGCAGGTACGGCTGGCGTGGACGCTCCGGCAGGGCCCGCACGTCCTGGCGATCCCCGGCACCGGCGACCCGGACCACCTGGTGGAGAACGTCGCGGCGGGCGCGCTGCGCCTCACGGACGAGGAGATGGCCCGCCTCGACTCCCCGGAGGCCGGAGCCGGCGCGGCGGCGGCCCGTTCCGGCGCGGGGCGAGCGCCGGCCCCGGCGGAGGCGTCCCACCCCGGGGAGGAGGGGGACCGATGACCGGCACGGCGGTGGGACGGGCCGGACGGCCGGGGGGAGGCCGAGGCGGCTTGCCGGCTCCCGCTCGCGGCGATCGCCGCCCGGGCCGCCGTCCGGGTGCCGGACGCGTTCGTCGTCGCCCCCGCCGGCTTCGGGGAGATGCGTGACGGGACGGGACGGGACGGGGCGGGACGGGACGGGGCATGGGCGGGACGGCGCGGGACGGCGCGGTCGTGCGGGCCGCCGTACCGCCGTCGCGAACCGGCCGACGTACGCGCCCGGGCGGAAGGCGCGCTCGCCGCGCCGGGACCGCATGGGCCCGGCCGCCTCGCGCGGGCGGCGCAGCTCCGCGCCGTAGGACGTCCTGGGCGAGGCGTACGGGTCGAGTCGCCCGGGTTCGGTCGTGGCGGGCCCCTGGCGCGGAACGGGGCCTCCTGTCGCGGAACGGTCGCACCGGTCGCGGCCGATCTCCCGCCCAGCACGGACACGCGGAGCGACATCCGGAGGCTCTCCGTAACCATCACACGATCGCACGACTCCCTGTCATGTCACCCACTCGAGTGCCGGGACCGGCGATTCCACCGATTCCGGGGGCGGACCGAGGCGGTAATGGTGTGACACCCCCTCACACCCCTGTGCATGTCCTCCGGAGGAAACCATGCGCATCCCCCGCGTCCTCACCACCGTCCTGCTGGCCCTCGCGACGGCGGTCGCCGTACCGGCCGCCCCCGCGTCCGCGGCCGGCGACGGCGCCGGCGAGAACTACGTGGCCCTCGGCGACTCCTACTCGTCCGGCACCGGCGCCGGAGACTACTCCGACGCGCTGTGCACCCGCAGCGGCAACGCCTATCCGGCCCGGTGGGCGCAGGTCTCCGCGCCCGCGTCCTTCACCTTCGCCGCCTGCGGCGGGGCCACGATCCCCGACGTCCTGAACAACCAGGTGCGGTACCTGAACGAGAGCACGTCACTGGTGAGCATCAGCATCGGCGGCAACGACTCCGGCTTCGCCTCGATCATGCTGACCTGCCTGCTCTCCTCGCAGGCGGTCTGCGAGGAGAGACTGGCGGAGGCCGCCCGGTACACCCGCAGCCAACTCCCCGGCGAACTGGACGCCCTGTACGCCACCATCCGCGACCGCGCGCCGAACGCCGAGGTCGTCGTCGTGGGCTACCCGTACCTCTACAAGGAGGGCGGCTTCTGCCTGAGCATGGGCGCCGGCAAGCGCGCGGCCGTCAACGACGGCTCCGACGTGCTCAACCAGGTGATCGCGGACCGCGCCGCCGCGGCCGGGTTCTCCTTCGCGGACGCCCGTCCCGCCTTCGCCGGGCACGAGATCTGCACCAGGGACCCGTGGATCAGCGGCTCCAACATCCACCCGACGGCCGAGGGCCACGAGAAGGCGTACCTGCCCGCCTTCCAGTCCGCGATCCGGTAGGACGGACGCCCCCGGCGCCGGGACGGGAGCCGGGCGGACCGACCGTGCGCCCACCCGCGCCACCCGTGCCGCGCGCGTGGCGCGGGTGGCGCGGGTGGCACGCCAGGGCCGAACGGCCCCGGGTGTCCGGCACGCGGCCGGCGGACGCGGTGCCCCCCGGCCCCGGGGCCAGGGACCTTCACCGCGCCGGACGGCGGCGTTCCGGTGGAAGGGTTCGAGTGAGCACCGACGCGGCCGAACGGGGACGGACCGGTTCCCGGAGAGGACGGCCGTCCGTTCGCCCACGCCTCTTCGTCCACCGGAGGACCCCCATGTTCGGAACCCTCGTGCTCCTGGTCGGCCCCGCACTGGGGTTCCGCCTGCTCGGCGCGCTGGGAGTCGGCCGGTTCGCCCCCTGGCGGGCCTGCGCCGCCCACGGCCTGGCGGCCATGCTCGTGGTCACCGCGGTCGCGCACTTCGCCCGGCCGGGCGCCGCGGTGCCGCTCGGCCACGACGACCTGGTGGCCATGGTGCCGCCCTTCGTGCCGTTCCCCGGCGCGGCGGTGTACGCGACCGGCGTCCTCGAACTCCTCGGCGCCGTGGGGCTCGTGCGGGCCTCGACGCGTCCGGCGGCCGGGTTCGGCCTGGCCGTGCTCCTCGTCCTCATGCTCCCGGCCAACATCCACGCCGCGGTCGGTGACGTCGTGCTCGACGGCGGCCCGGCCACACCGCTGTGGTTCAGGATCCCCGAGCAGGTGCTCTTCGTCGCCGTCGCGCTGTGGGCGGCCACGGCCCGCGACGGCGCCTCCCGCGGGGGCCCGTCGGCCGCGGCCCTCCCCGGCCCCGGCCCCGGCGGCACCGGCCCGCGGTCCGCCGCGCACGCCCCCGAACGGGTCGGGGGGTGACGCGCCGCCCGGCCCGGTCAGCCGTCCAGCGTCTCGCGCCAGACGCGTACCGCGTCCGGGGAGACGGGGGTGTCCCAGCCGCCGAGGCGGGCCGCGCCGCCGATGTGGAAGGCGGCCACGCCCGCGTCGCGCAGGGCGGGGACGTGACCGAGGTTCAGGCCGCCGCCGGCCATCAGGTGCGGGAGGTAACCGGGCTCCCCGGCCGCCGTACGGGCCGCCTCCGCGCACAGGACGGCCAGGCCCGCCGTCACGCCGTCCGCCGAGCCGGCGGTGAGGTAGGTGTCCAGGCCCGCGAGCCCGTCGAGCTGCTTGCGCAGCCCGGCGCGGTCGGCGCAGCGGTCGATGGCGCGGTGGAAGGTCCAGCGGCAGCCGGGGACGGCGTCGAGGAGGGCGCCGATCGCGGCGAGGTCGGGACGGCCGGTGTCGTCGAGGAAGCCGAGCACGAACTCCTCGGCGCCCTCGGCGCACAGGGCGCGCGCCCGCTCGCACAGCGCCTCCAGCGCCTCCGCGTCGCCGGCCGCGAAGTCGTCCGTCGCGCGCAGCATCACGCGTACGGGCAGGTCGACGGCGTCGCGTACGGCGGCGAAGGTCTCGCGGTCGGGGGTGAGGCCGCTGGCGGCCATGTCGGTGACCAGTTCGAGGCGGTCCGCCCCACCGGTCTGTGCGGCGACCGCGTCCTGGACGTCGAGGGCGATCACTTCGAGGATTGGTCTAGACATATCGCAGAGCCTGCCATAACGCCGGACACGCTGGGAAGGCGCGGCGCATCATTACCCCCATGGCCACGCCGAAGAACCGCCACCCGGCCCACGACGAGCTGCGCGAGCGCTGGACCCGGACCCTCCTCGCCGTCCGCCGGCCGGAGGCGGACCTCCCCCCGGACACCCCCTCCCCGTACGCCTACGCCGACGACCTCCTCGCCCGCTGGGCCGAGCCCCACCGCCGCTACCACACCACCGACCACCTCATCGCCGTCCTGGACCGCATCGGCCTGCTCTCCGCGCACTGCGACGGCCCGGAGGAGGTCGCCACCACCTCGCTGGCGGCCTGGTTCCACGACGCGGTCCACCTCCCGGACCGCTCCACCAACGAGGAGCGCAGCGCCCGTCTCGCCGAGCGCGCCCTCCCCGAGGCGGGCCTGACCCCCGCCCTGTCCGCCGAGGTCGCCCGGCTGGTCCGCCTCACCGCCACCCACGACCCGGCCCCCGGCGACGCGAGCGGCGAGGTGCTGTGCGACGCCGACCTCGCGGTGCTGGCCGGGTCGCCGCAGGAGTACGCGGCCTACGCCGCCGCCGTCCGCGAGGAGTACGCCTTCGTGCCCGACGACGCCTTCCGCGCCGGCCGCGCCGACGTCCTGCGCCGGCTCCTGGACCTGCCCACCCTGTTCCGCACCCACTACGGCCGGGAGCGCTGGGAGCACACCGCCCGCCGCAACCTGACGACGGAGCTGGAGCTGCTGACGGCCTCCGGCGCCGGGGAGGCGGACGAGGCCGGAGGGGTGACGAAACGGTGAGTCCGCGGCATTCGCGCCATCACCCTCACAAGGGGACGTAAGGGGCGACCGGCCGCGCCGAGGAATGACGGGGCCGCCGATGATGTTGGGCCCCTACATGCCGCATCCCGACGACGCCACCGGCGACATTCCCGGCGCCACCCCCGGTGACGCTCCCCGCGCCGCCCCCGGCGCCACCGCACCCTCCGAGCGGTCCGGGGGCTCCGAGTCCTCCGGCGCTCCGCGCCGCGCCCGGCGTCCCCGCATGCCGCTGGCCGTCTACGTCCTCGGGCTGTCCGTGTTCGCCCTGGGCACCTCGGAGTTCATGCTCGCCGGGCTGCTCCAGCCGCTCGCACGCGACATGGGGGTGTCCATCCCGCAGGCCGGGCTGCTGGTCTCCGCCTTCGCGATCGGGATGGTGATCGGCGCGCCGGTGCTGGCCGGGGCCACCCTGCGGCTGCCCCGGCGCACCACGCTCATCGCGCTGCTGGCCCTCTTCGGACTCGGGCAGGTGGCGGGGGCGCTGGCGCCGACCTACGAGGTGCTGTTCGCCTCGCGGGTGGTGAGCGCGCTGGCGTGCGCCGGGTTCTGGGCCGTGGGCGCGGCGGTGGCCGTGTCGCTGGCGCCGCCGGGCGCCAAGGCGCGGGCGATGGCCACGATGATCGGCGGGCTGAGCGTCGCCAACGTCGTGGGCGTGCCCGCCGGGGCGCTCCTCGGACAGCACGCGGGCTGGCGCGCGGCGTTCTGGGCGGTGGCCGCGCTGTCCGCCGTCGGGCTGGCGGGCGTGGTCGCGCTGGTGCCCCGCACCGAGCCGCCCACCGGCGACGACCGGCCCGTACTCCGCCGCGAACTGCGGATCTACCGCGACGGCCAGGTGTGGCTGGCGCTGGTCGTCACCGCGCTCAACGCCGCCGCCACCTTCTGCCTCTTCTCCTACCTCTCGCCCCTGCTCACCGACACGGCGGGCCTGACGGAGAGCTGGGTGCCGACCGTGCTGGCCCTGTTCGGGGTCGGCGCGCTGATCGGCTCCGTGGCCGGCGGCCGGGTCGGCGACGCGCACCTGTTCGGGGCGATGTACGCCGGCATGGCCGCCACCACCGTCGTCCTGGTGCTGCTGGCGCTCACCGCGCGCGTCCCGGCGATGGCCGTCGGGCTGGCACTGCTGCTCGGGGTGACCGCCTTCTTCACGGCCCCCGCGATCAACGCCCGGATGTTCGACGTGGCGGGCGCCGCCCCCACCCTGGCGGGCGCGACGACCACCTCGGCGTTCAACATCGGCAACACCCTCGGCCCCTGGGTCGGCGGCCTGGTGATCAACGCGGGCTGGGGCTACACGGGCGTCGCCTGGGTCAGCGCGCTGCTGGCCGCCGCGGCGGTCGGCGCGACGGTGGCCGCCGCGCGGTGGCACCGGCGCACCGCCGCCACCCGCGTGGTGGCGGGCTCGTCCGCGGAGACCGCCGACGGACCCGCACGGGTCACCGGGGCGGCGGGCTGACCCGTCCGGGCGCGACCACCCCTCACCGGAAAGCCCCGATATGCCCCTTTCGAGGCACGGCATTACCCTCGGTGGCCGGTGAACCCGCGGGCCGCCCGGGGCCCGCGTCCCCGCGTTCCGGGCGGACCGGGCGCCCGGAGGGGCACGAGCACCGGCGAGAGGACGTACGAGATGGACGTGCGCAGGAGGAACAACGTCACCGTCACCGGCCGGGAGGACGGGCCGGTGGTGGTGCTGGCGCACGGGTTCGGGTGCGACCAGAACATGTGGCGCCTGGTGGTGCCCGCCCTGGCCGGGGAGTTCCGGGTGGTGCTCTTCGACCACGTGGGCTCCGGCGACTCGGACCCCTCCGCCTGGGACGAGGAGCGCTACTCCTCGCTGGCGGGGTACGCGGAGGACGTGCTGGAGATCTGCCGCGCGCTGGACCTGCGGGACGTGACGTTCGTGGGGCACTCGGTCAGTGCCATGGCCGGAGTGCTGGCGGTGCTGCGCGAGCCGGAGCGCTTCGCCGGGCTGGTCCTGCTCACCCCCTCCCCCTCCTACCTCGACGACGGCGAGTACCGGGGCGGGTTCAGCGAGGCCGACATCGAGGAGCTGCTGGACTCGCTGGAGAGCAACTACCTGGGCTGGTCGGCGGCGATGGCGCCGGTGATCATGGGCAACCCGGACCGGCCCGAGCTGGGCGAGGAGCTGACCAACAGCTTCTGCCGCACCGATCCGCGCATGGCCCGCGTCTTCGCCCGCACCACCTTCCTGTCCGACAACCGCGAGGACCTGGCCGGGGTGAGCGTGCCGACGCTGGTGGTCGAGTGCGCGCACGACACCCTCGCCCCACGCGAGGTGGGCGCGTTCGTCCGGGACAGGATCGCCGGAAGCACCCTGGTCACCCTGGACGCCCACGGGCACTGCCCGCAGCTGAGCGCCCCCGGGCCGACGGCCGAGGCCATCGCCTCCTTCGTGAGGGCGCGGTGACCTCCCGCACGGGGTCCGGACCGGACGGGCCGGAGGCCGCGCCGGAGCCGGCCCGCGGCCCCGAGTACCCCGATTACCCGGAGTACTCGGAGGACCTGGAGGACTTGGAGGACCTGTACGAGAACGCCCCGTGCGGCCAGCTCTCCACCCTCCCGGACGGGAGGATCGTCAAGATCAACGCCACCCTCCTGAGCTGGCTCGGCTACCGCCGCGAGGAGCTGGTCGGCCGCCGGACCTTCTCCGACCTGCTCACCGTGGGCGGCAGGATCTACCACGAGACCCACTTCGCCCCGCTGCTGCGGATGCAGGGCCGGATCAACGGGATCGCCCTGGAGCTGAGGGCCGCCGACGGCAGCCGCCTCCCGGTGATGGTCTCCTCCGTGGCCGGGGGCGGCCCGGGCGGACGGCCGGCGCTGGTGCACACCTCCGTCTTCGACGCCCGGGACCGCCGCGCGTACGAGACCGAGCTGCTGCGCGCCCGCCGGGAGGCCGAGCGCGAGCGCGAACGCGTCCAGCAGCTGGCCACCACCCTCCAGCGCAGCCTGCTGCCTCCGGCCCTGCCCGAGATCCCCGGCACCGAGCTGGCCGCGCACTACCACACCGCCTCGGTGGACGAGGTCGGCGGCGACTTCTACGACCTCTTCCCGGTCTCCGGGGGCCGCTGGGGGCTGTTCCTCGGCGACGTGTCCGGCAAGGGCGCCGCGGCGGCGGCCGTGACCTCCCTGACCCGCTACTCCCTGCGCGCCGCGAGCGCCTCCGACCCCGACCCGGTCAGGGTGCTGGAGAACCTCAACACCGTCCTGGAACACGAGAACCACGGCGACGACCCGCGCTTCTGCACCGTCATCCACGGACTGCTCACCCCCGGGGAGCACGGCTGCGGCCTCACCCTGGCCAGCGGCGGGCACCCTCCCGCCCTGCTGCTGCGCGCCGACGGCACCGCCGACTACCTGCACACCCCCGGCGGCCAGCTCGTCGGCGTACTGCCGGACGCCCGCTTCGCCACCACCACGGTGCGCCTGGAGCCCGGCGACACCCTGCTGCTGTACACCGACGGACTGACCGAGGCCCACACCGGCGCTGCCGGCGGCCGCCACGGGGAGCGGTCGGGGGAGCGCTCCGGGGAACGCTTCGGGGAACGCTTCGGAGAAGAGGCCCTGTACGCCTTCGCCGCCGACCTGGCCCCGACGAGCGCCGCCGGCGCCGTCGCCGCCGTCAGCGCCCTGCTGGAGGGCTTCGGCGAGGGCGTGGACGACGACACCGCCGTCCTGGCCCTCGGCGTGCCCGCCCGGGACGCCCCGGGTGTCCCGGACGCCCCGGACGCGTTCAGGGCGCCGTGACCGCCCGGCGCGGGGGCCTGCGGCGGCGCAGGCCGGCCGCCGTCAGCCGCCGCAGCAGCTCCTTGCTCCCCACCTCGACCGCGCCCAGCCGCACCGCCCGCTCGTAGCGGTGCCCGGGCACGTCGTAGTGGTCGCGGTCGAAGGCGCGGCGCGGGCAGCCGAGGGCGGCGGCGAACGCGTGCAGCTCCTCGTAGGAGACGTCGCTGACCAGGTGCGACCACAGCATCCCGTGGCCCGGCCACTCGGGCGGGTCGATGTAGACGGTCACCGGGCGCGCCCCAGCCCTCCGACCGGCGCCACCGCCGTCGCCGTCCGGCCGCACACCCAGTGCGGATCCGGGCCCAGCTCGGGCTCGACGTCGAGGGCGTGCTCCTCCGGGCCGCCGCACACCGGGCAGCCCGGCCAGCGGCCGCGGCGGTCGAGCAGCGCGTCCTGGACGTCCTGGGCGATCAGGCCCGCGACGAAGGAGGCGCCCTCCGGCCACTGCTCGACCCACCAGCGGCGGTGGGAGACCGCGTCCTCGACCAGCGAGACGACCTCGGCCTCGGCGATGCCGCAGGCGGTGAGGTCGGCGAGGACGAGCGCCCGGCCGGCGTGGAGGGCGCGTTCGAGGCCGCGGGGGTCACGGGGATCGGGGGAACCGGAGGGAGGGGGCTGCTCTGTCATAACCCCACCATTGGAACAGACCGCGGGGGGCAGCCGGGGACGGTCGAGGTCGGTCGGGGTCGACCGGGGACGGCTGGGGTCGGCCGGGGTCGGAGGCAGCAGGGATCACCCGGGGGAACAGCCCTCCGAGCGCGGTCGCCGGAGGCGACGGGACCCTTGACGGCCTCCCGCGGTGAAAATATCTTCCGTCGTGTGAACAACAGCGTGAAGGAAAGTTTCGCAAACCCGACTCGCGACACCGCTCCGGGCCATCGTCCCGGTCCGCCGGGGCCCGCCGCCCTCGCGGCCAAGGTGCGCACCATGGCCCCCTCGATGACCCGCTCCATGCAGCGCGTCGCCGAGGCCGTCGCCGGGGATCCGGCGGGGTGTGCGCAGCTCACCGTCACCGGCCTCGCCGAGCGCACCGGCACCAGTGAGGCCACCGTCGTGCGGACCTCACGCCTGCTGGGCTACCCCGGCTACCGGGACCTGCGGCTGGCGCTGGCCGGACTCGCCGCGCAGCAGGCGTCCGGCGCCTCCCCGTCGGTCACCGCCGACATCGCCGTGGACGACCCCATCGAGGACGTCATCGCCAAACTCGCCCACGACGAGCGCCAGACCCTCGCCGACACCGCCGCCGGGCTGGACCCGGGCCAGGTCGAGGCGGCCGTGCACGCCCTGGCCGGGGCCCGCCGGATCGACGTCTACGGCGCCGGCGCCTCCGCCCTGGTCGCCCAGGACCTGGCGCAGAAGCTGCTGCGCATCGGACTGGTCGCCCACGCCCACGCCGACCCGCACCTGGCCGTCACCGGCGCCGTGCAACTGCGCGCCGGTGACGTCGCCGTGGCGATAACCCACTCCGGCCGTACGGTGGACGTGATCGAACCGCTGCGCGTCGCCTTCGACCACGGCGCCACCACCGTGGCCGTCACCGGCCGGCCGGACGGGGAGATCGCGCAGTACGCCGACCACGTGCTGACCACCTCCACGGCGCGCGAGAGCGAACTGCGGCCGGCGGCCATGTCCAGCCGGACCAGCCAGCTGCTGGTCGTGGACTGCCTGTTCATCGGTGTGGCACAGCGCACCTACGAAACCGCCGCCCCCGCGCTGTCGGCCTCCTACGAGGCGCTGGCCCACCGCCACTCCCCCCGGCAGCGCTGACCCCGGCGACCGCCGGCACCGCACCGCCCCAACCCCCCACCCCACCCGGGTGCCGGCACCGGAGGCCGGTCCCGGCACCCGGAAGAACGGAAAGAGCCGCACCTCCATGACCTCCTCTCCGACCTCTCCGACCTCCCAGACCTCTCCGACCTCCCAGACCTCCCAGACCCCTCCGACCTCCGCCGGCGGCGTCCCCGGCGGCCCGCACGGCCGGCTGCGCGCCGAACTGGACACGCTCACCACCGAGGCGTTCCGCAGCGACCTGTCCGAGATCGACCGGCTCCCCACCCTGGAGATCGCCAGGATCATGAACGGGGAGGACGCCACCGTCCCCGCCGCCGTCGCCTCCCAGCTCCCGCGCATCGCCGCCGCCATCGACGCCACCGCCGAGCGGATGGCGCGCGGCGGGCGGCTGGTCTACGCGGGGGCGGGGACGGCCGGACGGCTGGGCGTGCTGGACGCGAGCGAGTGCCCGCCCACCTTCGACACCGATCCCGCCCAGGTCGTCGGGGTGATCGCCGGCGGCCCGGAGGCGATGTTCAGCGCGGCCGAGGGCGCCGAGGACCGCGGCGACCTCGCCGCGGCCGACCTCGACGAGCTGGGGCTCGGCCCCGACGACGTGGTGGTCGGCGTCTCCGCCTCCGGGCGCACCCCGTACACCGTCGGCGCGGTCGAGCACGCGCGGCGGCTGGGCGCGCTGACGGTCGGGCTCTCCTGCAACGCCGGATCGCCGCTGGCGGCGGCGGCCGAGCACGGCATCGAGATCGTCGTGGGCCCGGAGCTGCTGACCGGATCCTCCCGGCTCAAGGCGGGGACGGCCCAGAAGCTGGTCCTCAACATGATCTCGACCATCACCATGATCCGGCTGGGCAAGACGTACGGGAACCTGATGGTCGACGTGCGCGCCTCGAACGAGAAGCTGCGGGCCCGCTCCCGCCGCATCGTGTCGCTGGCCACGGGCGCGAGCGACGAGCGGGTCGAGTCGGCGCTCGCCGCCACCGACGGCGAGGTGAAGAACGCCATCCTCACCATCCTGGGCGGGGTGGACGGCCCCACCGCCGAACACCTGCTGAGGGAGTCCGGGGGCCGTCTGCGCGCGGCGCTGGAGGCCGCGCGGGGCTGACGGCCCGCTTCCGGCGCGGGCGGCCTCCGGCACCGGAGGCGGACGGCCGCCGCGCGGCGGCCGTCCCGGGCCCGTACGCGAAGAGGCCCCCGGTCCGCGGCGGAAGGGGTGCCGCGGGCCGGGGGCCCCGGTGCGGGCCCGTGTGCCCCGCCCGGATCCGGGTCAGCGCGTCCCCGCCGCCGGGATCCCGTCCTCCCCGCCGCGTGCGGTGGGGGCGGAGGCCCCGGCGGCGGGCGCCGGGTCCCAGCACTCCACGCCGGTCAGGCCGGGGAGGCGGTCGCGGGTGAAGACGGGGTCCAGACCCGCGCGGCGCTGGGCGAGGTAGTCGTCCAGCAGCCGGAAGGCGATCACCGACAGCGGCAGGATCGCCAGCAGGTTGACCAGGGCCATGGCGCCCATGGTGACGTCGGCCAGGCTCCACACCACGCTCAGCGAGCCCAGCGCGCCGAGGAAGGCCGCGGCCAGGACGAGCCCCCGGTAACCGAGCATGACCGAGCGCCGGCGGGTGATGAACTCGATGTTGGACTCGCCGTAGTAGTAGTTGCCGATCATCGAGCTGAAGGCGAGCAGGAAGACCACCAGCGTCAGCAGGTGGCCGGCCCAGCCGCCCAGGGTCTCCTGCAGCGCGGACTGCGTGAGGTCGGCGCCCTGGCGCCCGGAGAGCTCCGGGTTGGCGGAGAGGATGACGAAGGCGGTCATCGTGCAGACCACCAGGGTGTCGAAGAAGACGCCCAGGGTCTGCACCAGGCCCTGCTTGACCGGGTGGGAGGTCTCGGCCGCGGCGGCGGCGTTCGGGGCGGAGCCCAGACCCGCCTCGTTGGAGAACATGCCGCGGCGCACGCCCTGCTGGATGGCCGCGCCGACGCCGCCGCCCACCACCTCGCGCAGGCCGAAGGCGCCGCCGACGATGTCGGCGAGGACGCGCGGCACCTCGGAGACGTTGAGCACCACGACGACCAGCCCCACCAGCAGGTAGAGCACGGCCATCACGGGGACGAGCACCTTGGTGACCGAGGCGATCCTGCGCACCCCGCCGAAGACGGCGAGCCCGAGCAGCACGGCGAGCGCGGCGCCGACGACCGGGGCGACCCAGCCGCCGTCCCCGTCCGCGCCGAGCGATCCGGCGGTGACCGAGGCGATCGTGTTGGACTGCACGGCCGTGAACACCAGCCCGAAGGTCAGGGTGATGATCACGGCGAAGAGCACGCCGAGCCAGCGGCGGCCCAGGCCGCGCTGCATGTAGTACGCGGGTCCGCCGCGGTAGGCGCCCTCGCCGCCCTTGCCGCGGTCGCGCACCTTGTAGAGCTGGGCGAGGGTGGACTCCACGAACGCGGAGGCGCCGCCGACGAGCGCCATCATCCACATCCAGAAGACCGCGCCCGGCCCTCCGACGGTGATGGCCGCCGCGACGCCGGCGATGTTGCCGGTGCCGATCCGGGCGGCGGCGGAGATGGTGAAGGCGCCGAACGGGGAGACCGGCTTGCTGCCGTCGGCCCCCGCGCGGGGCTGCTCCCTGATCGTCCTGAAGATCTCCGGCAGGAGCCGGATCTGCAGGGCCCGGGAGCGGATGGTGAAGTACAGACCCGCCACCGCCACCAGGGGGATCAGCAGGTAGGTCCAGAAGTGATCGTTGATCTCGACGATCACGGTTTCGAGCGTGCTCATCGCGTCGTTGCCGTCCAGGAGTCGTGTGGGGTGGGTTCGGCTCTGGAAACAGAGTGAAAGCGCCGCGCGAGGGGATCGCCCATGTGCGGTCCCCGGGAGGCTATCCGCTGATCCGCCCGCGGGGCAGGCCCCGGCACGGTGCCGAATCTCACATCCCGGACATAGCGGGAGGGCGGCACCCCTCGCGGGGTGCCGCCCTCGTCACCGTGCGCGTGGTCCGCGCGCGGCGGGAACCACCGATCCGCCGGGCGGATCAGAAGTCCATGCCACCGCCCATGCCGGCAGCGGCGGCGTCGGCGCCGGCGGCGGCCTTCTCCGGCTTGTCGGCGATGACGGCCTCGGTGGTGAGGAAGAGCGCCGCGATGGAGGCGGCGTTCTGCAGCGCGGAGCGGGTGACCTTGGCCGGGTCGATGATGCCCTCGGCGATCATGTCCACGTAGTCGCCGGTCGCGGCGTTCAGACCGTGGCCCGGGGTCAGGTTGCGCACCTTCTCCACGATGACGCCGCCCTCGAGGCCGGCGTTGACCGCGATCTGCTTGAGCGGGGCCTCCAGGGCGGCCTTGACGGCGGCGGCGCCGGTGGCCTCGTCGCCGTCGAGCTCCAGCTTCTCGAAGACGTTGGACGCCTGCAGCAGGGCCACGCCACCACCGGCGACGATGCCCTCCTCGACGGCGGCCTTGGCGTTGCGCACCGCGTCCTCGATGCGGTGCTTGCGCTCCTTCAGCTCGACCTCGGTGGCGGCACCGGCCTTGATGACGGCCACGCCGCCGGCCAGCTTCGCCAGACGCTCCTGGAGCTTCTCGCGGTCGTAGTCGGAGTCGGAGTTCTCGATCTCGGCGCGGATCTGGTTCACGCGGCCGTTGACCTGCTCGCTGTCACCGGCACCGTCGACGATGGTGGTCTCGTCCTTGGTGATGACGACCTTGCGGGCGCGGCCCAGCAGCTCCAGACCGGCGTTCTCCAGCTTGAGGCCGACCTCCTCGGAGATGACCTGGCCGCCGGTGAGGATGGCGATGTCGCCGAGCATGGCCTTGCGGCGGTCGCCGAAGCCCGGGGCCTTGACGGCGACGGACTTGAAGGTGCCGCGGATCTTGTTGACGACCAGGGTGGAGAGGGCCTCGCCCTCGACGTCCTCGGCGATGATCAGCAGCGGCTTGCCGGCCTGCATGACCTTCTCCAGCAGCGGGAGCAGGTCCTTGACGGCGCTGATCTTGGAGTTGGCGATCAGGATGTAGGGGTCCTCCAGGACCGCCTCCATCCGCTCCATGTCGGTGGCGAAGTAGGCGGAGATGTAGCCCTTGTCGAAGCGCATGCCCTCGGTGAGCTCGAGCTCCAGGCCGAAGGTCTGCGACTCCTCGACGGTGATGACGCCTTCCTTGCCGACCTTGTCCATCGCCTCGGCGATCAGCTCGCCGATCTGGGTGTCGGCGGCGGAGATGGAGGCGGTCGAGGCGATCTGCTCCTTGGTCTCCACCTCCTTGGCCTGCTCCAGCAGGGCGGCGGAGACGGCCTCGGTGGCCTTCTCGATGCCGCGCTTGAGGGCCATCGGGTTGGCACCGGCGGCGACGTTGCGCAGACCCTCGCGGACCAGCGCCTGGGCGAGGACGGTCGCGGTGGTCGTACCGTCACCGGCGACGTCGTCGGTCTTCTTCGCGACCTCCTTGACCAGCTCGGCGCCGATCTTCTCGTACGGGTCCTCGAGCTCGATCTCCTTGGCGATGGAGACACCATCGTTGGTGATCGTGGGGGCGCCCCACTTCTTCTCAAGGACGACGTTGCGGCCCTTGGGGCCGAGCGTGACCTTGACGGCGTCGGCGAGCTGGTTCATCCCGCGCTCGAGGCCGCGCCGCGCCTCCTCGTCGAACGCGATGATCTTGGCCATGTGAAGTGGTCCTCCCTGGGGTTCCCCATGCCGAAGGCCAGGGGCGGGTTGGGATGTGTCCGGACCGCTCTGGCGCCCGCGACGGACGGCCCACCGGCCCGGCGGTTCCTTGCTCCACCGGGCTTGCGGACCTCACCGAACCGGTCCTTGCTTTGTCACTCTCACCTTCAGAGTGCTAACGCCAATGATTAGCACTCGACCCCTCCGAGTGCAAGCGCGCCAGGGGTTCCGAGCCTCCCTCGCACCCGTACTCCGGAGTACGGGGAGGCAGGGGCGCGCGCGGGCGCACGGCGGAGGGCCCGCGCCCCCTCGACGGGGACACGGGCCCTCCTGTGCCGTCTACTGCTCGTGTGTTTCCGTGTGGTGCGTGTGTCCGGCGCTTCAGGCCGTCACGCGGACCATGTCCGCCTGCGGGCCCTTCTGGCCCTGCGAGATCTCGAACTCGACCCGCTGCCCTTCCTCAAGGGTGCGGTACCCGTCCATCTGGATCGCGCTGTAGTGGACGAACACGTCCGCACCACCGTCGACCGCGATGAAGCCGTACCCCTTCTCCGCGTTGAACCACTTGACGGTGCCTTGAGCCATTCCTAACTCCCCTATTGCTGGCCCTTGCGCGAGCCCGCGCTCCGCGGACCCGGGTCAGTTACCACCCCCCGGCGAGAGGGGGCGGTGTGCGCCGGAACGCGTCGACCGCGGCTGAATGTATCTGGGCGGAAGCCCTCCGCAACAGGTCTGTCCGACGAGAATTCCGGTCACTCCGGATTGCCGATAAGCACATGAACGGCAGGAAAGCAGGGCAACTCGGGCCGGGCATAGCGGACCAACACGACAATTGCCGCAGCAATTTTGGGCGCAAGTTGTCGCGTTCTTATGGGCGCTGAGTGCGCATACGGGGGGAGGCGTGCTCACTCTACCGCTCTTCGAAGGGCGGAATTACCAATTCCGCTCATCGCCGGGAGTGCGCGGAGCCCCTGGAGGGCGCACGCGCGGACGGCCCCGCTCCCCCGTCGGATCGGTCGGGGGAGCGGGGCCGCCGGCGTGCGGTGCGCGAGGGCGTCAGCCGCCCGCGACGGCCGGGATGATGGAGACGCCCGCGCCGTCCGGCGTCGGCGTCTGCAGGCCCTCGGCGAAGCGGACGTCGTCGTCGTTGACGTAGACGTTCACGAAGCGGCGCAGCTTGCCGGAGTCGTCCAGCACCCGGGCGGAGATGCCCTGGTGGTTCTTCTCCAGGTCCGCGATGACCTCGGCCAGCGTGGCGCCCTCGGCGGGCACCTCGGCCTGCCCGCCGGTGTAGGTGCGCAGGATGGTCGGGATTCGGACGGTGACGCTCATGCCAGGCCAGCCTCTCGGAAGGAGTCCAGGGTCGGACGGATGATCGCGGACGGTCCGGTGGTCGGCGCCACCGCGTCCAGGGTCTTGAGGCCGTCGCCGGTGTTGAGGACGACGGTGGTCAGGGAGGGGTCGAGCACACCCGCCTCGATCAGCTTCCTCGTCACGCCGACGGTCACGCCGCCCGCGGTCTCCGCGAAGATGCCCTCGGTCCGGGCCAGCAGCTTGATCGCGTCGACGATCTGCGCGTCGTTCACGTCCTCCACCGCGCCGCCGGTGCGGCGGGCGATGTCCAGCACGTACGGGCCGTCGGCCGGGTTGCCGATGGCCAGCGACTTGGCGATGGTGTCCGGCTTCACCGGCCGCACTACGTCGTGGCCGTCCTTGAAGGCCCGCGAGACCGGGGAGCAGCCCTCGGCCTGGGCGCCGAAGATCCGGTACGGCCTGTCCTCCACCAGTCCCAGCGCGATCAGCTCGCGCAGTCCCTTGTCGATCTTGGTGAGCTGCGAGCCGGAGGCGATCGGGACGACGAGCTGGTCCGGCAGCCTCCAGCCGAGCTGCTCGCAGATCTCGTACGCCAGGGTCTTGGAGCCCTCCGCGTAGTAAGGGCGGAGGTTGACGTTGACGAAGCCCCAGCCCTCGCCGATCGGGTCCCCGATCAGCTCCGAGCAGAAGCGGTTCACGTCGTCGTAGGTGCCCTCGATGCCCACCAGGTCGCCGCCGTAGACCGCGGCCATGACGACCTTGCCCTGCTCCAGGTCGTGCGGGATGAACACGCAGGAGCGCAGGCCGGCGCGGGCCGCGGCGGCGCCGACGGCGCCGGCGAGGTTGCCGGTGGAGGAGCACGAGAGGGTGGTGAAGCCGAAGGCGCGGGCGGCCTCGACGGCGATGGCGACCACCCGGTCCTTGAAGGAGTGGGTGGGGTTGCCGGAGTCGTCCTTGACGTACAGGCCGCCGGTGACGCCCAGCTCGCGGGCGAGGTTGTCGGCCCTGACCAGCTTGGTGAAGCCCGGGTTCATGTTGGGCTTGTCGGCCACGTCGGCCGGAACCGGCAGCAGCGGGGCGTAGCGCCAGATGTTGTCCGGCCCGGCGGCGATCCGCGCCCGCAGCTCCTCCGGGTCGCCCTCGGGCAGGTCGTACGCGATCTCCAGCGGGCCGAAACACGCCTCGCAGGCGAAGACCGGCCCGAGCGGGAAACGCTCGCCGCACTCGCGGCAGGAGAGCGCCGCGGCGGAGCCGAGAGAGAAGTCGGTGCTGCTTGCAACAGTCTGCACAGCCATGAGTGGCGAGGCCCTTTCTCCTCATCTTCCCCGTGGCGCCTTTCGCCGCGGGCCGGAATTGGCACCTTCCCCACCGTGGCCTCGGACTGTTGTGAACGAGTGCCGGCGGGAGGGTTGCCGGGGCTTCAACGGGCCGTTCCCTCTGCCCCTCTGGATGAGCTCTATGGCGCCGGCCAATACCCTGACCGGTGCGTTTGTGCACGCCGGAACCGCCGAGATGCGGAACTCCCACGCGTCGTCCAAGACTGTAACCGACACCTTCGGCTGTCAGGCCGACCGTCCGAACCGCGAGACGAAGGGCACACGGCCACCGCGGGCGCGGTGCCCGGGAACGTGCCCGGGAAGGGGTCCGGGAACATGCCTCCGGAACATGCCTCCCGGCAGGCATGGACGGCCGGTGACGGGCAACCACGGTCCGACCGCGGCCGGCACTGCGACCGGCACTGCGGCCGACCGCGACCGACACCGACCGACCGCGACCGACACCGAGAAACACGCCGGGAACACCCGGGTGACCCGGGTCCCGCAGAATGCCTGGGATCACCGGGACGCCGGGGACCGCCGGGGCAGCTGGGACGCTGAGGACCGCTGAGGACCGCCGAGGACCGCCGAGGACCGCCGAGGACAGGGAGGCGCACGTGCTGGATGAGGTCGACCACTGGCTGGAGCGACGCTCATGGAGCGCTGCCGACCGCCCGCTGCCCCGGCTGCTGGCCGCGAAGCGGGCGGCCGGACCGGCGGGCAGCGTGAGCGTGGTGCTTCCGGCGCTGAACGAGGAGGCGACGGTCGGCGACATCGTCGCCACGATCCGCCGCGAGCTGATGACCGAGGCGGTGCCCCTGGTCGACGAGCTGGTGGTGGTGGACTCCGGCTCGACCGACCGCACCTCCGAGGTGGCGGCGGCCGCGGGCGCGAAGGTGGTGCACCGCGACGAGGTGCTGCCCCGGATGCCCACGGTGCCGGGCAAGGGCGAGGTGCTGTGGCGGTCGCTGCTGGCCACCAGCGGCGAGATCGTCTGCTTCGTCGACGCGGACCTGCGGGACTTCGACGCCGCCTTCGTCTCGGGCATCGTCGGACCGCTGCTGACCGACCCCGACCTGGCGATGGTCAAGGCGATGTACGACCGCGCCATCGGGGACAGTCCCGCCGGCGGCGGCCGGGTCACCGAGCTGGTCGCCCGCCCCCTGCTCAACCTGTACTGGCCGCAGCTTGCGGGCTTCGTCCAGCCGCTGGGCGGCGAGTACGCGGCGCGGCGCTCCCTGCTGGAGCGGCTCAGCTTCCCCGTGGGCTACGGCGTCGAGCTGGGCCTGCTGGTGGACGCGCTGCACACCGTCGGGCTCGACGCGCTCGCGCAGGTCGACGTCGGCGTGCGCAGGCACCGCAACCAGGACGGGCTGGCGCTGGGGCGGATGGCCGCGGCGATATACCGCACCGCCCACGTACGGCAGGCGCGCGGCCCGCTCATACGCCCGGTGCTGACCCAGTTCGAGCGCGTGCCCGGCGGCGGGTTCGTCCCGCACACCCACCCGGTGGACACCGAGGAGCGCCCGCCGATGTGCACGATCCCCGAGTACACCTCCCGCCGCGACGCGGCCTGAGCACCCCCTGAACAGCCCCCTGAAATCCTCCTGAACATCCCGAGGCCCGGCGCGCGCCGGTGAGCACGCATCCGTCCCGGCGCGCGCCGTTCCACCCTGCCCGCGTCCCGGCGGGCCCCGGCAGCTCCTGACAGCTCCTGACAGCTCCTGACAGCTCCTGACAGCTTCCGACAGGTCCTGACAGCCTCCAGCAGCTCCCGCCGCCGTACCGCCCCGCCCGGCCGTTTCCGGCCCCGCCGGACCCCGTGTGACGAAAACCGCACGTTTGAGCGGTACGGACAGCGGCTAGGTTCCGCTCATGGTCACTCGGCACCAGGTTCTCGTCGCGTCCAACCGCGGTCCCGTCTCCCACACGTTCGGCGAAGGGGGCGAACTGACCGTCAAACGCGGCGGCGGCGGGCTGGTGTCCGGCCTGTCGGCCGTCAGGGGCGACGCGGTGTGGGTCTGCGCGGCGCTGGGCGACGGCGACCGCGAGGCGGTGCGGCGCACGGGCGGCGCGCTGGACCCGGCGGACACCGGAGGCCAGCAGGTCCGGATGCTCGACATCGCGCCCGACGTCTTCTCGGACGCCTACAACGGCATCGCCAACTCCGTGCTGTGGTTCGTCCACCACATGCTCTACCAGACCCCGCTGGAGCCCGTCTTCGGCGCGGACTTCGAGCGGCAGTGGCGCTCCTACGAGGCGTACAGCGCGGCGTTCGCCGACGCGCTGGCGGAGGAGGCCGCCGAGGGCGCGGCCGTCCTCGTGCAGGACTACCACCTCACCCTCGTCCCGGCCATGCTCCGCGAGCGGCGGCCGGACCTGCGCATCGGCCACTTCTCGCACACCCCCTGGGCGCCGCCGGACTACTTCCGGATGCTGCCGGACGACCCGGACGGCGGGGTGGCCGCCGAGGTGCTGCGCGGCATCCTGGGCGCCGACCGCGCCGCCTTCCTCACCCAGCGCTGGGCCAACGCGTTCACCGACTGCTGCGTGAGGCTGCTGGGCGCGGAGGTCGCCGTGACCGAGGACGGCGGCGAGATGGTCGTCACCCACGAGGGCCGCGAGACGCGGATAGGCGTCCACGGCCTGGGCGCCGACGCGGACTTCCTGCGCGAGCGCTCCCGGCGGCCGGACGTGGACGAGCGGATGGCCGCGCTGCGCGAGCAGATCGGCCTCGGCCCCGACGGCGAGCCGCGCAGGGCGATCGTGCGCGTGGACCGCACCGAGCTGTCCAAGAACATCGTCCGCGGCCTGCTCGCCTACCGGCGCCTGCTGGCGGACCACCCCGAGTGGCACGACCGCGTCGTGCACGTCGCCTTCGCCTACCCCTCCCGCCAGGACCTGGCGGTCTACCGCGACTACACCGAGGAGGTCTCCCGCGTCGCCGGCGAGATCAACGCGGAGTACGGCACGGAGGGCTGGACGCCCGTCGAGCTGCACGTGAAGGACGACTTCGCGCGGTCGCTGGCGGCGTACCGGCTGGCCGACGTGGCCCTGGTCAACCCGATCCGGGACGGCATGAACCTGGTCGCCAAGGAGGTCCCGGTGGTCTCCGACGGCGGCTGCGCGCTGGTCCTCTCCCGCGAGGCGGGCGCCTTCGCGGAGCTGGCCGAGGACGCCATCACCGTCAACCCGTACGACATCGGCGCGACGGCGGACGCCCTGCACCGGGCGCTGACGATGGACCCGGGCGAGCGCGCCGAGCGCACCAAGCGCCTGGCGGCGGCGGCCACGGCGCTGCCGCCCACGAACTGGTTCCTGGACCAGCTCGACGCGCTGCGCGGCTGACGACCGACGACTGACGGGCCCGGCCCCCCCGGGGGCCGGGCCCGTGCGGCGGGCGGGCGGCGGCGCGGTTCAGTCGGCGGCGCCCTCCAGCGCGTCCGCCAGCCCCCCGAGGAGGGCGACGACCCCGGCGGGGCCGTCCACGACCAGGTCCGCCCGTTCGGCCAGGGCGGTGACCTCCTCGCTGCCGCTGCACAGCAGCACTCCGGGGACGCCCCCGGCGCGCAGCCGGTCCACCGCGTCGTACGCGGCGAGGTCGCCCAGGTCGTCGCCGCCGTAGAGCACCGAGCCCGCGCCGGTCTCCCGGAGGAAGTCCGTCAGGGCCACGCCCTTGTCCATGCCGGGGGGCCGCAGTTCCAGGACGAAGCGGCCGGGCTCGACGGCCAGGCCGTGCCGGGCGGCCAGTTCCGCCAGCGGCTCGCGCAGCGCCTCGAACGCCCCCGCCGGGTCGTCGGCGCGGCGGGTGTGGACGGCCAGGGCCCGTCCCTTGTCCTCGATCGCCGTGCCGCGCGGGGCGCCCGTCTTCTCCAGCAGGCCGGGCAGTTCGGTGCGCACGGCCTCCACGCCGGGGTGGGGCGGCGGGGTGCGCGTCTCGCCCGTGGCGGCGTCCCAGCGCTCCGCGCCGTACGCGCCGAGCACCACCAGGTGCTCCAGGCCCGGCGCCCCGGCGAAGCCGCCGTAGCGCGCCGCGGTCTCGGCCGGGCGCCCGGTGACGATGACGACGGACCGCAGCAGCGGCGCCAGCCGGGCGAGGACGGGCACCGCGTCGGGGTGGGCGCGGGCCCGGTCGGGGTCGGGGACGATCGGGGCGATCGTCCCGTCGAAGTCGAGGGCGACCACGGCCCGCCCGGGGTCGGCCAGCAGTGCGGCCAGGCCGTCGCGTCCGGCGGGGGTGGTCGGTGCGGGGAGTTGCTCCGGAAGGGGGTGTGAGGAGTGGCTGCCCATGCCTGGGACCCTACCCGCCGGCGGGCTCCCCACCGCGTCCCGCCACCGCCCCGCCACCGCCCTACCGGCGCCCTACCGCCGCCCGCGCCGCTCGTCCCGGCGGCGGCGGAGCCGGTTGACCGTGACCGGGTCGCGGGCGAGGGCGCGCGGGTCGTCGAGCAGCGCGTTGAGCACCTGGTAGTAGCGGGTGGGGGACATGCCCAGGCGCTCGCGTATCACGCGCTCCTTGGCGCCGGGGCTGGACCAGCCGCGCCGCTCCACGGCGAGCACGGCCTCGTCCTCCTCGGACAGGCCGCCGGTGCCGTTGCCGCCCTGCGGCTGCTCGCTCCCGGTGCTCACACCTCCAACCTACTGCCGCGCTCGGACACCGCATCCCGGCGGCCGAATGGTCTGCACCACATCGCGTATCGCTTCGACAACGGTGCTTCACTCCCCAGGTCGGGACTGCTATCCACGTGCTTGTACCCGCTGGTCGGGGTCCCCTGCCGACCGCACGCCGCCCCGCTTCGAGGAGCCCCGCATGGCCGCCGCAGAGCAGTCCCGTACCGCCGCCGAGATCGCCACCCAGCCCGGCTGCTGGCGGCGCGCGGCCGAGGCGGCGGGGTCCGCCGAGGCGCTGCCGCTCCCGGGCGAGCGGGTGGCGGTGACGGGCTGCGGCACCTCGTGGTTCATGGCCCAGTCCTACGCGGCGCTGCGCGAGGCCGCCGGGCAGGGCGAGACGGACGCGTTCGCGGCGTCGGAGTTCCCGGTGGGGCGCGCGTACGACCGCGTGGTGGCGATCACCCGCTCCGGCACCACCTCCGAGGTGCTCGGGCTGCTGGCCCGCCTGGCGGGCCGCGTGCCGACCACCGCCCTGACCGCCGACCCCGCCACACCGGTGATGGAGGCCGCCGACCGCGTCGCCGTCCTGGACTGGGCCGACGAGGAGTCGGTCGTCCAGACCCGCTTCGCCACGACGGCGCTGGCGCTGCTGCGCGCGGGCCTGGAGCGGCACGGCGCGCTGCCGGCCGGGGTGAAGCCCGTCGAGCAGGCGGCGGTCGACGCGGAGCTGGCCGTGGTCCAGCCGCTGCCGGAGGCCGCGCTGGCCGCCGAGCAGTGGACGTTCCTGGGCCGCGGCTGGACGTACGGCCTGGCCCTGGAGGCGGCCCTGAAGATGCGCGAGGCGGCCGGCGCGTGGACGGAGGCGTACCCGGCGATGGAGTACCGCCACGGCCCCATCGCCGTCACCGGCCCCGGACGCGTCGCCTGGCTGCTGGGTTCCCTGCCGGAGGGCCTGTCCGGCGACATCGCCCGGGTGGGCGGGACGCTGCTGGCGGACTCCGACTGCCCGGGCACGGGCGAGCGGGCGCTGGACCCGATGGCCGACCTGATCCGCGCCCAGCGCCTGGCCGTCGCCGTGGCGGAGGCCGCCGGCGCGGACCCGGACCGGCCGCGCAACCTCACCCGCAGCGTGATCCTGGGCTGACCCGCCCCGGCGCCCCGCCGGGTGCGTGAGGGGCCGGGCACCGCTCGGTGCGGCGGGCGGCCCCTGTCCGCGTCCCCGTCCGCGTCCCCGTCCGAGCCCGTGTCCGTGCCCCCGTACGCGCCCCCGGGTGCGCCGGGGGCGCGCCGGCTCGCGATGCGCCCCGCAGGTGGCCGCGGCGGCCGTGCGGACGGATCCCGCCCGCGGCAGGAGGGCGGGCACGGGCACGGGGGCGGCGGAGTGGACTAGACCTTTCGCGGACGACAGGCGAAACTGTCCCCCGTGACTCCTCCGCATGACGAAACCGCGTACGCCGTCGCCCTCGACGTGGGCGGCACCGGTATGAAGGCCGCCCTGGTCGGGGCCGACCGCACGCTGCTGCACGAGGCACGGCGGCCCACCGGGCGGGCCGGCGGGCCGGACGCCGTGGTGGAGAACGTGCTCGCGTTCGCCGCCGAGCTGCGGGAGACCGGGATCGCGCGGTACGGCGCGGAGCCCGTCGCCGCGGGGGTCGCCGTGCCCGGGATCATCGACGACGCGACGGGGACCGCCGTCTACTCCGCCAACCTCGGCTGGCGGGACCTGCCCCTGCGCGACCTGCTCGCCAAGCGGCTCGGCGGGGTGCCCGTCGCCCTCGGGCACGACGTGCGCACCGGCGGGCTCGCCGAGGGGCGGATCGGGGCGGGGGCGGGCGTGGACCGCTTCCTGTTCGTGCCGCTGGGCACCGGCATCGCCGGGGCCATCGGCATCGACGGCCGGGTGGAGCCGGGCGCGCACGGCAGCGCGGGCGAGATCGGCCACATCACCGTACGGCCCGGCGGGCCGGAGTGCGGCTGCGGACGGCGCGGCTGCCTGGAGCTGTTCGCCTCCGCGGCCGCCGTGGGCCGGGCCTGGGCCGAGGCGTGCGGCGACCCGGAGGCGACGGCGGCCGACGCCGCCCGGGCCGTGGAGTCCGGCGATCCGCGGGCCGCCGCCGTCTGGCACGACGCGCTCGACGCCCTCGCCGAGGGCCTGGTCACCGCGCTGACCCTGCTGGATCCGCGGGTGCTGATCGTCGGCGGCGGGCTGGCGGAGGCGGGCGAGACGCTCTTCGCGCCGCTGCGCGAGGCCGTACGCGCCAAGGTCACCTTCCAGCACGTCCCCACGATCGTTCCGGCGGCCCTGGGGGACGCCGCCGGGTGCCTGGGCGCGGGGCTCCTCGCCTGGGACCTACTCTCCGCGGAGGTTGCGAGCCGATGACGGCCAAGACGTCGACCACGTCGACAGCACAGCCCACACAACCCACACACCGCACAGGGCGCGCACGGCGCACGGTGCTGACCGGTGCCAGGGTGGTGCGGCCGGACGGCGTGGCCGAGGACGGGCGGGTGACGGTGGACGGCTCGCTGATCGCCGCCGACGTCCCCGGCGAGGCGGGCACGCTCGACCTGGCCGGCCACTGGATCGTGCCCGGCTTCGTGGACATGCACGTGCACGGCGGCGGCGGGGCGTCCTTCTCCGCCGGCTCGGCCGAGGAGGCGCTGAGGGCGATCGCCACCCACCGCGCGCACGGCACCACGACGATGGCCGCCTCCACGGTCACCGGCGCCCTGGACGACCTCGCCCGGCAGGCCGCCGTCCTGTCGGAGCTGGTGGAGCAGGGCGATCTGGCGGGCATCCACTTCGAGGGGCCGTTCATCGCCCGCAACCGCTGCGGCGCCCACGACCCCGACCTGCTGCGCGACCCCGACCCGGCCGACGTGCGCAAGCTGGTGGAGGCGGCGCGCGGCGCGGCGCGGATGGTGACGCTCGCGCCGGAGCTGCCCGGCGGCCTGGACTCGGTGCGGATGCTGGCCGACAGCGGCGTGATCGCGGCCGTCGGCCACACCGACGCCACGTACGAGGCGACGCTGAAGGCGGTCGAGGCGGGCGCGACGGTCGCCACGCACCTGTTCAACGCGATGCCCACCCTGCTGCACCGCACCCCCGGCCCGGTGGCGGCGCTGCTGGAGGACGAGCGGGTCACCGTCGAGCTGATCAACGACGGCGTCCACCTGCACCCCGCCGTCCTGGAGCTGGCCTTCGCCCGCGCCGGCGCCGGCCGGGTCGCCTTCGTCACCGACGCCATGGGCGCGGCCGGGATGGGCGACGGCGTCTACCCGCTCGGCCCGCTCCAGGTGCGCGTCACCGACGGGGTCGCCCGGCTGGTGGAGGGCGGCTCGATCGCGGGCTCCACGCTCACCCTGGACGAGGCGCTGCGGCGCGCGGTGACGGTGGACGGCCTGCGCGTCGAGGACGCGGTGCGGGCCCTGACGCTCACCCCGGCGCGGCTGCTGGGGGTCGCCGACCGGGTGGGGACGATCGAGCCCGGCAAGGACGCCGACCTGGTGGTGCTCGACGACGGCTACCGGGTCACGGGCGTCATGCGCCGGGGCGAGTGGGTGGTCGCCCCCCGGGTCCCGGACACCGCAGGGGCCGCCGGGGTTGTACGGAGCGGCGCGACGGGCTGATTGCGTTCCGGTCTCGTTCCCACATCGAGCGGGGGCGGTTGCCCCCGACCCCTGGGCCGACCGCCTCCGTTTTGGCATGATCACTCGCGCGGTCGGCGTCCCTTCGTCACCGTGGATGTGCCGAACGTTCACAATCGCCGGTGGGAGGAGGAGACCCGGATGATCCTGACCGTCACGCTCAACGCGGCCCTGGACATCACCTACCGCGTTCCCCGTCTGGAGCCCCGCGCCTCCCACCGTGTCCGGGAGGTCGCCGAGCGTCCGGGCGGCAAGGGCCTGAACGTGGCCCGGGTGCTGGCCGCGCTGGGCCACGAGACGCTGGTGACCGGCTTCACGGGCGGTCCGACCGGCGACCGGCTGCGGTCGCTGCTGGCGGAGGTGACGGAGGAGGGCCCGGTCGGGGACGCGTTCGTGGCCGTCGGCGGGGACACCCGCCGCACCGTCGCGGTCGTGGACGAGGCCGCCGGCGACGCCACCGTGCTCAACGAGCCCGGCCCGCAGGTCACCCCCGCCGAGTGGGAGCGCTTCCTGGACGTCTACGGCGGGCTGCTGCACGACGCCACCGCCGTCGCGCTGTGCGGCAGCCTCCCGCCCGGCGTGCCCGTCGGCGCGTACGGGACGCTGGTGCGCGCCGCGCGCGCGGCGGGCGTGCCCGTGCTGCTGGACACCGGCGGGGAGCCGCTGCGGCGCGGCCTCGCCGCCCGGCCCGACGTGGTCAAGCCCAACTCCCACGAACTGGCCGGGATAACGGGCTCCACCGAGCCGCTGCACGCCGCGCGGCTGGCGCAGCGGCGCGGGGCGCACTCCGTCGTCGCCTCGCTGGGCGCGGACGGGCTGCTGGCGCTCACCCCGGAGGGCGCCTGGCGCGTCGAGCCGCCCCGGCGGCTGACGGGCAATCCGACGGGCGCGGGCGACTCGGTGGTGGCCGCGCTGCTGTCCGGGCTCGTCGAGGGGCTGCCCTGGCCGGACCGGCTGGTCCGCGCCGCCGCCCTGTCGGCGGCGACCGTACCGGCTGCGGCGGCGGGTGAGTTCGACCGGGCGCTGTACGAGGAGCTGCTGCCCGGGGTGCGGGTCGACCGGCAGACGGCGGCTGCCTGACGGTACGGCGGGAAGGCCGGACGGCGGGGGACGGCGGCAGGGCGGCGGGAAGGCTGGACGGCGGGGGACGGCGGCGAACACGAAAGCGGGGTAGGCATGCCACTGGTCGGCACCGGAGAACTCGTGACGGACGCGCGCGCGTCCGGTCGCGGCGTCGCGGCGTTCAACGTCATCACCCTGGAGCACGCCGAGGCGATCGCCGCCGGGGCGGAGGCCGCCGGCATGCCCGCGATCCTCCAGGTCTCCGAGAACGCGGTGCGCTTCCACGGCGGCCGGCTCGCCCCCGTCGCCGCCGCGGCGGCGGCCGTGGCGCGGGCCTCCGGCGTACCGATGTCGCTGCACCTGGACCACGTGGAGAGCGTCGAACTGCTGCGCGCGGCGCCCGGGTCGGGGTTCAGCTCGGTGATGTTCGACGCCTCGAAGCTGTCCTACGCCGACAACGTGGCCGCCACGGCGGAGGCCGTGCGCTTCGGCCACGGGCACGGGATGTGGGTGGAGGCCGAGCTGGGCCGGGTCGGCGGCAAGCCCGGCGACCCGGAGCCGGAGGGCGGGCGCGGCACGCTCGACGCGCACGCCCCCGGGGTGCGGACCGACCCGGCCGAGGCCGCGGCGTACGCGGCCGCCACCGGCGTGGACGCCCTCGCCGTCGCGGTCGGCAGCTCCCACGCGATGACCGAGCGGACCGCCGCCCTCGACCACGGCCTCATCGCCGAGCTGCGCGGCGCCGTCCCCGTGCCGCTGGTGCTGCACGGCTCCTCCGGGGTGCCGGACGGGGAGTTGCGGCGGGCGGTCGCGGCCGGCATGACCAAGATCAACGTGGGGACGGCGCTGAACACCGCCTTCACCGGCGCCGTCCGCGCCTTCCTGGCCGGGGACACGCGGACCGTCGACCCCCGCAGATACCTGCTCCCGGCGCGCGAGGCGATGGCGGAGACGGTGGCGGCCTTCCTGAAGGTGATCGGCGGCTGACGCGCCGCCGGTCACACCGCCGA
>NZ_JARVKV010000037.1 GCF_029813835.1 Streptomyces sp. DH37
CCGCCGCCGGGGCCCGGGCGGGCGCGGGGCGGCGGCCCGCCGGGGCCCCCGCCCCGCTTCCCGGGCGCGCCTCAGCCGCCCAGCGCGTGGGCGACCGTGTGGATGGCCAGGCCCGCCAGCGCGCCCACCACCGTGCCGTTGATGCGGATGAACTGCAGGTCGCGGCCGATGTTCGCCTCGATCTTGCGGGAGGTGTGCTCGGCGTCCCAGCTCTCGACCGTCTCGGTGATCAGGGACGTGATCTCATGCCGGTAGGTGGTGACGACATGCGCCGCCGCCCCCTCGATCCAGCCGTCGACCTTGCCCTGCAGCCCTCCGTCCGCCGAGAGCCTCGCGCCCAGCGAGAGCACCGAGGTGCGCACCCGCAGCCGCAGCTGGCTGCGCTCGTCCTCCGCCGCCGCCACGATCATGGCCCGCACCGACGACCACGCCGAGGCGATCAGGTCCTGCACCTCGTCGCGGTCCAGGATCTCCGACTTCAGCCGCTCCACCCGCGCCCGGGTGCCGTCGTCGGACTGCAGGTCGCCGGCGAAGTCCCGCAGGAAGCGGTCCAGCGCCTCGCGCGCCGGGTGGTCGGGCATGTCCCGCATCTCGCCGACGAAGCGCAGCAGCTCCTTGTAGACGCGCTCGCCGACCTTGCGGTCCACGAAGCGCGGCGTCCACCCCGGCGCCCCGCCGGCCACCGCGTCCATCACCGAGTCGCTGTGCCACACCAGCCAGTCGTGGCCCCGGGAGACCACCAGGTCCACGATCCGGGCGTGGCCGCCGCCGGCGACGAGCCGCTCCAGCACCCGGCCCAGGCTCGGCGCGATCTCCCGGGCGTGGGCGCGGCGGGTGATCGCCTCGCCCACCACCGCCTGCACGTCGTTGTCCCGCAGCACGGTCAGCGCCCCGCGCAGCGCGGTGGACAGTTCGGCCGTCACCCGGTCGGCGTTGGCGGGCTGGGCGAGCCAGGCGCCCAGCCGGCCGCCGATGCCCACCGAGCGCAGCCGCCGCCGCACCACCTCCTCGGCCAGGAAGTTGTCGCCGACGAAGTCGCCGAGGCTGCGGCCCAGCTGGTCCTTCTTGGTCGGGATGATCGCGGTGTGCGGGATCGGCAGCCCCATCGGCCGCTTGAACAGCGCGGTCACCGCGAACCAGTCGGCCAGCGCGCCCACCATGCCCGCCTCGGCCGCCGCCGCCACGTAGCCCGCCCAGGCGCCCGCCCCCGCGTTCTCCGCCCAGGTGGCCAGCGCGAACACCACCGCCGCCACCAGCAGCGCGCCCGTCGCGATGGCCTTCATCCGGCGCACTCCGCGCCGTTTCTCCTCGTCGGCCGCCGTGAAGGCGGCCGGGTCGAAGGCGGGCCTGGCCGGCGCCCGGGTGCCGGCCCGTGTGCCGGTCCCGGGCGCGGCGTCCCCGGAGGTCTTCTCGTCCGTCGTCCGTTCCATCAACTCCACCCGTTCCCACCGTCCCCGTCCGCAATTGTCGCAAGGAGCCGCCGGTGGAACGGAAACGGCGCCGCCCGCGTCCGTCCATCGATCACGTAACAGGTGGGGACTCCCCGCCGGGGCACCCCAACTGCCGTGGGATCATGGGGAAACCGCCGATCACTTCGCACGCCTGGGCCTTCGCCGCCCGAGGGGGGACTCTTCCGTGTACGAGCGAGGCTGCCGCCCGTGAGCAGGAACATGGGATACGCCCTGCTGGCAGGGCTCGCGGCCGTCGTGGTCCTGGTCTCCAGCGCCGTCTTCGTCGGTTTCGGTGTCCGGGGCGGCGCCCCGGACACCGCGGCCCCGCGGGGCGGCGAGAACGCCGCGCCCGCGTCCTCCGGCGCCTGGGTGGGCACCTGGTCCGCCTCCCCGGCCGCCGCCGAACCGAACGCACCCGACGGCCACCCGGACGCCTCCCTGCGGAACGTGGTGCACACCTCCGTCGGGGGGAGCGCCGCCCGGATCCAGATCTCGAACCTCTTCGGCACCCGTCCGCTGACCGTCACCCACGCCACCCTCGCCCTGGCCGCCGCGCCCAGCGCGCCCGACGCCGCGCCCGGCAGCATGCGCCGGCTCACCTTCGGCGGCCGGACGGAGGTGACCGTCCCCGTCGGGGACGCCGTCACCAGCGACGCGGTACGGCTGAACGTGCCCGCCGCCGCCGACCTGCTGGTCACCCTCTACTCCCCCACCGGCTCCGGCGCCGTCACCCACCACCCCTCCGCGCGCCAGACCAGCTACCTGGCCCGGGGCGACCGGGCCGCCGACACCGAGGGCACCGCCTACACCGAGCAGACCACGTACTGGCGCCACCTGACCGCCGTGGACGTGTGGACGCACGAGGCCGAGGGCGCCGTCGTCGCGTTCGGCGACTCCATCACCGACGGCATCACCTCCAGCGTCGGCGCCAACCACCGCTGGACCGACTTCCTCGCCGACCGGCTGCGCACCGAGCGCGGCGCCCCCGCCTACAGCGTCCTCAACCAGGGCATCAGCGGGAACCGGATCCTCCTGGACGCCCCCGCCAACTCCCCCGGCAGCGGGCCCAGCGGACTGTCCCGGCTGGAGCGGGACGCGCTCTCGCGCACCGGCGCGCGGGTCCTGGTGATCCAGCTCGGCATCAACGACATCCTCAAGTCGCCCCACCAGACCGATCCCGGCAGGATCGTGGACGGCCTGGAGGAGCTCACCCAGCGCGCCCACCGGCGCGGGCTGCGGGTGATCGGGGCGACGCTGATGCCGTTCGGCGGGCACCGCAAGCACACCGCGCGCCTGGAGGCCGTACGGCAGCAGGTCAACGAGCAGATCCGCCGCGGCGGCGTCTTCGACGCGGTCGTCGACTTCGACGCGGCCCTGCGCGACCCCGCGCACCCGGAGCGGCTGCTCCCCGTCTACGACTCGGGCGACCACCTCCACCCCAGCGACAGCGGCTTCCGCGCGATGGCGGAGGCGCTCGACCCGAACCTGCTCAGGGGCGCCTCACCGGCCAGGCTCTGACCGGCCGGGCTCCGACCGGCCGGGTTCCGACCGGCCGGGCTCCGCAGGGCGTTCCACAGGGCCCCGGGAGGCCGGGACGGACGCCGCGGGACCGGCGGGCCCCGCGGCGTCCCGCGCGTACATCCGGGCGATGACGTCCTCGATGTCCGGCTCGCGCACCGACAGGTCCACCAGCGGGTGCTCCGCGGCGATCCGCGCCACCAGCGGCGCCGCGGACGCGTCCGCCGGGAAGGCCAGCCACTGGCGCGGGCCCTCCACCCGCACCGTCCGCGCGCCCCCGACCCGGATCGGCGGCGCCTCCCGCGCCAGGTCCACCACCAGCGTGCGCTCGCTGCCGCCCACCCGGTGCAGGCCCTCCAGCGCGCCGTCGTACACCAGGCGGCCGTGGTCGATGACCATCACCCGGTCGCACAGCTGCTCGATGTCCGTCAGGTCGTGGGTGGTCAGCAGCACCGTCACCCCGCGCTCGGCGTTGACCTCGCGCAGGAAGCCGCGCACCCGGGCCTTGCTGACCACGTCGAGCCCGATGGTCGGCTCGTCCAGGTACAGCACCTCCGGGTCGTGCAGCAGGGCCGCGGCGATGTCGCCGCGCATCCGCTGCCCCAGCGACAGCTGCCGCACCGGCACGTCCAGCAGGCCGCCCAGTTCCAGCAGTTCCACGCAGCGGTCCAGGTTGGCGCGCCAGCGCGCCTGCGGCACCCGGTAGATCCGCCGCACCAGCGCGTAGGAGTCCCGCAGCGGCAGGTCCCACCACAGCGTGGTGCGCTGCCCGAAGACCACGCCGATGCGCCGGGCCAGCCGGACGCGCTCCCGGGACGGGTCCACGCCCGCCACCCGGATCCGGCCGCCGCTGGGCGTCAGCACGCCCGTCAGCATCTTGATCGTGGTCGACTTCCCCGCCCCGTTCGGGCCGATGTAGCCGACCATCCGGCCGCGCGGCACCCGGAAGGAGATCCCGTCCACGGCCCGCACCCCGTGCACCTCGCGGCGCCAGCGCCCGGCCTTCCGCCGCACCCGGAAGACCTTCTCCACACCGTCCAGCTCGATGAACCCGTCCTCGCCGAGCCCGTTCCCGCCGCCGTCGCCCATCCCGTCCGGCCTCCCGCCGCCTAGCTCCCCGTGCTCCGATAACCCCGCAGCCCCGCCCGCCACGCCAGCCCGGCCAGCGCGCAGCACACCAGCGCCACCGCCGGCGAGGCGAAGTCCGCCCACCCCGGCAGCCCCAGCGGATCGTCCCGGCCCAGCACCCGCAGCGCGGGCAGCCAGTTGACGAAGGCCAGCGGGACGACGAACGTCACCCCGCGCACCAGTTCCCCGGCGAAGACCGTCGGCGGGTACTGCAGCAGGGTGTTGCCGCCGTAGGTGAACGCGTTCTGCACCTCGGCGGCGTCCAGCGCCCAGAACTGGAAGGCCGCCCCCGCCACCAGCAGCGCACCGAAGATCGCCGCCCCGCTCGGCACCATCACCGCCACCAGCGCCACCCGCCAGAGCGTCCAGTCCACCTCGACAAGCGTCAGCGACCAGCCCAGCACCGCCAGCGACTGCACGATCCGCCCCACCCGCCGCAGCGCGAAGCGGTCGGCGGCCACCTGGGCCAGCACCGGCACGGGGCGGACCAGCAGCGTGTCCAGCGTCCCGTCCCTCACCCGGGCGCCCAGCCGCTGCGTGGAGCCCATCAGCAGCTCGGTGATCCCGAAGGCGGCACCCGTCGTCCCGTACAGGAACGCCACCTCGGGCAGCGTGAACCCGCCGAGCACGCCGACGTGCGAGAACATGATCGCGATGCTGGCGAACTCCAGCCCGCTCACCAGCAGGTTCCCGATCGCCATCATCACGAACGACGTGCGGTAGGCCAGCGTCGAGCGCACCCACATCGCCGTGATCAGGACGTACGCCCGCAGCCCCTGCCACAGCAGCGCGAGCCGTCCCTCGAAGTCCTCCCTCTCCACAGCCACAGCCGCAGCCGCAGCCGCGCCCGCACCCGCGCCCGCCCCGGTCTCAGCCACCCTGCACCACCACCTTGCGGGTGGCCGCCGACTGCACCGCGCGCCCCGCCGCCAGCAGCAGCACCGCCCAGCAGCCCTGGAACGCCAGCGCGGCCGCCAGCCCCGCGCCCCGGTGCTCGCCCAGCAGGACGTCGGCGGGCACCTGGAGCATCGCCGCCCACGGCAGGAGGCGCACCACCTCGCCGAACCCCCCGGGGAAGACCGTCAGCGGCAGCAGCTGCCCGGAGAAGAACACGCACAGCAGGGAACTGAGCATGTTCACCCCCGCACCGTCCAGCAGCCAGAACGCGCTCAGCGCCACCAGGTAGCGCACCGCGAAGCCCACCAGCAGCCCCAGCGCCACCGACAGCGCGAACGCCGCCCACACCAGCGGATCGGCCGGCAGCGCCAGCGGGAAGGCCAGCGCGCCGACGGCCATCGGCACCGCGCCCCTGCCCAGCAGCTGGAACGCGGCCCGCCCCAGGTCGGAGGCCAGCCACCACAGTTGGAGGTCCACGGGCCGGTACAGGTCCACCACCACGTCCCCCGAGCGGATGCGCTCCTGCAGCTCCTCCTGGAACCCGCCGCCCAGCAGCGCCATCGCGGCCAGCAGCGCCTGCCCGGTCCACACGAACGTCAGCGCCTGCGCCCGGTCGTAGCCGCCCAGGTGCGGGCGCTCGCTCCACAGGGCGATGAACGTGTAGGAGAGGATGAAGCCGAAGACGGTGTTGGTGAACACGCCCGCCGCGGTGGCCGCCCGGTAGGCGACGTGGCGGCGGAACCCGCCGCCCGCGACGGCGAGGTAGAGACGGGACGCGTGCACCCTGGCCCCCGGTGTCTTCCGTGACGGACTCCCGGCGGCCGCCGGACGGCCTCCCGGGTGATGGCGGAGCGTGAGAGCTTAGCCACCCTGCGCCGCCGGCGGCCAGCGATTAACGGACCGTCCGGCGGCCCGCCCGCACGCCCGTTCACCCGTCCGGAGGCCGCCGAGAGACCGCCCCGCACCGCCACCGGTGTGACCCTGCCTCGCCCATCGGCGCGGATGATGCAAGAGTGTCCTACGGGGTGATCCGCAAGAAAACGGTACGAAAGACCCATACCGACAAGGAGCCCTGCGGTCATGAGCGAGGATCCCGAGGAGCTCAACGGCGACGAGAAACCCCCGCCGCGGCGCACCGGTCCACGGCGGCTGCTGCCCACCGGGCGGACCCTCCTGGGCGCCACCGCCGTGGTCCTCCTGGCGGGCGCCGGAACGCTGATCGCCGGCTACGCGCTCGTGGAGATCCCCGAACCCAACTCCACGGCCGCCGCCCAGAACAACGTCTACCTCTACTCCGACGGCACCCAGCTCGCCCGCGACGGCGACATCAACCGCCAGAACGTCGAGCTCGACGACGTCCCCGAGAGCGTCCGGCGGGCCGTGCTCGCCGCCGAGGACCGGGACTTCTACCACCAGCCCGCCGTCGACGTGAAGGCCATGATCCGCGCCGGCTGGAACATGCTGCGGGGCGAGGGCAAGCAGTCCGGCTCCACCATCACCCAGCAGTACGTCAAGAACTACTACCTCGGCCAGGAGCAGACCCTCACCCGCAAGACCAAGGAGTTCTTCATCGCCCTCAAGCTGGACCGCGAGGTGGGCAAGGACGAGATCCTCGCCGGCTACCTCAACACCAGCTACTTCGGCCGCCACGCCTACGGCGTCCAGGCCGCCGCCCAGGCCTACTACGGCAAGGACGCCGGCGACCTGACCACCGCCGAGGGCGCCTACCTCGCGGCCCTCCTCAACTCCCCCAACCTCTACGACGTCGCCGCCCACCCCGAGAACCGGGAGCGCGCCGTCGCCCGCTGGAACTACGTCCTCGGCGGCATGGTCAAGGAAGGCTGGCTCACCCCCCGCGAACGCGCCGCCGCCGAATTCCCCGAGCCCGACCCCGCCAAGCCCCCCACCGGCCTGTCCGGCCAGCGCGGCTACCTCGTCGAGGCCGTCAAACACCACCTCGTCGCCCGGGACGTCCTCAGCGAGGAACGCCTGGCCCAGGGCGGCTTCCGCATCACCACCACCATCGACCGCCGCAAACAGGAGGCCCTGGTCGAGGCCGTCGAACGCGAACTGATCTCCCAGCTCAGCGAGGAGCGCGAGGTCGACCGCCACGTCCGCGCCGGCGGCACCTCCATCGACCCCGACACCGGCGAGGTCGTCGCCATGTACGGCGGCGTCGACTACACCCGGCAGTTCGTCAACAACGCCACCCGCCGCGACTACCAGCCCGGCTCCACCTTCAAGCCCTTCGTCTACGCGGCCGCCCTGGAGCACCGCGCCAGGACCCGCGGCGGCGACCTCATCGGCCCCAACACCACCTACGAGGGCGACAGCGGGCGCACCGTCATCGGCCCCGACGGCCCCACCACCTGGAAACCCGAGAACGAGGACCAGGTCGACTACGGCGACATCACCGTCAGCAAGGCCATGGACAAGTCCGTCAACGCCGTCTTCGCCCAGATGGGCGTGGACGTCGGCCCCGCGAAGGTCAAGGAGACCGCCATCCGCCTCGGCCTCCCCGACACCACCCCCGGCATGGCCGAGGCCCAGGGTTCGGTCTCCCTGGGCACCTCCACCCCCAGCACCCTCGACATGGCCCAGGCGTACGCCTCCCTCGCCAACCACGGCGAGCGCGTCGACCACACCCTCGTCAAGGAGATCAGGCACGGCGGCGAGCGCGTCCGGATCCCCGAGTCCGCCACCCTGCGGGCCGTCTCCCGCGCCACCGCCGACGCCACCACCGCCGTCCTGCGCGGCGTGGTCAGGAACGGCACCGCCACCGCCGCCCAGGCCGCCGGACGCCCCGCCGCCGGCAAGACCGGCACCGCGGAGGAGGACCGGGCCGCCTGGTTCGCCGGCTACACCCCCGACCTCGCCACCGTCGTCGCCGTCATGGGCCAGGACCCCGAGACCGGCGTCCACAAGTCCCTCTACGGCGCCGCCGGACTGGCCCGCGTCAACGGCGGCGGCATCCCCGCCCGGATCTGGGCCGCCTACACCGCCCAGGCGCTGCGCGACACCCCCGTCAAGGACTTCGAACTCAAGCCCGGCGGGAAGGACCGCGTTCCCAAGGCCTCCCCCGACCCCTCCGGCAGCGCCTCCCCGGACGCCTCGGACGCCCCGGACGAGGACCCCACCCAGGTCGGCGACCGCGGGGACGCCCCGGACGCCTCCGGCTCCCCCGGCCCCGGAAGGGACGACGCCGGGAACGCCGCGGACGGCGAGGACACGCCGGACGACGGGGCCAACGGCAGGCCCGGCCCCGGGGAGACCCGGAAGGCGCCCCAGGAGTCCGGCGCACCCGGGAAGTCCGACGGGAAGTCCGGAGAGCACGGGAAGTCCGACGGGAAGGCCCGGGAGAAGACGGCGGAGAGGCCGACGCAGAAGTCGGCGCAGAAATCGACGGAGAAACCCGCGGGGAAGCCCGCGGACCGGACGGCGAGGCCCCCCGCCGAGCGAGGAGACGGCAGGAACCCGGCCGGGTCCTCCCCGCCCCCCTCGGCGGGGAACTCCCCCGGGCCGCGCCCGGAGGCGTCCTCCGGCGCCTCCCGCACCCCCCGGCCGTAGGCCGGGCGGACCGACGGGCCCCGCGGAAGACCGCGGGGCCCGCGCGTACGGAACCGGTGGACCTACAGGTACAGGCCGGTGGAGTCCTCGGACCCCTGCAGCCGCTCGGCCGCCACCGCGTGCAGGTCGCGCTCGCGCATCAGCACGTACGCGACCCCGCGCACCTCCACCTCGGCCCGGTCGGCCGGGTCGAACAGCACGCGGTCACCGGGCTCCACCGTGCGCACGTTCTGCCCGACGGCGACCACCTCGGCCCAGTTCAGCCTGCGGCCGACCGCGGCCGTCGCCGGGATGACGATGCCGCCGGAGGAACGGCGCTCGCCCTCGGGGATGTCGGTACGCACCAGCACCCGGTCGTGCAGCATCCGGATGGGCAGCTTGTCGTGGTGGGACGTCTTGGAGCTCACGGCGAAACCGTATCTCAGCCCGCCTCGCCGCCGCTCAGCGGCGCCTGCGCCGGGACGACACCACCAGCAGCCCGGCCACCCCGACCACCACCAGCGCCACCGGCACGATCCGGGCCGCCCGCGGCCGCCCGTCCTCGTCCGTGAACCGGTCCCGCACGTCCGACAGCGCGTGGTTCACCGCGACGTACGCCCGGCCCGCCGTGCGGTCGACGGCCGACGCCGCCCGCGCCCGCACGTCGCCGGCGATCGTCTTCGGGTGCACCCTCACCGCCAGTTCGTCCAGCGTCTCGGCGAGCTCCTGCCGCCTGCGGACGATCTCCGCCTCGATCTCCGCGGGGGTCCTGGCTTCCGACACCGCACTGCCTCCGTCGTCTCGTCCGTCTCGTCTGCCCCACCCGGGCTGCCGTGTACCGGGCTTCCGGCCACCGGACAGTGTGGCAGTTCCCTCCCGTCCGATGCCCCGCGCCACCCCCGTCACACCCCGTGGCTAGGCTTTCGAACCGATAACGGACCCCGGCCCCGGGGACCGGAGAGCCCCGCCCGAGGAGTACGGATGAGCGAGCGACTGCAACCCGGCGACACCGCACCGGCCTTCACCCTGCCCGACGCCGACGGCAACCCCGTCTCGCTCGCCGACCACGCCGGGCGCAAGGTCATCGTCTACTTCTACCCCGCCGCCCTCACCCCGGGCTGCACCAAGCAGGCCTGCGACTTCACCGACAACCTCGAGCTCCTCGCCGGCGCGGGCTACGACGTGATCGGCGTCTCCCCCGACAAGCCGGAGAAGCTCGCCAGGTTCCGGGAGAAGGAGAGCCTGCGGGTCACCCTCGTCGGCGACCCGGAGAAGAAGGTCCTGGAGGCGTACGGCGCCTTCGGCGAGAAGAAGCTCTACGGCAGGACCGTCACGGGCGTCATCCGCTCCACGGTGATCGTCGACGAGGAGGGGAAGGTCGAGCGGGCGCTGTACAACGTCAAGGCCACGGGCCACGTCGCCAAGCTCATCCGGGACCTCGCTCTCTGACTGCCCTCCGAGCGCCCTCCGTCCGCCCTCTGAACGCCCTCCGTCCGCCTTCCGGCCGCCCTCTGCCCCGCCCCCTCCCCCACCCGGCGTAACCACCCGGCGCGCCGTTCGTTGACCAGTGCGAGTCCGCGACGGACGACCGAACGAACACCGCGCGGACGGGGAAGCGAGGGGGAGGGGCCGTGGCAAGCCCGTACACACGCGAGCGCCTCGCCCGGGCCGCGGCGTCGTCGACGACGCTCACCGGGGCACTGGTCGAACTCGGAGTCGATCCGAGGAGCGGAACGCGACGCTACGTCCACGCTCGCATGAAGTCCATGGGGATCGACGTCTCGCACTTCCGGCGCGAGGGGGAGCGCTGGACCAGAGAGGTCCTGGAGGAGGCCGTCGGGGCCTCGACGAGTGTGTGCGGCGTCCTGCGTCACCTCGGCCTCGACGTCGTCGGCGGCCACCACACGCACATCGGCCGGAAGATCAGGGCTCTCGGCATCGACACCTCGCACTTCGTCACCCGGCCCGACTCCCGCGGCCGCGGAAGACGCCGTACGGCGCGGGAGGTACTGGTCAAGGCGGACGGCCCTCGTGCCCGGCGCGTTCCCGGCAGCCGCCTCAAGCGGCACATGCTGGAGTTCGGCGTCTCCGACGTCTGTGCGCTGTGCGGGGTCCCGCCCGTCTGGCGAGGCCGCCCGCTGCCGCTCGAAGTGGACCACCTCAACGGTGACTGGCGGGACAACCGCATCGGCAATCTGCGGCTGCTCTGCCCCAACTGCCATTCCACGACGGGGAGCTACCGTGGCCGCGGCAAGCGCCGCGCGGAGACGGCGCGATGAGCGGTACGCGCTACACGCGGGAGGTGCTGGCCGAAGCGGCCGGGACATGCGCCGACATCGACGAGGTCATCGCCTACCTCGGCATCCGGCCCTACCACCAGCTCCGCCGCCACCTCCTCCGGCGCTTCGCCCACTTCGGCATCGACGTGTCGCACTTCCCCGCACCCCGACGGCCGGGGCAACGGATCGTGCCGTGTCCGCCGATCGGCGAACTGCGCGACGCCGTGGCGGAGTCCAGGTCCATCGCCGCCGTCCTGAGACGGCTGGGGCGGCCGGACAACGCCCGCTCCCGTGCCGCGCTCCGCCGGTGGATCTCACAGAACGGAATTGACGTCTCGCACTTCCTCGGCCAGGCGCATCAACGCGGCAGGAGCGGCACGGCACCGGCCGGACGGCCTGACGAGGTCCTGGTGAGGCACAACGGGGAACGGCGCACGAGGACGGCCGTACTCCGCCGGGCACTGCGCGAGATCGGTGTCGCCGAGCGGTGCGCCGAGTGCGGTACGGGCCCCGTATGGCACGGGCGGCCGATGACACTCGAAGTCGATCACGTCAACGGCGACTGGAGCGACGACCGTCCCGGCAACCTCCGGCTCCTCTGCCCGAACTGCCACGCGATCACCGCGACCTGGTGCCGCGGGGGCCGGAGGCGGAGGGGACGCCCTGTCACCGGCTGACTCGCGCCCGCCTGCGCGGGGTGCCCTTGGGCCGATACGATGGCGTACGACCAGCGGCCGTGGCGGAATTGGCCTACGCGCAGCACTTAGGATGCTGTGGGAGAAATCCCTTGAGGGTTCGAGTCCCTCCGGCCGCACAGACCTTGGATTCGAAGGCCCGGCTCGGAGAGCCGGGCCTTCGGCGTTGTCGGGGCGACCGGCCCGACGGGGCGGCCGTCAGGCCAGCAGTTCCCGGATCACCGGGGCCAGGGCGCGGAACGCCTGGCCGCGGTGGCTGATGGCGTTCTTCTCGTCCGGGGTGAGCTCGGCGCAGGTGCGCGTCTCGCCGTCGGGCTGGAGGATGGGGTCGTAGCCGAAGCCGCCGGTGCCGGCGGGTTCGCGGCGCAGGGTGCCGGGCAGACGGCCCTCGACGACGCGTTCGGTGCCGTCGGGGAGGGCCAGGGCCGCGGCACAGGCGAAGTGCGCGGCGCGGTGGGCGTCGTCGATGTCGGAGAGCTGGGCGAGGAGCAGGTCGAGGTTGGCCTTGTCGTCGCCGTGGCGTCCGGACCAGCGGGCGGAGAAGATGCCGGGGGCTCCGCCGAGCACGTCGACGCACAGGCCGGAGTCGTCGGCGACGGCGGGTACGCCGGTGGCCTGGGCCAGGGTGCGCGCCTTGAGGAGCGCGTTCTCGGCGAAGGTGGTGCCGGTCTCCTTCACGTCCGGGACTTCGGGGTAGGCGTCGGCTCCGACCAGGGCGAGGTCCAGTCCGGCGGCGGAGAGGATGGCCTCCAGTTCTCGGACCTTGTGGGCGTTGCGGGTGGCGAGGATCAGGCGCTGGCTCATGGGGACCGATTATCCCCGTCCGGCCGCCGGAATCACCGGGCCGGCCGGCGCCGGGCCGCTCCCGTCAGCCGGGGGTGCAGACCTGGGTCAGTTCGTCGGCGGCGTCGACGACGGGGCCGACGTCGGGGGCCTTGCCCTGCTCCACGGACTCGCGGACGTTGTCGACGGACTTCTGGAGGTCCTCGGCGACCTTGCCGATGTCGGCGTTGTCCGTGCTTCCGGTGATCTTGTCGAGGTTCTCGTCGATGCGGTTGAGGGACTCGTTGATCTCGGCGGGGTTCTCGATCCCGTCGGCGGCGGCCTGCTGGAGGGCGTTGGCGCTGTCGACGATGACGACGGCGGTGTTGGCGCAGTCCAGCGCGTTCTGGACGGCGCTGCACCCCACCAGGGGGAGGGCGAGGACGACGGGAGCGAGTGCGGCGAGGGTGGTCCGGCGACGCATGGGGTCCTCTCTGTCTGGACGGGCCGCACGGCTCGACCCGTACGGCCCGTGCCCTGTAGGACGCGTAAAGCGCTCGCAAAGTTCCGCGCCCCGCCGCGTTCCCGGCCGCTTTCTCATTCGGTGTCACCCGGACGGCGGGGCGGCGGTGTTCACGCCGCGGGCAGCGATCCCGTGTCCAGCGCCCGGCGCTGGGCGTCGTCGAGCCGGGCGCAGCCGGCGACGGCGAGGTCGAGGAGGGCGTCGAGTTCGGTGCGGGCGAAGGGGACTCCCTCGGCGGTGCCCTGGACTTCGACGAAGCGGCCGTCGCCGGTGCAGACGACGTTCATGTCGGTCTCGGCGCGGACGTCCTCCTCGTAGCAGAGGTCGAGGAGGGGGGTGCCGTCGACGATACCGACGCTGACGGCGGAGACGGTGCCGGTCAGCGGCTGGGCCTTGGCGCGGACGAGTTTGTTGTCGCGGGCCCAGGCGAGGGCGTCGGCGAGGGCGACGTAGGAGCCGGTGATGGCGGCGGTGCGGGTGCCGCCGTCGGCCTGGAGGACGTCGCAGTCGAGGACGACGGTGTTCTCGCCGAGGGCCTTGAGGTCGACGACGGCGCGCAGGGAGCGGCCGATGAGGCGGGAGATCTCGTGGGTGCGTCCGCCGATGCGGCCGCGGACGGACTCGCGGTCGCCCCGGGTGTTGGTGGAGCGGGGCAGCATGGCGTACTCGGCGGTGATCCAGCCCTCGCCGCTGCCCTTGCGCCAGCGGGGTACGCCCTCGGTGACGCTGGCGGTGCAGAGGACCCGGGTGTCGCCGAAGGAGACGAGGACGGAGCCCTCGGCGTGCTTGCTCCAGCCGCGTTCGATGGTGACGGGGCGGAGTTGTTCGGCTGTGCGGCCGTCGATGCGTGACATGGGTGCGAGCCTAGTGCCACGGGCGGAACGGCCGGTTCGGGGAACGGCCGGGGCGGTCCGGTGGGCGGGGCCGCCCGGATCCGGTCCGGGCCGGTCCGGGTCAGGCGGTCACATCATGTCCTCGATCTCGGCGGCGATGGGGTCGGCGTCGGTGCCGATGACGACCTGGACGGCGGATCCCATCCTGACGACGCCGTGGGCGCCGGCGGCCTTGAGGGCGGTCTCGTCGATGAGGGAGGGGTCCTCGACCTCGGTGCGCAGACGGGTGACGCAGCCCTCGATCTCGACGATGTTGTCGATGCCGCCGAGCCCGGCGACGATGTTCTCCGCTTTGCCGGCCATGTCCTCCGCCTTCCCGCCGACCGCCGTCGGCCGTCTCGACTCGCATCGACCCGTCTCGCGTCCTATGTCCCCTATGGACCTGATTGGCACATTAACCTACGTCATGCGCACCTCGCGAGAGGGCCTTCAAGGGCTCCATACCGCTTCCCCGCCCCGCCGGGAAGACCGGGCGGGGCGAACCGCGTCCGGAGTACTGCATTCCGGCACTCTCCCCGCCGCCGCCGGCATCCTCGCCCGCCTGGTCCCCTTCGCGGCGTTTGATCGTGTTACAACCTGCCTACAGCATTTTGCGACACCTGTGATGCTTGCGCTGCGGAGGTGCGGCGCGGACCGCACGGCCCCACGGGAGGAAGCCGATGACCACGGCCACTGCTCAGGCATCCGACGACGGGCGCGGCGGCGGAGGGGGCGACGGGCGCGGGAGGGGCCGCGGCTCGGGCGCGATGGCGGTGGCCCAGCGCATCGGGCGCAGTCTGATGCTGCCGATCGCCGTGCTGCCCGCGGCGGCCCTGATGGTCCGTCTGGGGTACGAGGACATGCTCGGCCGGGAGGGCTTCCCCGACGCCGTCAACCGGACCGCCGAGTTCCTGGCGGCGGGCGGCGGGGCGCTGCTGGACAACCTGCCGCTGCTGTTCGCCGTCGGCATCGCGATCGGCTTCGCCCGGCGGGCGGACGGCTCGACGGGGCTGGCGGCCGTCGTGGGCTATCTGGTCTTCCAGCAGGTGATGGCCACCTTCACCGACCCCAATCTGCCGCCGGAGGAGGGCGTCGCCCGGCCGGCGGACGCCGGCGTCCTGGGCGGTGTGGTGATGGGCGTCGTCACCGCCCTGCTCTACCAGCGCTACCACCGCAGGAAGCTGCCGGACTGGCTGGGCTTCTTCGGCGGCCGCCGACTGGTGCCGATCCTGGCGTCGTTCGCGGGGCTGGGCCTGGGCGTCGTCTTCGGCTACGCCTGGCCGGTGCTGGGGGCGGCCATCCACGGCTTCGGCGAGTGGCTGGTGGGCTCCGGCGCGCTGGGGGCGGGCGTCTTCGGGACGGCCAACCGGGCGCTGATCCCGGTGGGCATGCACCACCTGCTGAACTCGTTCCCGTGGTTCCAGGCCGGTTCCCACGAGGACGGCGGGGTCCGCTACGAGGGGGACATCGCGCGCTTCCTGCACGGGGACCCGACGGCCGGGCAGTTCATGACCGGCTTCTTCCCCATCATGATGTTCGCCCTTCCGGCCGCCTGCCTGGCGATGTACCACTGCGCCCGGCCCGAGCGCCGCAAGGTGGTGGGCGGCATGATGCTCTCCATCGCGCTGACCGCCTTCGTCACGGGGGTGACCGAGCCGATCGAGTTCACGTTCATGTTCGTCGCGCCGGCGCTGTACGCGGTCCACGCGGTGCTGACCGGGGTCTCGATGGCGCTGAGCTGGGCGCTGGGGGCGCGGGACGGCTTCGGCTTCTCGGCCGGGGCGATCGACTTCCTGCTGAACCTGGGGATCGCGTCCAGGCCGTGGCTGCTGGTGGTGCTCGGCCTGTGCTTCGCGGCGGTGTACTACGCCGTCTTCCGGTTCGCGATCGTCCGCTTCGACCTGCCGACACCGGGCCGGGAGTCCGACGAGGAGGTCCCCGAGCAGGAGGCGACCCGGTACGACCAGCCGGACCGGTACAGGGCGTAGGCCGCGCCGCCGTGGACCGGCCACGGACCCGCCACGGACCGGCGGGGTGCGGCCGGGGTGCGGTCAGAGCTCGTAGACGGCTCCGGGACGGGCCATCTCCACCGGCCCGCCGAAGGCCGCCCGCGCGTCGCGCAGGTTGTGCCGGGGGTCGGTCCACGGCGGGATGTGGGTGAGGACCAGCCGTCCGACCCGGGCCTCCTCGGCGCACTCCCCGGCCTGCCGTCCGTTGAGGTGGAGCTCGGGGATGTCCTCCTTGCCGTCGGTGAAGGACGCCTCGCACAGGAAGAGGTCGGCGTTCTCGGCCAGGCCGCACAGGGCGTCGCAGGGGCCGGTGTCGCCGGAGTAGACGAGGGCCTTCCCGTCGTGCTCGACGCGGAAGCCGTAGGTCTCGACCGGGTGCCGCACCTGGTCGGCGGTGACGGTCAGGGGGCCGAGGCGGAAGGTGCTCCGGGGGGCGAGGTCGCGGAAGTCGAAGACCTCGCTCATGGAGGTGTCGGACGGGGTGTCGGCGTAGGCCGTGGTCAGCCGCTGCTCGGTGCCCTTGGGGCCGTAGACCGGGATGGCCTCGCAGCGCCCTCCCTCGTGCCGGTAGTACCGGGCCACGAAGTACGCGCACATGTCGATGCAGTGGTCCGCGTGGAGGTGGCTGAGCACGATGGCGTCGAGGTCGTAGAGACCGCAGTGGCGCTGCAGCTCGCCCAGGGCGCCGTTGCCCATGTCGAGCAGGAGCCGGTAGCCGTCGGCCTCGACGAGGTAGCTGGAGCAGGCCGATTCCGCGGACGGGAACGATCCCGAGCAGCCGACGACGGTGAGCTTCATAGGGGAAGGAACCTCCGTGGCCCGGAAGAGGGGTTACCTGAGCGTAAGGCGCATGGGGGCCGGTGGCTCCTCCACGGTGCTCCGTTGTGGGCGGAATCACCAGGGCGGGGGGGTGGTGAGGCGGGGATCACGCGGCGCGGGGCCGCGGGGTGCGAGCGCCCCCGTACGGCCGGGAACGGGCCGTACGGGGGCGGCGGGGAGCGGGCCGCGCGGGCCTGACGGGCCGGGTCAGGCCCAGAGCTGTCCCTGGAGGGCCTCGACCGCGGCCTCGGTGGTGGGCGCGGTGTAGATGCCGGTGGACAGGTACTTCCAGCCGCCGTCGGCGACGATGAAGACGATGTCGGCGCTCTGGCCCGCCTTGACGGCCTTGCGGCCGACGCCGATGGCCGCGTGGAGGGCGGCGCCGGTGGAGACGCCGGCGAAGATGCCCTCCTGGGCGAGGAGTTCGCGGGTGCGGGTGACGGCGTCCTCGGAGCCGACGGAGAAGCGGGTGGTGAGGACGGTCTCGTCGTACAGTTCGGGGACGAAGCCCTCGTCGAGGTTGCGCAGGCCGTAGACGAGGTCGTCGTAGCGCGGTTCGGCGGCGACGATCTGGATGCCGGGGACCTTCTCGCGCAGGTAGCGGCCGGCGCCCATCAGGGTGCCGGTGGTGCCGAGTCCCGCGACGAAGTGGGTGATCGAGGGCAGGTCGGCGTAGATCTCGGGGCCGGTGCCGGTGTAGTGGGCGCCGGCGTTGTCGGGGTTGCCGTACTGGTAGAGCATGACCCAGTCGGGGTGCTCGGCGGCGATCTCCTTGGCGACGCGCACGGCGGTGTTGGAGCCGCCGGCGGCCGGGGAGGAGATGATCTCGGCGCCCCACATGCCCAGCAGCTGGCGGCGCTCCTCGCTGGTGTTCTCCGGCATGACGCAGACCATGCGGTAGCCCTTGAGCCTGGCCGCCATGGCCAGCGAGATGCCGGTGTTGCCGGAGGTGGGCTCCAGGATGGTGCAGCCGGGGGTGAGCCGGCCGTCCTTCTCGGCCTGCTCGATCATGTGCAGGGCCGGGCGGTCCTTGATCGAGCCGGTGGGGTTGCGGTCCTCCAGCTTGGCCCAGATGCGGACGTCCTCGGACGGCGACAGCCGCGGCAGGCACACCAGGGGGGTGTTGCCCACCGCGGCGATCGGCGAGTCGTAGCGCATCAGCGCATGCCCCCGGCCACCGCGGGGAGGATGGTCACGTTGTCGCCGTCGCTCAGCTTGGTGGAGATGCCGTCCAGGAAGCGGACGTCCTCGTCGTTGAGGTAGACGTTGACGAAGCGGCGCAGCTCGTCGCCCTCGACCAGCCGCTCCCGGATGCCGCTGTGGCGGCTCTCCAGGTCCTCGATGAGCTCGGCGAGGGTGCCGCCGTTGCCCTCGACGGCCTTCTGGCCGTCGGTGTAGGTGCGGAGGATGGTCGGGATGCGGACCTCGATGGCCATGGGTGTGCTCCTCTGGGAGAAGGCCGGAAGCGGGAAGCGTGCGGGCCGTACGTGTGCGCGGGGTGCGGCCGGCGGGCCGCACGGGAGTGGCCGTCCGGGTCAGTCGCGGGCGGCGGCACAGCACCGACACGCGGCGCTGGCGAGGCGGCACAGATCGACGTGCAGGCGTGCCACGAGCAGCGTGCCCGGGGACGTACCCCGGCGGGTATCGCTCACGTCGTGGTTAACCATGGGCTCATCGTAACGATTCCCGCCTCCGGATTCGGATACCTGTTCCATCATGCGGACCCCGTCGTCTCACATGGTGGCAGGATCCGGGATCAGCCCTCGTAGGCGGGGACGACCCTGACCTCCTCCTCCGTGATCTCGCCGTCGACGATGCGGAAGGAGCGGAAGGAGAAGGGGCCCTCGTCGTTGCCGCACTCGGCGGTGGAGACCAGCACGTAGTGGGCGCCGGGCTCGTTGGCGTAGGTGACGTCGGTGCGCGAGGGGTAGGCCTCGGTGGCGGTGTGCGAGTGGTAGATGACCACCGGCTCCTCGTCGCGGTCGTCCATCTCGCGGTAGAGCTTCAGCAGGTCCGTGGAGTCGAACTCGTAGAACGTGGGCGAGCGGGCGGCGTTCAGCATGGGGATGAAGCGCTCGGGGCGTCCGCTGCCGGCCGGGCCCGCGATGACGCCGCACGCCTCGTCGGGGTGGTCCTGGCGGGCGTGGGCCACGATCTTGTCGTGCAGTTCCTGGGTGATGGTCAGCATGGGCGACAGCATAGGCAGGACGCACGGACGGGGCCCCGCCCGTACCGGTGTGCGGTACGGGCGGGGCCCCGCGCGGTGCCGTGCCGCCCGGGGGCGGCCGGTGTCACTTGGCGAGCGAGGGGGCCTCGCCGGCGCCGCCGGGCCCGGCGGCGCCGGCGGCCTCGGAGGCCTCGATCTGCTCGTCGCTCTCGCCGGCGTCGCGGCGGCGGATGTACTCGATGACGCGGCCCAGCTCCCGCTTGACGACGGGCGCCATCAGGTAGAGGCCGATGATGTTGAACACCGCGGCCATGAAGAGGAAGGAGTCGGCCATGGAGACCAGGGAGGACAGCGACATCAGCGCGCCGGCGACGACGATGAGGCTGAAGAGCACCTTGTAGGCGGTCTCACTGGCCTTGCTGCGGCCGAAGAGGTAGGTCCACGCCTTCAGGCCGTAGTAGCTCCAGGTGATGACCGTGGAGAAGGCGAACAGCAGGACCGCGACGGCCAGGATGTAAGGGAACCAGGAGATGGCGGTCTCGAAGGCGTCCGAGGTGAGCGAGACGCCGGAGGCGATCGGCTCGCCGTTGGCGTTGGCCTCGCGGGCCGCCTCCCAGCTCGGGGTGCGGGCGATGACGATGGTCAGCGCGGTCATGGTGCAGATGACGACGGTGTCGATGAACGGCTCGATCATCGCGACCAGGCCCTCGGTGGCGGGGCGCTTGGTCTTGACCGCCGAGTGGGCGATCGGAGCCGAGCCGATGCCCGCCTCGTTGGAGAAGGCGGCGCGCTGGAAGCCGACGATCAGGGCGCCGATGAGGCCGCCGGCCACGCCCTCGGGGGCGAAGGCGCCCACGATGATGTCCGAGATGGCGTCGGGCACGGCGGTGATGTTGGTCAGGATGACGAAGAGGCAGGCGACGATGTAGATGATCGCCATCGCGGGGACCAGCCGGCTGGTGACGGCGCCGATGGAGCGCATGCCGCCGATGAGGACCAGGGCGACCAGGGCGGCGATCAGGATGCCGAAGAAGAGGGCGCCGCCGGAGGTGCTGAAGACGCTGTCGTCGCCGCCGGTGACGGACTGGAGCTGCTCCAGGCTCTGGTTGACCTGGAAGAGGTTGCCGCCGAAGAAGGTGAAGAACAGCAGCGCGACGGCGGCGCCGAGGGCGAGCACCTTGCCCAGGCCGCCGAGGCCGCGCTCGTCCATGCCCCTGCGCAGGTAGTGCATGGGGCCGCCGGAGACGGTGCCGTCGGCGTGCACCTCGCGGTACTTCACGCCGAGGGTGCACTCGACGAACTTGGTGGCCATGCCGAGGAGGCCGCAGATGATCATCCAGAAGGTGGCGCCGGGGCCGCCGATGGTGACCGCGATGGCGACACCGGCGATGTTGCCGAGGCCGACGGTGCCGGAGACGGCCGAGGTGAGGGCCTGGAAGTGGTTCACCTCACCGGGAGCGTCCTTTTGGTCGTACTTGCCGCGCACCAGCTTGAGCGCCTTGGGCAGGTGACGGACCTGGGCGAAGCCGAAGTATCCGGTGAAGACCAGTCCGGCGACCACGAGCCAGCCGACGATCCAGGGGAACTCGGTGTCTCCGAGCGGAATGGTGTAGAAGACGATGTCGCTGAGATACGTGGCGGCCGGGTCGACGAAGTCGCTGATGGACTTGTCGATCTGGGTCGTCCAGGATTCGTTTGCCATGGGTTCCCTCTGGCTGTCGCGGCTGCGGGGACGTGTGGGGGTGGGTGCAACGGTGGTTGCCGGTGGTACGGCGGACGGACCAACCTCGTCGTCCGGTCTCGAGCGCAGTTTCCTCCGATGTTCTCCGAGTTGTAAGACACGGATAAAAATCGGGTTGGGAGTTCCTATCACGCTGCGCGACTGTGAAGGTGTGACCTGGATCACATGCTCACATTACGGTCGGGTCACACAAGGGAATCCAGGGAGAAATCGGGCAACCGTCATGCCCAAAAGCGCGGCGCATCCGATTACCGGAGAGTTTTCCTCACCCTGGGTGACTCGACGGGCTCGTAGCGGCCTTTTCATGTATGGCACAAACATTCCGGTCCGCCGGGGCCGGATCCGCACCGCACCGGCCCGCCCCGTCGGGCGCCGACACCGCCCCGCACCACCCCGTCGGGCGCCGGCGCCGGGCGCCCGACGTCAGGCGTCGGGCATCAGGGTCTCCACGAGCGACTCCTGGAGCGCACCCAGCCACAGGTACGCCATCACCATCGGCTTGCGCGGGTCGCCGTCCGGCAGCCCGTACAGCTCGTCGGCGTCCTCGTCGTCGGTGATCTCCAGCCGCGAGCCGATCGTCAGCCGCAGGTCGTTGAGCGTGCCGAGCCACTGCCGCGACTGCTCGGGGGTGAGGGTGAGCACCGCTCCCCCGTCGCCGCCGGGGGTGAGCGCGTCCAGGGTGCGCACGACGGCGAGGCCGTCCTCGCGCTTGCGGGCGCGCAGCTCGTTCTCGGTGAAGCGCCGGAACTCCGCGGCCGCCTCGCGCGTCCTCCGGTCCCGCTCGGCGCCGGGACCGCCGTAGGCGTCGGGGAAGAGCCGGGCCAGCGCCGGATCGGACGGCGGCTCGGTGGGGCCGTCGGCCATCAGCGCGGCGAGCGGGTCCTGCTCGCCGCCGGCCTCGTCGGCACCCGGGCCGGGCCCGATGAGCTCCAGGAGCTGGACGGCGAGGCTGCGCAGGATGGAGATCTCCACCTCGTCGAGCGCGGCGGCGGCGCCTCCGGGCACGTCGGCCGCGGGCTGGAAGAGCCCGGCCATCAGCGGTCCTGCTGGAGGGTCGCCCACAGGCCGTAGCCGTGCATGGCCTGCACGTCGCGCTCCATCTCCTCGCGGCTGCCGCTGGAGACGACCGCGCGGCCCTTGTGGTGGACGTCCATCATCAGCTTCCTGGCCTTCTCCTTCGGATACCCGAAGTAGGTCTGGAACACGTAGGTCACGTAACTCATCAGGTTCACCGGGTCGTTGTGGACGACCGTCACCCACGGGACGTCCGGTTCGGACACCGCCTCGGGGACCCGGTCCGACTCGGGGCGGGTGGTCTCGGTGGGCGCGACCGACAGCCGCGCCACATGGGCGGCGCCCGGACCGGGTACGCGGCTCGCGGCGCGCGGCCCCACGGCCGCGCCGGCAGGGGTCGTCGTCCGGCGTGTGTCGTCGCTCACGGGTCCCATGCTGCCACCCGGACCGGGTGGTGGCGCAAACGGGGCTCCGGCGGGCGGCCGCGCACGTCGGCGCCCCGATATCGTCAAAGTGACGAGATTAGGGGTACCATCCGTCCCATGAACACAGCAGACCTGGGCCTGCCGGTCGCCGTGCCGTCCACCGCCCTCTTCACCGACCACTACGAACTCACCATGGTGCAGGCGGCGTTGCGCGGCGGGACCGCCGACCGGCGCTCCGTCTTCGAGGTCTTCACCCGCCGCCTGCCCGAGGGCCGCCGCTACGGCGTGGTGGCGGGCACCGGCAGAGTGCTGGACGCGGTGGCGAACTTCCGCTTCGAGCCGGAGATCCTGGACTTCCTGCGCGAGCGGGGCGTCGTCGACGGGCCGACCCTGGAGTGGCTGGCCGGCTACCGCTTCCGCGGCGACATCAGCGGCTACCCCGAGGGCGAGGTGTACTTCCCCGGCTCGCCGATCATGCGCGTGGAGGGCACCTTCGCCGAGTGCGTGCTGCTGGAGACGGTGATCCTGTCGATCCTCAACCACGACTCGGCCGTCGCCGCCGCCGCGTCCCGGATGGCCGTCGCCGCGCGCGGGCGGCCGCTGATCGAGATGGGCGCGCGGCGCACCCACGAGCTGTCGGCCGTGGCCGCGGCGCGGGCGGCGTACGTCGGCGGCTTCTCCACCACCTCCGACCTGGCCGCGGGCTTCCGCTACGGCATCCCCACCGTCGGCACCAGCGCCCACGCCTTCACGCTGCTGCACGACACCGAGCGGGACGCCTTCACCGCCCAGGTGGAGGCCCTGGGCGGCGGCACCACGCTCCTGGTGGACACCTACGACGTGGCCGAGGCCGTGCGCACCGCCGTGGAGGTGGCCGGTCCGGGCCTGGGCGCGGTGCGCATCGACTCCGGCGACCTGCTGCTGCTCGCCCACCGGGTGCGGCAGCAGCTCGACGACCTGGGGGCGCGGGACACCAGGATCATCGTGACCAGCGACCTGGACGAGTACGCCATCGCCTCCCTCGCCGCCGCCCCGGTGGACGCCTACGGGGTGGGCACCCAGCTCGTGACCGGCAGCGGGCACCCCACGGCCTCGATGGTCTACAAGCTGGTGGCCCGCGCCGACTCCTCCGACCCCGGCGTGCCGCTGCGGCCGGTGGCGAAGAAGTCGATGGGCGGGAAGGCGTCGGCGGGGGGCGTGAAGTGGGCCGCCCGGCGGCGGGACGCGGACGGCGTGGCCGAGGCCGAGGTCGTCGGCACCGGGGAGGTGCCCGGGGAGCTGGCGGACCACCTGCTGACGGTGGACCTGGTCCGCGGCGGCGAGATCGTGGCGCGCGAGCGGCTGGAGGCGGCCCGCGAGCGGCACGTACGGGCCCGCGACGGGCTGCCGCTGTCGGCGACCCAGCTCTCGCGCGGCGAGCCGGTCCTGCCCACCGAGTACGCCGGGGGATGAGGCGCGCCGCGCGCCCGCGCACTCCCGCGGCGGACGCCGAGTGTCTAAGGTCGGACACGACCCCGCCTCCGTCCGCGTCATCCGCTCCGGTCGGCCCGCCCCCTCCGACCACACTGACCACTCCAGCCACACTGCCCACTCCAGCCACTCCAGCCGAAAGGTGTGCACCATGCACCGGGCCCTGATCGTCGTAGACGTCCAGAACGACTTCTGTGAGGGCGGCAGCCTCGCGGTGGCGGGGGGTGCCGACGTGGCCGCGGCCATCACCGACCTCGTCGGGCAGACGACCGCCGGGTACCGCCACGTGGTGGCGACCCGCGACCACCACGTCTCCCCCGGCGACCACTTCTCCGACCACCCCGACTTCCGCCGCTCCTGGCCCGCGCACTGCGTGGCCGGGACCGAGGGCGTGGGCTTCCACCCGAACTTCGCCCCGGCCGTCGCCTCCGGCTCGATCGACGCGGTCTTCGACAAGGGCGCGTACGCCGCCGCCTACAGCGGCTTCGAGGGGAGGGACGAGAACGGCGTCCCGCTCGCCGACTGGCTGCGCTCCCACGGCGTCACGGAGGTGGACGTGGTGGGCATCGCCACCGACCACTGCGTGCGCGCCACCGCGCTGGACGCGGCCCGCGAGGGCTTCCGCACGCGGGTGCTGCTCGGCATGACGGCCGGGGTCTCGGCGGAGACCACCGGGCCGGCGCTGGAGGAGATGCGCCGGGCGGGCGTCGAGCTGTCGGGCGAGCCGGTGGTGCGCGGGGCCTGAGGGACCCGGGGGACCGGGCCGGGGCCCACCCGGCCGGGTGCGCCGCGCCGCGCCGGCCGCTAGCCGGCGGCGGCGCGGCGCAGGGCCCCTATGGGCCTCCAGAAGCCCGTCTCGGCGCGCGTCCCGCCGTCCGGCCCGCCGGGCGCGTCCTGCGGCGCGGGGCGCCAGACCAGGCCGTCGGGGTGGTGCAGCACGGCGCTGATCTCGTCGGGGGTGGGCGGCTCGGTGTTGCCGCGCAGGTAGACCGCGCGCAGACCCAGGTTGCGCAGCCGGGTCAGGGCGCGGGAGCGGTTGGCCGCGTGGACCAGGAAGCGGGCACGCCGCTCACCGGGCCCCGGCCGGGGCACCGAGAGCGCCACGACCACGCTGCCGTCCGGCAGCCTGGTCCAGCCACCACCCGCCATCTTCACCACTCCCCCGTTATACATCACGTCAACAACAGGTCCGGCCCGTGGAGGCCCCGCGGGCGCCCCGCGGACGGTACGCGCATTCTCAGCACGATCGGCCGCCGCCCGCTAGGGGGCGACGGCCGACCGTTGCCTATCTCACCGCGATGACCTGGGGAAACGCGGCGTCATCCGGGTGTCACCGGGTGGAGGGTCCGACCCGGACGGTGATCGTCGAGCCGTTCAGCGGCTGGTTGACGATCGAGATGCGGGTGTTGGTGTCGGGCACCTTCACACCGGCGGTCGGGTTGGACTCGTCCCAGTACGTACCCTTTCGGTCGTCGAAGTACGGCTTGCCCGCCTTCCAGCTGACCTTGGTGGCCACGCCGTTCTTGTGCAGGGTCATGCCGCGCGTCGGGTACCAGCTGAAGGTGGAGTCGTACGACTGGATGCGGTTGCGCATCAGCGTCCCGTCGGCCCACTTCTCGGCCTTGGGGTGCGCGTCGATCGGCAGCACCAGACCCTCGCCCGGGTGGACGCTGGTGTTGTTGTCGAGCTGCGAGGTGTCCCACAGCCAGATCAGCAGACCGTTCTGGTAGGGGTAGCGCTCGACCCAGTCGGGGCGGGTGTTCGCCCAGCCGAAGTTGTACGGCCCGGTCTTCAGGGTCTTGTCGTACGAGACGTACTGGCGGTTCTCGGCGATGTAGAACTGCGGGTAGGAGTTGGAGAACGACTCCCCGATGCGGGAGAAGCCCTCCGTCGTCCAGCCGTTGTCGTCGCCCTCGGCGCCATCGGTGACGACGGCCCGGCCGTCGGCGGTGATGGTGATCTCGTCGGCGGTGAAGCCCTTCTCCGCCACACCGCCGTCGGTGCGGTAGTGGAAGCGGAGGTCGATCTTCTTGCCGGCGTAGGCGTCCAGCGGGAAGGACAGGTCCGCCCAGCCGCCGGAGGTGCCGTCCAGGGCGGGGGCGCCGCTGGCGTCCTCGCCGATCGGTCGGCCGTTGCTGGTGCCGCCCAGGGCGGTCCAGGTGGCGCCGCCGTCGGTGGAGACCTGGGTGTAGAGGTAGTCGTAACCGGCCTCGATCTCCCACCAGCCCTTGAGGTCGAGCGACGCGGAGGAGGCCCCGGTCAGGTCGACGCTGCGGGTCAGGGAGTTGCGCAGGTCGTCACCGCTGCCGCTCCACCACTGCTTGCTGCCCGCGGCGGGCTTGACGACGGTGGTCGTGACCTCCTTCTCGGGGAGTTCCACGATCAGCGCCTGCGGGTTCTTGCCCTGGTGGGCCGAGACGCCCAGCTTGTGCGTGGACTTGGTGGCGGCCTTGGCCGTCTCGTAGTCCAGCCAGCCCAGGGACAGCTTGTCCCAGGCGGTCATCTCGCCGGCCCAGTCGCCGATGGCGTCCTTGCCGTTGTTCAGCCAGGAACCGGAGGACATCAGGGTCCAGAAACCGGTGGAGTTCTCGCCGCCGTTGGTGTCGTACAGGTCCGGCAGGCCGAGGTCGTGGCCGTACTCGTGGGCGAAGACGCCCAGGCCGCCGTTCTCGGGCTGCACGGTGTAGTCGCCGACCCAGATGCCGGTGTCGCCGATCTCGGTGCCGCCGGCCCTGTTGAACTCCGGGCCGGTCCTGCCGTAGTCGGTGCCGTAGGCGTACCAGCGGTGCGCCCAGATGGCGTCCTCGCCCTGCGCGCCGCCGCCGGCCGACTCGTCCTCGCCCGCGTGGACGAACTGGAAGTGGTCGAGGTAGCCGTCGGGCTCGTTGAAGTCGCCGTCACCGTCGAAGTCGTAGCGGTCCCACTGGTCGTACTCGGCCAGCTGGGCCTTGATCTCCTCGGTGGTGCGGCCGGCGGCCTTCTGGTCGGCGGTCCACTGGTTCACGCCGTCGCGGACGGCGTCCCAGACGGTGTTGCAGGTGCTCTGGCCGCAGGCGTTGTTGCCGTAACGGGCCTCGTTGTACTCGACCTTGACCCAGTCGGAGACCATGCCGTCGACGGAGTACTTACCCGAGGACTGGGTCTCGTAGTACGTCTTGAGCGAGCCCTTGCCCTCCCCGAAGTAGATCTCCTGGAAGTGCTCCTGGCTGAAGTCCTCCTTCCACAGCGTGGTGTTGTCCTGCTCGCGGTCGGGCTCGGCGATCTGGTTGTGCAGCGGACCGGGGGTGCCGCCGAACCGGGGATCGACCTTGTCGCCGAACTCGAGGAGGATGGTGAAGATCTTGTCGGTCTTCGTCTGCTCCATCTCGACGTACTTGTCGTCGCCGAGCTTCATGACCTTGGAGCCGTTCTTGGTCACGGGCTTCTGGCCGGAAGCCAGCCGCTCGAGGGCCGCAAGGCGCTGGGAACGCTGCTTCTTGGTGAGCGGGCCGGGCAGGTCGTGGTCGACGTGCTTGCCGTCCTTGGCCTTCCCGTGCTTGTGGCCGTCCTTGGCGTGGTCACCGTGGGCGTGGTCCCCGTGCTCCGCGGCGGCCGGGTCGCGGCCGTCGGGTGCGGTGCCCTCGCTGGCGTAGGCGGTGCCGGCGGTCAGAAGGGTCGCCCCTATGACGGCGACCGTCGTGGCCAGTGCGGCGGATCTGATCGTCCTCCGTTGGCTCTTCACTAGGTATTGCCCTCCCCATGCATGGCCATGGCACGCGTGTGCACACGTGTGGAGGCATTCGACATGAGCGGCGGCCGAAAAAACAGTCCTTGATTTGAACACGCCACGCAAGTACGGTGTCCGACCACCCAGTTGCGGAGTCCGGAGACCGGACAGTAACGGTCGGCGGGCCACGGGTCCGAGGTGTGATTCCGTGCGCCCCTTGTGCATCGGCGTGTCCGCGACGATGGGTTAGGTCACGCTTACCCGCGGCCCCGTACGGGCATCCGGCATCGTAGAGTCGTTCGACGGACCACGTTCGCCGTCCGGCGACCTCCACCCCCGATCCCGGAGGACGGATTCCGTCATGCCGCGTCCGAATCCCGCACAGCTCGCCTACGGTTCGGCCACCGTCATCCTCTCGGCCCTCGTGATGCTGCTGGTGTCGCAGGCGCGTTCGGGGGCCGGGGTCGCGGTCGTCGCCTGTGCGGCGCTCGCGCTCGGACTGCTCGTCGCGGTCAAGGCGCCCGCCGGGCGCTCCCCGCGTCCGGCGACCGGTGCGGTGCCCGTTCAGCGCGGGGCCGAACGCACCGGGGACGAACGGCGGCTGGCGCAGACCTCGTCGCGCCGCTGACCCGGCCGGGGCGCGGGCCGGGGCGCGAAACGCCCCGGCGGTACGGCCGCTCCTTCCGCCGTCCCTCCCCCCGCCCCTTCTCCCACCTCTCCCGCCCGCTCTTCCACCACCGCCCCCGTCGGCGGGGCGGCGCGGCCGTCGGGTCCGTCGCGTCCTCATGCTCCGAGTCGACCGCGCCGGGGCGTACCGCGCATCAGGGGTGGGCCGTTCGGGGGACTCCCCACGGGGCGTCAGCCGGCCGGACCGGACTCCTGCGTGCCGCGCGCCACGAAGGTGCCCGCCGCCTTGTCGTGCCAGCACTGCCGCCACGGCCGGTCGAACAGGCACCACAGGACGTTCACCAGGCCGATCCCCACCAGCGACAGCAGTCCGTACACCAGCCAGCGGCGCAGCGCGGCGCCGAAGGACGGAGGATCCTGCTCCTCGATGTCGAGCACCGTGACGCCGAACAGCTTCTTGCCGAGCGTGCGTCCCCAGCGGGCGGTGGGCAGCACCTCGTAGAGGAGGCCGAACAGCAGCAGGGCGCCGAGCACGATCCCCAGGTAGACACCGGTCGTACCGTCGACCAGCCAGATCTGCCGCGTCTCGCCCGCCTGTTCGGCGGCCTCCACCTGCGCCCGGAAGTGGTCGGCGCTGGGACCGGCGAACGGGAGGGCCACCGCGGCGGCCACCGCCGCGGTGAGGACGCCGTCCACCAGGCGGGCGCCCAGCCGGCGTCCGAGCCCGGCGGGGCGGGCCTGCCGCTGGGCGGCCAGCAGGAAGGGGTCGCTGACCGGGGGGCGCCAGGGCACGATCTGCTCGGGGCCGCCGGGCTGCCCGGCCGGGAGGTGCTGCTGCGGCACGGCGGAGGCGGGCACGGGGGCGCTCGGCGCGGGGGCGGGCGCGGGGGCGCGCTGGGCCAGGTCGTGCACCTGCCGCGTCCACGAGGGCTGCTCGGGCACGGGGCCGACGGGGGCGGGGTTGACGGAGGCCGGGCTGACGGGAGCGGGGGCCGGCACGGGGGCGCTCGGCGCGGGTGCGGGTGCGGGTGCGGGGGCGGGGGCCTCGGCCCGGCGCAGCCCGACGGTGTCCTCGCGTCTGACGGGCCGTCCGCCCGCGGCCGGGGCGGTGCCCTCGGGGCGTACGGGCCGCATCCGCACGGTGCCCTCCGTACGCGGCGGCACGCCCTCGCCGTCCGCCGGCCCGGCGTCGGCGCGGTCCCGGCCGCCGCGGGGGTCGGAGCCCGGACCCAGCGCCTGCGGGGTGCGGCCCGCGCCCAGCGCGGGGGCGGGGCCTGCCGCTCCCCCGCCGCCCGCGCCCCAGGAGACGCGGGCGTCGCGCTCCCCGTCGAATCCGGCCTGCCGGGCGGCGTCGGCCTGCCACGCGGACGCGGGCTCGGGCCGGTTGCCGTGCAGCCGGGAGGGGTCGTCCCAGGTGGTCATCCGGTCGCCGGGGCGGACCTCCACCTCTCCGCGCCCGCGCACCTCCGGCAGCGAGCCGCCCGGGCCGGGCGCCGGCGGCGCGGACGGGCCCGCGCCGTCGCCGGGCTCCTCCTCGTCCAGGAAGACCGGGCCCGTCTCCTCCCGCGCGGACTCCTCCGGCACGGACGGCGCTGGTGACGCGGGTGACGGGGGCGATACGGACGACGCGGGCGACGCGGGTGACACGGGCGACGGGGACGGCTGCGGGACCCGCACCGCCACCCCGGGGGGCGCCGCGGGCATCGGCTCGCCCTCGCGGGGCTCGGGGCGGCTGGTCCCGGGCACCCATGCGGCGCCGTTCCAGTAGCGGATGTACCCCGGGATGGAGGGATCGGGGTAGTAGCCCGGGCCCGGGCTGCCGTTGGCGGATGCTGACGGAGGGGCGCTCATGTGTCCGGTCCCGTATCTGCTCGGCCGTTGATGTGGCGTGTGTCGCTCCCCGTCCGGCGGCGCAACCGGGGAGCCCTGGGTCCACATCTACCAGAGAGAGGACGCCCCTCGCCCCGGCCACCGGCGACCCGACCCCCATCCAGCGACAGCGGAACCCGCCGGCCCGCCGAACGGAACGCACCACGACGTACGGCCTGCGCCCTCCCCCTCCCCGCGGGGCCAGGAGAATCCCCGGCAACTCCCGGAAGAGCCGCACACGAAAGGGCGCACCGCATGGACACTCCGATCGAACGCGAACTGACGCTGGACCTGGTCCTGTCCCCCGAGCACAGCACCACCGTCCCGGCACGGCTCAGCTACCACGTGCACGACCCGTACGCCGTGCACCTCACCTTCGACACCCTCTCCGAGCACCCCGTGCGCTGGAGCTTCGCCCGGGAGCTGCTGGTGGAAGGGGTGTTAAGGCCGTGCGGGCAGGGGGACGTGAAGGTCTGGCCGGCCACGGTCGGCGGTCGCGGCGCGGTCTGCGTCGCGCTCTCCTCGCCCGGCGGCGACGCGCTGCTGCGGGCCCCGGCCGCGGCCGTCACGGCCTGGCTGGAGCGCACCCTGCGGGCGGTGCCGCCCGGGAGCGAGCGCGAACTGCTCGACCTGGAGGGCGGGTTGGAGAGGCTGCTGGCTCCCCTGGACGGCTCCGACGAGGCGGGGGTCTAGGTCCTCCGGGAGCGGTCCTCCGCGGGGCGGGGCGCCCTCGCCGGCGGCTCGGGACCGAGGCGGCGCGTCAGGGCGCCGGCCGTTCCGCGTCCCTGGCGGCCTGGCGCACCAGCGGGACGATCCGCAGCGGCACCGGGTTCTCCATGACGATGGCGGTGGAGGCCCGCACGATGCCCTCGAACCCCACCACCTTGTCGATCACCCGCTGGAGGTCGGCGTTGGAGCGGGCCACCAGCCGGCAGAGCATGTCGCCGCGCCCGGTGATGGTGTGCAGTTCCAGCACCTCGGGGACGGTCGCCAGATGCGCCCGCACATCGCGGCCCTGCCCCTGCCGGATCTCCAGCGTGGCGAAGGCGGTGACCGGGTAGCCGATGGCCGCGGGATCGACGTCGGGGCCGAAGCCGCGGATCACCCCGCCGCTCTGCAGCCGGTCCAGCCGCGCCTGCACGGTGCCGCGGGCCACGCCCAGGCGGCGGGACGCCTCCAGCACGCCGATGCGCGGCTCGGCCGCCAGCAGCTCCAGCAGCCGGCCGTCCAGCTCGTCGATGCCCATGGCCTACCTCCCGGTAGTCATACTGTACAGATCGCCCGGAGTGATGGCGTTGATGCTGTACAAATTGCTCAGCCGTCACGGGAACTATTGCGCATCTTGTGGAACAGCGGGAGCCTGCGGCCATGACTGAGACCATGCACAACACCCCCAGCACCGCCCGGCAGGCCGATCCCTTCCCGGTGAAGGGGATGGACGCGGTCGTCTTCGCCGTGGGCAACGCCAAGCAGGCCGCGCACTACTACTCCACGGCCTTCGGCATGAAGCTCGTGGCCTACTCCGGCCCCGAGAACGGCAGCCGCGAGACCGCCTCCTACGTCCTGGAGTCGGGCTCCGCCCGCTTCGTCCTGACGTCAGTCATCAAGCCGGCCACCGAGCGCGGCCGGTTCCTCGCCGACCACGTCGCCGCGCACGGCGACGGCGTGGTGGACCTGGCCATCGAGGTCCCCGACGCCCGGGCCGCGTACGCCTACGCGATCGAGCACGGCGCCACCGGCCTGGAGGAGCCCCACGAGCTCAAGGACGAGCACGGCACCGTCGTCCTCGCCGCCATCGCCACCTACGGCGAGACCCGCCACACCCTGGTGGAACGCTCCGGCTACGACGGCCCCTACCTGCCCGGCTTCACCGCGGCCGACCCGGTCGTCGCGCCGCCGGAGAAGCGGTTCTTCCAGGCCATCGACCACTGCGTCGGCAACGTCGAGCTCGGCAGGATGGACGAGTGGGTGACCTTCTACAACAAGGTCATGGGCTTCACCAACATGAAGGAGTTCGTGGGCGACGACATCGCCACCGAGTACTCCGCGCTGATGTCGAAGGTCGTGGCCGACGGCAGGCGCAAGGTGAAGTTCCCGCTCAACGAGCCGGCGATCGCCCGGAAGAAGTCGCAGATCGACGAGTACCTGGAGTTCTACGGCGGCCCGGGCGTGCAGCACATCGCGCTCGCCACCAACGACATCGTCGCCACCGTGCGGGCCATGCGCGCCGCCGGCGTGCAGTTCCTGGACACCCCCGACTCGTACTACGACACCCTCGGCGAGTGGGTGGGCGAGACCCGGGTGCCGATCGAGGAGCTGCGCGAGCTGAAGATCCTCGCCGACCGCGACGAGGACGGCTACCTGCTGCAGATCTTCACCAAGCCGGTCCAGGACCGTCCGACGGTGTTCTTCGAGATGATCGAGCGCCACGGCTCGATGGGATTCGGCAAGGGCAACTTCAAGGCCCTGTTCGAGGCGATCGAGCGCGAGCAGGAGCGGCGCGGCAACCTCTGACCCCCGCCCCGGACCTTCCGTCCCGCCCCTCCCGCGCACCGCGTGCGCACCGCGGCCCCGCTCCCCTGACGGCGGGGCCGCGGCCCGTCCCCGGCCCGTCCGGCGGCGTTGCCCGGGCGGGCCGCCGGTGTCACGCTGGCGCCATGAGCGCGCTGATCGAACGGCTGCGTGACGGCCTGCCGGCGCAGGCCGTCCTCACCGATCCCGATGTGACGGCCTCCTACTCCCACGACATGGCGAGCTTCTGCGAGGCCGGTACGCCCGCGGCCGTCGTCCTGCCGCGCACGGTCGAGCAGGTGCGGCACGTGATGCGCACCGCGACACGGTTCCGGGTGCCCGTCGTCCCGCAGGGCGCCCGCACCGGGCTGTCCGGCGCGGCCAACGCCGTCGACGGCTGCGTCGTGCTGTCGCTGGTGAGGATGGACCGCATCCTGGAGATCGACCCGGTGGAGCGGATCGCGGTCGTCGAGCCGGGCGTGGTCAACGCGCGCCTGTCGCGGGCCGTGGCCGAGCTGGGCCTGTACTACCCGCCCGATCCCTCCAGTTGGGAGCAGTGCACGATCGGCGGCAACATCGGCACGGCCTCCGGCGGCCTGTGCTGCGTGAAGTACGGCGTCACCGCCGAGTACGTCCTGGGCCTGGACGTGGTGCTGGCCGACGGGCGGCTGATGTCCACCGGCCGCCGCACCGCCAAGGGCGTGACGGGCTACGACCTGACCCGGCTGTTCGTGGGCTCCGAGGGATCCCTGGGCGTCGTCGTCGGCGCCACCCTGGCCCTGCGGCCCCGTCCGCCGCGGCAGTTGGCGCTCGCCGCGGAGTTCCCCTCGGCCGCCGCGGCGTGCGACGCGGTCTGCCGGATCATGGCGGAGGGGCACACCCCCTCGCTGCTGGAGCTGATGGACCGCACCACGCTGCGCGCGGTCAACGACCTGACGGGGATGGGCCTTCCGGAGACCACCGAGGCGCTGCTGCTGGCCGCCTTCGACACCCCCGATCCGGCCGCCGACCTGGCCGCCGTCGGCGCGCTGTGCTCGGCGGCCGGCGCCGGCGAGGTCGTCCCGGCCGAGGACGCGGCCGAGTCGGAGATGCTGCTGCGGGCCCGGCGTTCGGCGCTGGTGGCCCTGGAGGCGGTCCGCGGCACGACGATGATCGACGACGTGTGCGTGCCCCGCGGCCGGCTGGCCGACATGGTGGAGGGGGTCGCCGCCATAGCGGAGAAGCACGGTCTGACCATCGGCGTCTGCGCCCACGCGGGCGACGGCAACACCCACCCCACCGTCTGCTTCGACGGCCGCGACGAGGACGAGGCGCGCCGGGCGCGGGCGTCGTTCGACGAGATCATGGCGCTCGGCCTGGACCTGGGCGGCACGATCACCGGGGAGCACGGGGTGGGCGTGCTCAAGAGGGAGTGGATGGCCCGCGAGCTGGGCCCGGTGGCCATGGAGATGCAGCGCGGCATCAAGCGGGTCTTCGACCCGCTGGGCCTGCTCAACCCGGGCAAGCCGCTGTGAACGGCCCGCCCGGGAAGCCCGTCACCTGGTGCGGACCACCACGGTGCGCACGATCTTGTCGTGCAGCCCCTGCCGGAAGGGCTTGTCCCAGGTGCACCACAGGTAGGCGAGCGGTACGCAGACGGCGTTGTTGATGAGCCACGCCATCAGGTGCCGTCCCATCGCCGCGCCGAAGCCCACCGGCGCGCCGGTCTCGATGCGCGCCACCTTCAGCCCGCACAGCCGCTTGCCGACGGTGCCGCCGGTGGCCGTGAGGACCGGGTCGTAGAGGAAGATCGCGAAGAGCAGCGAGAAGACGATGCCGGTGACCGCCAGCCCCTCCGTCACGCCCTCGGGGTCGCCCTCCAGGTACAGGGAGCACGGCACGGTGATCCCCGCGATGATCGCCGCCATGACGAGCCCGTCCACCAGCTTCGCCAGGAACCGCCTGCCCAGCGGGGCCACCAGCTCCGGCGGCGGGCCCGGCAGCGGGGGCGGCGCGTACGCGTACGGCGGGGGCGCGGGGTAGCCGGGCGGCGGCGTGTAGGGCGGGGGCGTGGTGGGCGGCGGGGACATCGGGTGGCTCATGTGCGGTATCCAAGCAGTGTCCGCCCGGGCCGCCAAACCGCCGCCGAATCGCTGTCGCCGCACCGGAGAGGCGGCCGGGCGGACCGGTGGCCGGGCGGGGGCCGGGACGGCCGCCGGGGTGCGCCTCCGGGGGCTAGCAGCTCGGTACGTGGCCGCCGTCGCGCAGTGCCCGCAGCGCGCTCAGCGCGCCCTCCAGCGTGGTGACGGGGACCAGGCGCAGGCCCTCGGGGAGTTCGGCCCGCGCGTCGCCGCACTCCGCCTCGGGGACCAGGAAGACGGTGGCGCCGTCGCGCGCCGCCGCCTGGGTCTTGAGCGGGACGCCGCCGACCGGTCCGACCTCGCCGCGCGCGGTGATGGTCCCGGTGCCCGCGACCGTACGGCCGCCGGTGAGGTCGCCGTCGTCGATCTCGTCGACGATGCCGAGGGCGAACATCAGCCCGGCGCTGGGACCGCCGACGTCCGCGAGGCGCAGCTCCACCTCCACCTCGTCACCGGACAGTCCCAGCCGGCGCAGCGCGGCCGTCACGGCCTCCTCCTGCGACTCCTCCATCTGGGCGGTGGTGTGCTCCTCGATCTCCTCGGCGTCGTCGCCGACCGGGTAGACCGAGTCGCGCGGCATCACCGCGCGGTCGGTGTCGAACCAGGCGTCCACCACGTCGGCCAGCCGCACCGTCGTGTCCGGCGCCGTCGCCGCGATGGTGGTCGCGAGCAGCCGCCCCTCCGTCTCCTCCGTCCCGTCCGCCCCCGGGTCGCCGGCCCCGGGATCCCCGGCGCCGGTGACGGTGATGACCTGCCTGCCCTGGTACTCGCCCAGGACGTCCGCGGTGATCCCGGGCTGGGCGACCGAGAACGGCAGCGGGACGAGCGCGGCGACCGCGAGCAGCGCGGCGACGAGCGTCCCGCAGATCGCGAGGGCGCGGGTGCGGGAGGTCAGAGCTGGCATGGGAGTGAATCTAGTTCACCGCGGCCGCGCACGCGCCGCCGGGCACCGCGCCGCCCGGCGTCCGGGACCGGCGTCCGTCACCGCAGGAAGTCGGCGACCTCCTGGGCCGCCTGCACCACGCGGGGCCCCACCTTCTGGGGCACCGACTCCGACAGCATCACCACGCCGACGCTGCCCTCGATGCCGTTCACGCCCATCAGCGGGGCGGCGGCGCCGCAGGCGCCCGCCTCCAGTTCGCCGTGGGTGAGGACGTAGCCGTCCTCCAGCTCGCGGTCCGGGCGGCGCCCGGCGAGGATCGCGCGCCCCGCCGCGCCCTTGTCGAGCGGGTGGCGGAAGCCGGTGCGGTAGGCCACGTGGTAGTCGGTCCAGCTCGGCTCGACGACGGCGACGGCCAGCGCCTCGTTGCCGTCCACCAGGGTGAGGTGGGCGGTGGCGCCCACGTCCTCGGCGAGCGCCCGCAGCGCCGGCAGGGCCGCCTCCCGCACCAGCGGGTGCACCTGCCGTCCCAGCCTCAGCACCCCGAGCCCGACGCGGGCCCGGCCGCCCAGGTCCCGGCGTACGAGGGAGTGCTGCTCCAGGGTCGCGAGCAGCCGGTAGACGACCGTGCGGTTGACCCCGAGCTTGTTGGAGAGTTCGGTGACGGTCAGGCCGTGGTCGGTGTCGGCGAGCAGTTTGAGGACACGCAGTCCCCGGTCGAGCGTCTGAGATGTCTCCGCGGTCACGACGCCCCCCTCCTCGGGTGTGTGCCGACGGCTCCGCTCCGGAAGGTGCGCCGCCGGTCCCGTCGGCGGACGCGCGTGCTGTTCCCGGAAAGCCGCCGGTCGCGTTGGCGGGCCGCACCGGCTGCACTCCGAGGCGACGCTGCCACGGTGCGTGTGCGTGACGCGAAACCTAGCGACCCCATCCGCCGACCGGAAGACTCTGTCCAGAATCCGGGCATCACTGGCATGGTTTATCCGCATTGCGTACAGCCGCAGGTCACGGCGGTCCGGCCCACGCCCTGGGCACGTTCCCAGATCTACGCGCATAGCGCACAGTCGCACGTAACGGCGCTCGTGGCGCTTACCGGGCGGTACGGGACGGCGGAGGGCGCGGACGCCACCGCGTCCGCGCCCTCCGTCCCCGTCCCCGTTCCCGTCTCCACGTCCGGGTGCGTCCCGGTCACCGCATCCGGGTGGCCCACTCCCGCACCTTGGCGATCCTCTGCTGGAGCTGCCCGGCCGTCGCCTCCGCGGTCGGCGGGCCGCCGCAGACCCGGCGCAGCTCGGTGTGGATCACACCGTGCGGCTTGCCGCTCTGGTGGGAGTACGCGCCGACCAGCGAGTTGAGCTGCCGCCGCATCTCCAGCATCTCCTTGTGCGTGACCACCGGACGCTTCTCGGCGGGCGTCTCCAGCAGGTCGGCCTCGGCGTCCGGCCTGCGGCGGCTGTGCGCGATCTGCCGCGCCTGGCGCTTCTGGAGCAGCAATTGCACCTGGTCCGGTTCCAGCAGGCCGGGGATGCCCAGGTAGTCCTGCTCCTCCTCGCTGCCGGGGTGGGCCTGCATGCCGAACTCGGCGCCGTCGTACATCACCCGGTCGAAGACCGCGTCCGACTCCAGCGCCTCGAAGGGCAGCTGGTCCTGGTCGCCGGTGTCCTCGTCCTGCTGCCTCTCGGCCTCCTTGAGGAGGTCGGCCTCCTCCGCGTACGGGTCCTCCTCGGCGTCCCCGCCCTTCTTGGGCCTGTCCAGGACGTGGTCGCGCTCGACCTCCATCTCGTGGGCGAAGCCCAGCAGCATGGGGATGGTCGGCAGGAAGACGGACGCGGTCTCGCCGCGGCGTCTGGACCGCACGAAGCGGCCGACGGCCTGGGCGAAGAACAGCGGCGTGGAGATGGTCGTGGCGTAGACCCCGACCGCCAGGCGGGGGACGTCCACGCCCTCCGACACCATGCGCACCGCCACCATCCAGCGGTCGTCGGAGCCGCTGAACTCCTCGATCCGCCCGGACGCGCCGGCGTCGTCGGAGAGCACGACGGTCGCGGCGGTGCCGGTGATCTCGCGGATCAGCTTGGCGTACGCCCGCGCCGAGTCCTGGTCGGTGGCGATCACCAGGCCGCCCGCGTCCGGGATCGCCTTGCGGACCTCCGTCAGCCGGGTGTCGGCCGCGCGCAGCACGCTGGGCATCCAGTCGCCGCGCGGGTCGAGCGCGGTGCGCCACGCCTGGGAGATCGCGTCCTTGGTCATCGGCTCGCCGAGCTTCGCCTCCAGCTCGTCGCCCGCCTTGCTGCGCCAGCGCATGTTGCCGCTGTAGGACAGGAAGATCACCGGGCGGACGACGCCGTCGGCCAGCGCCTTGCCGTAGCCGTAGGTGTAGTCGGCCACCGAGCGGCGGACGCCCTCGCCGTCCTCGGCGTAGGTGACGAACGGGATGGGGTTGGTGTCCGAGCGGAAGGGCGTACCGGTCAGGGCGAGACGGCGCGTGGCCGGCTCGAACGCCTCGAAGCACGCCTCGCCCCAGGAGCGGGTGTCGCCGGCGTGGTGGATCTCGTCCAGGATGACCAGCGTCTTGCGCTGCTCGCAGCGGTTGCGGTGCAGCATCGGCCGTACGCCGACGCCCGCGTACGTCACCGCGACCCCGTGGTACTCCCGGCCCAGGGGGCCCGCGCTGTACTCGGGGTCCAGCTTGATGCCCACTCTCGCCGCCGCCTCGGCCCACTGCTTCTTCAGGTGCTCGGTCGGCGCGACGACGGTCACCTGCTGCACGACGTGGTGGTGCAGCAGCCAGGAGGCCAGGGTGAGCGCGAAGGTCGTCTTTCCCGCGCCCGGGGTGGCGACGGCGAGGAAGTCCCGCGGCTGCTTCTCGACGTACAGGTCCATCGCGGCCTGCTGCCAGGCGCGCAGCTTGCCCGCCGTGCCCCAGGGGGCGCGGCCGGGGAACGCGGGCGAGAGGTGGTGGGACGTGGTCGTGGTAGTCACGGTCTCCGCTGAACTGGGTCGGCGATCGGCAACCGCGTCAGACTACCGGGGCCCTCGGCCCGCCATCCGGGTGACGCCCCGGTCGGCGGGCCGGGGTGCGGTCCATGTCACAGATCGCCGCGCAGCGCCCGCAGGGAACCCGCGATGAGCGACACGTCCTCCGGCTTGCCCGCGGCGATGTCGACCACGATGCCGACCACGATGCCGTACGCGCGGTCCTGGTCGACGTCCGTCATGTCCACCCCGTTCAGGTCGGGGAAGACGGCGGTGCACATCCGTGCCAGGCGCTTGCTGCCGTCCACCAGCGGGCAGTTCGGGACCGGCGGGCGCGGCAGCGCGGCCGCCTTCTCGAGGAGACCGGGGTACGCCTCGATGCCGAACATCCGCGGCCGGGGACGGAGCAGAGCGGTGTCGAGCAGTCCTGGGTCGCGGACCGCGATCTCCTGCCCCCGCAGGCGAGCTCGGCCAGGTCCGGTGCGAACCGGACCGACAGGTACCTCACTCACTCCCCCAGCCTTCGCAGCAGGTCCGCGTGCTCGGCTGCGTACTCGACCGCGTGCTTGGCCGCGTACTTGACCGCGTGCTTGGCCCCCGGCTTGCGGACCGTCGCCCGGTCCGCCTCCCCCACCGGATAGCGCTCGATGGCCTGGATCGCCATGGCGTGCACGCTCCTCCCCTCCTCCTCGGCACGCCGCTCGAGGGCCTCCTGGAGCTCATCGGACATGCGCGGGTTCATGGCCGTACCAGGCCGGTATCGCCAGTGACCCCATCGTGGTGCCGGCTACTTCTCCACCCGCAGCCGCCCCGCCACCAGGGCGCCCACCAGGGCGACCGCCGCCGCCGGGAGGTAGACCACCACGAACGCCGCCGGGTGGGAGGCCGAGGCGGCGCCCGCCGCCTCCCCCGCGCCGTGCCCCACCGACACCGCGCCGCCGCCCAGGGCGGCGAAGAGCGCGCCGCAGGCGGCGAGCAGCACGATGTTGGACAGTCCGTCGCAGAGCTGGAGGGCCGCGGAGTTGGCGCCCGCCTCCTCCGGCTTCGACAGCTTCAGCAGCAGCACGCTCGTGGACGAGATCACCACGCCCATGCCGAAGCAGCCCGCCGCCTGGGCGACCGCCGCGGTCCACACCGGCACGGACTCCAGCAGCACCAGCGGCGTGGCCGCGATCGCCGCCGTCACCAGCACCATGCAGGACCGGACCAGCCACTCCCGGTGCGCCTCCGCGAAGGTGCGGGACTGGAGGAAGGACCCCAGCGCCCAGGTCGCCCCGCCCGCCGCGAGCGAGAGTCCGGCCATGGTCACCGACAGCCCGCGCTGGGTCACCAGCATCAGCGGCACGAAGCTCTCGGCGACGATGAACGCCCCCGCCGCCATGCCGCGCAGCAGCACCACCGCCGGCAGCCCGCGCGCGGCGCGGAACGTGCCGCGCGGCAGCAGCCCGCGCGCGGCCGGGACCATCAGGGCCGCGCCGAGCACGGCGGGGACCAGGGAGATCCAGCGCAGGTCCTGCCCGGCGTACTGGAGCAGACCGGCTCCCAGCGACACCGCCACCGCCAGCCGCATCAGCCGCCGGTCCAGCGGCCGCACCTCGCCGGGCGGCGGCCCTGCGGCGGCCCGCCGCAGGGGCGGGAGCATGGCGGCGATGGGCAGGACGACCAGGGCGGGGATGCCCAGGAACACCCAGCGCCAGCCGAGCTGCTCGGTGACCGTCCCGGCGATCAGCGGTCCGACGACGGAGGGGACCACCCAGGAGGCCGCGAAGGCGGCCATCACCGTGGGCCGCAGCCGCTCGGGATACGCGCGGCCGACGGTGACGTACAGCGCGACGATCACCAGGCCGCCGCCGACGCCCTGCACCGCCCGGCCGAGGACGAAGACCCACATCTCCGTCGCCGTCCCCGACAGCAGCAGCCCGGCGGCGAAGGCCCCGATCCCGGTGGCCAGCGACGCCAGCGGCCCGCTGCGGTCGCACCACTGGCCGGAGGCGACCATGCCCAGCAGGCTGGTGGTGAAGTACGCGGAGAAGGCGAACGCGTACAGCGGGATCCCGTCGAGCCGGTCCGCGGCGACGGGCATGGCCGTGCCGACGGCCGTCGCCTCGAAGGCGATGAGGAGGACGACGGAGACGATCCCCAGGGTCAGCGCCCGGTAGGTGCGGCCAAGCACCCCGCCGTCCGCCTCCGGCGCGGGCACCGGGGTGAGGACGGGGCTGATGGGGGCCACTTTGCCGAGGTCCCCGTCCAGGGAACCGTCGAGCTCGTCGTCGAGTGCGGTCATGCGGCTCAGAGTAAGGCCCGTCGCCGACACTGGCACCTGTCGGGGGGCGGTGGCCGGGTAGGCCGTTCGGCCTGGGTCCGCAGGCGGAGCGCCGCGGTGGACCGGAGCAGCGCGCAGCGCGCTTCCGGGCGGTTCCCCGCTCGCGTTCCGCCCCGCGCGAGCCGGGCGGGGACGGGCGCGAGCCGGGCGGGGGACGGGTCCGGGCGGCGGCCCGCGGCCCTCCGGCCGACTCCGGCGGGCCGCGCCGCGCGCGGCTACCCGACGCCGTCGAGGAAGCCGAGGACGCGTTCCCCGAGCAGCGCGGCGGCGGCCCCGTCGTACGACGGCAGGCTGCTGTCGGCGAACAGGTGCCGGTCGCCGGGGTAGAGGAACACCTCGGCGCCGGCGGCCGTCCGGGCCAGGGCGCGGGCCGCTTCGAGATCGCCCTCCCCGGCGAAGAACGCGTCGGCGTCCATGCCGTGCACCTGGACCGGCACCCCCTCGGGCCATGCGCCGCCGAACTCGGAGACGGGGGCGCACGCGTGGAACAGCAGCGCTCCCTTCGCCCCGGCGCGCGTCTGGGCCAGCATCTGCGCCGGCAGGACGCCGAGCGAGAACCCGGCGTAGACGAGTCCGCCGGGCAGTCCTTCGGCGGCGGCCCGTCCGCGCTCGATGAGCGTGTCGAACCCGGTCTCGCGCGCATGGGCGGCCCCTTCCTCCAGGTCGCCGAAGACCCGCCCCTCGTACAGGTCCGGCAGGTGGACGGTGTGGCCGGCCCTCCGCAGCTCCGCGGCGAACTCGCGGACCCCGGGCGTCAGTCCGTGCGCGTGGTGGAACAGCAGTACCTCGGCCATGTGGCTCCTCCGTCCGGCGGGGCCCGTGCGGCTCCGCCGGGCAAGTGTGGCGCGGGGCTCCGACAGCCCCCGCGCCACCGCCGCAACGGCCTCCGCGCCCCGGCCCGCCCGCGCGCCGGGGTGTGTGACCGAGGGGAGGTTCCCCGCCGCCGCTCGGCGACGAGGGGCCGGGGTCCGGGGTCCGGGGTCCGGGGTCCGGCAGCGGGGCGATGCGGCCGGGACCGATCCGTAGGCCCCCCCGACCGGACCGCGCCGGACCGCGCCGTCCGCCGGACCACCGGTACGCCGTCGAACGCGGGCCGGGGACCCGCCCCGCCCGTCCCGGTGCGGCGGCTCCGGCGCTCGGGCGCCGATGCCGGCGGCGGGGGAGTGTACTACCCGCCGGGGGCGCCCACAGCGTCGCTTCGCGACTCCGTTGATTGGCGGCACGCACTGAAACGGATTGCCGGGGCATACGGACGACAGGAGAACGGCAGCGTTCACGGGGAACGCGGCGACCGGGGTGGAGGTCCGGATCGCGCCAACGACGGCCCGGAACAGACGAGTTCCGGCGAGGGGAGTTGACGATGGCGGTCGAGTACGACACCGAGCGGGGTACCCATACCGGGATCCTCGCGGCGGCGGAGGCCGCGTCGCCGGTGGAGTCCGTCGACGTGGTGGCCCGTGAGCTCAGGCAGCGTTTCGGCGCGACTTCGGTGTCGTTCCTCATCACCGACCTGGCACGGCAGTCGGTGGTGCGGTTGAGCACCGCGGGCGAGGTGGGGACCGGCGAGAGCATGGAGACCATCCCGCTGTTCGGGAGCGCCTACGGCGACGTGATCCGTACGCAGCGGCTGCGGCTGGCGGACTCCATCGACGGGGACGGCGGGCAGCGGGTGATCGCTCCGGTCACCAACCGCGGGGACTCCATCGGAGTGCTGGAGGTGCGGGTTCCGGCCGGTCCGGACCGCAGGACGCTGCGGGAGATCAGCCGGGCCGCCCACACCCTGGCCTACATCGTCATCGCCAACCAGCGCTTCACCGACCACTACCAGTGGGGGCAGCGCACCGCCCCGCTCACCCTGGCCGCCGAGATCCAGCACAACCTGCTGCCCTCCTCGCTGTCGTGCGAGGCCGCGCAGTTCGCGGTGGCCGGAGCCCTGGAGCCGGCGGGCAACGTCGGCGGCGACACCTTCGACTACGCCCTGGACCGCGACACCCTCCACCTCTCCGTCACCGACGCCATGGGCCACGAGGTGAACGCCGCCATGCTCGCCACCCTGCTGGTCGGCGCCCTGCGGGGCGCGCGCCGCGCGGGCTGCGACCTGGCGGAGCAGGCCCGGCGGGCCCACGAGGCCATGGTCGACCACAGCGGGGGCGCGATGGCGACCGGGCTGCTGCTGCGCGTGTGCCTGCGCGACGGCCGGATCACGCTCGTCAACGCCGGCCACCCCTGGCCCCTGCGGCTGCGGGACGGCAAGGTGGAGGAGATCGGACTGAAGGTCAACCTCCCCTTCGGGGTCCAGCACCAGCGCCTGTACGAGGTGCAGGAGATGGGGCTGCGGCCGGGCGACCGGCTCGTCATCCTCACCGACGGGATGCTGGACCGCCGCTCCCGGCTCGTCGACCTGCCCGCCCTCCTCAAGGACACCCAGGGACTCCACCCGCGCGAGGCGACCCAGGTCCTGACCATGGCCGTCCTCGACGCCAACAGAGGCGAGCTCAAGGACGACGCCACCGTGATGTGCCTGGACTGGTACGGCCCCGAGCCGGTGCGCCGCGACGCCCACACCGGCGCCAGCCTCGCCCAGGCCTCCCCCGCCTCGCTCCCGTTCCGCCCGTTCTCCCGGGGCTGACCGCCGCCGGGGCTCCGGCGGACGGCGGGGGCGGCGTATCGGCGGAGGCGGCGGGGCCCTCAGGACGGCAGGACGGCGCAGCGCCCTCCCGGAAAGGCCGAAAGCCGTCGTGCCGGGTGTCTTGCCATGCCCTCGAACACGCCCGTACAGTCCGCGCAGCGGTGTGTGGGAGCGCTCCCACAGCCTCGGCCACCGCATCCCCCCACGGAGGCGACACATGAGTTCCGAGCTGCGTTCCCCCGCGCACGAGGAGCCCCCGCGCCAGGAGCCCCGGCGCGCCGGGCCGGAAAGGCCGGCGGCGGGAACGGCCGCGACCGCGCCCGGCCGCCGGGACGTCCGCCCCCGGCGCGGCCCGCACGCCCTGGCCGCCCTCTACCGGCGGCACAGCTTCACGGTGCTGAGGGTGTCCGTCGGGCTGCTGTTCCTGTGGTTCGGGACGCTCAAGCTCCTGCCGGGCGCCAGCCCGGCCGAGGACCTGGCCACCCGCGTGATGGACGAGCTGACCTCCGGCCGCGTACCGGCGGACCTGTCCCGGCCGCTGCTGGCCGGGGTGGAGATGCTGATCGGGGCCGGTCTGGTCACCGGGCTGCTGCTGCGCCTGACCCTGCTGGCCTTCTTCGTCCACATGGCCGGGACGTTCACGGCCCTGGCCGTCCTGCCCGCCGAGATGTGGGACGGGAACGTCGCCTTCCCCACCCTGGCCGGGCAGTACGTGATCAAGAACGTCGTGCTGGTGGCGGCCGGCCTCGCCGTCGCCGTCCACGCGCCGCGGCCGAGGGCCGCGGCGCGGGACGACGGCCTGTAGGCGCGGCCGGCGGCCCGGGTGGTCAGGGCGTCATCACCGCGGCCTGCGGACGGATCGGCAGCCGGTTGACCGGGCGTCCGGTCGCCGCGCGCACCGCCGCCGCCACCGCCGCCGGGGAGACCACCACCGGCACCGCGCTGACCGACTTCGCCCCGAAGGGCGCGACCACGTCCCGCTCCTCGACCAGCTTCACGACCCGGATGTCCGGGGCGTCCAGCGCGGTCGGCAGCGGGTAGGCGGTCAGGTCGGGGTGGCGCACCACGCCGCGCGAGACCCGCAGGTGCTCGGTGAGCGCCGCGCCCACGCCCTGGGTGACGCCCGCCTCGATCCGGGCGCGCAGCTGCTGGGGGTTGAGGACGCGGCCCACGTCCTGGGCGACGGCCATCTCCACCACCCGGATCGCGCCCAGTTCCACGTCCACGTCCACCACGGCGCGCACGGCGGCGAAGGCCAGGCTGACGAAGGCGTCGCCCTGGCCGGTGTCATCCAGCGGTTCGGTGGGGTGGGGACGGCACTGGGCCGTGGCCCACAGCTCCTTGCCCTCCAGCGCCTCGGCGACGGTGGTGCTGAGCACCCCGTCGTAGGAGGTGATCTTGCCGTCGGCGATGGTCAGCAGCTCGGTGGACATGCCGAACTTCGCGGCCAGCGGCTGGAGGAGCTGGGTGCGGACCATCTTGGCGGCGCGCTCCACCGCGCCGCCCGACACCCAGGTGTGGCGTCCGCGCGCGCCGGGGCCGGCCGGGGGCTGGTCGGTGTCGACGGCGACGACGTGCACCTCCTCGACGCCGAGCACCTCCTGCACGATCTGCCGGGCGAGGGTGGAGAAGCCCTGGCCGGTCTCCACGGCCGCGCACATCACCGTCGCGACGGGGCCGTTGACCTTCACCGTGGCCGTGGACACCTCGTCGGCGCCCTCCGCCCCCAGCATGTGGACCATGCCGAGCGCGAAGCCGACGCCGCGGCGCACCGCGCCCGGCTCGCCCGCGCCCTCGGGGCCGCCCGGCAGCAGCCACTCCTCCTCGGGGCTGTCCTTGGGCAGCGACGGCAGCGGCGCCTCCCGCACCGCGCGCAGCAGTTCGGCGACGGGCGCCGGGCAGGTGACGGTCTGGCCGGTGGGCAGCAGGTCGCCGGTGGCCATGACGTTGCGCATCCGCAGCTCGACCGGGTCCATGCCCAGTTTGGCGGCGAGCTTGTCCATCTGGCCCTCGTACGCGGCGCACACCTGCATCGCGCCCTCGCCGCGCACGTGGCCCGACGGCGGGTTGTTGGTGCGCACCGCCCAGCCGTCGATCGCGGCGTGCGGCACCACGTACGGGCCGGCGGCGAAGGACACGGCGGCGGCCAGCGCGTCGGCGGAGTCGTCGGCGTAGGCGCCGCCGTCCAGCAGGATCTGCGCCTCGACCTTGACCAGGCGGCCCTCGGAGTCGGCGTGGTGGCGGTAGCGCAGCAGGGTGGGGTGGCGGTGGGCGTGGCCGAGGAAGGACTCCTCGCGGCTGGCGGCGAGCTTGACCGGGCAGCCCGTCCTCATCGCCAGCAGGCCGAGCGGGAGCTGGACGCTCAGGTCCTCGCGGTCGCCCATGGCGCCGGGGACGCCGGTGACGACGACCTTGACCTGCTCGGGGCGGAGCCCGAGGCAGGCGGCGGCCAGGTCGCGGTCGGTGTGCGGGTCGGTGGAGGCCGTGTAGATCTCCACGCCGCCGTCGGTGCGCGGCACGGCGAGTCCGGCCTCGGCGCCGATGGGGGCCGGGTCCTGGCGGCCGATGCGGTACAGGCCCTCGACGATCACCTCGCCGGTGGCGGACTCGTCGCCGTAGCGCAGGGGGATGTGCCGGATCAGGTTGCCGTCGGGGTGGATCGGCTCGGCCTCGAACGCCTTCTCCGGGTCGGTGACCGGCTCCAGCACCTCGTACTCGACCGCGATGGCGGCGGCGGCCAGCCGCGCGGTGTCGGGGTGGTCGGCGGCGACGGCGGCGATGGGCTCGCCGTAGTGGCGCACCACGTCGCGGGCGAAGGCGGGCCGGTCGGCGACCCGGCGGCCGTGGGTGGCGTCGCCGGGCACGTCCTCGTGGGTGACGACGGCCCGCACGCCGGGCATCTCGGCGGCCGGCCCGGTGTCGACGGACAGGATCCGCGCGTGCGGGTGGGGCGCGCGGAGCACGGCGGCCCACAGCAGTCCCTCCGCCCACAGGTCGGCGGCGTACGGGAAGGTCCCCTGGACCTTGGCGAGCGCGTCGGCGGGCTGGAGCGAGGAGCCGAGCCCGTGCCGCGCGGCCTCGGTCCCCGTCCCCGGGGCGGCGCCGGGGAGGGGTACTCCCCCGGCCGGGGTGGCGGTCGCCGCGTCGCTGGTCACTGCGCGCCTCCGTCCTGCGGCAGGTCGTGGTCGTGGTGGGGGCGGCCCGAGACCGGTCCGGCCTGGTGCGGGATGCGGACGCGGGAGCCGCCGTCGCCGTTCTCCCCGCCGGGTCCGGCCCGGCGGTCCCCGGCCTCCGCCTCCCGGGCCTCGGCCAGCGCGGCGGCCGCGGCCTCGCGCTCGCCGACGACCGTGCGCACGGCGTCGAGCACGCCCCGGTAGCCGGAGCAGCGGCAGAGGTTGCCGCTGACGGCCTGGCGGGTCTCCAGCTCCGTCGGATCGTGGTTGCCCTCGAGCAGGTCGTGCAGGGTCATCGCCATGCCGGGCACGCAGAAGCCGCACTGCACGGCGCCGCAGGCGGCGAGCGCCCGCTGCACGTCGCAGGGCGTGCCGTTCTCGGCCAGCCCCTCGACGGTGCGGACCTCGGACCCGGCGGCGGTGGCGGCGGGCACCAGGCAGGAGGCGACGAGGCGCCCGTCGACCTGGACGGAGCAGGCCCCGCACTCCCCCTGCGAGCAGCCGTCCTTGGCCCCGGCCAGGCCGAGGCGCTCGCGCAGCACGTAGAGCAGGGACTCGCCGATCCAGGCGTCGGTCACGGGCCGCTCGGCCCCGTTGACGCGCAGGACGTAGGAGACGTGGGGGTGCTCGCTGTCGACCGCGGCGGCCTGCGGGACGGACGGGTCCGGTTCCGCGGAGGGCTCCCCGGCGGCGGGCGGCCCGGCGGGTTCCCCGACCTGCCCGACCTCCCCGACATCCTCGGCCTCCCCGGCGCCCTGCGGCTCCGGAGCGTCCGGAACCTCCGGGGCCTCGCGGGCGTCCGGGACCTCCGGGGTCTCGCGGGCCTCCGGGGCGTCCCCGGCCCCGGGGACGCCGGAGGTCTCCGGTGCGGCCTCCCGCTCCCGCGGCCCGCGGGCCGGCGGGACCTCGGGGGCCCCTCCGGCCGCCGCCGCGGCCAGGTACTCGCCGGAGTCGTCCGGGCTGCCCGCCGCCGCGAACGGGATCGACCACTGGCCGGTCGCGCCGGGCGCGGGCACCGCGCTCCAGTCCGCTCCCGAGGGCTGCGGACCCTCCGGCGCTCCTCCGGAGGGTCCGGAGTCCCCGGAGCCGTGCGCCTCGGGGCCGGTACCGTCCGGCGTCTCCGCGGCGCCCTCGCCCAGCGGACGGCGCTGCTGCCGCACGCGGGCCTCGTGCGAGCCCGCCAGTGCCGCCGCGGCGCCCTGCCCCATGGCGGCGGCCGTGCCCGGCGGCGGGGGCTGCTCCTCGGGGGCGGGCTCCGCCGTGCCCCCGGCGAACGGCATCGTCCACTGCCCCGGGGCCGCCGGGTCGGTGGTGGCCGACGGGGTCACCGGCGTCTGGGCGGGCGGCGCCTGGTACGCCCGGGGGTCGATGGCGGGCGGCTCCCAGCCGTGCCCGGTGCCCGGTGCGGCGAGCGGCTCGGGCAGGCCGCCGGTCCCGTCGGCGTACCCGTACTGGTACGGCCCGGGCAGGTTCTCGGGGAGCTGTATGAACGCGGTGGAGTCGCCGTCGTACTCGCCGCCCCAGCCGCCCTCGGGCGTCGGGGGCGGTACGGGCCGGCCGTCCGGCCGGAACGGTTCCTGCTGGTCGTTGCTCATGCGAGTGCCCTCCCGAGCCCCCGGCGGGCCAGTGTCGCCACCGTGCGCCGTACGTGCAGTGCCGCGGGCGGAAGCACGGGGGCCTCCCCGCCGCCCTCCGGGGCGGGGGGATCGGGGATGCAGGCCATGGCGACGTAGTCGCCGAAGGCGGCCAGCACCTCGGGGGCCAAGGCCCGTTGTCCGTCCCAGTCGATGAGCGAGGCCACCCACTGCTCGGCCTCCACCGGGCGCAGCGGCATCGGGGCGACGGCGCCGACCGCGCAGCGCACTCCGCGCCGGGCGGGGTCGAGCACGACGGCCACCGAGGCCAGCGCGCGTCCGGGGCCGGTCCGTCCGGTGGCCTTGAGGAAGGTCTGGGGGGCGTGCAGCAGCGGCACGCGCACGTAGCCGACGATCTCGCCGGGCCGCAGCATCTCCATGCCGGTCAGCAGGTGGCTCACCGGGATCTCGCGGCGCGCCCCGCCCGGCCCGGCGATCAGCAGCGCGGCCTCCAGCGCGGCCAGGACGGGCAGGGAGTCGCCGGTGGGCGCGGCGGTGACGATGTTGCCGCCGAGCGTCCCGGCGTTGCGGATCTGCGGCGGCCCGGCGGCGCGGGCGGCGGCGGCCAGGGCGGGGATGAGGGCGGCGAAGTCGGGGCGGCCCATGCGGGCGTGGGTGAGGCCGGCGCCGAGCAGCGCGTGGCCGTCCTGGTACTCCCAGCCGCGGATCTCGCTGATCCGGCCCAGTCCGACCAGCGCGGCGGGCCTCAGCAGACCGGAGTTGACCCCGGTCATCAGATCGGTGCCGCCCGCGACGGGCACGGCGGCAGGCGTGGCGGCGAGAGCGGCCACGGCCTCGTCGAGCGTGGCCGGCAGCATGACCGGCTGCGCCGCCCGTGGTGCGTGCGGTGCGTGCGTGCTCAATCCAGCGCCCCTTCCCCGGTCGTCCCGGCTGCCCAGCCGTACCGTACGTGCTGGGAACCCGGACGTGGCAACTCTGGCACATTCCGAGGGGCCGCCGGTGCCCGGGTCCGTGAAGGGAGCATCCGTCCCTGACCTGGCTGATGGCCCGCTTTCGGCAGTTGTCACCGACAGAAGCGCCTTGCCACTCCTGGGAGACCTTGTACTACTTTATACGGGCCGTTGCGGGGGCCGTTCCAGGACCGGGGCGGGGCTGTTCCGCGGCCGCTCCGGAACCGGACTGAGCCGGACCGGACCGAGCCGGACTGAGCCGGTCCGAGCCGGACGGGGCCGGACGGGGCCGGCCTGAACCGACCCGGACCGGCCCGGAAGCGCCCGGTGCCGTTCTCAGACCGCCGGGGGCGGCTCCTGGAAGGGCCGGCCCGGGATGCCGGGGCGGCGCTGCCAGGGGTACGGCCCCGACGGCGGTCGGTAGGCCACGCCCAGGGCGTCGAGACGGGCGCGGTGGGCGGTCATCCGCCGTTCGAAGCCCTCGAAGCCCTCCCGGTCGCGGGCCCCCGGCTCGGACCACACCACCTCGGCGAAGGCGGCCAGCCGCGGGAACGCCTGGTAGTCGGCGCGCCGTTGGTCCTCCACGACCTCGGTCCACAGGTTGGCCTGCGCGCCGATGACGCGCGCCGCCGCGCCGGTGCCCGCCAGCCGGGGCGGCACGGGGTCGAAGGCGTACACGTCGCGCAGGGTGCGCACGTATCCGATGGGCACCGGCTCGTCCTCGCCGGCGTCCTGCCGGTGGTCGAGGTAGACCTGCTGCTCGGGGCACATCACCACGTCGTGCCCGGCCCGCGCGGCGGCGATCCCGCCCGCGTAGCCGCGCCAGGAGGAGACGACGGCGCCCGGGCTCAGCCGCGGGGCCGCGCCGTCCGGGGAGCCCTCCTCCACCGCCGTGCCCTCCAGGATCTCGTCCCAGCCGACGAGGCGGCGGCCCCGCTCGGCCAGGAAGCGGTCGAAGTGCCGTACGAACCACGCCTGGAGGGCGTCCACCCCGTCCAGGCCCAGCTCCGCCGCCCGCGCCCGCGCGGCCGGGGAGCGCCGCCACTGGTCCCTGGGGCACTCGTCGCCGCCGATGTGCACGAACTCCCCCGGGAACAGCTCCAGGACCTCCTCGAACACCCCCTCGTAGAAGCGGAGTACGGCCTCGGTGGGGGCCAGGACGTTGGGGCTGACGCCCCAGTCGTCCCACACCTGCGGCGCCGCGGCGTCCGCGGCGCCCCCGTGGATGTCCGTGTTGCCCAGCTCCGGGTAGGCGGCGATGGCCGCCTGGGAGTGGCCGGGCACGTCGATCTCGGGGACGACGGTGATGTGGCGCTCGGCGGCGTAGGCGACGATCTCGCGGACGTCGTCGTGGGTGTAGAAGCCGCCGTGCGGGCGCTCGTCCCACAGCGGGGAGTCCCGGTGCCCCAGCCGGGTCCGCCGGCGCCAGGCGCCGACCTCCGTGAGGCGGGGGAAGCGCTCGATCTCCAGGCGCCAGCCCTGGTCGTCGGTGAGGTGGAGGTGGAGCACGTTGAGCTTGTGCGCGGCGAGCAGGTCGATCCAGCGCAGCACGCCGTCCCTGGGCGTGAAGTGCCGTGCCGTGTCCAGCATGAAGCCGCGCCAGGCGAAGCGGGGGGCGTCGGCCACGCGGACGTACGGCAGCGACCACCCGCGGCCGGGCAGCGGCGCGCGGCGGTACGCGTCGGGGCCGAGGAGCTGCCGCAGCGTCTGGGCGCCCCAGAAGACGCCGGGGGCCGCGCCGCCGCGGATCTCCGCGCCGCCGCCGGTCACGCTCAGCCGGTAGCCCTCGGGGCCGAGTTCGGCGGCGACCGCCTCGTCCACCCGCAGCCGTACGACGGCACCTCCGTGAACACCGCCGTGGCCGCCGCCGTGGTCACCGCCGTGAACACCGCCGTCCGCCGCGGGCGGCAGCGGCAGCCCGGTGGCCGCGCCGAGCGCGGTGCGCAGCCAGTGGGCGGCCCGTTCGGTGCCGGGGCCGGCGTCCAGCGCCGTCCGCGCGTCCAGTGCCAGCCGCCCGCCGCCGTCCGCGACGGAGCGCGGCAGGGGGACCAGATCCGGCTCGTCCATGCCCGTTCCTCTCGTGTGTTCCATGGGCTCGTGTGCCGTGCACGCCGTGCACCCCGCGCACCCCGTCAGTCCTTCACCGCGCCGCCGAGCCCGGAGACCAGGCGGCGCTGGACGAGGACGAAGAAGACCAGCACGGGGATCGTCATGACGGTCGAGGCGGCCATGACCCCGCCCCAGTCCGGGGTCTCGGTGTCGAAGAACACCAGGAGCGCCATCGGCAGCGTGGAGTTCTCCGTGTCGGAGACGATGAACGACTTGGCGAACAGGAAGTCGTTCCAGGCGGAGATGAAGGAGAAGACGCTCGTCGCGACGAGTCCCGGGAAGACCAGCGGGAAGAGGATCCGCCACAGGAAGCGCGCACGGCTCGCGCCGTCGACGAGGGCCTGCTCCTCCAGGGAGTCGGGCACCGCCCGGACGAAGCCGCGCAGCATCCAGATCGCGAACGGCAGCGAGAAGGCGATGTGCGGCAGGATCAGCGAGCCGAGCGTGTTGAGGCCGATGCCGGGGACCGTCTGCCCCAGGTCGCGCATCAGGAAGAACAGCGGAATGGTCAGCGCCTCGACCGGCACCATCTGGGCGACCAGGAACATCACCAGGAGCGTGGTGCGGAAACGGAAGCGGAAGCGCGTCACGGCGGTCGCCGCGAGAAAGGCGATCAGCGCCGACGCGACGACCACGGCGCCCGCCACGAGGAGGCTGTTGAGGAAGTAGCGGCCGAAGTCCTGCTGCCCGAAGACGCGGCGGAAGGCGTCCAGCGAGGGGTTCAGCGTCCAGGGGCGCGGGCTGTCGGAGCGCACCTCGCCCGCGGGTTTGAACGCCGACAGCACCATCCAGTACAGCGGGAAGGCGACCGCCGCCGCGACCGCGACGGCCGTCGTCTCGGCGGCCAGCCGCCACGGGCGCCGTACGCGCGGCCGGTTCACAGCTCCTCCCCCGTGCGGCGCAGCAGCCGCAGGTGGACGAGGGTGACGGCCAGCAGGATCAGCAGCATCACCACGCCGATGGCCGCGCCCAGGCTGTACTGCGAGGAGGCGAAGGCCGTCTGGTAGGCGTAGACGTTGAGCACCAGGTTCTGTCCGGCGATCCCACCGCCGCCGGTCATCACGTAGATCTGGGTGAAGACCTTGAAGTCCCAGATGACCGACTGGATGGTGACGACGGTGAGGATCGGCCGCAGCATCGGGGCGGTGACATGGCGCCAGGTCCGCCAGGAGGACGCGCCGTCCAGCGCCGCGGCCTCCAGGATCTCGCCCGGAACGGCCCGGATCCCCGCGTACACCGTCACCATGACGAACGGGAAGGAGCACCAGACCACCTCGAACAGCACCAGGGCGAACGCGCTGTGGCGGCCGTACGTCCAGGAGAAGCCGTCCAGGCCCAGCACCCTGTTGACCGGGCCGAAGTCGGGGTCGAACAGGAACACCCAGACCGTCGAGCCGGTGATCGCCGGAGTCGCCCACGCCCCGAGCGCCGCCAGCATCAGCAGCAGCCTCGGCACCGCGCGGACGCGGGTGAGCAGGACGGCCAGCGCGCAGCCGACCGCCAGGGTGCCCGCCACGCAGGCGGCGGCGAACACCACCGTGGTGGCCAGCACGCTCCGGAACCGCTCGTCGCCCAGGAGTTCGGCGTAGTTGTCCAGGCCCCGGAAGACGGTGGGCTCGCCTCCGCTGACCTGCGCCTGGGTGTACTCCAGGACGGATATCAGACCGAGCTGCCAGATCGGGTAGGCCAGCAGCCCGGCGAGGACGACGAGGGCGGGGGCGAGGTAGAGCCAGGGCGTACGGCCGCCGCTCCGCGGTGTGTTGGCGGCCATGGTCAGCGCGCGGCCCCGCCGAAGGCCTCGTCCATCCTCGCCGCCGCGTCCCTCGTCGCGGCGGCGACGTCCTTACGGCCGCTGACGATCTCCTGGAACATGGTGGGCAGCACCTGGGAGGCGTCGATCCCGGTCCAGGCGGGGGTGGCGGGCACGAACCGGGTCCCGGCCTCCAGGGTCCGCACGAAGGGCTCGAAGAACGGCTCGGAGGCGGCGGCCTCCTCGCGGACGTCGGTGAAGGTGGGCAGGAAGCCCATCGCCTCGAAGAGGTCGCGCTGGGTCTCCTTGCCCGCCAGGGACTTCATCAGCTCCACGGCGAGGGTGCGGTGGCCGCTGCCGCGCAGCACGCCGAGGTTGTTGCCGCCGGCGAAGGCCGGGGCGATCTCGCCCCTGCGCACCCCCGGCAGCGGGACGACGGCGTACTTCCCCCGCACCGCGCCGTCCTCCATCGCCCGGCGGCTGAAGTCGCCGCCGACGACCATGCCGGCCCGGCCGCTCGCGAACGCCTGGACGGTGTCGTTGCCGCCCATCCCGGCGCACTTGGCGGGCGGGCAGTTGTGCTCGCCGAAGAGGTCGGTGTACGCCTCCACGCCCCTGCGCGCGGCCGGGGAGTCGATGGCGGCGGTGTACGCGTCCCCCTCGGGCTCGGCCACCTCGCCGCCGTGGGCCCAGACGAAGGGCAGCGCGCCGTAGGTGTACGCGCCGCCGACGGCCAGGCCGTACATCCCGGGCCGCTCCCCGGCGATGCGGCGCGCGGCGGCGGCGACCTCCGCCAGCGTCCGCGGCGGCTCCAGTCCCAGGTCGGCGAAGACGTCGGTGCGGTAGTAGAGGGCGCGCACGCCGACGGAGAGGGGGGCGCCGTAGACCTTTCCGTCCACGGTCACCGACCGGCGGGCGGTCGGGTCGGTGTCGTCCGCCTCGTCCCAGGCACCGAACTCCCCGGTGATGTCGGCCAGTCCGCCGTCGGCGACGTATCCGGCGGTGTCGGTGTTGCCGTACTCGATCAGATCGGGCGCGGAGGAGGGGTCGTTGAAGGCCGCCCTGATCCTCTCGGCGCGGCTGTCGACGGGGATGTACCGGACGTCGACCTCGACGCCCTCGTGCCGCTTCGTGAAGGCGCGGACGACGTCCTCGACGATCCGCTCCTTGGGCCCGTTGTTCACCTCGCGGAAGAGCCACACGCGCACCGTGCCGCTCCTGCTGTCCCCGCCCGCGCCCCCGCCGCCGGAGGTGGCGGGGGCGCAGGCGGTGGCGGCGGAGGCGGCGAGGAGGAGCGCCCCCGTCAGGGCGGCGGCGCGGGCGGAGAACTTCATGGGCGACCCCCAGGAGAGTGTCGTTGCACGACGTGCAACGCACGTTTCGTTCCGCACAACTCCGCAGGAGAGTAGGGGCACCCGCGGCGGCCGACAAGAGGTCTCGACCACTTCCGGCCGCTCCGCGGCCCCCGCCCCGGACCGCGCGACGCGCCCGCTCGCCCCGGAACACGGCCGGAGGACGGCCGGAACACCCCCGACAACGCGGCGGTCCCCGGAGCGCACCGTGATGCGCTCCGGGGACCGCCGGAGGAGGTGAACGGGCCCTGTGCGGGGCGGGTCAGGGCGAGACGGGAGGAAGGGAGGGGCCGCCGGGGGGCGGCGTCACTTCTTGCCGCCGTCCTTGCCCTTGTCGCCGCCGCCGGCTCCCATGGACTCGTAGATCTCCTTGCACATGGGGCAGACCGGGTACTTCTTCGGATCGCGCCCCGGGACCCAGACCTTGCCGCAGAGCGCGACGACGGGGGTCCCGTCGAGCGCGCTGGCCATGATCTTGTCCTTCTGGACGTAGTGGGCGAAGCGCTCGTGGTCGCCATCGCCGTGGGACACCTGCGGGGTGGGCTCGACGAGGGTGCCGGTGCCCGTCCCGCGCTCGGGCTCAGGAGTGCTCATGGGGCCCAAGGGTACTGCGACCGCCCCCGGGGGCACCGGGACCCGGCACGTCCGGGGGACCGGCGCGGGGCTAGTTCAGCGAGGGGTCGTCGGGATACGTGGCCACCATCGCCAGCTCGCTGCGCTGGCGGCGCAGTACGTCCCGCCACAGCCGCTCCGGGTCGGGCGCGGAGACGTCGCCGGGCTCGGACTCCACCACGTACCAGGCCCCCTCCTCCAGCTCGTTCTCCAACTGGCCCGGCCCCCAGCCGGCGTAACCGGCGAAGATCCGCAGCGAGCCCAGCTCGGCGGCGAGCAGCTCCGGCGGCGCCTCCAGGTCCACCAGGCCGATGGCGCCGTGCACCCGCCGCCACCCCAACGGCCCCTCGGCCCCGGGGATGACGGCGACGCCGAGCGCCGCGTCCAGCGAGACGGGCCCGCCCTGGAAGACCACGCCGGGCTCTCCCGCCAGCGCGGCCCATGGCTCCAGCACGTCGCCGACGTCGACGGGGGTCGGCCTGTTCAGGACGATGCCGAGCGAGCCCTCCTCGTCGTGGTCGAGGAGAAGCACCACCGCACGGTCGAAGTTCGGGTCGGTCAGCGCCGGCGTCGCGACGAGCAGCCGCCCGGTGAGCGAGGACACCTCGGTCATGCCCCCCATGATCCCGCACCCGGGGCCCGGGAGGGGAGTCGAACCCCGCATGACGTTCCGGAACGGCGCGGGGACGGTGCGTGCCGGGGCGGCGCCCGGAGCGCGCCGGAGCCCGTCCGCGCCGGGGGAGAACGGATACGACGCGGGTAAGCGGCCATTACCATTCCCTGTGCCCCTGCTCTTCTTCATCCTGGAACGCGAGGCCCATGACCGGCACTGACGACGTACTCCTTGTCCACGGCGGCACCCCGCTGGAGGGCGAGATCAGAGTCCGCGGCGCGAAGAACCTCGTGCCCAAGGCCATGGTCGCCGCACTGCTCGGCAGCGAACCGAGCCGTCTGCGCAACGTCCCCGAGATCCGCGACGTACGGGTCGTGCGCGGCCTGCTGGAACTGCACGGCGTCACCGTGAGCAAGGGCGAGGAGCCAGGCGAACTGGTGCTCGACCCCTCCCACGTGGAGAGCGCCAACGTCGCCGACATCGACGCCCACGCGGGCTCCTCCCGCATCCCGATCCTCTTCTGCGGCCCCCTGCTGCACCGGCTGGGCCACGCCTTCATACCCGGACTGGGCGGCTGCGACATCGGCGGACGTCCGGTGAACTTCCACTTCGACGTGCTGCGCGAGTTCGGCGCGACGATCGAGAAGCGCGCCGACGGCCAGTACCTGGAGGCCCCGCAGCGGCTGCGCGGCTGCAGGATCAAGCTGCCGTACCCGTCGGTCGGCTCCACCGAACAGGTGCTGCTGACGGCCGTGCTCGCCGAAGGTGTGACGGAACTCTCCAACGCCGCCGTGGAGCCGGAGATCGAGGACCTCATCTGCGTGCTGCAGAAGATGGGCGCGATCATCTCCATGGACACCGACCGGACGATCCGCATCACCGGTGTGGACAAGCTCGGCGGCTACAACCACCGCGCCCTGCCGGACCGCCTGGAGGCGGCCTCCTGGGCGAGCGCGGCGCTGGCGACCGAGGGCAGCGTGTACGTGCGCGGCGCCAGCCAGCGCGAGATGATGACCTTCCTCAACACCTACCGCAAGGTGGGCGGCGCGTTCGAGGTGGACGACGACGGCATCCGCTTCTGGCACCCGGGCGGCGCGCTCAACGCCATCGCCCTGGAGACGGACGTCCACCCCGGCTTCCAGACCGACTGGCAGCAGCCGCTCGTGGTGGCCCTGACCCAGGCGTCGGGCCTGTCGATCGTCCACGAGACGGTGTACGAGTCGCGGCTGGGCTTCACCGAGGCGCTCAACCAGATGGGCGCGCACATCCAGCTCTACCGCGAGTGCCTGGGCGGCATGCCCTGCCGCTTCGGCCAGCGCAACTTCCTCCACTCGGCGGTCGTCTCGGGCCCCACGAAGCTCCAGGGCGCCGATCTGGTCATCCCGGACCTCCGCGGCGGCTTCTCGTACCTGATCGCCGCCCTGGCGGCCCAGGGGACCTCCAGGGTCCACGGCATCGACCTGATCAACCGGGGCTACGAGAACTTCATGGAGAAGCTGCCCGCGCTGGGCGCCCGGGTGGAACTCCCGGCCTGACCGCCACCGGGCCCCGGGGACCGTCCCCCGGGGCCCGGGCCGGCCGTGCACGACGCCGAAGGGCGGTCACCCCTGCCGGGGTGACCGCCCTCGTGCGTGCGCCTGTGGTGCCGCGCGCCAGGGGCTCACTTGCCCTTGGCGGCCTCCTTCAGCTTGGAGCCCGCGGAGACCTTCACGCTGTAGCCGGCCGGGATCTCGATCGGGTCGCCGGTCTGCGGGTTGCGCGCGGTGCGAGCGGCACGGTGGGTGCGCTCGAAGGTCAGGAAGCCGGGGATGGTGACCTTCTCGTCGCCCTTGGCGACGACCTCGCCGACGGTCTCGGCGAACGCGGCCAGCACAGCGTCGGCGTCCTTGCGGGTCACCTGGGCGCGCTCGGACAGCGCTGCCACCAGCTCACTGCGGTTCATAATTCGTACTCCCGTGTTTTTCTTGCCTGTGAGGCGTGAGATCGAAGCCGATGCTGCCAGGGCCCTCGGACAGTCCCCGGACCCGGGTCTGCTCCCAGACCCTCTGCTCCCCCTGGGAACAGCCCTCGGGGGAGCATCCTGCCCCCACCTGCGGTGGTAATGCCAATCCGGCGCCCTGTGACGTCGCCCGAAGAGCGCCCGTGACACGCTGCTATTACGCTCCGTAGCCACTCCCGGTGGGGTCTTCGCCACCCTAAGGGGCCATCCGGGTGGAGCGCCCCCGACGCGCCGGACCCGTGCGGCTAGGGCGCCGTGGCGGTCGTCACGGACTCCCCGGCCGCGATGGCGGCGTCGCGCACCGCCCCGGCGACGGCGCCCGCGACCTTGTCGTTGAAGACGCTCGGGATGATGTAGTTCGCGTTCAGCTCGTCCTCGTGCACCACGTCGGCCAGCGCCCGCGCCGCGGCCAGCATCATCTCCTCGTTGACCGTGCGCGACTGGGCGTCGAGCAGGCCCCGGAAGACGCCGGGGAAGACCAGCACGTTGTTGATCTGGTTGGGGAAGTCCGAGCGGCCGGTGGCCACGACGGCGGCGGTCCGGCGGGCGACCGCCGGGTCCACCTCCGGGTCGGGGTTGGCGAGCGCGAACACGATGGCGCCGTCGGCCATCGCCGCCACGTCCTCGCCGCCGAGCACGTCCGGGGCGGAGACGCCGATGAAGACGTCGGCCCCGGCGACCGCCTGCCTGAGCGTGCCGGTGACGCCCTCGGGGTTGGTGTTGTCGGCGATCCAGCGCAGCGGCGAGCCGGGCGCGGCGTCCACCAGGTCCTCGCGGCCGGCGTGCACCACGCCGTGGATGTCGGCGACCACCGCGTGCTTCACGCCGGCGTCCAGCAGCAGCTTGAGGATGGCCGTGCCGGCCGCGCCCGCGCCGGACATGACGACCCGTACGTCGCCGATCTGCTTGCCGACGACGCGCAGCGCGTTGGTCAGCGCGGCCAGCACCACGATGGCGGTGCCGTGCTGGTCGTCGTGGAAGACCGGGATGTCCAGGGCCTCGCGCAGCCGCGCCTCGATCTCGAAGCAGCGGGGGGCGGAGATGTCCTCCAGGTTGATGCCCGCGAAGCCGGGCGCGACGGCCTTGACGATCTCGACGATGGCGTCGGTGTCCTGGGTGTCCAGGCACAGCGGCCAGGCGTCGATGCCCGCGAAGCGCTTGAAGAGGGCCGCCTTGCCCTCCATGACCGGCAGCGCGGCCTTCGGGCCGATGTTGCCCAGGCCCAGCACGGCCGAGCCGTCGGTGACGACGGCCACGGCGTTGCGCTTGATGGTCAGCCGGCGGGCGTCCTCGGGGTTGGCCGCGATCTGGGTGCAGACCCGGGCCACGCCGGGCGTGTAGATCATGGACAGGTCGTCGCGGTTGCGAATGGGGTGCTTGGACGCCATCTCGATCTTGCCGCCCAGGTGCATCAGGAAGGTCCGGTCGGAGACCTTGCCGATGGCGATGCCCTCGACGTCGCGGAGCTTGGCGACGATCTCGTCCGCGTGGGCGGTGGAGGACGCCGCGATCGTGACGTCGATGCGGAGCCGCTCGTGGCCGGAGGCCGTGACGTCGAGACCGATGACCGAGCCGCCGGAGGACTCCACGGCCGTGGTGAGCTGGCTGACCGCCGATCCTCCGGCGGGCACCTCCAGACGGATGGTCATCGAGTACGAGACGCTGGGCGCCGTTGCCATGGCCGGTTTCCTCTGCTTTCCCTGATCCTGTGCCGCGGTTCCGGCCACCGCGCCGGATCGCGTCACCCGATCGTCGCACCTACCGGCCGGTAGCAGGTAACCGGTTCCGGAGGGCGGAAAGTGTTTCCCGTCATAGGGACGCGGAGGCGGACCGGGAGGACGCACGAACGAGGGGTCCGCGCCGTCCGGGGACGGCGCGCGGCGACGGGCACGGCGCCCAGGGGCGCCCCCGGGCCGCGGACCGCTACACCTCCAGCTCCAGCCGCGCGATCTCCCCGACCTCCAGCGCCACG
>NZ_JARVKV010000038.1 GCF_029813835.1 Streptomyces sp. DH37
CCCCCCGGGGGTGCGGGCCCGCGGCCGTCAGCCCGCCGCCCGGTCCTCCCGGGCGGCGCTCCCGTCCCCGCCGCCGTCCGGGGAGGTCCCGGAGACGGCCGGGGCCTTCGCCTTCTGCGGCGCCTGCTGCGCGGGGGCGGGCCCCTGCGGTCCGGTGAGGGCCGTCAGCAGGGACGCCGCCGCCACCAGCGCGGTCGCCCCGAACGCCGCGCCCGTGCGCAGCCGGACCAGGTGCTCGCTGCCGTCGCGCGCCGCGCGGGCGGACGGCGGCTCCGGCAGGGCCTCGGCGTCCGCCAGCTCCGCCAGCAGCGAGCGGATGATCTCCCGGCGCCGGTCCGGCGCGACGCGGCGCAGTCCGGGCACGTACTCGGCCAGCGCCTCGCGCGCGTGCATCAGCCGCGCGGCCGTGGCCGCGGTGCTCGCCTCGCTCTCGGCGGCCGCCTCCGACAGCTCCAGGCCGAGGCCGTCGTGCAGGAGCAGTGTCCGGCGGTAGGAGGGCGGCAGGTCCAGCAGCGCCTCCAGCGGCAGCGCCCCGCCGTCCTTCCGCGACCCGTCCCGCTCCGGGCCGCTCCTCCGGGCCGCGCGGCGGCGGGGATCCAGCCGGTGCCAGGGCGAGAGCGCGTGGTCGTACGCGGCCGCCCGCACCCAGCCGGCCGGGTCGCGGTCCACGGCGACCTCGGGCCACCGCTCCCACGCCAGGCGGAAGGCGTGCCGTACGGACCGCTCGGCCAGTGACCGGTCGCCGGTGAGCAGGAACGCCTGCCGGAGCAGCGGGCGGGCCAGACGCGCGTACAGCAGGTCGAACGCCTCGGCCGGTCCGTCCGCCGCCGCCGGGTGGGGGAGGTCCGCGGTCTCCGCGAGTCCGGACGGCGGCCCGGCCGGGGGCGGTGTGTGCCCGGTCCCGGCGTCGGCGTCCCTGGTGGGCGCGGGGATGGAGAGTGTCCTGGTCATGCTGCCCGCCCCCTGCGGATCGTCATCGGCAACGGCGGTACGGAAGTCGTACCGCCGCACTGTATGAAGAAGTTCCTCACGTATGGTGTGCGACACATCGATGGTTTCCCCGCTACCCGGACCAATCGGGCGTTGTTGGCAGCATGACGGCGTGCATCCCATGACCCGACGCGACGCGTCGCCGTCCCCACCGCCCCCGCATGCCCCTGCGCTCGCCCGCCATGCACCGGTCCCTCCCCGAGATCGTCTCCTCGACGGTGTGATGGCCGCCGGCCTCGGCCTGGGCGGACTCACCGTCCTCGTCCTGCTGCTGTGGATCACCTCGCCCTACCCCGACGGCGGCCCCGGCGGCGCGCTGCACATCGCCGCCGATCTGTGGCTGATGGCACACGGTGCCCCTCTCGTCCGCACCGAAACCCTCGACGGCGCCCCCGCGCCGGTGGGGCTGGTGCCGCTGCTGCTGTGCGCCGTGCCAGTGTGGCTGCTCCACCGCACGGCCCGCGGCGCGGTCCGCGGGCCGGCGGCCCCCGGCGGTTTCCTCGGCGAGGACGAGGGGGGCCCGCCGTGGCGCTCCGTGGGGTGGATCAGCGCCGGTTACCTGCTGGTCGCGGCGGGCGTCACCGCCTACGCCACCACCGGCCCCATCCAGGTCGACCCGGTCGCCGCCGCGCTGCGCCTGCCCGCCGTGGTGGTCGGCGCGGCGGCGGCGGGGGCGTGGACGGGCCTCGGCCGGCCCCTGCCCGCGCCCCCGCCCGCACGCCGCGGGCGGGGGCGCGGTCGGCACGCCCCGGCCGGTGCGCCGGGGGCCGTACGGGCGGCGCTCACGCGTCCCGGCGCATCGGCCGCGCTGCGCGGCGCCGCCGCGGCGACCGCCGCACTGTGCGCCGCGGGCGCGCTGCTGACCGCGGGCACCCTGCTCTGGCACGTGGCCACCGCGCAGCGGGCGGCGTTCCCGCCGCTGACCCCGACGTGGTCCGGGCTCGTGGCGACGCTGCTGCTCGCCCTGGCCCTGACGCCCAACGCGGCCGTCTGGGGCGCGGCGTACGGCCTCGGCCCCGGCTTCACGCTCGGCGGGGGCAGCTCGGTGGGACCGCTGGCCGTGACCGGCCTGCCGCCGCTGCCGGACTTCCCGCTGCTGGCCGCCGTACCGGCCGAGGGCCCCGGCACTCCCGTGGCCTGGGCGCTGGCGGGCACGGTGCCGCTGGCGGGCGGACTGGTCGCGGCGTGGGGCGTGGCGGGTACGGCCGTTCCCGGACGGGGGCGGTGCGCGCTGGGCGCGGGGGCGACCGCGTGCGCCGCCGCGCTGGCCGCCTGCGGCTGCGGGGCGGCGATGGCGCTGCTGGCGGTGTGCGCGGGCGGGCCGCTGGGCACGGGGACGCTGGCCCACCTGGGCCCGGACTGGCGGCTGACCGGGGCGGCGGCGCTGGGCTGGACCGCCGCCCTGGGAGTGCCGGGCGCGCTGGTCCTGCGGGCCTGGCGGCTCCGGCCGCCCCGGCGGTGACGCCCGCGGGGCGTCACCGCGTCACCGCGTCACCGCGCCACCGCGCCACCGGCCGTGGGCCCGTACCGCCCGGCCCGTCCTACTGGTCGCGCTCGCCGAAGAGGGGGCGCAGCTCCTCGGGGAGGTGCCGCTCGCACGCCTCGCGCGAGGAGTTGGTGAGGGCGTCCTCGACGCAGACGAAGTAGTCCCGGTAGACGAGCTGCACCGAGAACTGCGCCGCGATGATCAGCAGCGCGATGATGCCCGCGACCAGCCCGCTCACCGCCGCCGCGAACTGCGGCCTGGCGCCCTGCCCGGCCGCCGGGTGCGGGGTCGCCCCGGCGGGCTCGGCGGCTCCGGCGGGGGCGCGGTCCGTGCCGGCCACGTCCTCGGGCCGGGCCGCCGCCCGGGTTCCGTCCGCCGTGCCCGCGCCCGTGCCCGCGCCGGTGCCGCGGGCCCCGCCGGCACCCGGCTTGGCGCGGATCGAGCCGATGCCCCAGTACACGGCCAGCGCGCCCAGCGGCGTCGCCAGCCAGGGGAGGCCGAAGAGGGCGAAGAAGAAGCCCCACATGCCCGACAGCAGGGCGTACCGCGCCTGCCGCTGGACCGGATCGGTCGGGTCCCAGCGCATCCCGCCCGGCGCGCCACCGTCCCGCCCGGATCCCTCCGGACGGCCGCCTCCGCCGAAGCCCCCGCCGAAACCGCCGCCCTGGCGGCGCGGCTGGCGGCTGCTCCACCGGCCGCCCCAGTCGGGGGAGGAGTCCTCCGGGCGGTCGCCGTCCCGCCCGCCGTCCCCGCCGTTCCCCTCCGGCCCGCCCGGCTCACCGGACGGGTCGGAGCCGCGCCGGCCGCGCGGACGCCACGGCTGCTCGGGGCGCCCCTCGGGAGGCGCGGCGAAGGGGTTGTCGTCCGCGGGACCGCGGGAGGCCCGGTCGGTGGAGCGGGACGGGCCGGAGAGGGACCACCGCTGCCGGAGCAGGACCGGAGCGGTACCGGTCGGAATGCCGGCCGGGATGCCGGTGGGAGTGGCGAGGGCCGGGCGGCGGCGTCGGTCCGTCATGTGCTCTGTGTCTTCCCCTAGGTGTCGTCCCGGCCCCGGGCCGTGTACGGATGCGTGGCCCAGACGCTACCTGGCGGCCGTCCCCCCGTCCCGAGGGGGCCGTCCGGTGTGCCGGTATCGTTGCTGACGGTCGGCCGCTTCGTAGGGTTCCCCGGATTCGTCCGCCCCATGGACTCGTACGACCACACAAAGCCGCACCACCCTCCGAGAAAGAGCCTCGTCGTGGCTTCCGCTTCCCGCTCCTCCGCCTCCCACTCCCCAGCCCGCGTCGTGGTGCTCGTGTCCGGTTCGGGGACGAACCTCCAGGCGCTCCTCGACGCCATCGCCGAGGAGGGACCGGACGCCTTCGGCGCCGGGATCGTCGCCGTCGGCGCCGACCGCGAGGGCATCGCCGGGCTGGAGCGCGCCGAGCGCGCCGGGCTGCCCACCTTCGTCTGCCGCGTACGCGACCACGGGACCCGGGACGCCTGGGACCGCGCGCTGGCCGAGGCGACGGCGGCGTACGAGCCCGACCTGGTGGTCTCCGCCGGCTTCATGAAGATCGTGGGCAAGGAGTTCCTCGCCCGGTTCGGCGGGCGGTTCGTCAACACCCACCCCGCCCTGCTCCCCAGCTTTCCCGGCGCCCACGGCGTGCGCGACGCGCTCGCGTACGGCGTGAAGGTCACCGGGTGCACCGTCCACTTCGTCGACGACGGCGTCGACACCGGCCCGATCATCGCCCAGGGCGTGGTCGAGGTGCGGGAGGAGGACGACGAATCCACGCTCCACGAGCGGATCAAGGAAGTCGAGCGGCGGCTGCTCGTCGACACAGTGCGACGGATCGCCCGCCACGGCTACCGCATCGAGGCAAGAAAGGTCATTCTCGGACATGACTGAAGGCTCTGAGGGCACCGCGACCACCCGGCGCCCCGTCCGCCGCGCGCTGGTCAGCGTCTACGACAAGACGGGCCTGGAGGAGCTGGCCCGCGGCCTGGACGCGGCGGGCGTCCGGCTCGTCTCGACCGGCTCGACCGCCGCGCGGATCGCCGCGGCGGGCGTGGAGGTCACCCCGGTGGAGGAGCTGACCGGCTTCCCCGAGTGCCTGGACGGCCGGGTCAAGACGCTCCACCCGCGCGTCCACGCCGGCATCCTCGCCGACCTGCGGCTGGAGGACCACCGCCGGCAGCTCGACGAGCTGGACGTGGAGCCCTTCGACCTCGTCGTCGTCAACCTCTACCCCTTCCGGGAGACGGTCGCCTCCGGCGCCTCCCCGGACGAGTGCGTGGAGCAGATCGACATCGGCGGACCGTCGATGGTCCGCGCCGCCGCCAAGAACCACCCGTCCGTGGCGGTCGTCGTCAACCCCGACCGCTACGGCGAGGTGCTGGAGGCGGTCGCCGGCGGCGGCTTCGACCTCGCGGCGCGCAGGCGGCTGGCCGCCGAGGCGTTCCAGCACACCGCGGCGTACGACGTGGCCGTCGCCTCCTGGTTCGCGAGCGACTACGCCCCGGCCGACGACTCCGGCTTCCCCGACTTCCTCGGGGCCGCGTACCAGCGCTCGAACGTGCTGCGCTACGGCGAGAACCCGCACCAGGCCGCCGCCCTCTACACCGACGGCAGCGGCGGACTGGCCGGCGCCGAGCAGCTGCACGGCAAGGAGATGTCCTACAACAACTACACGGACACCGACGCCGCGCGCCGGGCCGCCTACGACCACGCCGAGCCGTGCGTGGCGATCATCAAGCACGCCAACCCCTGCGGCATCGCCGTCGGCGCGGACGTCGCCGAGGCCCACCGCAAGGCCCACGCCTGCGACCCGCTGTCCGCTTTCGGCGGCGTGATCGCCGTCAACCGCCCGGTCTCCGTGGCGATGGCCGAGCAGGTGGCCGAGATCTTCACTGAGGTCATCGTCGCCCCCGGCTACGAGGACGGCGCGGTGGAGGTGCTGGCCCGCAAGAAGAACATCCGCGTGCTGCGCTGCCCCGAGGCGCCGGCCGCGCGCCTGGAGCACAAGCCGGTCGACGGCGGCGCGCTCCTCCAGGTCGCCGACCGCCTCCAGGCCGCGGGCGACGACCCCGCCAACTGGACCCTGGCCACCGGCGAGGCGCTGGACGCGGCGGAGCTGGCCGAGCTGGCCTTCGCCTGGCGGGCCTGCCGGGCGGTGAAGTCCAACGCGATCCTGCTGGCCAGGGACGGCGCCACCGTCGGCGTCGGCATGGGCCAGGTCAACCGCGTGGACTCCGCCAAGCTCGCGGTCCAGCGCGCGGGCGAGGAGCGGGCGCGCGGCTCGTACGCGGCCTCCGACGCCTTCTTCCCCTTCCCCGACGGCCTGGAGGTCCTGACGGCCGCGGGCGTGCGGGCGGTCGTCCAGCCCGGCGGCTCGGTCCGCGACGAGCAGGTGATCGAGGCGGCGAAGGCGGCGGGCGTGACGATGTACCTCACGGGCACCCGGCACTTCTTCCACTGAGGTGGACGGCACGGAGGCCGCGCCCCGGCCGGGGCGCGGCCTCCGGCGTGCGCAGGGACCCGCCCGGGCCCGGCCGCGTACGGGGACGTGCACGCCCGTGCACGGGCGGCGGACGCCGCGGCGTGCGGGGTCAGGCCCGCGGGCGGGTGAACCAGGCCGCCGACTCGGCGGAGGACAGCAGTACGAGGCAGATGACGCCGAGCGCGATCCACAGCAGTCCGAGCGGCAGCGTGACCAGGCCGACCAGGACGAGGAGGGCCGACCAGACGATGCCCGCGATCCGCAGGCCGCTGCCGCCCCGCGGGAACCTCGCGGCGAGCACGATGCCGGCGATCGCGTGGACCAGGAAGAGGGCGAACATCGTGTAGTAGATGCCGGTGCCCACGCCCAGGTCGCCGTACCTCTCCTTCAGGTCGCTCTGGGCCGCCGCGAAGGTGACGATCGCCAGCAGCGAGAAGAGCGCCTGGAGCCCGCCGGTGATGAAGAAGATCATGCGGGACGAGTTGACCTTGCTCGGCATCCCTCCCGTCGGACCGCTCGGGGAGCCCAGCGGGCCGGGCGGCGGGGCGAGCGGGTGCTCGACGGGCCCGCCGGCCGGGCGGCCCGGGGGCCGGTCGTAGGGATTCCTCTCGTAGGGGTCGTGGGGATCCTTCCGGTAGGGGTCGTTCGGGGTGTTGGGGTCGGAGCTGCTCATGCCGGGTTCCTCCGAACGGTCTCAGCGGTGACCGGACGCTCGAGGGCCGTGCCGCGGTCCCCCGCGGTACGGCCCTCGACGCCTGCGCCCGTGCGCGACGCCCGCCTGGCGGGCCGCGCCACTCCCTCATGACCACCCTTCCCCGTACCGGCCGGACCATCCCTGGCCGTCCGGTGGACCGCGGGAGGCGGGAGGGGACCGGCGGGCGGAACTACTGCTGCTTCACGGCTACTGCTGCTTCACGACGACGCTGCTGATCACCTTGTCGGCGAAGGTCTGCTTCTTGTCGTCCCACAGCGGCCACAGGTAGCCGATGTAGCAGGCCGCGCCGTCCAGGAAGTGCGCCAGCTTCCGCACGAAGGCCATGCCGAAGCCGAGCGGACGCCCGTCGGCCTCCCGCAGCACGCTGATCTTCAGGGCCTTCTTGCCCGGCGTCTGCCCGGTCTTGCCCTCCTTGTAGATCAGCCAGATCTGGCCGGCCAGGGAGAGGAGGGCGCCGATGGCGATCATCGTCCAGGCGCTGCCGGGCACCGCGACCTCGGGCGACGCGCAGGTGGCGTCGTTGACCGGGCAGTTCTCGATGGTGTCGATGGCGGCGCCGATGATCTGCGCGTAGCCGATGCCGATCAGGATCATCGGGACCAGGCCGACGATCAGGCCGTCCAGCAGGTACGCGCCGACCCGGGCGCCCCAGCCCGCGTACGGCGGCATGCCGCCGCCGTAGGGCTGCTGCGGGTACTGCGGGTACGCACCGCCGGGCTGCTGCGGGTACGCCCCACCGGGCTGCTGCGGGTACGCGCCCTGCTGCGGCACACCCTGCTGCGGGTAGCCGTAGCCGGGCTGCGGGGGCTGGCCGTACGGGTTCTGCGGCTGGCCGCCGGGCTGCTGCGGATAGCTCATGCGGGTTCTCCTGCGAGCGGAAGGGACGGGGACGATCGGGGCCGAGTGGAGGTCCCGGGGGACGTCCGGAGGAACAACTCGGCGCCCCCGCAGCTCCGCCGCGTGAGGATCGGGTCGTACATGAGCGTGCCTCCCCCGTGTGCCGTGCCCGTCGGCCCCCCGCGGGTGCGGCACCGGCGACCATGCTGGTCGGGGCGGCTGACGCTGTCCAGACAAGATCGGGGAATGTGGCGAATCCGCAACGCGCCGGGGACCTTCCGCCGACCCGGACGCGCCGCCGGCCCGCGCGTTCCGCGACGCTGCGGTCACACCGCGTCCCGGCGGGGGCCCGCGGCGTGGACGCGATTGGAGACCGGGTCCCCGCATCCGGGAGGATGGGCCCATGACCGCCCAGATTCTCGACGGCAAGGCCACCGCAGCCGCGATCAAGACCGAACTCGCCGCCCGCGTAGAAGCCCTCAGGGCGCGCGGCATCCAGCCCGGCCTGGGCACGCTCCTGGTCGGCGACGACGTCGGCAGCCAGAAGTACGTGGCGGGCAAGCACCGCGACTGCGCCCAGGTGGGCATCGCCTCCATCGAGCGCGAGCTGCCCGGCACCGCCTCCCAGGAGGACGTCGAGGCGGTCGTCCGCGAACTCAACGAGGACCCGGCCTGCACCGGCTACATCGTGCAGCTCCCGCTGCCGCGCGGGATCGACACCAACCGCGTCCTGGAGCTGATGGACCCGGCCAAGGACGCCGACGGACTCCACCCGACGAACCTCGGCCGCCTGGTGCTGAACGAGCCGGCGCCGCTGCCGTGCACCCCCAACGGCGTCATCGAGCTGCTCCGCCGCCACGGGGTGGAGATCGACGGGGCGGACGTGACCGTCGTCGGCCGCGGCATCACCGTCGGCCGCTCCATCGGCCTGCTGCTCACCCGCCGCTCCGAGAACGCCACGGTGACCCTGTGCCACACCGGCACCCGGGACCTGGGGGCGCACCTGCGCGGGGCGGACATCGTGGTGGCGGCGGCCGGGGTGGCGCACCTGGTGCGGCCCGAGCACATCAAGCCGGGCGCGGCCGTGCTGGACGTGGGCGTCAGCCGGGACGAGACGACGAGGAAGATCGTCGGCGATGTGCACCCGGACGTCGCCGGGGTCGCCGGGTGGCTCTCCCCGAACCCGGGCGGCGTCGGCCCGATGACGCGGGCGATGCTGCTGGCCAACGTCGTGGAGGCCGCGGAGCGCGTCGCGGGGACGGACCGTGTCGGCTGATACGGGGAAGGCCGCGGACACGGATCCGGCCGGGGACGCCGCGGAGGCCGCCGGGACCGGGGAGGCCGGAGAAGCCGCAGGGACCGGGGACGCCGGAGAGCCGGCCGGGGCCGCCCGGCGGCCCTCGCGGCGGTTCCCGCTGATCACCCGTGACACCGCCCGGCCCGAGGGCGGCGGACGGGCGGCCCCCGGCGACGCCCCCGCGCCCGCGCGGCAGTGGCCGCTGCTGTGCGTGCTGGCCGGGACGGCCGCGGGGCTGCTGGTGACGCTCGGCGACTTCCGCGCGGGCACCCTGGTCATGGGCCTGTCCGTGCTCTCCGGCGCGGTGCTGCGCTGGGCCGTGCCGTCGGTGGGGATGCTCGCGGTGCGCTCCCGCTTCACGGACGTGGTCACGTACGGCGTGCTGGGCACGGCGATCGCGCTGCTGGCGATGATGGCCCAGCCGGAACCCTGGCTGGAGTTCCCCTTCCTGGAGGACGTCGTCCACTTCACGATCCGCTAGCGGGGCTCGCCGTCCGGTCTCGCCCGGGGCCGTCCGGGACCGTCCGGGGGCTCCCGCCCGCACACGGTGCCCCGGCGCGCCGCGACACGGCTGGTTCCGGACGGCATGACGGCGGCGGTTCCGGGCACACGGACCGCCGTGACCCCCCACGGGCGCGGTACCCCCCCTCGCAGCCGCCCGCCGATCCCCCCTCCGGCGGGCGGCTGCCCCCGCGCCCGGGCCGTCGGATAGCCTGACGCCAGGTCTCTTGATGTAGAGATACGTTGGAGACCCAGCCGCCACTGTCAGGTAAACGGAGACCGCCATGACCCGCACTCCCGTCAATGTCACCGTCACCGGCGCCGCCGGCCAGATCGGCTACGCGCTGCTGTTCCGCATCGCCTCCGGTCAGCTCCTCGGCGCGGACGTGCCGGTCGCGCTGCGCCTCCTGGAGATCCCGCAGGGTCTCAAGGCCGCCGAGGGCACCGCCATGGAGCTGGACGACTGCGCCTTCCCGCTGCTCAGCGGCATCGAGATCACCGACGACCCCAACAAGGCGTTCGACGGCGCCAACGTCGCCCTCCTCGTCGGCGCCCGCCCGCGCACCAAGGGCATGGAGCGCGGCGACCTGCTGGAGGCCAACGGCGGGATCTTCAAGCCGCAGGGCAAGGCCATCAACGACCACGCCGCGGACGACATCAAGGTCCTGGTCGTCGGCAACCCGGCCAACACCAACGCCCTGATCGCCCAGGCCGCGGCCCCGGACGTACCGGCCGAGCGCTTCACCGCGATGACCCGTCTGGACCACAACCGGGCCCTGTCCCAGCTCGCGAAGAAGACCGGCGCCCCGGTGTCGGAGATCCGCCGCCTCACCATCTGGGGCAACCACTCCGCGACCCAGTACCCGGACATCTTCCACGCCGAGGTCGCGGGCAAGAACGCCGCCGAGACCGTGAACGACGAGAAGTGGCTGGCCGAGGACTTCATCCCGACCGTCGCCAAGCGCGGCGCCGCCATCATCGAGGCCCGCGGCGCCTCCTCGGCCGCCTCCGCCGCCAACGCCGCCATCGACCACGTCCACACCTGGGTCAACGGCACCCCGGAGGGCGACTGGACCTCCATGGGCATCCCGTCGGACGGCTCCTACGGCGTTCCGGAGGGCCTGATCTCCTCCTTCCCCGTCACCTGCTCCGGCGGGACGTACGAGATCGTCCAGGGCCTGGAGATCAACGAGTTCTCGCGGGCGCGCATCGACGCCTCCGTGAAGGAGCTGGAGGAGGAGCGCGAGGCCGTCCGCGGTCTCGGCCTCATCTGAACCGGAGCTGATCCGGAATCTGATCCGGAGCTGATCCGGAACGTCCCGCACGGAGGCCCCCGGCGCTCGCGCCGGGGGCCTCCGCGCGTCCTCGCGCCCGGCTGCTCCCCGTGGGCACCCGGCTGCGCCGTGTGGTGCCCGCGATGTCCTTCATACCCGTACATCCCCTTAAATTCCTTTAGATAATCCCGAGTGGATCATGCTTTCTTATGTAGAGCACGCCACTTGGCATGGATTTAAAGAACGAATTCCTCGGCGCAGGGCATGGGCCCAGGTCGCTCGGCCCCACCGGGCGGCAACAGCACCATGCGAGGAAGGCAGTACGGAACGTGTCGGCAATCGAGATCATGCACATCGACGGGGAGTGGCGCCCCGCCGCCTCCGGAAACACCGGGGAGGTCCTCGACCCCGCCGACGCGACGGTGCTCGCGGTCGTCTCCGAGGGCGGCGCCGGGGTCGCCGGGCGCACCAACGACGGCACCTGCCTGCCCGGCGCCGGCGGTCACTGACCGCCGCGCCCTCCCGGCCCACGGGCCCCGCCGGCACCGGCACCGGCACCGGTGGCGGGGCCGGGCAGCGGTCGCCACCGGTACCGGCGCGGGGCGGGACGGGACGGGCGCGAAGGGGTCAGAAGTCGGCCCGCACGTGTTCGTCCACCCGGCCGACGGACTCCAGGTCGTACATCTCGGTGTACCGGTCGCGCAGGTACTCGATGTCGTCGTCGTGCGCCTTCGCCTTCTCCGCGGGGTAGAGCAGGATCAGCTCGTAGGAGCGCTCCCCGTTGATGGACCCGGTCTTGTCGCGCCACTGGCCGTAGCCCTCCTGGAGGGTGAGGCCGTCGGGGAAGCGCGGGGTGACGTACTCGTCCAGGAAGTCCATGAACTGCTCCTCGGTGATCGGCGGTTCGCCGTGGTGGCGGCCGGTGCCGAAGAAGAGCTGGGTGCGTACGTACGGTCTGGTGTGGGCGGAGGCGCCGGCTCCGGACGCCTCGGCGCGGGCGGCGGCGGGTCTGTCGTCCCGCTCCTGGAGCGCCGTGGTGAAGGCGGTGGACGCGCCCGCCGCGCAGACGAGGGCGGCCAGGAGGACGGCGAGGCGGACGCGGCGGGACGTGTGCGGCTGAGGCTTCATCGGGGCTCCGGTGGTTCGGTGGGCAGGTGGTGGACATGTCCTTCACCGTGCCGCTCGCGGGGGAGTTCCCGCGCGAGCAGCTCGGCCAGGTCTCGGGTGGTGCCGCGGAGTCCGCGGGGCACGCGGCGGCCTCCGTCGACGGCGGCGATCGCCTGCCGCAGGGAGTTCAGAGCCCGTACGGAACCCATGCGGGGCGCGCTCTGGGCCAGGGCGGACAGCCAGGCGTCCGTCTCGCGCCACGCGCCCGCGCCGGCCAGGACGCGGCCGAGATCGGCGGCGAACAGGGCGCGGTAGGCGGGGCCGCCGTCGGACGCCACGGCCGCGTGCAGCAGGGCCGCCGCCCCCTCCGCGTCTCCCAGGTCGGCGAGGACGAGTCCGTGGTGGCCGTCCAGTTCCGCGCGGTCGAACCACCAGCTCCAGGCCGGGTCCCGGTCCGAGGGCCCGTCCGCGGACATCTCCCGGGCGGCGGCCAGGGAGCGCAGCGCCTCCGCCCTCCTGCCGAGCTGGGCGTGCGCGCGCGCCTCGCGCACGTGGAACAGGGCGGCCACCCGCGGCGGCAGGTCCCTCCGGGCCAGGACGGACGAGGAGGTGCGCAGGGAGGCGCCGGGGCGCCCGAGGTGGGCCTGCTGCATGCTCAGCACGGACAGGACCAGCAGCTCGATGGAGCGCTCCTCCTGCGGGAGGCGACGGGCCAGGGCGAGCGCCCGCCGGTTGAGGCGGTACGACGGCCCGTGCCGTTCGGCGTCGAACAGGATCCAGGCGGCGACCTCGAAGAACTCCGCGAGGTCCGCGCCCGCCGTACCGGCCGGGACGGCCGCGCCCGCCGCCTCGACCGCCCTCACGGACCGCATCGCCACAGGGGCCGCGCGGCGTGCCCCCAGCGTCCGGTCGAGCGCGAGGAGTTCGGCCGTCATGGCGCGGACGTCCGGCGGGGAGGGCATCGGGGCCGCGCGGCCTGCCCGGGCTGTCTGGGGTTCCATCGGTTTCCTGGCGGGTTCGGTCCTGGCGGGTCAGGGATGGTCGCTTCCCCGCGGGGCGGTGGCCCGAGGAGCGGTGGCCCGTGCGGCGGGGAGCCGGGCGAAGGACCTGGCCACCTCGGACAGCCAGGCCACCTCCTCCGTGAAGTCGCCGGGGCCGCCCCGGCGGTCGGCCGGCGGTGGCGGCGGGGCCGGCGCGGAGGACGGGGGCGCGGCCGGGGCCCCGGCCCGCGCGTCGAGGGCGGCCCTCAGCAGCCGGGCCTCGTCGGCGGGGGAGCCCCGCTCCGCGCCGCGGGGCAGGTGCGGGCCCAGGGCGTGGTACCCGTCGAGGATCTCGATGACGCGGCGGTGGAGCCGGTAGTCGAGGTCGGCCGGCGGGAGCCGGTCCAGCGGCCTCCTCGGCGGCGGTTCGAGCGCGATCACCGGCACCGCCTCGTACAGGGCCCACCACAGGGGGCGCAGCCGCAGGTAGGAGCGGTAGCCGCGCAGCCAGGCGGAGACGGCCGGGCCCCAGGAGGGCACGGTCCAGCCGAACACCTGGAGGAGCGCCCCCACGCTCCCGGCCAGCCAGTAGGCGGGCTCCCAGGCGCTCATGTCGTGGCCGAGCTGGGTGCCGGCCGTCTGGGTGTAGCGGATGGCGCAGTAGACCAGGATGAGCGAGGCGCCCGCGGTGACCGTCCACATGCCCGCGCGCAGCCAGGTGCGGTGGGCGATGCGCGCGTAGCGGTAGGACAGCCGGACGGCCCCGACCTGCCCCACCGCGCAGACGGTGATGTAGAGGAGCAGGTATCCCGCGTAGTCGCGGTCCTGCATGTTGCGCAGCAGGGTGCCCTCGGCGGACGCGGTCTGCCGGTAGGGCTCCACGACGAAGAACAGGACGACCAGGACCACCAGCGCGACGGCGAACGCCCGCACGCGCCGTCTCGCCAGGACCGCCGCCCGCTCGGGCGGGTGCGACCAGTGGACCAGTACGACCTGCTGGGCGGCCGTCAGCACGACCACCGCGGCCTGCGTCATGATCGTGGTCAGGTTCGGATAGCCGAACAGGCGGGAGACGTCGTCGCGCAGCCAGTTGAGGTCGATGAGGAAGCTGATCCCGGAGCACAGGAAGTAGGTCTCCAGGGCCCACAGCGCCGGGTCGCTCCTGCGCCGCAGGAGCTCGGGGAGCTTGTAGCAGAACGCGGCGAGCCCGACGAAGGCGCACACGTGGGACAGGACGTCGTAGATCATCCGCGGCCGACGACGCTTTCCACGCGGGCCATGACGGTGGCGTCCTCGGGCGTCAGGGCGGTGGCGTCCCCGGGGTCCGGGGCGGCCCCGCGGCGGGCCCGCGCCAGGATGAGCGACGCCATCATCTCGGCCTCCTGCTCCGCCCGGTCGTCGTAGGCGGAGCGTTGCAGGGACCCGCGGACGAGGTCCGGGCCGGCGTCGGGGAGGAGGCTCGCCGGGACGGCCGGTCCGGGGAGCGCGCCGAAGTCGTGCTCGCAGATGATGTGGGAGAGCTCGTGGGCGATGATGTGCTCCTGGTGGGGCCCGCTGGTGTTCGCCCGGTAGACGATGACGTCCGTGTCCGGCAGGGCGATCCACAGGCCGTGGAGCAGCGGCTCCTCCAGTTCCATCGGAGCGAGGCGGATGGTGCGCCCGCGCCTCCGGCCCACCTGCTCGCAGACGGCCGTGATGCCAGCGACGCCCGTGATGCCCGCGGCGCCCGTGACGTCCGCCACGCCGTCGTGCCCGGGGAGGATGCCGGTCTCGGTGAGGCGTCTCTCGCAGGTGCGCTGCATCTCCCGGAACCGGGCACGCCGGCGGCCTGGTAAGCGCAGGGGAGACGCTGCCACCGGCACGTCCTTTCCGGCTCCGCGCCGCGTCGCCTTCGGGGTCCTGGAGGGGACGGCGCCGCGGGGCGGTCGGCCGGTCCCTCGGCGCCTCCTGAGAGATCGTCACCAACCGCCGGGCCGCGCGCAACCTCTCACCGCGATTGCGGCGGGACCGGCGGCAGGTTGGCTCAAAGACGTCCCCGGCCACCGTACAGCTCGGCCGCCGTCCGCGCGACGGCGGCGGCCGCACGGTCGTGGAGCGAGCCGCCGAAGGTGACGCGGGCCGCGCCCAGGGCGCCCAGTTCGGCGGGCGGCGGGGACTGGCCGAGGACGCACAGGGCGTTGACCGGGGCGCCGGTCTCCGCCGCCAGCACCGGCAGGTGGTCCGGCGGCGCGAGGATCGGGTAGACGCAGCCCGCGCCCGCCGCCGCGTACAGCCGCCCCCGCTCCACCGCCGCCGCCAGCGGGTCGTCCGCGCCGCGCACGTACGCGTCGACGCGGGCGTTGACCAGCAGTCCCCCGTCCGCCGCCGCGCACACCTCGGCCAGCCACTCCGCCTGGCGGCCCGGATCGAGCAGCTTCCGCGTGGCCGGGTCGGAGTCCTCCAGGTTGCAGCCGACCGCCCCGGCCTCCAGCAGCCGCTCGGCGATCTCCCGCGGCGCGAGGCCGTAACCCCGCTCGACGTCGGCGGTGACCGGTACCTCCACCGCGCGGACGATCCGGGCGACGGCCGCGAACATCTCGTCCGGCGGGGCGCCCTCGCCGTCCGCGTACCCCAGCGTGGCGGCCACCGCGCTGCTGGAGGTGGCGAGCGCGGGGAAGCCCGCGCCGGCGAAGGCGCGGGCGCTCACCGCGTCCCACACGGTGGGGAGGACCAGCGGCCCGCCGCCGTGGTGGAGGGCCCGGAAGGCGTCCACCGCGCCCGGGTCGCGGGCGCTCACCGCGGCCCGTCCCCCTTCAGGGACTCGGGGACCGCGCGGGTGGCCACCTGGAAGCGGTTCCAGGCGTTGATGGCGACGATCTGGGCGATCAGACGGGCGAGCTCGGTCTCGTCGAAGTGCTTGGCCGCGCGCTCGTACACCTCGTCCGGCACGAACGGTCCCTGCGGGGAGCCTCCGGTCAGCAGCGTGATCGCCTCGGTGAGGGCGAGCGCCGCCCGCTCCCGCTCGGTGAACAGGCCGGGGGCCTCCTCCCAGGCGGCGATCAGGTCCAGGCGGAGCTGGGACTCGCCCATCTTCCGGGCATCGGTGAGGTGCATGTCGATGCAGAACGCGCACTTGTTGATCTGGGAGGCCCGGATCTTCACCAACTCGCCGATGACCGGGTCGAGTCCCTGGGACGCGGCGGCCTGGAAGGCGGACATCCCCCGGTACACCTCGGGAGCGAGCTCCCAGAGGTTCATGCGCGGACCGTGTTCGTGGACTGTCGTCATGGTGACGACACTAGGGCCGCGACGGCCCGGGGGTATGGTCCACTTCCATGCGGGAATCCCGGGCCACTCCAGACGGCGGTTCGGGCGGCCGGGCCATCGGGACCGGCGGCGACCTCCATCTGGACCTCGGCGGCCCGGGCGGGCTGCGCGCGTCGCTGATGCGCGCCCTGCGCGACGCCGTGCGCACCGGCCGCCTCGCCCCCGGCACCCGGCTGCCCTCCTCCCGCTCGCTCGCCGCCGACCTCGGCGTCGCCCGCAACACCGTGGCCGACGCGTACGCCGAACTCGTCGCCGAGGGCTGGCTCGCCGCCCGCCAGGGCTCCGGCACCCGCGTCGCCCCGCGCGCCGAACCGGCCGTGCCGCCGGACACGCCGCCGGGCACGCGCCCCACGCCCCCGCGCCACTCCCCGCATCCGGTCCCGCCCGCGCGCACGCCCCCGCGGATCCTCCACGACCTGTGCTCCGGGCGGCCGGACGTCTCCGCCTTCCCCCGCGCCGCCTGGCTCACCTCCGCCCGCCGCGCCCTGACCGCCGCGCCCAGCGAGGCCCTCGGCTACGACGACCCGCGCGGGCGGCCCGAACTGCGGCGCGCGCTGGCCGGGTACCTCGCCCGCGTGCGGGGCGTGCGCACCGACCCCGAACGGATCGTGGTCTGCGCCGGCGTCGTCCGCGGGCTGGCGCTGCTGGGGGAGGTGCTGGGCGCCACCACGGTGGCGGTGGAGTCGTACGGCCTGTGGGTCCACCGCGACCTGCTGGCCCGCGCCGGGGCGCGCACCGTCCCGCTCCCGGTGGACGACCGCGGCGCCGACGTGGCCGCCCTGTACGGCACCGGGGCGCACGCCGCCCTCCTCACGCCCGCCCACCAGTACCCGACCGGCGCCCCCCTCCACCCCGACCGGCGCGCGGCGGTCGTCGACTGGGCGCGGGCCACCGGGGGACTGGTCCTGGAGGACGACTACGACGGCGAGTTCCGCTACGACCGCCAGCCCGTCGGCGCGCTCCAGGACCTCGACCCGGAGCGGGTGGTCTACCTCGGCACCGCCAGCAAGAGCCTGGCGCCGGGGCTGCGGCTGGGCTGGCTGGTGCTGCCCGAGGCGCTGCTCGGCCCCGTCCTGGCCGCCCGCCGCGAGACGGCTGAGACCTGCGGCGTCCTCGACCAGCTCACCCTCGCCGACTTCGTCGAGTCGGGCGCGTACGACCGGCACGTGCGCGCCATGCGGCTGCGCTACCGGCGCCGCCGCGACCGGCTCGTGGCCGCGCTCGCCGAACGCGTGCCCGCCGTGCGCGTCAGCGGCATCGCGGCCGGGCTCCACGCCGTGCTGGAGCTGCCGCCGGGCACCGAGGAGACGGTGCTGGAGGCGGCGTCGCGGGCGGGGGTGGCCGTGGAGGGCCTGGCCCGCTTCCGCCACCCGGCGGCCCCCGCCCCCGCCCCCGGCCCCGTGCGCGACGCGCTCGTCGTCGGCTACGGGACGCCGCCGGAGCACGGCTTCGCCGCGGCCGTGGAGGCGCTGTGCCGGGTGCTGCGCGGCGCCCTCCGGTGAGGGCGCCGCGCAGGCCCCGGGCGCCTCAGGCGCCCAGCACCGCGCCGAGCCGGTCCAGGCCCCAGTCCAGGTCCTCCTTGGAGATCACCAGCGGCGGGGCGATGCGGATCGTCGAGCCGTGGGTGTCCTTGACCAGGACGCCCCGCTCCATCAGCCGCTCGGAGATCTCCCGGCCCGTGCCCAGGGACGGGGTGACGTCCACGCCCGCCCACAGCCCGCGCCCGCGCACCGCCTCGACCGCGCCGCCGCCCGCCAGCAGGCCCAGCTCGTGGTGGAGGTGGTCGCCCAGCTCCGCCGCCCGCTGCTGGAACTCGCCGGTGCGCAGCATCGCGATCACCTCCAGCGCCACCGCGCAGGCCAGCGGGTTGCCGCCGAACGTCGAGCCGTGCTCGCCGGGCCGGAAGACGCCCAGCACCTCGGCCGAGGAGACCACCGCCGAGACCGGCACGATGCCGCCGCCGAGCGCCTTGCCCAGCACGTAGACGTCCGGCACCACACCCTCGTGCTCGCACGCGAACGTCCGGCCGGTGCGTCCCAGGCCCGACTGGATCTCGTCCGCGACGAACAGCACGTTCCGCTCGCGGGTCAGCTCGCGCACGCCCGCCAGGTAGCCCGGCGGCGGCACCAGGACGCCCGCCTCGCCCTGGATCGGCTCCAGCAGCACGGCGACGGTGTCCTCGGGGGCCTCGTCGAGCGCCGCCTCCATCGCGGCCAGGTCGCCGTAGGGGACGATCTCGAAGCCCGGGGTGTAGGGGCCGTAGTCGGCGCGCGCCTCGGGGTCGGTGGAGAAGCTGACGATCGTGGTGGTGCGGCCGTGGAAGTTGTTCTCCGCCACGATGATCCTCGCCCGCCCCTCGGGGACGCCCTTGACCCGGTAGCCCCACTTGCGGGCCGTCTTCACCGCCGTCTCCACCGCCTCCGCGCCGGTGTTCATCGGCAGCACCGTCTCCATGCCGCACAGCTCGGCCAGCTCGGTGCAGAAGGCGGCGAAGCGGTCGTGGTGGAAGGCGCGCGAGGTGAGGGTGAGCCGGTCCAGCTGCGCCCGGGCGGCGGCCAGCAGCCGGGGGTGGCCGTGGCCGAAGTTGAGCGCCGAGTAGCCGGCGAGCATGTCGAGGAAGCGCCTGCCCTCGACGTCGGTCATCCACGCGCCCTCGGCCGAGGCGACGACGACCGGCAGCGGGTGGTAGTTGTGCGCGCTGTGCGCGTCGGCGGCGGCGATCAGACCGGCGGAGGCGGCACCGGGGGCGGGGGCGGCTGCGTGGGCGGCGGCATGGGGGGCTGCGTGGGCGGCGGTGTGGGAGGCGGCATGGGGGGCGGGGGTGGCGGACGACTCTGCCGAGGTGGCCATGGGAACGCTCCGTGTCGGGTGGGCGGAGTGGACGTGTGCACCGGCGATCGTGCGGCGGTCGCCGCGTGTGATGCCTATCTCTATCGTCGTACGCCCGCTTCGCGAAGAAACCCTCCGGTGCGTCGCGTTCCGGTACGCCGACCCGCCCTCGGGACCCGTGCCCCGGCCCGCCCGGCCCCCGGACCGGGGCCGGAACACGCGTGAGCCCGGCGGCGGCCCTCTGCGAGAATGACGCCATGGCCACTGACCGTCCCCGTGTACTCTCCGGCATCCAGCCCACCGCGGGCTCCTTCCACCTCGGCAACTACCTCGGTGCCGTCCGCCAGTGGGTCGACCTGCAGGACACCCACGACGCGTTCTACGCCGTCGTCGACCTGCACGCCATCACCATCCCCCAGGACCCGAAGGAGCTGCGTGCCGCCACCCGGCTGGCCGCCGCCCAGCTCCTGGCCGCGGGGCTCGATCCGGAGCGCTGCACCCTGTTCCTCCAGAGCCACGTGCCCGAGCACACGCAGCTCGCCTGGGTGATGAACTGCCTCACCGGCTTCGGCGAGGCCTCCCGGATGACCCAGTTCAAGGACAAGAGCGCGCGGCAGGGCGCCGAGGCCACGACGGTCGGCCTGTTCACCTACCCCGTCCTCCAGGTCGCCGACATCCTGCTCTACCAGGCCGACAGCGTCCCCGTGGGCGAGGACCAGCGCCAGCACATCGAGCTGACCCGCGACGTCGCCGAGCGCTTCAACAGCCGCTACGGCCACACCTTCACCGTCCCCTCGGCCTTCATCCTGAAGGAGACGGCGAAGATCTACGACCTGCAGGAGCCGACGGTCAAGATGAGCAAGTCGGCGGCCTCCCCCAAGGGCGTGGTCAGCCTGCTCGACGAGCCGAAGGCGTCCGCCAAGAAGATCAAGAGCGCGGTGACCGACACCGGGACCGAGATCCGCTACGACGAGAAGGAGAAGCCCGGCATCAGCAACCTGCTGGTGATCTACTCCACCCTGACCGGAACCGGAATCCCGGAACTGGAGCAGCAGTACGCCGGCAAGGGCTACGGTGCCCTCAAGACCGATCTCGCCGAGGTCGTCGCGGCCTGGGTGGCGCCCTTCCGGGAGCGCACGCAGGAATATCTGGACGACCCCGAGACGCTGGACTCGGTGCTGGCCAGGGGAGCCGAGAAGGCACGCGAGGTCGCCGCGGAGACACTGGCCACCGCGTACGACAAGGTGGGCTTCGTACCCGCCAAGCACTGACAGGGCACCGGGCGACCAGGGGGAACCAGAGGGACAGGTACGAGGAAGGAGAACCACGTGGGGACCGTCACGCTCGGCGTATCGATCGCGGTCCCGGAGCCCTACGGCAGCCTGCTCCAGCAGCGGCGCGCGGGCTTCGGCGACTCCGCTGCCCATGGCATCCCCACCCACGTGACCCTCCTGCCGCCGACCGAGGTGGACCCGGCGCGCCGTCCCGAGATCGAGGAGCACCTCGCCCAGGTGGCCGCGGCGGGGCGGGCCTTCCCGATGAGGCTGTCGGGCACGGGCACCTTCCGCCCGCTGTCGCCGGTGGTCTTCGTCCAGGTCGTCGAGGGGTCCACGGCCTGCGGACGGCTCCAGGAGCAGGTCCGGGAGGAGGGCGGTCCGCTCGCCCGCGAGCTCCCGTTCCCGTACCACCCGCACGTCACGGTCGCCCACGGCATCGCCGACGAGGCGATGGACCGGGCGTACGCGGAGCTGGCCGACTTCGAGGCCGCCTGGACGGCGACGGGCTTCGCGCTGTACGAGCAGGGCGAGGACCGCGTGTGGCGGCTCCAGAGAGAGTTCGTCTTCGGCGCCGCGCCGCTGCCGCTGCCGCACCAGCCGGCCTTCTCCAGGCCTCCGGCCCCCTCGCTCTGACGCGCTCCGGCGCGCAGGTCAGGGGGCCGGCCCCGGCCGTCCGGGCCGGTGGGCCCCTCTCCCGCCCGGGGCCGCCGGCAGGCCCTCAGGACCCCTCGCCGGGAGCCGCGGCCTCCCCGGCTCCGGCCCCGGGCCTCCCCGGGCCCCCGGGCTTCTTCGGGGCCTCGGACCTCCCCGGCGTCCCGGGGGCCGCCGCCCTCCCCACGATCCGCTCCAGGGCGCCCGGGTTCCCCGGGCCGCCCAGGACCGCCGGGCCCTGCGGCCCGCGTCCCGGGCGCGACAGGCCGGACACGCCCGGCAGCGGCCAGCGCCGGTGCACCCCGTACGCTCCCGCGCCGAGTGCGACCAGGAGCGCCACCACGATCATCAGGGCCGTGCCGGCGCCGCCCGAGGGCTGCTGCGTCCCGGCCGCGGTGGGCCCGGAGGGCTGCACGCCGCTGCCGCCCGCCTGGTTCCCGGGCCTGTCGTCGGTGTTCTTGCCGTTCCCCTCCCCGCCTCCCTCCCCGCTCCCCTCCGGCGGCACCAGCTCGCCGACGGGCTCGACCTCCCCGGCGGCCTCGAAACCCCAGTCCAGGAGCTCGGCCGTCTCCTCGTAGACGCGCAGACCGCCTCCCTCGGGGTGCATGGCGGTCACCAGCAGCACCCGGTCGCCGCGCTGGGCGACTCCGGTGAAGGTGGACCCGGCGTTGGTGGTGTAGCCGTTCTTGACGCCGGCGATGCCCTCGTACGGCTCCATGCCCGGGGCGCCGGTCAGCAGCCGGTTGGTGTTCTGGATCTCGAAGGTCTCGCGCTCCTCCTTCCCGTCCTTCCCCTTCTTCACGTCCCCGGGGAACTGCGCCCGGACGGTCGCCGCGTAGGCGCGGAAGTCCGGCTTCTGCATCCCGGAGCGGGCGAACAGGGTGAGGTCGTAGGCGGAGGAGACGTGTCCCTCGGCGTCGTAGCCGTCGGGGCTGACGACATGGGTGTCCCCCGCGCCCAGCCGTCTGGCGTGCTCGTTCATCTCCCGGACGGTCTTGTCCACGCCGCCGTTCAGCTCGGCCAGCGCGTGCACGGCGTCGTTGCCCGAGCGGAGGAAGACGCCCTGCCACAGCTGGTCCACCGTGTAGGGGAGGCCCTCCTTGAGGCCGACCATGCTGCTGCCCGGGCCGACCCGGAGCAGTTCCTCCCGGGTGACCCGGTGGACCAGGTCCTTGTCCAGCTTCGGCAGCAGGGTGTCCGCGAACAGCATCTTGATGGTGCTGGCCGGGGCGAGCGGCCAGTGCGCGTTCTTCGCCGCCAGCACCTCGCCCGTCTCGGCGTCGGCGACGATCCACGAGCGCGAGGTGATCGAGTCGGGCAGTTCGGGGGCGTCGGCCCCGGCCCGCGGTTCTATCTGGACACCGGGGAGGCCGAGGCGCTCACCGCCCACGGCGGACATCCGCGCGGGCGGGGTCGCCTCCCCGGGCTTCTCCGACACGGCGTGCGCCGCGGCCGGGGCACCCGCGAGGAGGCACGGCAGGAGCAGGACGGTCGTGGCGGCGGCGAGGCCGCGGGCGCTGCGCACTCGGCGCGCGCGGGCGATGACACGGTGGGTCTTCGACACGGAGCGAACGTATCGGCTCGGCGCCGGTGAGGGGCCGCCGAGGGGACCATCGCGGTGCCTGGAGACGCCCCTGCCGGTGATTCCGTTGGTCCGATAGACATACTTGTAGGTGTGAAACTCTCTCGCCCCGTTTCGTGGTTCCTGCTCGTCTTCGGGGTGTGGAGCTGGTTCGTGTGGACCAACTTCACCAGGAACCTGTGGAAGGACAGCGGTGGCCTGGCGTTCGACGACGCGGGCGACCCGACCGCGTACTTCTGGATCCACCTGGTGCTGGCCGCGGTGTCGCTGGTGCTCGGCACGGCCATCGGGATCATCGGCCTGCGCGGTCTGCGCGCCCTGCGCGCCTCGCGCGCGGGCTGAAGGAACGCATGACCGCCGGCGGAACGTTCGGCGGGGGACGGGCAATCGGGCAGGGGAGTGGAGCGGGGCATGGTCGTGGTCTTCGTGGGCGTCGTGCTGCTGGTGGTCGCCGTGCTGGCGGCGGCGCACTGGTACCTGTGGCGGCGTCTGGTCCGCGACGTGGCGGCGCGCGGCACCTGGTACAGACGGGTGGGCACGGCGCTGGCCGTCCTGCTGCCGCTGACCGCCGTCGCGGCGCAGTCCGCCGGACGCGCGGACGTGCCCTTCGCCCTGAAGCGGGCCCTCGCCTGGCCGGGCTACCTCTGGCTCGCCCTGATGCTCTACCTGCTGCTGGCCCTGCTCGTGGGCGAGGCCGTACGGCCGCTGCTGCGGCGCTTCCTGGAGCGGCGGGACACCGGCCGGGGCACTGACCGGGACGCCGACCGGGACACTGACCGGGACGCCGACTGGGACACCGGCCGGAACACCGCCGGCGCGGCGCGCGCCGCCTCCGCCTCCCCTGCCGCCTCCGCCTCCGCCGCGGAGGGGACGGGAGCGGACGGCCGTACGCCGGACGGGGCGGCGCGCACGGCGGTCGCGGTCCGCGACGGCTCCGGTGCGGCGGCGGGCTCCGGCGCCGGGGAGCGCCCGGCGGCCGGGCCGACGCGGCGGCTGTTCGTGGCCCGCACCGTGGCCGCCGCCGCGGGCGTCGCGGCGGCCGGGACCGTCGGGTACGGCACGTACGGCGTGCTGCGCGGCCCGAAGCTCAAGCGCGTCACCGTCCCGCTGGCCAAGCTGCCCCGGGCCGCCCACGGCTACCGCATCGCCGTGGTCAGCGACATCCACCTCGGCCCGATCCTGGGCCGCGCCCACACCCAGCGGATCGTGGACACCATCAACCGGGCGGACGCCGACATGGTCGCCATCGTCGGCGACCTGGTGGACGGCACCGTCGCCGAGCTCGGCACCGCCGCCGAGCCGCTGGCGGGGCTCCGCTCGCGCGACGGCTCGTACTTCGTCACCGGCAACCACGAGTACTTCGGCGACGCCGGGGAGTGGGTCGACCGCGTCCGCGAGCTGGGCGTGCGGCCGCTGGAGAACGCCCGCCACGAGCTGCGCCACTTCGATCTGGCCGGGGTCAACGACATCGCGGGCGAGGAGGAGGGCCAGGGCCCGGACTTCCGGCGGGCGCTCGGCGACCGCGACACCTCCCGCGCGGTGGTCCTCATGGCCCACCAGCCGGTCATGATCCACGACGCCGTGGACCACGGTGTGGACCTCCAGCTCTCCGGCCACACCCACGGCGGCCAGATGTGGCCCGGCAACTACCTCGCGAGCCTCGCCAACCCCACCCTCGCGGGCCTGGAGAGCTACGGCGACACCCAGCTCTACGTCACGCGCGGCGCGGGCGCGTGGGGTCCGCCGGTGCGGGTGGGCGCGGAGTCGGACATCACCGTGGTGGAGCTGGCCTCCGCGCAGGCCTGACAGGCGTCCGGCGCCGGCCGCCTCACCGGTGGTCCGGGGATCGCGGGGGCCGCCCACCGCGGTCCCGGCGCCCGGCACCGGGGGCTCCGCGTCGTGGCCGCGTCGTGGCCGGACCGGGCCGAGCCGGGCTCGGACCGGCCCGTTCACACGGGCCGGAAAAAAATCCGCCCGGCGATGTCGAGAACCCATGACCGGCTCCGTCCCCGTGGTGAAGGCGACCACAATGGGTCGCACCAGCGCCGAGGAGAGACACGATGGCCAAGTACCTGCTGCTCAAGCACTACCGCGGTGCCCCGGCTCCGGTCAACGACGTGCCCATGGACCAGTGGACGCCGGAGGAGATCTCGGCCCACATGCGGTACATGCACGACTTCGCGGCCCGGCTCGAGGAGACCGGCGAGTTCGTCGACGGCCAGGCGCTCGCCCCCGAGGGGACCTTCGTCCGGTACGACGGCGAGGGCCGCCCGCCGGTCACCGACGGCCCGTTCGCCGAGACCAAGGACCTCATCGCCGGCTGGATGGTGATCGACGTCGACAGCCACGAGCGCGCCGTCGAGCTGGCCGGGGAGCTGTCGGCCGCCCCCGGGGCGGGCGGGGAGCCGATCCACGAGTGGCTCGAGGTGCGCCCGTTCCTGGCCGCGCCGCCCACCGTCACGGAGTGACCCCCGAGTGAACGAGGCCCTGCTCCGGAGCCTCACGCCGAGCGTGCTCGCCGTCCTCGTCCGCCGTGGAGCCGACTTCGCGGCGGCCGAGGACGCCGTGCAGGAGGCGCTGGTCGAGGCGGTCCGCGTCTGGCCCGCCGATCCGCCGCGGGACCCGAAGGGCTGGCTGGTCACCGTGGCCTGGCGCCGGTTCCTCGACGCGGCCCGGGCGGACGCCGCCCGCCGCCGGCGTGAGGACCTCGTCGAGGAGGAGCCGCCGCCCGGGCCCGCGCCCGCCGTGGACGACACGCTCCGGCTCTACTTCCTGTGCGCCCACCCGTCGCTGACGCCCTCGTCCGCGGTCGCGCTCACGCTGCGCGCCGTCGGCGGGCTGACCACACGCCAGATCGCCCGGGCCTACCTGGTGCCCGAGGCGACCATGGCGCAGCGCATCAGCCGGGCCAAGCGCACCGTCTCCGGCGTGCGCCTCGACCGGCCCGGCGACGTCGCCACCGTGCTGCGCGTCCTCTACCTGGTCTTCAACGAGGGCTACTCCGGCGACGTCGACCTCGCCGCCGAGGCCATCCGGCTCACCCGGCAGCTCGCGGCCGCCGTCGACCACCCCGAGGTGGCGGGTCTGCTCGCCCTCATGCTGCTCCACCACGCCCGGCGCGCCGCCCGGACCGCGCCCGACGGCAGTCTGGTGCCGCTCGCCGAGCAGGACCGCGGCCGGTGGGACACCGGGGCGATCGCCGAGGGCGTCGGGGTCCTGCAGGCGGCCCTGGCCCGCGACCGGCTGGGCGAGTTCCAGGCCCAGGCCGCCATCGCGGCGCTCCACGCCGACGCGCCCACCGCCGAGGAGACCGACTGGGTGCAGATCGTCGAGTGGTACGACGAGCTCGTGCGCCTGACCGACAGCCCGGTCGTCCGGCTCAACCGCGCGGTGGCCGTCGGCGAGGCCGACGGACCGCGCGCCGGCCTGGCGGCGCTCGCGGCGCTGGACGACTCCTCCCCGGGCTCCTCGGGCGGGGGACGCCCCGTGCCGCGCCGCGCCGCGGTGGCGGCCTACCTCCACGAGCGCGACGGCGACCTGGCGACGGCGGCACGGCTGTACGCCGAGGCGGCCCACCAGGCGCCCAACCTCGCCGAGCGCGATCACCTGACGCGCCAGGCCGCCCGGCTCAACGCCCGCCGGCGTCGCTGACGGGCCGCGCCCGGAACCTCCCGCGGCCCCCGGCGGCCGGGAAATGCGGTGAGGGCCCGCCCCCCGAAGGGAGCGGGCCCTCACCGGCGCCGGGGGCCGCCCCTCGGCGGGGCGGCCCGGTACGGGCCTCAGTAGCGACGCGTGATCAGCGCGCGCTTGACCTCCTGGATGGCCTTGGTGATCTCGATGCCGCGCGGGCAGGCCTCCGTGCAGTTGAAGACGGTCCGGCAGCGCCAGACGCCCTCGCGGTCGTTGAGGATCTCCAGACGCTGCTCACCGCCCTCGTCGCGGGAGTCGAAGATGAACCGGTGGGCGTTGACGATCGCCGCCGGGCCGAAGTACTGGCCGTCGTTCCAGAACACCGGGCACGCGGACGTGCACGCGGCGCACAGGATGCACTTGGTGGTGTCGTCGAAGCGCTCGCGGTCCTCGGCGGACTGCAGGCGCTCGCGGGTCGGCTCGTTGCCCTTGGTGATCAGGAAGGGCATCACGTCCCGGTACGCCTGGAAAAACGGCTCCATGTCGACCACCAGGTCCTTCTGGACCGTGAGCCCCTTGATGGGCTCGACCGTGATCGGCTTCTCCGGGCTGATGTCCTTGATCAGCGTCTTGCACGCCAGCCGGTTGCGGCCGTTGATGCGCATCGCGTCCGAGCCGCAGATGCCGTGCGCGCAGGAGCGCCGGAAGGTCAGCGTGCCGTCGACCTCCCACTTGATCTTGTGGAGGGCGTCCAGGACGCGCTCCTTGGGATCGATCTCGATCTGGAAGTCCTCCCAGGTGGCCTCGGCGGAGACCTCCGGGTTGAACCGCCGGATGCGGAAGGTCGCGGTGATGTAGGGGGAGTCCGCTGCCGTGCCGCCGGCACCTGCCTCGGACTGGCTCTTGTCCATGACGGGAGTGGCCATCAGTACTTACGCTCCATCGGCTGGTAGCGGGTCTGCACGACCGGCTTGTAGTCCAGCCGGATCGACTCGGTGCCGTCGTCGCCAACCTCGCGGTACGCCATGGTGTGGCGCATGAAGTTGACGTCGTCGCGGTTCGGGTAGTCCTCGCGGTAGTGGCCGCCGCGGGACTCCTTGCGGGCCAGCGCGGAGACGGCCGTCACCTCGGCCAGGTCGAGCAGGTTGCCCAGCTCGATGGCCTCCAGCAGGTCGGTGTTGAACCGCTTGCCCTTGTCCTGGACGGACACGTTCTTGTACCGCTTGCGCAGGGAGGCGATCTCCTCGACGGCCTCCTTGAGCGTCTGCTCGGTGCGGAAGACCATGACGTTCTTGTCCATGGTCTCCTGGAGCGCCTTGCGGATCTCGGTGACCCGCTCGGTGCCCTCCGAGGAGCGCAGCGCCTCGACCTGGCCCTGGACGAACGCGGCCGGGTCCTCCGGCAGGTCGACGTGGTCGGCGGTCGCGGCGTACTCGGCGGCGGCGATGCCCGCCCGGCGGCCGAAGACGTTGATGTCCAGCAGCGAGTTGGTGCCCAGGCGGTTGGCGCCGTGCACGGACACGCAGGCGACCTCGCCGGCCGCGTACAGGCCCGGCACCACCGTGGTGTTGTCGGCCAGCACCTCGCCCATGACGTTGGTCGGGATGCCGCCCATCGCGTAGTGCGCGGTCGGCTGGATCGGGATCGGGTCGGTGTACGGCTCGATGCCCAGGTAGGTCCGCGCGAACTCGGTGATGTCCGGCAGCTTGGCGTCGAGCTGCTCCGGCGGCAGGTGGGTGAGGTCCAGGAAGACGTGGTCGCCCTCGGGACCGCAGCCGCGGCCCTCGCGGATCTCGGTGTAGATCGAGCGGGAGACGACGTCGCGCGAGGCCAGGTCCTTCATGACGGGCGCGTACTTCTCCATGAAGCGCTCGCCGTCCTTGTTGCGGAGGATGCCGCCCTCGCCGCGGGCGCCCTCGGTCAGGAGGATGCCCATGCGCCAGATGCCGGTCGGGTGGAACTGGAAGAACTCCATGTCCTCCAGCGGCAGGCCCCGGCGGAACGCGGCGGCCTGGCCGTCGCCGGTCAGGGTGTGCGCGTTGGAGGTGACCTTGAAGAACTTGCCGTTGCCGCCCGAGGCGAAGACGACGGCCTTCGCCTGGAAGACGTGGATCTCGCCGGTGGCCAGCTCGTAGGCGACGACGCCCGCGGTGCGCTTGACCCCGTCGACCTCGCTCAGCAGCAGGTCCAGGACGTAGAACTCGTTGTAGAACTCCACGCCCTCCTTGACGCAGTTCTGGTACAGCGTCTGGAGGATCATGTGGCCGGTGCGGTCCGCGGCGTAGCAGGACCGGCGGACCGGGGCCTCGCCGTGGTTGCGGGAGTGGCCGCCGAAGCGGCGCTGGTCGATGGTGCCGTCCGGGGTCCGGTTGAACGGCAGGCCCATCTTCTCCAGGTCGAGGACGGCGTCGATGGCCTCCTTCGCCAGGATCTCGGCGGCGTCCTGGTCGACCAGGTAGTCACCGCCCTTGACCGTGTCGAAGGTGTGCCACTCCCAGTTGTCCTCCTCGACGTTCGCCAGGGCGGCGGCCATGCCGCCCTGGGCGGCGCCGGTGTGGGAGCGGGTGGGGTAGAGCTTCGTCAGCACCGCGGTGCGGCTGCGCTTCGTCGCCTCGATGGCGGCGCGCATACCGGCGCCGCCCGCGCCGACGATGACGGTGTCGTACTTGTGGATCTTCATGATGTAACGCCTCAGCCCCGGCTCTAGCGGATGTTCGGGTCGAAGGTGAAGATCACCAGCGTGCCCAGCAGGACGGTGAACACCGTGGCGGTGTACAGCAGCGTCTTCAGCCAGAAGCGCGTGCCGTCCCGCTCGGCGTAGTCGTTGATGATGACCCGCAGGCCGTTGGCGCCGTGCAGCATCGCCAGCCACAGCATCAGCAGGTCCCAGGTCATCCAGAAGGGCGAGGCCCAGCGGCCGGCCACGAAGGCGAAGTTGACCTTGCTGACACCGCCGTCCAGGACGAGCTGGATCAGCAGGTGGCCCACCACGAGCAGGACCAGCACGATGCCGGACAGCCGCATGAAGAGCCAGGCCTGCATCTCGAAGTTGCCGCGCGTGACCTTGGGGGTCCGGCTCGTACGCGCGCGGGGCGGCTCGATGAGGGGGGCGGGGTTGTCTACGTCGAAGGCCATGTCGTCAGCTCCCGAACAGCTCGCTCACGGCGTGCCCGAGGATCGGGTACAGCGCCCCGATCATCAGCACGATCCAGATGCCCATCACGGTCCACAGCATCTGACGCTGGTACTTGGTGCCCTTCGACCAGAAGTCGACGGCGACGACCCGAAGGCCGTTGAGCGCGTGGAAGAGGATGGCGGCCACGAGGCCGTACTCCAGCAGCGCGACGATAGGCGTCTTGTAGACCGCCACGGTGTCGTCGTAGGCCTCCGGGGAGACGCGGACGAGCGACGTGTCCAGGACGTGCACGAACAGGAAGAAGAAGATGAGGACGCCGGTGACTCGGTGAGCCACCCAGGACCACATGCCTTCCCGGCCGCGGTACAGCGTTCCAGCCGGCACGGAAAACCCTCCGGGAGCGGTTACGGGGCCGGCCGGCTTCGGTGTCGGTCTGGCCCGGCCGGGTACGGTCCACCGGCCGATGGCCATGGTAACGAGGTCCGGTCGGTGTGGTTCCCCCGGGGGGTCAGATGTGATCAATCAGGCACGGACGGATCAGGGGCCTGGCCGGGGGGCGCGCCGGGGGCCGTGCTGGGGACGGGAGCGGGGACGGGGGCGTCCGGACCGGGCCTCCCGCCCGCCCCCGCGAGCCCCTCCCGGGCCAGCCGCAGCAGCCGGCCGCGCGCGATGCGGCGCAGCTCGTCGGCGGCCACGGCCCGCTCCCGCTCGGCCTCGTTGCCCAGCCGGGTGCGGATCGCGGCGAGGACGTGACCGAGCGCCTCCTCCTCGCGCACCCCGTCGACGCACAGCACGAAGGCGTAGCCGAAGCGGCTCTCGTAGGCGGCGTGGGCGGCGCGCAGGGCCGTGTGCGCGGCGAGCGCGCCGGGCCCGGCGATGACGATGGGCCGGCCGCCGTACAGTGGGCCGCCGTACCCCAGACCGGCGGAGGACTCCCTGGTCAGCGCCTCGGACAGATCCTCGTCGGTGAGGTCGTAGCTGGCCTCGTCGGCGGCGGCGAGCAGCGAGTCCACGTCCGGGTAGGGGCGGTGGGCCGCGATGCTCCCCGCCCAGCGCCGGCTGCCGCAGCAGGAGAGCAGGGCTTCCCGGAGGTCGGCGGGAGAGGCGTTGTTGAGGCGGTGGAGCGGCGTTGCCTCGCTTCGCTGAGGGGGCAGGCGCATGGGCTCCTCGGGCGCGGGGAGACGTCAGGGACGTCGCGGGACACGGAAGTGCTGGTGACCGGGGTGATCGTGTGACGGAAGATGACGCAACGGTAACGATACGGGGCAGAGGGCGCCCGGTGCGCAGGGGTTTTTCACCCGGATGAGAAGGGGCCCGGGCGCATGATTGACGAATGAGGATGTGAAAGGCGCAATACGGTCACTCCATGGGACGCAGGCGTAGACGCAACCCCCGCAGGAAGGCCGCCGCCGTCGCGGCCGTGGCCGGTGCGGCCGCCGCCGCGACGGCCGTCACCCTCCTCGTGCTGCCCGGCGACCCGCCGGACGGCGGCGGCGACCCGGCCGAGGGCGCCCGGGGCACGCCCGGCGTGCCCGCCGTCGCCCTGCCCGCCGCGCCCGACACCGTCCCCGCCGTGCGCCAGTGGACGCCCGAGCCCGGCATCGGCTGGCAGCCCGGCCCCGGCACCCGCGTCGTGGCCGACCCCGGCGGGCCGCTCGCCGACGAGGCCGAGCTGCTGGCCGACGAGCTGGACGTGGAGCACTCCGCCGGGCCGGCCGGGCCCGGCGACGTCGAGCTGGTCCTGGAGTCCGGGAAGCCCGGCGCCGCCGAGGAGGGGGACGAGGAGGGGCACGAGGAGGGACACGGGGGCCGCGAGGGCTACGTGCTGACCGCCGCCACCGGCCGGGTCACCGTCGCCGGCCGCACCGACGCGGGCGTCTTCTACGGCACCCGCACCCTCCTCCAGGCCCTCCGCGACGGCGGCCGGATCCCCCGGGGCACCATCCGGGACTGGCCCGACCGCCCCCAGCGCGGCTTCATGCTCGACATCGCCCGCAAGCACTTCAGCGCGGAGTGGATCGAGGACCGCATCCGCGAGATGGGCGACCTCAAGCTCAACCAGCTCCAGCTCCACCTCTCCGACGACCAGGCCTTCCGCGTCGAGAGCGACTCCCACCCGGAGGTCGTCTCCGACCCCCACCTGACCAAGGCCGAGCTGCGCCGGATCGTCGAGCTGGCCAACTCCCGGCACATCACCGTCATCCCCGAGATCGACTCGCCCGGCCACCTCGGCGCGGTCCTCGACGCCCACCCCGGACTCCGGCTGCGCGACGCCGACGGCGACCCGGCGCCCGGCGCCATCGACATCTCCGACCCGCGCTCGGCACGGCTGGTGGACGACCTGCTGCGCGAGTACGCCCCCCTCTTCCGCGACCAGCCCGGCCCCGGCCCGTACTGGCACCTGGGCGGCGACGAGTACCGGGCGCTGATGCGGTCCGACCCCGAGGCCGCCTACCCGGACCTGGCGGAGGCGGCCCGCCGCGAGCACGGCCCCCGGGCCCGGGTGCGGGACCTGGCGGCGGCCTGGCTCAACGACCGCGCCGAGACCGTGCGGAAGGCCGGCTTCACGCCCCAGGTGTGGAACGACGGGCAGCACGCCGGCGGGGTCGTCGAGCCCAGCCGCCCGAGGCAGGTGGCCTACTGGACGGGCAAGGAGATCGGCGCCCGGCCGCCCGGGGAGTACCTGCGCGAGGGCTGGGAGGTGATCAACCTCAACGACGAGTACCTCTACTACGTCCTCGGCGAGCCCAACGAGTTCACCTACCCGACCGGCGAGCGGATCTACGAGGAGTGGACCCCGGCCGTGCTGCGCGGCAGCGAGCCCGAGCCCGCGGAGCTGACCGGGCCGGACCGCGTGGTGGGCGGGCGGTTCGCCGTCTGGTGCGACCTGTCGGGGGCGCAGACCGCGGCCGAGGTCGCCCGCGGCATCCGCATGCCGCTGCGGGCCGTGGCCCAGAAGCTGTGGGACCCCTCCCCGACCGCCCTGGAGTGGGAGGACTTCCGGAAGCTGGCGGACCGGGTGACGTAGGGGACGCGGGGGAGGGGCTCGCACGGCTTCCGGACACGGCCCGGGACAGGGTTCGGGACACGGCCCGGGACAGGGTTCGGGACACGGCCCGGGACAGGGTTCGGGACAGGGCCCGGGACAGGGTTCGGGACACGGCCCGGGACAGGGTTCGGGACAGGGCCCGGGACAGGGGTCGGGACACGGCTCAGGACACGATGTCCTTGGTGCGGAAGTGGCGGAAGGCCAGGGCGAACAGCACCAGCGCGTACGACGCCGACACCGACGCGCCCCGCAGCATCCCGCCGGTCTCCAGCTCCGGCTGGAAGACGTCCGCCCAGGCGAACTGCCAGTGCGCGGGCAGCAGCTCGCGCCAGTCGCCCAGCGCCGTGACCGCGTCCAGGATGTTGCCGACGATCGTCAGCCCGATCGCGCCGCCGACCGCGCCCAGCGGCGCGTCCGTGACCGTCGACAGCCAGAACGCCAGCCCGGCCGTGACGAGCTGGCCGGCGAAGACGTACGCCACCGCCAGCGCCAGCCGGCCCACCGCCTCGCCCACCGGCAGGGTGCCGCCGGTGGGCAGCTCCAGCGGACCCCAGCCGTACGCCACCGAGCCCGCCGCCAGGGCCACCAGCGGCAGCAGCGCCATCGCCGCCGCGCTGAACGCCAGCGCGACCGCGAGCTTGCTCAGCAGCAGCCGCGAGCGCGGCACCGGCGCGGCCAGCAGGTAGCGCAGCGAGGACCAGCTCGCCTCGGACGCCACCGTGTCGCCGCAGAACAGCGCCACCGGCACCACCAGCAGGAAGCCCGCGGAGACGAACAGCGCCATGGCGGCGAAGTTCAGCCCGGAGGCGGTGGCGGTGTCCATCAGGTTGATGCGCCGACCGCCGCGCTCGGGCTCGCCGCCGATCGCGAAGGCCGCGATCAGCACGAACGGCAGCGCGGCCAGCACCAGGCCGGTCACCAGGGTCCGGCGGCGCCGGAGCTGGCGCACCGCCTCCACGCGCAGCGGCAGGGTGCGCCGCGGGTGGTAGCCGGGCGCGGCGCCCGACGGGGCGGGCGCCGGGGGCGGGGGAGTGGTGGCGGTCATCGCTCTCCTCCGATCAGGGTGAGGAAGGCGTCCTCCAGGCGGCGGTGCGGCCCGGCGCGCTCCACCGGCACCTCCAGCCGCAGGAGCTCGGCCAGCAGCCGCGCGGTCGTGATGCCGTCGAGCCGTACCAGCAGCCCCTCGTCGACGGCGACGGCCGAGCCCACGCCGGGCAGGGCCGCCACCTTCTCCGGCAGCGCGTCCGGCACCGCGCCCCGCACCCCGACGAGCACGGTGTCGCCGGAGCCGGTGATCTCCTCCACCGGGCCCGCCTGCACCAGCCGCCCGCGGTCCATGACGACCAGGTGCGTACAGGTCTGCTCGACCTCGGCCAGCAGGTGGCTGGAGACGATCACGGTGCGGCCGGCGGCCGCGTAGCGGATCATCACGTCCCGCATCTCGCGGATCTGCGGCGGGTCCAGGCCGTTGGTCGGCTCGTCCAGGATCAGCAGGTCCGGCAGGCCCAGCATGGCCTGGGCGATCGCCAGCCGCTGCCGCATGCCCTGCGAGTAGGTGCGCACCGCGCGCTCCAGGGCGTCGCCGAGCCCGGCGATCTCCAGGGCCTCCTCGATGTGCGCGTCCCCCTCCGGACGGCCGGTGGCCCGCCAGTACAGCTCCAGGTTGGCCCGGCCCGACAGGTGCGGCAGGAAGCCCGCGCCCTCGACGAACGCGCCGACCCGCGACAGCACGGGCGCGCCCGGGCGGACCACGCGGCCGAAGACCCGGATCTCGCCGCTGTCGGGGGTGATCAGGCCCATCAGCATGCGCAGGGTGGTCGTCTTGCCCGCGCCGTTGGGGCCGAGCAGGCCGAGCACCTGGCCGCGCTCCACGCGGAAGGACAGGTCGCGCACCGCGTAGCGGTCGGCCGAGCCCGCGTACCGCTTGGACAGGCCGGTGATCTCCAGTGGGACGTCCGTGCGCCCGGGGTCCGTCCCCGGACCGGCGGACGGGACGGGTGCGGCTCCGCGGCGGCGTCCGGTCAGCAGCAGCGCGGCCGCCGCCCCCGCGCCGATCAGCGGCATCCCCCACACCCACCAGGGGGTGCCGGTCGCCACGGTGTCCAGACCGGGCGCGGTCGGCACGCTCAGTCCGGCCCCCGCCAGGGAGACGGTGTAGACGGCCGGCTCGACCGGCGAGGCGTGGGCCAGGTCGGTGGCGGCGAGCACCAGCCGCATGCGGTGGCCGGCCTCGAAGCGGTGGTCGACCGCGGGCAGCCGCACCTCCACGCTCCGGCCGTCCCCGGCGCCGGTGACGCGCACCGGCGCCACGAGCCGGGAGGGCAGGGTCCGGCGTCCGTCGGGGCCCACGTCGTAGAGCTTGGCGAACAGCACCGCGTCTCCCCCGGAGGCGGAGGAGGCCACGTCCACCCGCACCGTGGGCGCGCCGGTGACGCGTACGGCCTCCTCCAGCGGCGCCGACTCGAAGCGGGCGTGCTGGCCGGGGTAGTCCACCGACAGCGCCGCGCCGACGTCCGGCAGCCCGCCGAGCGCCCCCAGGCCGGGGACGGCGGAGATGGCGGGCGGGCTGCCGCCCGCCGGGTTGGCGAAGGCCTGCTCGCGCCCGCGCAGGGCGATCTCCCGGGTGCCGGAGGCCAGCCCGGGGTAGCCGTCGGCGGTGGCGGCGCGCAGCCGCGTCTCGCCGTCGGTGGTGTCCATGCCGCCGGTACGGGTGACGCGGAAGGCCGGCCCGGTGCCGGTGCTCTCGCCGCCCTCGCCGTCTCCTCCGCCCCCCTCGTTCGCCTCGCCCTTGAGGTGGCGGTCGAACCAGGCGCGCGTACGGGCGTCCACCCGCTCGTCCTCGGAGGGCCCGCCGTCGTGGCCGCCCGCGATCCAGTCCACCGCCACGGGCGCGCCGTTCGCGCGGATCGCCCTCGCCATGGCGTCGGCGTGATCGAGCGGGAAGAGCGAGTCGGACTGCCCCTGGACGATCAGGGCGGGCACGTCGATCCGGTCGGCGACCGCCACCGGGCTGCGCTCGCGCAGCAGTTCGCGGGCGGCGTCGTCCGGCTTCCCGGCGACGGCGACCCGCTCGTACATCGCGCACAGCTCCGCGGCGAACCGTCCGCAGCCGGGCCTGCCGGGCCTGCCGGGCGCCGCGCCCGCCGCCGGGGCGGCGTCGGCGCCGGGGGCCGCGGCGGCGGGGCCGGCCGAGCCGGTGGTGAAGAAGATCCCCGCCCACAGCTCCTTGAAGACGCCGCCGGGGAAGAGTGCCTCGGACAGGTCCCAGTAGGTGATGCGCGGGGCGATGGCGTCGACCCGCTCGTCGTGCCCGGCGGCCAGCAGCGAGACCGCGCCGCCGTAGGAGGCCCCCGCCACGCCCACCCGAGGGTCGCCCTCGCCGTCGAGCCGTACCTCGGGCCGCTTCGCCAGCCAGTCGATCAGACCGCTGACGTCGGCTACCTCGCGGTCGGGGTCGTTCAGCCCGATCCGGCCGGTGGAGGCGCCGAAGCCGCGGGCCGACCAGGTCAGCACGGCGTAGCCGGAGCGGGCCAGCTCCTCGGCCTGGCCGCGCAGGTCCGCCTTGCTGCCGCCGAACCCGTGGCCCAGCAGCACCGCGGGGCGGCGCACGGACGGGTCGCCGGAGGTGAAGTAGGAGGTGTCGATCCGGACGGTGTCCCCGCCGCCCTTGTTGCCGTCCCCGCCGTCCTCGCCGCCCCCGGCGGACTCGGGCAGCGTGAGCGTCCGTTCCGAATGGCGCACGGGCGGCGCGTCGTCCGGGAGGGCCGCCCACACACCGCCTCCGGCGAGGACGGCGACGGCGGCCGCCGCCGCGAGCAGCCGCCCGCGGGGCCTGGGCAGTCGGAGATCCATGCCCCGACCCTACGGTGTGCCCCGCCGGCGGCCGACGTCCCCCGGCGGGATCGGGCGCACCGGCCGGGGAGGGGGGTCGGGGAAGGGGCTGGGAGGGGGCCGGGGAAGAGGAGGCCGGCCGCGTCCTCCCGCGACGGGTGGGGCGGGCCGGCGGGGGCGCGGCGGCTCAGCCGCGGACGGCCGCGGGACGGTCCGCGGAGGCGCCGGACGCGTCCGCCGGGACGCCCCGGCCCGGCGCCGCGTCGGCCCGGGGACCGCTGCCGCTGCCGCCCGGGGCTGTGTTCTTCTGACTGCTCTTCTGACCGTCCTTCCGGCCGTCCTTCCCGCTGTCCTGCCGACCGCTGCTCTGACCGCCGCCCTGGCCGCCGCCGTTCTGGTCCGCGTTCCCGCTGCCCTGGCCCCGGCCCCTGTCCCCGCGGTCGGCGCCTCCCGGGGCGGCGTTGCCCCGGCCGCTGCCGTTTCCCGGGTTCCCGGTGCCGCCGCCCTGGTTGCCGCTGCCGGGGTTGCCGGGGTTGCCCGGGCCCCCGGGGTTGTCGGGGATGCCGGGGTTCCCGGTGCCGGCGCCGCCCTGGCCGCCGTCCTGCCTCGGGTTCCCCCGCGTCCCGTCGTCCTGGCCGCCGTTCCGGCCGGTCCCCTGACCGCCGTTCTGGCCGCCGTTCTGACCACCGCTCTGACTGCCGTTCCGGCCGCCGCCCTGGTTCCCGCCGTCGCCGGGGTCCGGCCGCGCCGCCGGGCCCTCCAGGAGCGCCGCACAGTACGCGCCGATCCGGTCGCCCCCGCCCGCCGCGGCGACCAGTGCCTTCTCCGGAGCGCCGTCCGGCTTCCGCGTCCGGGCCCGGCAGAGCGCGACGAGCCGCTGCGACGCCTCGGAGGACCGTACGCCGTCGGGGCGCGGCTCGGCCGCTCCGGCGTCCCCCGTCGTGGGGGCCTTCGGGGACGCGGGGACGGCGGGGGTCGGGGAGCTCGTCGCCGGGGAGGTGCCGGGCGCCCTGTCCGGGCCGCCTCCGGGCAGGAACGAGACCCCGCCCGAGGCCACCGCCACCCCGCTGCCGAGCACGGCGGCCACGACGACGCCGAGCGCGCCCGTACGCGTCCGGCCCAGACGCCTCGCCAGCCGGGCGAGACGGCCCCGCAGGCCGGCCGCCGGGGCGGCGGCCCGCTCGTCGCGTGCGGCGCGGAAGGCGGCCAGGGCCTCCTCCTCGCCCTTGAGCTCGCCGGAGGCCGGCGGCGGAACCGCGGCGCTGAGGACGGCCGCGAGGGCGCGGAGCCCCCTGTCGGACGGCTGGTCGCCGGAACCCCGGGGACCGGAGCCCGGCCGGGCGCCCTCCGCGATCAGACGGCGCAGCGCGGCCTCGGTCACACGGGCCCTTTCCTCCCCGTCCCGCATCGGGTCGTTCACCTCCGTACCGCCGTTGCCTCGGGCCGTTCCACCAGCCGGGCCAGTTTCTTCAGACCGCGTGACAGCGCCATCGCCACCGCCCCCGGCCGCTTGCCGAGGATCTCGGCGGTGCTCCGCGTGTCCAGGTCCAGGACCACTCGCAGCAGTACCGCCTCCGCCTGGGGGACCGGCAGGGTGGCGATGAGGGAGACGATCTCACGCGTGGACAGTGTCGCCCCGGCCACCTCCGCCGTGTCCGGGGCGCTCCCCCCGCCGGGGGAGCCGGACGCGCGCGGTTCGGGCAGTTCGTCGGTCGGTACGGTGATCTCCTGCACCCGCCTCCTTCTGCGACGCAGGACGTCGCGGGCCCGGTTCCGCGTCACCGCCAGGGCGAAACGGCGGAACGAGGCGCCGTCCCCCTCGAAGCGCAGCACGTCCCGGGCTATCTGTAACCACGTCTCGGCCACGACGTCCTCCGCGTCCTGGCCGACGATGACCGCCGCGTAGCGGAGCAGTTCGGGGTTGAGGCAGCGGTAGACGGTGCGGAAGGCAGCCTCGTCCCCCCGCCGCACACCGGCAACCGCAGCGTTCAGGTCCCCGGTGCGCTCCGGGCAGACATCGTTGCCGCCATCCGCCGCATCACTCACGGACGGGATCCTTCCACGCTCCCGGGCGACGCGTCGACACGGTACCTCCGCGGGAACGGAGTTGGCGTGATGTGAGCGTGAACGCCCCCCGCACCGCGAACGCGTGATCGGCACGCCCCCGGGCGGCCGGACGGGCGGGGCGCCGGTCCGCGGGTGCCGGCGTGAGGACCCGGAACGCGGGGGCGGGGGCGCGGGGAAACAGAACACGGCAAGGGCCGGGCGGGAAGTCCCGCCCGGCCCCCGGCCGTTCGCACCGGCTCGGCTGCTCACCGGCTCACCGGCCGTCAGTTCACCGGCCGCCGGTTCACGGCGCCAGCAGGTGGCCGAGCTGGACGCCCTGCGGCGTGCCCAGCTTGTGGCGGTTGTAGTAGACCCCTCCCGCCGGGGAGACGCCCTTGCTCCCGGCGTCGAGCTGGAGGATCACACCGTCCCCGGAGTCCTCGCCGCCGGCGCCGATGGCCAGGTCGGCGCGGCCCCAGCCGGACAGGTCGGCGAGCAGGACCGCGGTGCCGAGCTGGTCGCCGCTCTCGGACGCCCCCGGCATGCCGGAGGTGTCCTGGTGGAACGTCGCGGAACCGGAGGTGCTCAGCCCGGAGGGGGTGCCGTACAGCAGCAGGGACGCGCCCGCGTCCCTGCGGTCGACGCCGTCGCGGGTGAGGTCCTCGCCGGGCAGGCCGGACAGGACGTCGGCGTGGCCGTCGCCGTCGACGTCGCCGACCGCGACCGACCAGCCCAGCGCGTCGCCGGCCTCGGCGGCCCCCGGAACACCGGAGGTGTCCTGGTGGATCACCTTCTGGCCGGTGGTGGTCGGGCCGCCGGCCGAGCCGGGCAGCACGGTGATCTGGCCGCCGCTGTAGGCGCCGGACTCGGAGGTGAACGCCTGGCCGACCACCAGGTCCGCGTACGCGTCGCCGTTGATGTCGCCCGCGGCGACCGAGCGGCCGCCCCTGACGGACGACAGGCCCACGTACGTCAGGCCCTCGGCCGAGCCGTTGAGGAGGGTGAGCCGGCCGATGCCGTCGGAGTCCCGGTGGTTCATGACCACGTCGGTGTAGCCGTCGCGGTTGAAGTCGCCGGTGGTGGAGGACAGGTAGCCGATGCCGCCGGACGCGCCGGTCCTCAGGGCGCCCTTGCGCACGGTGCCGTCCGCGACGTCGTACGCCCACCAGCCGGCCGGGCCGTTGCGGGAGGCGGTGAAGACGTCGGCGGTGCCGTCGCTGTCGAAGTCGCCGACGGCGACGGTCGAGCCGAGCCGGGCCCCGCTGGTGCGGTCCGCGGCGTCGGCCTCCAGCCACCTGCCGGTGTCGAAGCCCGGACCGTACAGGACGGTCACCGCGCCGGAGTCGGTGTTGCCCACCGTGTCGTCCTCGCCGGGCGAGCCGACCGCCAGGTCGGCGTGGCCGTCGCCGTTGACGTCGCCGTACGCGGTGGCCGCGCCCCAGCCGTCGCCGGCCTCGGCGGCGCCGGGGACGCCCGGGCTGGACTGGGACAGGGTGATCTTCGCGGTGTCCACCGGTCCGTCCACGCCGCCGGGCACCACGGTGACGGTGCCGGCGGCGGCCCGGTCGCCCACGGCGGCGCGGTAGGTGCCCGCGACCATGTCGGCCATGCCGTCGCGGTTGAAGTCGGCGGTCGGCGCGGCGGAGCTCGCGGCCGGGCCGGCGGCGAAGCGGCGGATCTCCGGCAGCCTGTCGTACAGGGGCCGGCCGGGGCACTCGGTGGCGTAGCCGTCGCGGTGGCCGGAGATGGTGTTCAGGGTGGCCTGCTGGCCGGCCTTCCACACGCCGGTGTCGCCCATGGCGGTGAGCGTCACCTTGCCGGTGGGGTTCACGCCGTACTGGCCGAGCTTCCAGGCGGCGATCCGGGCGACGGCGTTGGTCACGACGGGGGTGGGCCTGCCGTCGGTGGCGTAGTTGCCGATCACCGCGATGCCGGTGGAGTAGCTGTTGAAGCCGTAGGTGTGGGCTCCCACCACCGGCAGGTCGACACCGCCGTGCCGGCCCTCGTAGATCGTGCCGCACCTGTCGACCAGGAAGTTGTAGCCCAGGTCGTTCCACCCGTTGCTCTTGATGTGGAACGTCATGATCGCCCGGACGATCGCGGGCGACTGGGAGCAGCTGTAGCTGTTGGCGTCCGTGGTGTGGTGGACGAAGGCGGCCTTGACGCCGTCCTCCAGGTACGCCGAGGGCTCCTCGACCATGGACTCGTCGGCGCCCCACGCGGTGCGCGAGACGATCGGAGGCCGGGTGACCGTCGACTCGGGCGCGGTCGGCACGGTCGCGGTCGGCGACGGGCTCGCCGTCGGACTCGCCGGAGCGCTCGCCGAGGGCGCCGGCGTGGTGGGCGCCGGTTCGGTGGTCGACGACTCGGCGGGCGACGGTTCGGCGGGCGACGGTTCGTCCGGCTGCGGTCCGGTGGTCGACGTGTCGTCGGCCGGGTCGCTCGCCGTGGGGCTGGGGACCGGGTCCTCGGCCACGTAGGCGGCGGGCGCCAGGTCCGTGCCGGCGGCCGCCTCGAAGGCCGCCGGGTCGAGGTCCGCTCCGGCGTTCGCCCTCTTCGCCTCGCGCGGCGTCACGCCGGGGTCGACCAGGTCCAGCCGCATCCCGGCGGGGAACTCGTCGCTGGTCCGCCCGTCGGCGGAGACCACACGGGCCTCGACGCCGTCGGAGGGGCCGACCCAGCGGGGCGCGGTCGCGCCGCGGGCGGTGGACTCACGGCCCTCCTCGCCCTCGGGGACGTGGATGTCCAGCTCCAGTTCCCGCCACGGCGTCCACGCGCCGGTCTCGGCGTCGCGGGTGCGCACCTCGGCCCGGCCGTCGATCTCCGCGGTCGCCCGCGGCCAGGAGATGCCCAGCAGGCTGAACGGCCTGGTGTCGCGGCGGGTCACGCCGCTCTGCCCCTCGCCCCTGGCCTTGAGGTTCACGGAGTACACCTTGACCGGCGAGGCGGCCACGGGGTTGCCGTTCTCGTCGGACGGACTGGCCACGGCGGCGGTCACCACACCGGCTCCGCCGATCGCGACGGCGCCCAGCGCCAGCCAGGTCCGCCCCCTCAGGCTCAATGTTCTACGCGCTCGTGCTCTTCGCGGACTCAAATGTCCCGCCCCTTGTCGTCTGGATCGTTGTCCGGAGACCCACTCGTCCCGTCCGTCGCGGGACCCTTCGGTAGGCGCTCACCGTAGAGGAAACGTCACTCCGGGGAGGACGCCCGTCCTGAACCGTTACAGGGCGCGGCCCGTGACCGGGACGGGAGTGCGAAGACGGCCGGGGTCGCCACCCCCCACAGGAGAGACCCCGGCCGTCGTCGAGTACGGACCGCCGCGCCGAGCGAGGTCCGTCACCCCCCTCAGCGCCGGGAGGCCGAAAACTGTTACTCCGGTCCTCCACACTCCCTCCGCCCGGCCTCCGCTCCTCTTCCCCGGGTCTTCCCCGAACCCTTCCCACGGTGATCGTCCGGGCAACTGCCTCCCCGCCCGCATGGACGGGAGAGCACACTTGGTCGTAGCGTGCTGCTTCGCATAGACGCAGATCGAAGCATCACGGCGGGACCGCGCTCGGCCAGGGGCGCGGGCGAGCGCTACATCGCGAAGTGGGGCAGGACTAAGGCGTGCAGGGGGAAGACGCGGAACTCACCGCAGCGGTGCTCGCGGCGCGGGAGGGGGACGAATGCGCCTTTCGCACCGTCTACCGCGCCGTGCACCCCCGCCTGCTGGGATACGTACGGACGCTGGTTCCGGAGGCGGACGCGGAGGACGTCGCCTCCGAGGCGTGGCTGCAGATCGCCCGGGACCTGGACCGGTTCGACGGCGACGCCGACCGCTTCCGCGGCTGGACGGCGAGGATCGCCCGCAACCGCGCGCTCGACCACATCCGGGCGCGGGGACGGCGGCCGGCCTCCAGCCCGGTCGACGACGACAACGAACTGGCGGTGCTGCCCGCCGGGTCCGACACCTTCGACGAGGCACTGGAGTCGATCGGCACCGGGCGCACCATGGCCCTGATCTCCCGGCTGCCGCGCGACCAGGCCGAGGCCGTCGTGCTCCGGGTGGTCGTCGGCCTCGACGCCAAGGGCGCCGCACAGGTGCTGGGGAAGCGGCCGGGCGCGGTGCGCACCGCCGCGCACCGGGGCCTGCGGAAGCTGGCGGAGCTGCTCGACGGCGAGGACGCGATCGGTGACGGGGTGCCCGCACCGAGGGCGGGAGCCCCACGCACTGTGACGGAAAAGGCCAGACGGACGCTGAGGGAAACGTGAGGGCCGACGACCGGTACAGCTGGCTGGACGAGGAGACCGCGGAGCGTCTGCTGAGCGGCCGGCCCGCCCACGGCCCGCTTCCCGCGGACGGGCCCGGCCCGTCCGCGCTGGCCGACGCCCTCGAGGAACTCGCCGCCGTCCGCGCGGCCGCTGCCGCCACAGCCGGCCGCACCGCCGTGCCCGGCGCACGCGACGACGGCGAGCTGCCCGGGGAGGCCGCCGCGCTGGCGGCCTTCCGGGCGGCCCGCGCGCGGTCCGGCCCGCGCGCCCGCGCCGTGCGCCGGACGCGCCTGCGCTCGCTCGGCCGCCCCCTGCGGGTGGGCATCGCCGCGGCGACGCTGGGCGGTGTGCTGGGCGGCGTCGCCGTCGCGGCGGGCACCGGCGTACTGCCCGCTCCGTTCGGACGGGGGAACGATTCGCCCGCCCCGGCGTCGAGCGTCACGGCCGCGCCCGACGGCCGCCTCCGCCAGCCCTCCGGCACCGCCGGCTCCCCCTCCGCCGGGCACGGCCCGGGGGCCGGGCGGGACGGGGAGGCGCGCGGCGGCCCGGCGGCCCCGGGCGAGGGGGACCCCGCCAACGCCGGACCCGGCGACCGCCCGGAGGGCGGCTCCTCCGGCACGGCGGGCGGCACGGGCGACACGGGCGGCACGGGCGGTTCCTCCGGCGCGACGGACGGCACGGGCGGCACGAGCGGTACGGGCGGCGACAGGAGCGAGGCCCCCGCCGTCCGGACGCCCCGCGCCGAAGCGCGCCTGAGGACGCTGTGCCAGGAGTTCCTGGCCGGCGGGCTGGGCAGGGACGGGCGCGCGGAACTGGAGCGCGCCGCGGAGGGCCCGGGCGGGGTCGACGGCTTCTGCCGCCGGTACACCGCCGCGGGCGGCGGTACGGGCGACGGTGCGGGCGGCGGGAGTCCGTCCGGCGGGAACCCCTCGGCAGGGGGCTCCTCCGGCACGGGCGGCTCCGCGGGTCCCACCACGGGCGGCCCCTCCACGGGCGGGCAGGACGGCGGGGAGGGCGGCGACGCCGTCCCCGTCGAGGGCGGTGACGGCGTCGAAGGCGGTGACACCCTGCCCGACGAGGCCGGTGACGGCGCCGAGGACGTCGGCACCCTCCCCGCCGGCGCCCGGCCGACGGCTCCCACCGCTCCCACCGCTCCCGCCACCTCCGGCCGCCCCTCGGCCGCCGCCGCTGCCACGCCCTGAGGAGCGCGTGAGCGGCGTCACGGAGCCCGCCGCCCGGCGGGTGTGACACTTTTCGAGCCACTGACGCAGTACATAACGAGCCGACTGGTCATCGGCGAGCGCGCCACCCAAGGTTCCCCCCGTACCTGCGGGATGCGCGTAGCGCGGGCGGGGCACGTTCCCCCGGCCCCGCCCGCGCCTCTTCCCGACCCGGCTCCGCCCCCGTTCCCCGGGCGCGGCGGACGTCAGTAGACGATCACCTTCTCGCCCACCCCCACCTGCTCGAAGAGCGCGGCGATCTTCCCCTTGTCCCGCACGTTGACGCAGCCGTGCGAGGCGCCGTTGTAGCCGTTGGCGGCGAAGTCCGCGGAGTAGTGCACCGCCTGGCCGCCGCTGAAGAACATCGCGTACGGCATCGGGGTGTCGTAGAGCGTCGAGTGGTGGTCGCGGCTCTTGAAGGTGACGCCGAACTCGCCCTCGCGGGTGGGGGTGAGCTCCGAACCGAAGCGCACGTCCATGGCGGAGACGACCTTCCCGTCGACCATCCAGGCCAGCGTGCGGCTCTCCTTGCTGATGCACAGCGCCCGGCCCGTCAGGCACCGCGGGTCGGGGTCGGAGATCGGCCGGGTGGTGGGCGGGTACAGCTCCGTCCGGGTGGGCGCCTTCGTCAGCGCCGTCAGGGCGCTCCAGGTGGCCTCGGTGACCTGGCCGCCGGCCGGCAGGCCCCGCCGCCGCTGGAAGGCGGAGACGGACGCGGTGGTGACCGGCCCGTAGTAGCCGGTCGGGTTGAGGTCGAAGTGCCCCGCCTGGCGCAGCCGCGCCTGGAGCTCGCGGACCTTGGGCCCCTGCGCGCCCTCCCGCAGCATCGGCGGGGGCGCGGCCGGGCGGGAGGCCGCGGGCGTCGGATGCGCCGAGGAGGCCGGGGGCTCCGGGGGAGCCGAGGAGGTCTCCGCCGGCGGCGCCGACGGACGCTCCGTCTCCTCCCCGCCCGCGGACGGCGTCGGCGTGGGCGTCGGCGCGGGCGGGGACGTGCTCTCCGTCACGGACGGTGCGGCCGGCGGTGTCGTGGCCGCCGCCGTCTCCGTCGCCGTCGCCGCGGACGCCCGCGGCTCCGCGCCCGCCGGGTGCGCCGTGCACCCCGCTCCCAGCAGCACCACGGCCGCCGCGGCGAGCGCGGTGCGGCCCACTGACCTGTGCGGCATGGACTCTCCCCGAGACATCGGGCCCCCCAGAACCTGCTGGATTCCGCTGTTCGTCCCCACTGACGTGGATTCCCGGCGGCCACCCTGCCCGAACCCCGGACGATTGGCGAGACCCGTGCGGTTCTTTGTGCGACACCCCGCACGAGCCCGTCCGCGCACCACCCCGCTCGTTTGTGAGCAAGGTCCCAGGCTGTGGCTCTCCCGCCGCTCTCCCGCCGATCGCTACAGTCCGTATCGGACAGGGCGACGAAGCGGGAGGCACCGAACATGGCACGCGAGACTGGCCGCGACACGGGCAGGGCCCGGCTCACGGAGAGCGGGCTGCCGATCGAGCCGGTCTACGGACCCGACTCGCTCCGGGACTGGGACCCGGAGCGGAAGCTGGGCGAGCCGGGTTCGTACCCGTACACCCGGGGCGTGTACCCGACGATGTACACCGGGCGGCCGTGGACCATGCGCCAGTACGCCGGCTTCGGCACGGCGGTGGAGTCCAACGCCCGCTACAAGCAGCTGATCGCCAACGGCACCATGGGCCTGTCGGTCGCCTTCGACCTGCCGACCCAGATGGGCCACGACTCCGACGCCCCCATCGCCCACGGCGAGGTCGGCAAGGTCGGCGTGGCGATCGACTCGATCGACGACATGCGGGTGCTGTTCGACGGCATCCCGCTGGGCGAGGTCTCCACCTCGATGACGATCAACGCCCCCGCCGCCGTGCTGCTGCTGCTCTACCAGCTGGTGGCCGAGGAGCAGGGCGTGCCGTCCGAGAAGCTGACGGGCACCATCCAGAACGACGTGCTCAAGGAGTACATCGCCCGCGGCACCTACATCTTCCCGCCCAAGCCGTCGCTGCGGCTGATCGCGGACATCTTCAAGTACTGCCGGGCCGAGATCCCGCGCTGGAACACCATCTCCATCTCCGGTTACCACATGGCCGAGGCCGGGGCGACGCCCGCGCAGGAGATCGCCTTCACCCTCGCCGACGGCATCGAGTACGTGCGCACGGCGGTGGCGGCCGGGATGGACGTGGACGACTTCGCCCCCCGCCTGTCGTTCTTCTTCGTCGCCCGCACCACGATCCTGGAGGAGGTGGCCAAGTTCCGCGCCGCCCGCCGGATCTGGGCGCGGGTGATGAAGGAGGAGTTCGGGGCCGAGAACCCCAAGTCGATGATGCTGCGCTTCCACACCCAGACCGCGGGCGTGCAGCTGACCGCGCAGCAGCCCGAGGTCAACCTGGTGCGCGTGGCCGTCCAGGGACTGGGCGCGGTGCTGGGCGGCACCCAGTCGCTGCACACCAACTCCTACGACGAGGCCATCGCGCTGCCCACCGACAAGTCGGCCCGCCTGGCGCTGCGCACCCAGCAGGTGCTCGCCTACGAGACGGACGTCACCGCCACCGTCGACCCCTTCGCCGGGTCCTACGTGGTCGAGTCGATGACCGACGAGGTCGAGGCCGCGGCGCTGGAACTGATGGGCAAGGTCGAGGAGATGGGCGGCGCGGTGGCCGCCATCGAACGCGGCTACCAGAAGGGCGAGATCGAGCGCAGCGCGTACCGCATCGCCCAGGAGACCGACTCCGGCGAGCGGGTCGTCGTCGGCGTCAACCGGTTCCAGCTCGACGAGGAGGAGCCGTACGAGCCGCTGAGGGTGGACCCGGCCATCGAGGCCCAGCAGGCCGAGCGGCTGGCGCGGCTGCGCGCCGAGCGCGACCAGGCGGCCGTGGAGGGCGCGCTGGCCGGGCTGCGCAAGGCCGCCGAGGGCGGCGACAACGTGCTGTACCCGATGAAGGAGGCGCTGCGGGCCCGCGCCACCGTCGGGGAGGTCTGCAACACCCTGCGGGAGGTGTGGGGCGCCTACGTCCCCACCGACGCCTTCTGACCCCGGCCCCGCCGCGGGGAGACCGGACGGGAACGCCTCACAGCGGGCCGAGTCGCATCGGGGTCACATCAGGCCGAGGCCGGTGACGATCACGGCGACCAGCACGGTGAGCGTCCAGCCGAGCGCCTGCTCGACCAGCTTCTCGCGGTCCTCCTCGGACGGCCCGCCGGTACGGAACCAGGGTGCCGCGATCCTCGCCGCCATCGTGTGCCCCATGGTGGTGTCCTCGTCTCGCGTCATGGCGCGCCGGTGTGCTGACGCACCGGCGCGCCGTTGGTCTGCATCTGTCCGCGATCGCCGTGAATGGGCGCCGCGGACCTCCAGCATGCGGGGGTTCGCGCCGTTTAAACAGAGACGCAGATCACTCCGCGGCCGGGCACCGGCGGCGAAGCCGCCCCCAACGCACCGTCCGTCCTGCGGTGATGGGCCCGGCGGCGGTCGAGCGGCCGCGCGGCTGTGACGAACGACACGCGTGGCGGCGGCCGTTCGGGCCCCCGGGCGGACGCCCTCCGCACGGCCCGCTCACCGGCGCGCCCTCCGCCCCAGCGCACGGGCCCGCCGCGCCGCGCGCCGTACGGCCGGGCTGCGGACGACGGGTCCCAGTCCGGCGGGGAGCCCGCCGGGCAGGGCGAGGGAGGCGAGGAGGCGGCGCGGGAACCAGCGCCGTACGCGCTCCTCGGGGTGGGCGGCCAGGAAGCGCTCGGTCTCGCCGCGCAGCCCCGGGTGGACCTGCGGCTGCGCGCAGAAGGCCACCGCCTTCACCAGCCGGGCCAGCTCGACCGGGTCGGCGGGGTCGACCGGGTCGGCCGGATCCGGCGCTCGCGGCGTCCCGCCCGGGTCCCCGGGGCCGGCCGGTTCCCCGGCGCCGGGCAGGTCCGGCAGCAGCGCGTCGGCGATCACCGCCGGGACCGGGCCGCCGCCCTCGAACGCGGCCGGGCCGGCCGGGGGCGAGGCCGTGCCGCCGTGGGCGGCCGGCAGGCCGTAGAGGGTGCTCGCGGTCAGCAGCGCCCCGAAGGAGCACCCGGTCACCAGCGCCGGGCGCAGCCGCTCGTACAGCACCTCCACCGGCCGCGCGTCCCGCGGCTCGTACGGCTCCAGGCCCAGTCCGGCGGCCCGTTCCGCCAGTCCGCGCACCCGGTGCGCCGGGGCGGCGGGGTGGGGCACGAGGACCACCGCGCGGTGGCCCGCCTCCCGCAGACCGCGCAGCAGCCGCCCGTACAGCCGCTCCTCGTCGCCGGGCGGGAGCGCGCCGGGGGCGTCCGGGTCCGGGCCGAGCAGCAGTGCGGCCCCCTCGGGGACGCCCGGGTCCGGCAGCTCCCGCGCCGACTCCGCGACGACGGCCCGGAAGGCGCCGGCCGGCACCTCCTCGGCCGGGACGCCGAACTCCGCCAGCAGCAGCGGCCGCAGTCCGGGGACCGTGCCGAGGTGGAGCAGCCGCCGTACGCGGGTGCCCACCAGCGGGTCCAGCTTGCCGGGGGTGGGGCCGTAGGCGGACAGGCCGGTGGCGTACACGTCCAGCGGGGCGTCGGGGAAGATCCGGGCCAGCGCCCGCCCCGGACCGGCCTCGACGCGCTCCGCCACCAGCTCCACCTCCGCGTCGCCCAGCCCCCACAGCGCGCGCAACTGCCGCTCCCACAGGGGCGCGTCGTCGGGGCGCGGCGTCCAGGCGCCGGGGTGCAGCGGGGCGACGGCGGCGTTCCAGGACAGCACCCGGCCGAAGCGGCCGCGCAGCGGCGCGAAACCGGGCAGGGCGTCCGGGGCGGGGGCGGTCTCGGGGACCGCGGCGGTGTTCGCGACCAGCAGCAGCCGTTCGCGGGCCGCCCCCAGCAGGCCCGCGTCCACCGCGGCGGCCAGCAGCGCGGCGCCGTGCGGGGTCGAGGCCACCAGCAGCTGCGTACGGGCAGGGGGCGGGGTGCTCGCGGCGGCGGTCATCGCGCGGCCTCCGGGGACGGGGCGGCCTGCGCGGACGGGGCGGAGGAGAGGACGGGGCGGCGGCGCAGCCGGCGCAGCCGCGCGGAGCGCTCGGCGTCCATGGCGTCCAGCGCCTCCTCCACCAGGTCGGCGGGCATCCGCCGCAGGGCCGCCGCGCAGCGGGCGCGCAGGGTGCGCCGCAGCCGGGGCTCGAACCGGTCGCCGGTCAGATGGTGGTGGATGACCGCGCAGTAGGTGCGGACGGCCTTCGGCAGCAGCGCGGCGGCATCCCGGTCCCGGGAGGTCTCCTCCACCAGCAGGTCGTAGGCGCGGAGGAAGTCGAGCTGCCGCTCGTCGCCGGTCCGGGTGAGCGAGGTCGGCACCCCGCGCCGGTAGAAGAGGCCCGTCAGCCCCACCACGGCGAAGGACGCCGCCTCGCGGTGCAGCCGCCAGATCCAGGGCCGGTCCTCGGCGGTGCGCAGCCCGTCGTCGAAGCGCAGGAGGCCGGAGTCGAGCAGCCGCCGGCGGTAGACGCCCGCCCAGGTGTAGGCGTAGTCGACGGCGGTGGTGCGGTGCGCGGGGAGGATGGCGTCGCGCGGGTCCAGCACGGTGCCGCGGCGCCCCTCGGGGACGCGGACCAGGGTGCGCCTGCGGCCGGTGCACCGCACGTGGTCGGTGCGCAGGAAGTCGCAGCCCAGCGACTCGGCCGCGTCGAGCAGTTCGCGGTAGTGGCCGGGGGCCGTCCAGTCGTCGCCGTCGAGGAAGGTGACGTACCGTCCGCGCGCCGCCTCCAGACCGGTGTTGCGGGCGCGGGAGACGCCGCCCGGCCGCCGGTGGCGCACCAGATGCGCGCCGGGGATTTCCTTTTCGGCGCGTTCCAGGAGTTCCAGGGTGCCGTCGGTCGAGAAATCGTCGACCAGAATGAATTCGATGTCCCCCTTTCCGAAGTCCGCCGAGTTGGCGCGCAGACTCCGGAGCGCGTCGGGGGCGTACGGCCGAACGTTGCGGAACGGCACGATGACGGAGAGCTTGACCACTCCGGAGAGGTTAGGGGCCCGGCCGGCTCCGGTGCTGTCCAGAGTCGTACGGGCGGGTGAAATCGCGGTGTCGGAACGGTGAACCCCGCTTTTTCGGGGGCTGGTTGGCCGTCCGTCGGTGTGCTGTTAACCGTCTGTTGTATTTGCGTTGGGCCGAGAATCGGAATGTCTTCCTAGCGTCGGCGACGTGCCATCACGTACCGCTTCGGATTCCCCGGACACGACGACGCGCATTGCCGTGCTCGCCGATTCCGACACCCGCTGGAAATGGGGTGCGCTCACCGCGCACCGCATCGCCCCCGGCGCGCGCATCGACGGACTGCTGCTGCGCGGCCGGGCCACCCCGACCGCCCGCCAGCTCGACGAGGTCGGCGTCCGTGCCGCCTCGCTGCGCGAGGTGACGGCCGCGGAGTTCCTGCGGGAGACCGACCGCGACGCGTACGACGCGGTGGTGCTCTCCTGCGTCGGCGGCACCGTCCAGGCGATGCTGCACGGCCTGGCCCACGCCCTCGACGGGCGCGAGCGCCGCCCGGTCACCGTCACCGGCTACGTCGGCGTCGTCTACGAGAAGCTCGCCGACGGGCTGCTGCTGCGGCACGGCGCGGACGTCGTCCTGGCCAACTCCGCCCACGACGCCGAGCGCTTCCGCGCGGTCTACGAGGGGGTCGGCGCGGACGCCGGCAGCGTCGTGGAGTGCGCGCTGCCCTTCCTCGGCGGCGAGCCGTACCGGACGTCCGACGAGCGGCCGTACACCGTCGTCTTCGCCGTCCAGCCGTCCGTCCCCGCGAGCCGCGCCGACCGCGAGTACCTGCTGCGCCGCGCCGCCGGGCACGCCCGCCGGCACCCCGACCGCGAGGTGCTGGTCAAGCTGCGCAGCAAGCCGGGCGAGCACACCACGCACATCGAGGAGCAGCCGTACCAGAGGCTGGCGGCCCGGCTCCCCGGCGGGCTGCCGGACAACTGCCGCCTGGTCTACGGCCACATGGGCGAGGTGCTGGACCGCACCGACCTGCTGGTCACCGTCAGCTCCACCGCCGCCCTGGAGTCGCTGCACCGGGGCATCCCCACAGCGATCCTCACCGACCTCGGCGTCCGCGAGGCGCTGGGCAACCACCACTTCCTCGGCTCGGGCTGCCTGGCCTCCTGGGACCAGCTCGACGAGGGCCTGCTGCCGGAGGCCGACCCGGCCTGGACGGCCCGGCAGGGCGTCGTGGCCGGGGGTCCCTCCTCCGGGGGAGGCTCCTACGAGGCGGCCTTCGACGCCGCCCGCGAGCGCGTCGCCGCGCTGGTGGCCCGCCCCGTCCTGCCGCCGATCGCCCCCTACTACACGCTCGCCACCGCCCCCGGCTACCTCCCCGGCATCCTCGCCCGCCACGGGCTCGACCCCTCGGGCGCGCCCCGGACCGGGACGGCGGCCGACCGGCCGGCCTCCGGGCTGCGCCGCGCCGTCCGCGCGGCCGTGCGGGACGCGGCGCGCGGGGCGTACCGCCACGGCGTCCAGCGCGTGGCGCCGGTCATCCGCCGGATGGGGGAGCTGTGAGCGACACCGGGACCCCTCGCGCCAGCACCCCAGTCCGGCAAGCAGTCCGGCAAGCAGCCCAGCAAGGAGCCGCATCCGTGTCCACCGACGCCCCCGTCGTCCTCGCCGTGATCCCCGCCCGCGGCGGATCCAAGGGCGTGCCCGCGAAGAACCTCGCCACCGTCGGAGGAGTGCCGCTGGTCGTCCGCGCGGTACGGGAGTGCCTGGCGGCGCGGACGGTGACGCACACGGTCGTCTCCACCGACGACGAGGCCATCGCCGAGGCCGCCCGCGGCGCGGGCGCCGAGGTCGTCCGCAGGCCCGGCGACATCGCGGGCGACACCGCCACCAGCGAGGCCGCCGTCCTGCACGCCATGGACGTCCACGCGGAACGGCACGGCCGGGCGGCCGACGTGGTGCTGCTGGTGCAGTGCACCAGCCCCTTCCTCACCCGCGAGGACGTCGACGGCGTGGCCGCCGCGGTGGCCGGCGGCGACGCCGACAGCGCGCTGACCGTCGCCCCCTTCCACGGCTTCGTCTGGCGCGACGGGGGCTCCGGAGACGCCGGAGACACCGGGGCCTCCGGAGACACCGCGGGCGGCGGATTCGGCGTCAACCACGACAAGGCGTACCGTCCGCGCCGCCAGGACCGGCCGCAGGACCTGCTGGAGACCGGCGCCGCGTACGCCATGCGCGCCGACGGCTTCCGCGCGGCCGGGCACCGCTTCTTCGGCCGCACCGCACCGGTGCGCACCGACCCGGCGCGCGTGCTGGAGGTCGACGACCCGCACGACCTCGCCCGCGCCCGCGCCCTCGCGCCGCTGCTGGACGGGGAGCGCCCCGGCGCGCTTCCGGCCCGCGGCGACGTCGACGCGGTCGTACTCGACTTCGACGGCACCCAGACCGACGACCGGGTGTACGTCGACTCCGACGGACGGGAGACGGTCGCGGTCCACCGCGGCGACGGGCTCGGCATCGCCGCCCTGCGCCGCGCCGGACTGCCGCTGCTGATCCTGTCCACGGAGGAGAACCCGGTGGTCGCCGCACGGGCCCGCAAGCTGCGGATCCCCGTGCTCCACGGCGTCGACCGGAAGGACCTCGCCCTCAAGCAGTGGTGCGAGGAGCAGGGCATCGCGCCGGAGCGCGTGCTCTACGTCGGAAACGACGTCAACGACCTGCCGTGCTTCGGCCTGGTCGGCTGGCCCGTCGCCGTGGCCAGTGCCCACGACGTCGTACGCGGCGCAGCCCGCGCGGTCACCTCCACTCCCGGAGGGGCCGGTGCGATTCGCGAGATCGCCTCGTGGATCCTCGGAAAGGAACTGTCTTGAGCATGACCAGCCCCCGCCTCCGTACCCTCGGCGCCAAGACCGTGGGCCCGGGTCACCCGGTCTACGTCACCGGCGAGATCGGCATCAACCACAACGGCGACCTGGAGAACGCGTTCGCCCTGATCGACGCCGCCGCCGACGCCGGCTGCGACGCCGTGAAGTTCCAGAAGCGCACCCCGGAGGTCTGCACCCCGCGCGACCAGTGGGAGATCGAGCGCGACACCCCCTGGGGCCGGATGACCTACATCGACTACCGCCACCGCGTCGAGTTCGACGAGGAGGGCTACCGCGCCATCGACGCCTACTGCAAGAAGAAGGGCATCGACTGGTTCGCCTCCCCGTGGGACGTGGAGTCCGTCGACTTCCTGGAGAAGTTCGACGTGCCCTGCTACAAGGTCGCCTCCGCCTCCCTGACCGACGACGAGCTGCTGCGCGCCATGCGCGCCACCGGCCGCACCGTCATCCTCTCCACCGGCATGTCCACGCCGAAGCAGATCCGGCACGCGGTGGAGGTGCTGGGCAGCGAGAACATCGTCCTCTGCCACGCCACCAGCACCTACCCGGCCAAGGCCGAGGAGCTCAACCTGCGGATGATCCACACCCTGCAGGCCGAGTACCCCAACGTGCCGATCGGCTACTCCGGCCACGAGACGGGCCTGCAGACCACGCTGGCCGCCGTCGCGCTGGGCGCCGCCTTCGTCGAGCGGCACATCACCCTGGACCGCGCGATGTGGGGCTCCGACCAGGCCGCCTCCGTCGAGCCGCAGGGCCTGCAGCGCCTGGTGCGCGACATCCGCACCATCGAGGAGTCGCTCGGCGACGGCGTGAAGAGGGTCTACGACAGCGAGATCGGGCCGATGAAGAAGCTGCGCCGGGTCAAGGGCGTCGTGGCCGAGGCCGAGGAGGCCACCGCCGACCGCGAGCCGGCCTCGGTCTGACGAGTTGACGGTTCCGACGGGTCTGGCGGGTCGATCACGGTGAGCGCAGGCGCAGTCCCCGGCGGGACTCCGGGGGGAGTCCCGCCCCAGCCGGCCCGGAGGCCGGGCGCGGCCGCGGCGCGTCGGGGGGCGCGTCCCGGCCGCGTCTCCGGGCGCACCGGGCGCCGCACGGGCACCCTCGCCTTCGTCGAGAGCCCGGTGCAGCTCCTCAACGTCCTGGAGTGGGCCCACGCCGTGTACCGGGGGGCGTACCAGGGGGCGCACCGGGGGCGTACGGGGGAAGGGGCCGGCGACCTCACCGTGGTCGTCCTGCCGCCGCGGGACCCGATGACGCGCGGCCAGCTGCGGCGGATGGCCGAGCTGGCGCGCGACGAGGGGATCGCGGTCCGCTGGGAGGAGGCGCGCGGCGGCGCGGGCGCGCCGCTGAGGACGGTCGCCTCCCTGCTGGGCCCGCTGCGCCGCGCGGCGCGGGTCGTGGTGGGCGACCCGTTCTCGCGGTACGTACAGCTGCTGCTCTCCCTCGCCCGCACCGAGGGGAGCGGTGGAGGCGGGGCCGCCGGCGCCACGGGCGGCCCCGCCGGCCCGGGGGACGTGGTGGTGGTCGACGACGGGACGGCCACCATGGAGTTCGTCGCGCAGCTCGCCCGCGGCGAGCGCCTGGTGCGGTGGCACCGCAGGGGCGCCGGGGGAGCGCGCGCCGCGCTCTTCGCGCCCGTCTCCGCGTCCGCCCGCCGCCGGATGACGCCGTCGGCGGACCACCGGGTCGAGGTGTTCAGCTCGATGCCGGTCGAGCCGCCCGAGCACGTGGCCGTCACCCGCAACGACTTCGCCTGGACCCGCGCCCGCTTCGGCCCTCCCTCCCCCACCCGCGGCACCGACCTGGTCGGCACCTCGCTGGTCGAGACCGGAGTGGTGGACCCCGAGCGCTATCTGGAGGCCGTCGCCTCCCTGGCCCGGGCCCACGGCGCCACCCGCTACTTCGCCCACCGCCGGGAGAGCGCCGAGAAACTGCACCGCGTCGCGGTCGAGGCGGGCCTGGAGATCGTCCGGCCGGACCTGCCGCTGGAACTGGTGGCCCGCCGCGGCCCCATCGGCCGCACGATCCTGAGCTTCCCCTCCACCGTCGTGCACACCCTCCCGCTGGCGCTCGCCGGCACCGGGGTGACGGTCGCGGTCTGCGACGTGGACCCGGCCTGGCTGACGGAGAACGCCTCGCCGCGCGCCCGGGGCTTCCTCTCCGGCGTCACCGGCACCGCGCGGGACGTACGGCGGCTCCCGTCGACCCCGTGATCGACCCCTGATCGGCCCCTGATCGATCCTGTGACCGGTTTCCTTCCCACATGGTGGAACGGGGAGGACCGAGCGGAATCGGAGGTCATACCCATCCGCACCTGGCCGTATGCGGTCGCCGACCCGTTTTTTCTCCCTTACGGAGGGTGAACTTTCACCGTTCTCTCTGCACACGGCTGTCACCTGGGCTTACCCTCGACAGGGTGAGCCAGTTGTTGTCGCCAGAGTCCAGTATCCGGACCACCGATGAGACGCCGCTGCCCGGCGCCGTGCCGGAGGCCCTCCGTGCCGAGCTCATCGCCTTCCGCCGGGACCTGCACATGCACCCCGAGCTGGGCCACCAGGAGTTCCGGACCACCGCCGCCCTGAGGGAGCGGCTGGAGAAGGCCGGGCTCCGGCCCCGGGTGCTCCCCGGCGGCACGGGACTGATCTGCGACATCCACCCCGGCGGGGCCCCCGCCAAGAGCGGTGTGCGCCCGATGCTGGCGCTGCGCGCCGACATCGACGCCCTCCCCATCCCCGACACCAAGACGGTCCCGTACCGCTCGACGGTCCCGGACCGGGCGCACGCCTGCGGCCACGACGTGCACACCACCGCCGTGCTCGGCGCCGGCCTCGTCCTGGCCGAGCTGGCCCGCCGCGGGAAGCTGCCGCACTCGGTGCGGCTGCTGTTCCAGCCGGCCGAGGAGGTGCTGCCGGGCGGCGCGACCGACGCCATCGAGGCCGGGGTGCTGGAGGGCGTCGGCCGGATCATCGCCGTCCACTGCGACCCCAAGGTGGAGGCCGGACGCATCGGCCTGCGCGCGGGCCCCATCACCTCCGCCTGCGACCGGCTGGAGCTCTCCCTGGACGGCCCCGGCGGCCACACCGCGCGCCCCCATCTGACCACCGACCTGGTCACGGCGGCGGCCAAGATCGTCACCGAGGTCCCGGCGGTGCTCTCCCGCCGCGTGGACACCCGTGCCGGACTCGCCCTGACCTGGGGGCGGCTGGAGGCGGGCCACGCCCCCAACGTCATCCCGCAGCACGCCGAGCTGTCCGGCACCATCCGCTGCCTGGACCTGCCCGCCTGGCGGGTCGCGCCCGACCTGGTGCACGCGGCGATCGACGAGGTCGCGACGCTGCACCGCGCCAAGTTCGAGCTCAACTACATCCGCGGCGTCCCGCCGGTGGTCAACGAGCGGACCACCGCCGAACTGCTGCGCGACGCCATGGTCGCCCGGCGCGGCCACGACTCGGTCGAGGACACCGAACAGAGCCTGGGCGGCGAGGACTTCTCCTGGTACCTGGAGCACGTCCCCGGCGCGATGGCCCGGCTGGGAGTGCGCCCGCCGGGCGACCGTGCGCCGCGCGACCTGCACCAGGGCGACTTCGACGTCGACGAGAACGCCATCGCGGCGGGCGTCGAGCTGTTCACGGCCGCCGCCCTGCTCGACGCCGAGCGCGAGTAGCCCGGCGGCGCGCGGGCCGGCCGGGGGCGCGCACGGCGTACGGGCCGGCGGCCGGCCGGGCGGCCCGGGGCCGCCGGGTTCCCCGGGGGCGGCCTGCGGCACGATGGCGGCAGGTTTTCGCCCGACCGCCCGGTCGCGGGCCCGACGCAAGGAATCCCATGAAGGTTCTCATCGCCGGCGGTGCCGGATTCATCGGCAGCACCATCGCCTCCGCCTGCCTGGACAGCGGCATCGAGCCCGTCCTGCTGGACAACCTGGTCACCGGACGCAGGGAGTTCACCACCGGCCGGATCTTCTACGAGGGCGACATCGCCGACGGGGAACTGGTGGACACCGTCTTCTCCGAGCACCCGGAGATCGAGGCGGTCATCGACTGCGCCGCGCTGATCGTGGTCCCCGAATCCGTGGCGCAGCCGCTGCGCTACTACAGCGAGAACGTCGCCAAGGGCATCGAGTTCGTGGGGCACGTGATCCGCAACGGGTGCGAGCGCCTCGTCTTCAGCTCCTCCGCGTCCATCTACAGGACCGGCGAGGACTTCGCGGTGGACGAGGACTCCCCGCTGGGGCCGCTGAGCCCCTACGCGCGCACCAAGGCGGTGTTCGAGACCGCGCTGGAGGACATCAGCGGCGCCGGGGACATCCGCGTCGTCTCGCTGCGCTACTTCAACCCCATCGGCGCCGACCCGAAGATGCGCACCGGCCTCCAGGTGCGCAGGCCCACCCACGCCCTGGGCAAGATGATCGAGGCGTTCCGGAGCGGCGAGGACTTCCACATCACCGGTGTGGACTGGCCGACCCGCGACGGTTCCGGCATCCGCGACTACGTGCACGTGTGGGACCTGGCCGCGGCGCACGTCAAGGCCCTCCGCCGCTTCGACGGCATCCTCCCGGCGGGCGGGGCGGACGGGTACCGGGTGATCAACCTCGGCACGGGCACCGGCACCACGGTCCGCGAGCTCGTCCGCGCCTTCGAGAACGTCACCGGCAGGCCGCTGCCCGTGGTGGAGACCGGCCGCCGCCCGGGCGACAGCGCGGGGGCGTACGCCTCCGGCGGCCGTGCCGCCGACCTGCTGGACTGGCGGCCCCTGCACTCGGTCGAGGAGGGCATCCGGGACTCGCTGACCTGGTTCGCCAGGCGCGACTCCGTCATCGGCGCCGACGGCTGACCCCCGGGGCGGGGCCGGTGCCACGGCCCGCCCCGCCCCGCCGCCCGGAGGCCGTGCCGCGCGAAGCCCTCGGAAGGCGTCCCCGCACCGTGCGGGTCCGCTGCCGGCCGCGCGCCCGGAACCCGTCGCCGCCGCGGATGCGGAAGCCCGCCGTACCCCGTGTGCTTCCCGTCACAACGGGCGGCGGCGGACGGCGTCCGGGCCCGTCCGCCCTCCACCGCCCGTACCGCCGCCGGGTGCCGTACGCGCCGGGGGAGGAGGGGAAAAGGGCAGGTGGGAAGGGGGATGGCCGGAACCGCCGCTGCCACCCCCGCGCCCCCCGCCGGACCGCCGGAACATCCCCGCCGGTCCCCTCCGCGAGGGAGCCGGCACGCCCCGTTCACACCGAACTGATAACGGCTCCGCGAGAGGCCTTTTCCTGACATCTACGCGCGTTACGATGCGGCGGAAGCCAGCGCCAACGGAGGCGCTTCGAGCGAAGGGAAGTCCTCTTGCGCCGGGTAAGCAAGCTCGTCGCCGCGGTCGGGACCGCCGCGGCCCTCGCCCTCAGCGCCACCGCGTGTGGCGGCACATCCACGGAGGCCTCCTCCGGCTCCTCCGACTCCGCGGAGAAGGGCAAGGGCATCGCTCTCGCCTACGACGTCGGCGGCCGTGGCGACCAGTCCTTCAACGACGCCGCCTACGCCGGCTTCGAGAAGGCCAAGAAGGACTTCGGCATCGGCGGCGAGGACGTCGAGCCGTCCGACGGCGAGTCGGACGCCGACAAGGTCCAGCGCCTCACCGACCTGGCCCGCCAGGGCTACAACCCGGTGATCGGCGTGGGCTTCGCCTACGCGCCCGCCGTCAAGGAGGCCGCCGAGAAGTTCCCGAAGACCACCTTCGGCCTGATCGACGACAACACCGTCCAGGCCGAGAACATCGCCAACCTGGTCTTCAGCGAGGAGCAGGGCTCCTACCTGGCGGGCGTGGCGGCGGCCAAGGCCACCAAGTCCAAGGTCGTCGGCTTCATCGGCGGCGTCGAGGTCCCGCTGATCAAGAAGTTCGAGGCGGGCTTCGTCCAGGGCGTCAAGGACACCGACAAGTCCATCGAGGTCAAGCGGCAGTACCTCACCCAGCCGCCGGACATGAACGGCTTCTCCAAGCCCGACCTGGGCAAGGAGGCCGCCCGCGGCCAGCTCGACGCCAAGGCCGACGTGATCTACCACGCCGCCGGCCTCGCGGGCCAGGGCGTCATCGAGGCGGTCGCCGCCCAGGACAAGTGGGTCATCGGCGTCGACTCCGACCAGTACCGGCAGAAGACGCTGGACAAGTACAAGGACAGCATCCTGACCTCCATGACCAAGGACGTCTCCGGTGCCGTCTACAACCTGGTCAAGTCCGTCCAGGACGGCAAGCCGCTCTCCGGCGAGGTGCGCTTCGACCTCGAGTCCGGCGGTGTCGGCCTGGCCGACTCCAACCCGGCGTTCACCGAGATGACCGAGCTCCAGGACGCGGTGAAGAAGGCCAAGGACGGTGTCGTCGGCGGCGACATCAAGATCGACGTCGCCTCCTGACCCGTCGTCCCCCCCGGTGACGGGCCCGCGGTTCCCACGGGATCCGCGGGCCCGACCCTCCGACAGCCCTCCGACCCGATCCCAGCGCGGCGGCCGGAGCGGGCCGGGGCGGGGCGTCCACTTC
>NZ_JARVKV010000039.1 GCF_029813835.1 Streptomyces sp. DH37
GCCGCCCTCGGCCCGGGGCGCGGGAGGAGCCGGGACCGGGTCCGCCCCGGGCGGACCCGGCGGGCTCAGTGGTGGCCGCCGCCCGAGGCCTCCAGGCGCTTGACCGAGGCCTCGACCTCGGCCTCGGCCTCGGCACGGCCGACCCAGTCCGCGCCCTCGACCGACTTGCCGGGCTCCAGGTCCTTGTAGACCTCGAAGAAGTGCTGGATCTCCAGCCGGTCGAACTCGCTCACGTGGTGGATGTCGCGCAGGTGCTCCATGCGCGGGTCGGACGCGGGCACGCACAGCAGCTTGTCGTCGCCGCCGGCCTCGTCCGTCATGCGGAACATGCCGATCGCCCGGCACTTGATGATGCAGCCGGGGAAGGTCGGCTCCTCCAGCAGCACCAGCGCGTCCAGGGGGTCTCCGTCCTCACCCAGGGTGTTGTCGACGAAGCCGTAGTCGGCCGGGTACACGGTCGAGGTGAACAGGTGGCGGTCCAGCCGGATGCGACCGGTCTCGTGGTCCACCTCGTACTTGTTCCGCGAGCCCTTAGGGATCTCGATGACGACGTCGAACTCCAAGGGAGACTCCTCCGTATGTTCCAGCCGCTCGTCGGGGCCCGGGGGTGCTCCCCCGGGGAGCGGCGATGTGGTGGTTAAGTGTCCCTCACGCAGGTGTGTGCTCGCGAAAGGGGCTGGTCCGAGGTGCGGGACACGTGGCAGGCGGTGGTCGGTTCCGCCGCCGTCGGACTCGCGGTCGCGGTGGCGGCGGTGGCCGTCACGGGACCTTGGGACTCCGGCCAGCGTACGGCCGAACGGGCCCGCGCCGCTTCCCCGGACCACCGCAGTGGCGCGGAGCACACCGGGGCCGGCGTCCCGGGCGGCCCCGCTCCGGCGCCCAGCGCCGCCGAGGTGCTGACCGCGCTGGGCGCCGCGCCCCCCGGCGGCGACGCCGCGCCGAACCCCGGCGAGGCCCCCGCGCCCGCTCCCGCCGCGCTCGCCGACGTCCTCCAGCCGCTGCTGGAGGAGGGCGCCCTGGGCACGCTCCGCACGGCCTCGGTGGTGGACGTGGCCACCGGGCGGGAGCTGTACGGGGCCGGGGAGGGCCGGGACGTCGTACCCGCCTCCACCGTCAAGGTCGCCACGGCGGTCGCCGCGCTGTCGGCCCTCGGACCGGACCACCGCATCCCCACCCGGGTGGTGTGGGACGCGAAGGGGAAGCGGGTCTTCCTGGTCGGCGGGGGCGACCCGACGGTCACCCCCGCCGCGCTGCGGCGGCTGGCCGACGCCACCGCCCGGGAGCTGGGGGAGCGCGGCGCGGGGCGGATCGCCCTCGCCCACGACACCTCGCTCTACTCCGGCCCCGCCCGCCATCCGATCGGGCCGAACGAGAACATCGCGCCGGTCACCGCGCTGATGGTCGACGAGGGCCGCCTCGACGGGAGCACCCGCGGCCCCGCCCCCCGCTCGGACGACCCGGCCCGGGACGCGGCCGAGGCCTTCGCCGACCGGCTGCGCGACCGCGGCGTCGACGTCGAGCGCTCCGAGCGCCCCCGCCGGGCGCCCGGGGGAGCCGAGGAGCTGGCCGTCCACCGTTCCGCGCCGCTGGCGGAGCTGGTCGAGCGGATGATGCTCCACAGCGACAACGACATCGCCGAGGCCCTCGTCCGGCAGACCGCCGTCGCGCGCGGCGAGCCCGCGAGCTTCGCCGGCGCCGGGCGCGCGGTGCGGGCGCAGCTCGCCGAGTACGGGCCGGCGCTGCCGCTGGAGGGCGCGCGCTTCGCCGACGGCAGCGGCCTCGACCGGAGCGGCCGGGTCTCCGCCGGGCTGCTGACCCGGCTGCTCGCCCTCTCCGCCGACCCCGCCCGCCCCGAGCTGCGGTCCGTCCTGACCGGTCTGCCCGTGGCCCGCTTCAACGGCACGCTGGGCGGGCGCTACGACGACGAGGCCACCCGCACCGGAGCGGGCCTGGTCCGCGCCAAGACGGGCACGCTGACCGGCGTCAACACCCTGGCGGGCACGGTCGTGGACGCCGACGGCAGGTTCCTGGCCTTCGCGTTCATGGCGTCGGGCACCACCGACCGCCAGGGCGCCCACACCGCCCTGGACCGCCTCGCCGCCGCCCTCGCCAACTGCGGCTGCCGCTGAACCGGCGGTTCCGCACCGCCGCGGGCGCCTCCGCCGGCGCCCTCCGCGGGCGTCCTCCGGCCCCGCGGTCCGGGCCGGGCGTGAGGGTCCGCGCCGGCGGGCACTCCTCTCCAGGCGCCCGGTCCGCTCCCGTTCGGCGGCACCGGCACGTACCGTGAAGTCATGACGAGCCTCGGTGGTGTGGAGATGGTCGACTGGAATCTCGCGGTGGCGACCGCGACCCGGCTCGTGAAGCCGGGGCCCGAAGTGAGCCGGGAGGAGGCGCGGGAGGCCGTCGCCGAGCTGCGGCGGCACGCCGCCGCCGCCGAGGGGCACGTACGCGGCTTCACGCGGATGACGCCCGACGGGGCCGCGGACACCCCCGTGCTCGTCGTGGACCGGCCCGGCTGGATCCGGGCCAACGTGGCGGGCTTCCGCGAGCTGCTGGCGCCCCTGCTGGGCAAGATGCAGGCGCGGCGCGGCGGCGGGCCCGGCGGCGCGGTGCTCGGCGCGGTCGGCGGCAAGGTGACCGGCGTCGAGGTCGGGATGCTGCTGTCGTTCATGGCCTCGCGCGTCCTGGGCCAGTACGAGACCTTCGCCCCGCCCACCCGCGACCTGCCGGGCGCCCCGGGCGAGGGCGGCGGACGGCTGCTGCTGGTCGCGCCGAACATCGTGCACGTCGAGCGCGAGCTGGACGTCGACCCGCACGACTTCCGGCTGTGGGTGTGCCTGCACGAGGAGACGCACCGCACCCAGTTCTCCGCCGTGCCGTGGCTGCGCGACCACATCGAGGGGGAGATTCACGCCTTCCTCGGGGAGACCGACATCGAGCCCTCCGCGCTGCTGGAGCGGCTGCGCGAGGCCTTCCAGTCGCTGGCCGGGGGCAGCCGGCCGGGGGGCGACGAGGGGGAGCAGGGCGAGGGACGCAGCCTCGTCGAGCTGGTGCAGACCCCCGCGCAGCGCGAGGTCCTCGGCCGCATCACCGCCGTGATGTCGCTGCTGGAGGGGCACGCGGACTACGTGATGGACGGCGTCGGCCCCCAGGTGGTGCCCTCGGTCGCGGAGATCCGCGAGAAGTTCCAGAAGCGCCGCGCCGCCGGCGCCGGCCGCCTGGACCAGGCGCTGCGCAGGCTGCTGGGGCTCGACGCCAAGCTGCGCCAGTACCGCGACGGCGAGCGGTTCGTGCGGGCGGTCGTGGAGGAGACCGGCATGGACGGCTTCAACCGCGTGTGGACGTCTCCCAACACGCTGCCCACCAAGGCGGAGATCGCCCAGCCGGCGGACTGGATCGCGAGGGTCCACCGGAAAGCGGACTGATGACCGCCGAACGCCGACACAATCACTCTTGCGAGGGACCGTGAGGGACGGGCGCGCGTGCGATGCTCAGGGATACAGCTCTTCTCTGTCACCATCGACGCACTCAGCGTAGTCACCGACTCCCCGAGGAAGTGAACGGACATGGGTCCCCACCCCGCGGTCGCCGCGATACGCCTGGCGGTTCGCCGCACACTCAGTGACGTGCTCCACGGCGTCTCCGGCGTCCCCCCGCACCGGCGGCCCCCGCTCGTACTCGTCGCCTGCTCCGGCGGCGCCGACTCGATGGCGCTCGCCTCCGCCCTCGCCTTCGAAGCCCCCCGCCTCGGTCTGCGGGCCGGGGGCGTCACCGTCGACCACGGCCTGCAGCCCGGCTCCGGCGACCGGGCCCGCGAGGTCGTCTCCCGGCTCACCGAGTTCTCCCTCGAACCGGCCGAGGCCCTCACCGTGACCGTCGGCCGCGGCGGCGGCCCCGAGGCCGCCGCCCGCACCGCCCGCTACGCCGCGCTCGACGAGGCCGCCGAACGCCTCGGCGCCGCCGCGGTCCTCCTCGGCCACACCCGCGACGACCAGGCCGAGACGGTGCTGCTCGGCCTCGCCCGGGGCTCCGGCACCCGCTCGCTGTCCGGGATGGCCGCCGTCTCCGGCTCGCCGGCCGGGCGGCCGGGCGCCCGGCACCGCTATCTGCGGCCCTTCCTCGCCGTGGACCGGCAGACCACCCGCAAGGCGTGCATGGTCCAGTCGCTGCCCGTCTGGGACGACCCGCACAACGCCGATCCCGCCTTCACCCGCTCCCGGGTGCGCCACGACGCCCTCCCCGCCCTGGAGAAGGCGCTCGGCAAGGGCGTGGTCGAGGCCCTGGCCCGTACCGCCCAGCTCTCGCGCGACGACGCCGACGCGCTCGACGCCTGGGCGCGCGAGGCCGAGCGCGAGGTCCTCGCCGCCGCCCGGCCGTCCCCGGACGGCGGGGGTGGCGAGGACGGCGGGAACGGCGGGAACGGCGGGAACGGCGGGAATGTCGCGGATGTCACAGCGGGCGCGGGCGTGGGCGCTGTGCCCGGGGCTGTGTCCGACGGGGTGTCCGGCGCGGTGTCCAACGAGACGTCCGGCGGTGTCCTGGACGTCGTCCGGCTCGGCGCCCTGCCGCCCGCCGTCCGCCGTCGCGTACTGCGCCGCGTGGCGGTCGCGGCCGGCTCCCCGGCGGGCTCGCTGTTCGCCCGCCACATCGAGGAGGTCGACCGGCTGGTCACCGACTGGCACGGCCAGCGGGCCATCAACCTGCCCGGCCGCGTGGCCGCCCGCCGGCAGGGTGGCACACTGGTCATCCGGCAAGTGTGATCCCCGACCGAGAGCAGCAGGGTGGACGACAAGGACATGGGCGCCGACCTCAAGTCGGTGCTCATCACCAAGGAAGAGATCGACTCGAAGCTGGCCGAGCTGGCGGAGAGGATCGACGCGGAGTACGAGGGTGAGGACCTGCTCCTGGTCGGAGTCCTCAAGGGCGCGGTGATGGTCATGGCCGACCTCGCCCGGGCCCTGTCCTCGCCGGTCACCATGGACTGGATGGCGGTGTCGTCGTACGGCGCGGGCACCCAGTCCTCCGGCGTGGTCCGCATCCTCAAGGACCTGGACACCGACATCAAGGGACGGCACGTCCTCATCGTCGAGGACATCATCGACTCCGGTCTGACGCTGTCCTGGCTGCTGTCGAACCTCGGCTCGCGCGAGCCCGCCTCGCTGAACGTCTGCACCCTGCTGCGCAAGCCGGACGCGGCGAAGGTGGCGATCGACGTGAAGTGGGTCGGGTTCGACATCCCCAACGAGTTCGTCGTCGGCTACGGGCTGGACTACGCCGAGAAGTACCGCAACCTCCCGTTCGTGGGGACGCTGGAGCCGCACGTCTACGGCGGCTGAGGGGCTCCCGCGGGGTCCGGGGCGCCGTCCGGGAACGTTGCGGGCGATTCCGGCGTTGGAACGTGCGGGCGGGGACACCCACCGCCCCCGGCGGCGTCGCCGCGGCAGTGCTTCGGGCGGCGATCCTGGGGTACCGTCCGAAGGTCGGTCTGTTGAGGCAGTCTGTTTGTAGGCCGAACAAGCCGGAGCAATACACCGTACGCGCAGACGATCTCTCCCGGGTCGCTGTGCCTCACTGTGGCAGGAGGGACGGGGCGCACGCCGCCCCGTGTGGATGGACGTGAAGCGCTACTTCCGTGGTCCCGTCATGTGGATCGTGCTGGCTGCCCTCGCCGTGGTCGTGTTGATGAACGTCGTCGGCTCGTCCGGCGGCTACAAGACGGTGGACACCGGCCAGGTCGTGCAGGCGATCAACGAGAACAAGGTCAAGTCCGCCGAGCTCACGACCGGCGACGAGCAGACCGTCAAGGTCGAGCTCACCGACGGCACGAAGATCGAGGGCAGCGACAAGATCAAGGCGAGCTACATCGACGAACAGGGCGTCGATCTGGCCAAGCAGCTGCAGTCCAAGTACCAGGACGGGCAGATCGAGGACGGTTACACCGTCTCGCCGCAGAAGCAGAACCCGTTCCTCGGGATGCTGCTCTCCCTGCTGCCGTTCGTGCTGATCGTGGTCGTCTTCCTGTTCCTGATGAACCAGATGCAGGGCGGCGGCTCCCGGGTGATGAACTTCGGGAAGTCCAAGGCGAAGCTGATCACCAAGGACACCCCCAAGACGACCTTCGTGGACGTCGCGGGCGCCGACGAGGCGGTCGAGGAGCTCCACGAGATCAAGGAGTTCCTCCAGGAGCCCGCCAAGTTCCAGGCCGTCGGCGCGAAGATCCCCAAGGGCGTGCTGCTCTACGGCCCGCCCGGCACCGGCAAGACGCTGCTCGCGCGCGCCGTCGCGGGCGAGGCCGGCGTCCCGTTCTACTCGATCTCCGGCTCCGACTTCGTCGAGATGTTCGTCGGCGTCGGCGCCTCCCGCGTCCGCGACCTGTTCGAGCAGGCCAAGGCGAACGCCCCGGCGATCGTCTTCGTCGACGAGATCGACGCCGTCGGCCGCCACCGCGGCGCCGGCATGGGCGGCGGCCACGACGAGCGCGAGCAGACGCTGAACCAGCTCCTGGTCGAGATGGACGGCTTCGACGTCAAGGGCGGCGTCATCCTGATCGCCGCCACCAACCGCCCGGACATCCTCGACCCGGCGCTGCTGCGCCCGGGCCGCTTCGACCGGCAGATCGCGGTGGACCGCCCCGACATGCAGGGCCGTCTGGAGATCCTCAAGGTGCACGCCAAGGGCAAGCCGATGGAGCCCGACGTGGACCTGGCCGCGGTCGCCCGCCGCACTCCGGGCTTCACCGGCGCGGACCTGTCCAACGTGCTCAACGAGGCCGCGCTGCTCACCGCGCGCAGCGACAAGAAGCTGATCGACAACCACTTCCTGGACGAGGCGATCGACCGCGTCGTGGCCGGACCGCAGAAGCGGACCCGGATCATGAGCGACAAGGAGAAGAAGATCACCGCGTACCATGAGGGCGGTCACGCCCTGGTCGCGGCGGCCTCGCCGAACTCCGACCCCGTCCACAAGATCACGATCCTCTCCCGCGGCCGGGCGCTGGGCTACACGATGGTCCTGCCCGACGAGGACAAGTACTCCACGACGCGCAACGAGATGCTCGACCAGCTCGCGTACATGCTGGGCGGGCGCGCGGCCGAGGAGCTGGTCTTCCACGACCCGACCACGGGCGCCGCGAACGACATCGAGAAGGCGACCGCCACGGCCCGCGCCATGGTCACGCAGTACGGCATGACCGAGCGGCTGGGCGCGATCAAGTTCGGCTCCGACCACTCCGAGCCCTTCCTGGGCAAGGAGATGGGCCACCAGCGCGACTACTCCGAGGAGGTCGCCGGGCTGGTGGACGAGGAGGTCAAGAAGCTGATCGAGGCCGCCCACAACGAGGCGTGGGAGATCCTCGTCGAGAACCGGGACGTCCTGGACAACCTGGTGCTGGCCCTCCTGGAGAAGGAGACCCTCGGCAAGGAGGAGATCGCCGAGATCTTCCGCCCGATCGTCAAGCGCCCGCCGCGTCCGGCCTGGACGGGCTCCGCGCGCCGGATGCCCTCCACCCGGCCGCCGGTCTCCACCCCCAAGGAGCTGGCGCTGACCAACGGCTCGCAGCCCGGTCAGGAGAAGGGCAAGGAGATCGGCCCGACCGACACGGCGCTTTCCAAGGAGACCCGCCTGCCGTCCGAGGAGCCCCGGCCGGAGAGCTGACCGAGGCCCTCCCGCCCGGGCCGTGACGGCCCCCGGAATGCCCGCCGCGCCCCTCCGGTTTACTACCGGAGGGGCGCGGCTCCTTGTTGCCCACGGTTGCCCACGTTCGAGAAAGAGGACCACATGATCGACCCGGTGACGCTGGACGGCGAGGGAACCGTCGGAGAGTTCGACGAGAAGCGCGCCGAGAACGCCATACGGGAACTGCTCATCGCCGTCGGCGAGGATCCCGACCGCGAGGGCCTGCGCGAGACCCCGGCCCGGGTCGCCCGTGCCTACCGGGAGATATTCGCCGGTCTGCGGCAGAGCCCGGAGGACGTGCTGACCACCACCTTCGACCTCGGCCACGACGAGATGGTGCTGGTGAAGGACATCGAGCTGCTGTCCTCCTGCGAGCACCACCTGCTGCCCTTCCACGGCGTGGCGCACGTCGGCTACATCCCCGCCGACTCGGGCAAGATCACCGGTCTGTCGAAGCTCGCCCGGCTGGTGGAGGTCTTCGCCCGCCGCCCCCAGGTCCAGGAGCGCCTGACCACGCAGATCGCCGACTCGCTGATGCGCATCCTGGAGGCGCGCGGCGTGATCGTCGTGATCGAGTGCGAGCACATGTGCATGACGGTGCGCGGCGTCCGCAAGCCCGGCGCCAAGACCATCACCTCCGCCGTCCGCGGCCAGCTCCGCGACTCCACCACCCGCGCCGAGGCGATGAGCCTGATCATGGCCCGCTGACGGCGCGGACACCGGACCCCGGCGGCATCCGGGGCAGGGCGGTGGCGGAGGGGCGCGCGCGGAGCGCCTACGCTGGACCGCATGAGTACCTTGCGCGTCCCCCGCGGGGAAGTGGCCGGACTGCCGGCCTGGGACCGGTGCGCGGTCATGGGCGTGGTGAACGTCACGCCCGACTCCTTCTCCGACGGAGGCCGCTGGTTCGACACCGACGTCGCGGTCAAGCACGGTCTGGACCTGATCGCCGAGGGCGCCGACCTGATCGACGTGGGCGGCGAGTCCACCCGCCCCGGCGCGACCCGCGTGGACGAGGCCGAGGAGCTGCGCCGGGTGATCCCGGTGGTCCGCGGCCTGGCCCGGGAGGGCGCGGTGGTCAGCGTGGACACCATGCGGGCGTCCGTCGCCGAGCGGGCGGTGGAGGCCGGCGCCCGGCTGGTCAACGACGTCAGCGGCGGACGCGCGGACGAGCGCATGGTCCCGGTGGTCGCCGGGGCCGGGGTGCCGTACGTGGTGATGCACTGGCGCGGCCAGAGCGTCGACATGAACGACCGGGCCGTCTACACCGACACCGTCACCGAGGTGATCGGCGAACTGCGCGCCGCCCTGGACCGGGCGGTGGCCGGCGGGATCGCCCCGGAGCGGATCGTCGTCGACCCCGGGCTGGGCTTCGCCAAGCAGGCCGAGCACGACCTGGCGCTGGTGGACGCCACCGCCCGGCTGCGCCGGGAGCTGGGACGGCCGGTGCTGGTCGCGGCCTCCCGGAAGCGCTTCCTGGGCCGGGTGCTGGCCGGCGACGGCGGTGAGGCGCCGCCCGCCCGGGAGCGGGACGCGGCCACCGCGGCGGTCTCGGCGCTCGTGGCGCGCGAGGGCGCCTGGGCGGTACGGGTGCACGAGGTGCGGGCGAGCGCGGACGCGGTCCGGGTGGCCCGGGCCCTGGAGGGAGCCAGGTGAGCGGAGAGGCCCGTACGGACGTCGAGGCGGTGGAGGCGGCGAACGCCGCGCTGTACGACGCGGTGGAGCGCGGCGATCTGGACGCCCTGGCCGAGAACTGGCTGCACGACGAGATCAGCGTCGTGCACCCCGGCTGGCCGGTGCTCAGCGGGCGCGACGAGGTACTGCGCTCGTACGCGCTGATCATGGCGAACACCGAGTACATCCAGTTCTTCCTGACCGACGTCGAGGTCTCCGTGATGGGCGACACCGCCCTGGTGACCTGCACCGAGAACATCCTCAGCGGCGGCCCCGCCGAGGAGGACGGCTCCGCCGGCCCCCTGGTCGGCGGGCTGGTGGTCGCCACCAACGTCTTCCGCAGGGCGGAGGACGGCAAGTGGAGGGTCTGGGCCCACCACGGCTCCCCGGTGCTCGTCGAGGAGGACGAGGACGACGAGGACGGCGGTCCGGACGGTCTCGACGGGATCGACGGCGAGGGCGGGACCGTGCTCTGAGAGCCGGTCTGAGAGAGTGGCCCCGGCGGCACCCGCCGCCCCGCGGCGCCCAGTCCGCGGGGAACGGGGCGCGACCGGCCCGCCGCCGCAACCGTACGACCGACGGGAGTGAGAGCGCGTGGACCGTGTCGCGTTGCGCGGACTGAGGGTCCGCGGGCATCACGGGGTGTTCGAGAGGGAACGGGACCAGGGACAGACCTTCGTGGTCGACCTCGCGCTGTACCTGGACACCCGTCCCGCCGCGGCCGGGGACGACCTCACGGAGACCGTGCACTACGGCATCGTCGCCGAGGAGGTCGCCGCGATCGTCGGGGGGGATCCGGTCGACCTGATCGAGACCCTCGCCCAGCGGATCGCCGACCAGTGCCTGACGCACCGGGTGGTGCGCGAGGTGGAGGTCACCGTCCACAAGCCCGAGGCCCCCATCACCGTCCCGTTCGACGATGTGTCCATCACCATCAAGCGGAGCCGCGTATGACGCCGAACAGCGACCCGACCGTACAGCCGGTGCCCGCCTCGGTGGTGCACCAGGTCGACGCCGCCGATGTGACCCTGCACAACCCCCAGCGCGCCGTCCTCTCGCTCGGGAGCAACCTGGGCAACCGCATGGAGACGCTCCAGGGAGCGATCGACGCGCTGGAGGAGACCCCCGGGGTGCGGGTCAAGGCGGTCTCGCCGGTGTACGAGACCGAGCCGTGGGGCGTGGAACCGGGCAGCCAGCCCGCGTACCTCAACGCCGTCGTCCTGCTCAAGACCACCCTGCCCCCCGGCTCGCTGCTGGAGCGCAGCCACGCCATCGAGGAGGCCTACGCGCGGGTGCGCGACGAGCACTGGGGCCCGCGGACGATCGACGTGGACATCGTGGCGTACCAGGACGTCGTCTCCGACGATCCCGCGCTGACCCTGCCGCACCCCCGCTGCCACGAGCGCGCCTTCGTCCTGGCGCCGTGGCACGATGTGGACCCCGACGCCGAGGTCCCCGGACACGGCCCGGTGGCGGAGCTCCTCGGCTCCGTGGGCGGCCGGGAGGGCGTGGTGCGCCGGGAGGACCTGGAACTGAGGCTGCCCGAGTGACCGCGCCGCGGCACGGCCGGGTCCCGGCGGGCACCGGAGCCGTGTGAACGGCACCGTACGGGCAAGGCTTTCGACGCGGTTCCGACGAGCTGTTTGGACGACGAGCTGTTTGGACGACGCCGCCACCGGGGCGGCGCCGATGGACGTGGGGAGTTCCGTGAGGGAACTACGTATCAGGACGCTGGCCGGCATCTTCGCGCTCGCGCTGGTGCTGTCCTGGGCGGGCGCCCGGATGTGGGACGCGCTGGGCACCCTGCCCGCCGTACCCGTCGCGGCCCCGATCGTGCTCGCGGTGATCGCCACCGTCCTGACCGCCACCGCCCTGTCGATCCGCGCCCGGCTGCGCGCCCAGCGCGAGCGCCGGCCCGGCGCCAAGGGCGTGGAGCCGATGATGGCGGCCCGCGCCGTCGTCTTCGGGCAGGCCAGCGCGCTGGTGGCGGCCCTGGTCGCGGGCGCGTACGGCGGCACGGGCGGCTACCTGTTCTTCGGCGCCATGGACGTGCCCGCCCGCCGCGACCAGGCGGTCTACGCCGGCCTGTCGGTGCTGGCGGGCGCCGCGGTGGTGGCGGCGGCCGTCTTCCTGCAACGGGTGTGCAGACTCCCGGAGGACGACGAGGACCCCCCGCCCCCGGCCGCTGCGGCGGCCTGAGGGCCCCGCGACCGCGCCGGCGACCGGCATTCCCGACCGCAGCCGTGACCGCAGCCGTGACCGCAGCCGTGACGCAGCCCCCGGCCCCGGCCCGTCCCGTCCAGCGGGACCGGCCGGGGCCGGCGGCGTGCGGAGGCCCGGCGTGCGGCGGCCCGGTGCGGGGGGCGGCCGGGGACGGATGGAGCCGGTGATGGACGAGGAGGCGTACGCGGGGCTGTCCGCGGTGGCGCTCGCCGCCGCGGTGACGCGGCGCGAGACGGCCGCCGCCGAGGTGGCGGCGGCGGCGCTGGGACGGATCGCCCGGCTGGAGCCGTCGCTGCGCGCCTTCCGCGAGGTGTGGGCGGACGAGGCGCGGGCGCGGGCGGCGGAGGTGGACCGCCGGGTCGCGGCGGGCGAGCGGCTGCCGCTGGCCGGGGTGCCGATCGGGGTGAAGGGGACGGCCGGGTTGCGGGCCGGACCCGCCCGGCGGCTGCTGGCGGCCGGGTGCGTGGCGGTCGGGGCGACCTCCGTGCCCGGACCCGGCACCCGGTGGCAGACCTGGGGGCTGGGCGCGGGCGGCCGTACCGCCAACCCCTGGCGCCCGGACCGGTCGCCCGGGGGCTCCTCCGCCGGTTCGGCGGCGGCGGTCGCGGCCGGGATGGTGCCGGTGGCCACCGGCACCGACGGCGCCGGGTCGGTGCGCATCCCGGCGGCGTGGTGCGGGGTGCTCGGGCTGAAGACGACCAACGGGCGGCTGCCCACGGCCGACCGCTCGGGACTGGCCGCGCCCGGCGTCCTCGTCCGCCACGCCGCGGACCTCGCGGCGTGGCTGGAGTGCGTCCTCGGGGTGCGCGCCGGGAACGCCGGAGGAGGAGCCGGGGGGACCGGGGGGCCGGTGACGGCGGTGTGGTCGCCGGACCTGGGCTACGCGGAGAGCGAGGCGGAGGTCGTCCGCGTGGTGCGGGAGGCGGTGGACCGGCTGGCCGCGGCGGGCGTCGTACGGCTGGTGCCACCGGCGGGGGAGGCGGGGGCCGTCCTGCTGGACCCCGGACCGGCGTGGCTCGCCCTGCGCGGCCCCGGCGGGGAGCGGACGCGGGCGGACATGCGGGCGGACATGCGAGCAGACACGCGGGCGGACAGGGCGCGGGCGGAGCGGACGCGGGCGGAGAACGACGGGCGCCTCGACGCCCTCCTCGCCGGGGCGCGGCTGCTGCTGACCCCGGCGACCCCCAACCGGCCCCACGGGCACGACGGTCCGGGGGAGCGGTACAGCACGGCGCTCACCTGGGCCTTCAACCTCAGCGGCCATCCCGCCGTCAGCGTTCCCGCGGGACTGACCGGCGACGGGTGCCCGGCCGGGCTCCAGATCGTGGCCGCCAGGGGGGCGGAGCCGCTGCTCGCCGGGGTGGTGCGGGCGGCGGAGGATGCCGGTCTCGTGGTGCGGGAACCCGGGGAGGGGTGAACCCGTCCGTCCGGCGGGTGCCGTCTGTCGGGCGGCGCGCGCCCCCGGTTATCGTCCGACCATGGAGGAGATCTTGGAACCACCGGATCTGAAGGCCGACGTCCACCCCAGCCGCCGCTTCCAGGAGCGCCTGCTGGACGATCCCGGGGACCGCGAGGCGTGGCAGGGCCTGCGCTCCTCCTACGACCGGATGGCCGGGGAGTGGCGGGAGTGGACCGAGGAGCAGCACGGGTACGACCTCGCGGTGCGCGAGGGGCTGTGCCGGATCCGTCCCGCCGAGTGGGCGGTGGAGATCTGCTGCGGCACCGGTGAGGCCACGGCGGCCGTCGCGGCGGCCGTGCCGTCGGTGGTCGCCTGCGACCTGAGCCTGGAGATGCTGCGCCGCCGCGTGGACGTGCCGGGGGTGCGCTGGGTGGCGGCTGACGTGCGGTCACTACCCCTGGGAACGGCGCGTGTTCCCTTGGTAGTGTCGCTCAACGGGGTCTTCAACCCCTCCGAGATCGCGCGGGTGATCAGGCCCGGCGGGCAGTTGCTGTGGTGCACCTCGTTCCGCGCGGGGACGCCGCTGTACGTGCCGCCGGAGCGGATGCACCGCCTGCTGGGCGCGAGGTGGACGGCCGCGGGCGGCCACGCCGGGCACGGCGAGTGGACGCTGTTCACCGCTCCCGGGTGAGCGTCCGCGCCGGGCGCGGCGGCCGTGCGCGATCCGGACCGGGCGGGCGGTACAGGGGGCTTGGTCGTCGTGCAGGTGGTACTCATCGCGCCGTTCCTCATGCGGTTCCGGCTGTGCGCGAACACCTTCGGGGGCGAGGTCGGCAGGGCGCTCAGGGAGGCCGTCGCCGGGGCCGTGCCGGACTTCTCGCCCCAGGCGGAGGGACCGGACTCCCCCTTACTGTTCGACTACCACATGTCCACCGGCGGCTCCCGGCTCAGCGGCAAGAAGACCGTCGGCACGGTCGAGGTGGAGGGCGCCGGGCTGCTGTGGTGCCGCTTCGAGCCCAGCGGCCACTGCTACGTCATGCAGACCGTGGAGGTGCCGGACAAGGAGGCGATGCACCGCCGCGAGCGCGAGCTGGTGGAGCGGATCAACCCGCACATAGCGCGGTGGACGGACGGCGTCTCGGAGCGGATGCTCGCCACGGAGCTGGTCGACCCGGCGGACGAGGCGGCGATGGACCCCGGGCGGCTGCTGTGGTGGCACCGGGTCCTGATGGACCCGCCGCGGGACCAGGAGCCGGGCGCCACTCGGGTCTACGGCGTGGAGCGCAAGATCCACGACGACGCGTACCTGCGCTTCGGCGACGGCTTCACCACCCTCGTCCGCCTGCCCCGGCACCGGATCAGCGAGGTGCTGGAGGGCGTGATGGCGGCCACCGGCGAGTGGATCGCGGTGGACGAGGCCAACCGCCTGGTGTCGGCCCGGATGCTCCGGCTCAACGACACCCGCTGGAACCGGGTGGCGGACGTGGACCGGCAGTTCACCGCCTCCCTCAAGCTCAGCAAGGACCTGGCCCTGCGCGAGATGGTGCGGCTGGAGGAGAGCCGCTACACGGTCAACGCGGGCGCGGTGGTGATGGACGCGGCCATGGAGCGCTGGGCGATGGAGCGCGAGCGCGGGGTGCTGGAGGTCCAGCTCCAGTCGCTGCGCGACATCCTGGAGTTCCACCGCACCATGACGCAGTACCGGCGCGACGAGCGCCGCAACCGGCTGCTGTTCGTCTTCACGTCCATCGCCCTCTTCCAGTCCGTCCTGGTCTGGTACGACTTCGCCCACGAGGCCAACAACACCCTCGGCCCGGTGGTGCGGCTGACCGTGGTCGGCGTCATCGCCGCGCTCACCGTGGTCGTGGTGGCCTCCTCCCTGGCGGCCCGGCGCCGGGAGTGAACCCCGCCGGCCGGTGCCCGCCGGCTCCCGGCCGCCGCCGCGGCGACTCGTCCCCACCCGATAACGAATGAGGGCGGACAGTGCCTCAGGAGGTGGCACACACGGTAAATTCCAGGCCATGTCACGAGGACGCCACCGCCACGCACCGCCCCTGCACCGGATGCTCGTGCCGTCCGCCGTGGCGGCCGTGGCACTGGCCTGCGCGGGGGGCGCCTGGCTGGTCGGCGACACGGGTGATCCGGGGGTGCCGGCGCTGCGCCTCCTGACCGCCGCGGCGGCGGTGGCCGCCGTCACCGGAGCCGTGCTGCTGCGGCGGTGGGACCGGGAGGCGGGCCGGCGGGTCGGCGAGGTGCGGGCGGCCAGGGCCACGGCCGAGTGGCGGGCCGAGGAGCGCCAGGCGGAGCTGGAGACCGAGCTGGAGGAGTCCCTGGAGATACGCCGGGGCGTGGAGGGCGCGCTCCGCAGGAAGCGCGCCGAACTGGAGAGGCTGCGCACCGAGCACGCCGCGCTGCTGCGCCGCTACGCCAACGCCGAGACCGAGCGGGCCAGCGCCCTGGAGGGCCGCCGGCAGCTCGCCCTGGAGGCCGCCGGGCCCGCGAAGGCGCTCACCGCCGGGGCCGCGGACCACCGCCAGGCGTCGGGCGCGCCCACACCGCTCACCTACCTCCAGGCGGACGAGGCGCTCAGGCGGCTGCGGGTGAACGCCGCGCGGCAGCGGGAGCGCGAGGAGCGCGAAGCGCGCGGCAAGGAGGAGGCGGCGGCCGGACCGGCTCCGGAGCGGAGCGCCCCGGTCCAGCCCGCCCGGCCCGCGCAGCCCACACAGCCCGCCCGGCCCGCGCAGCCGCGGCAGGACGGTACGGCACCGGCGCCGGAGCCGTACGGGCAGCGGTCCGGGAGCCGGGGGAGCGGCGCTCCCAAGCGCGGCGGCTTCGACTTCTTCGGCACCCAGGGAGCCCAGAAGCGCCGCAGGGCGCCGGGGGCGCCGGGTTCCGCCGCCGAGAACCCGTCCGACCAGGAGGACGACGGGATCCGCGCCGCCGGCGACGCCCCCGGCGACCCCTCCGCCGCCGTGCCCCGCCTCGCCTCGCGCGCCGTCGCGGGCAAGGTCATCGACCTGGGCGGTCCCGACGGGGAGGAGGACGGCGAGGGCGCCGCTCCCGCCGCCGGTGAGACCACCGGTGACGCCCCCGGCGGCACCCTCGATGGGACCGCCGACGAGACCGCCGATGAGACCCCCGGCGGCACCCCCGGCCCGTCGCGGCCGGTGGGCCCGGTCAGGGGACTGCGCCGCACCCGCACCTGACGCCCCTCCCGCCTCTCCCCGCCCCTCACGTCAGCCAGCGCTCCGGACGCGCCCGGAGGCGCCCGGTGCGGGAGCGCTCCGCCTGGGCCGCCACCACCGCGCGGGCCTCCTCCACCGCCCGCAGCCTGGCCGCCACCGTGCCGTTCGCGCCGTGGTCGACGTGGACGTCCGCCAGGCCGAAGACCCTCTCCCAGGGACCCTGGGTGAGGCGGACGCTCTGCACCTTCGCGTGCGGGACCAGCGACAGCCTGCGGCACAGCAGGCCCCTGCGGGCCGCGAACACCGTCTCCGTCACCCCGTGGCCGTACCCCCGCCACCACAGCGGGACGACCCGCCCGGCCCGGCGCGGCGACGGGGTCAGGGACGCCGCAGCCTCCTCCGGGTCGACGCCGGGGAGCACCCGCGCCAGCACGCCCCGGGCCGTCTCACGGGTGGCCACCGGCAGCAGCAGGCCGCCCTCGTTGCCCCCGGCCGCCACGTCCAGCTCCACCCGCACCCAGCCGCGCCGCCGCCACAGCCACGGCTCGACGATCCGCACCGCCTGGACGCGGCCCGGCGGGACGGTGGCGTGGGCGCGGTCCAGCAGACCGTGGTCGAGCCGCATCCCGTCCGGGGACTCGGCGACCACCCAGTCGAACTCCGTCAGGAAGCGGCCCACACCGCTGCGCCAGACACCGCTGAGCAGCGGCACCGCCACCGCCAGGGCGGGCCAGAGGCTGCCGCTCGCCCACCAGACCAGCACCGGCGCGGCCACCGCCGCGGCCAGCGCGCCCCAAACGCTGCCGAGCAGCAGCAGCGAGACGACCAGCATCCGCGTACCGACCCGCACCAGCTCGCGGGCGGGCGCCTCGCCCGCCTCCGCCGCGGCCTCGGGTGCCATCCCCGCCGCCCGCGCCAGCAGCTCGGCGCGGAGCGCCGCGGCGTCGCGCTCGCCCAGGAACGCCAGCTCGTCCTTCTTGTCCGTGCCGACCACGTCCAGTTTGAGCTTGGCGACCCCCACGATCCGGGCGAACAGGGGACGGCTCACGTCGATCGCCTGGAGGCGGTCCAGGCGGATGTGCGCCACGCGCCGGAAGAACAGGCCGGTGCGGATGCGCAGCTCGGTCTCGGTGACCGTGTAGCTCGTCATCCACCAGGACAGGAAGCCGTACCCGGCGGCGGCCGGGAGCACCAGCGCCAGGACCGCCAGCAGCCGGCCGGCCGTCAGGGACTCCACCCCCTGCCGGGCCCGCTCCGGGTCCTGCGCGGCGAAGGCGAACAGCGCGGCCAGCGGCGCCCACGCCCGCCGCCACGGGGTCACCGGGTGCAGCCGCCTGCCCTCCGGGCGCTCCAGCAGCGCCATCACAGCCCCGCCGACCGGGCCTCGCCCAGCTCGGTGAGCCGGTCGCGCAGCCGCTCGGCCTCCTCGGGGGCGAGGCCGGGGATGTGCGCGTCGGTCGTCGCCGCGGCGGTGTGCAGCTGCAGCCGGGCCAGGCCGAAGTACCGCTCCAGCGGCCCGGAGGTGACCTCGACCAGCTGCATCCGGCCGTAGGGCACGACGGTCAGCTCACGCCAGATCACCCCGCGGCCGATCAGCAGGTCGTCGTCGCGCTCGGCGTACCGCCAGGACGCCCAGTTGCGGGCGACCGCCCGCCAGCCCCAGACCGCCACCGCCAGCGGCGCCGCGGCGAGGACGGCCCACCACGGGCCGGCGGTCAGGCCCAGGACCAGGCCCAGCACCGCGGCGAGCGGCACGAGCACGGCCACCAGCAGCGTCCTGCGCATCCGCAGCAGCCCGCGCTCGACGCCGCGCCACCGCTCGGCGGCCTCCGGCTCCTCCGGCCCCTCGGCCCCCTCGGAACCCCCGGAGCCCTCGGGCCCGGCGGGGCCGCTTCCCCCGCCGGACGGCCCCCCTGTCAGCTGACTCATACGGCAAGCGTAGGCGGTGCCGGTGACGGTGCGTATCCGTCGCGGGGAGGAGGGGGCGGGAGGGGCGGAGGGGGGAGCCGCCCGGCCGGCGGAGCTGCCAGACTGAACACCATGAGCGATCCCGGCACGACCACCGCGAGCACCGAGAACGCCGCGACCGCCGTGACCACCGTCGGTGTCGGCGGTGCGGCGGAGAGCACCGACATGGTCCTCAACATCGGCCCGCAGCACCCCTCCACCCACGGTGTGCTGCGGCTCAGGCTCGTGCTGGACGGCGAGCGGATCGGCTCCGCCGAGCCGGTGATCGGCTACATGCACCGCGGCGCGGAGAAGCTGTTCGAGGCGCGCGACTACCGGCAGATCATCGTCCTGGCCAACCGCCACGACTGGCTGTCGGCCTTCTCCAACGAGCTCGGCGTCGTCCTGGCCGTCGAGCGGATGCTGGGGATGGAGGTCCCCGAGCGGGCCGTGTGGGCGCGCACCCTGCTGGCGGAGCTCAACCGGGTCCTCAACCACCTGATGTTCCTCGGCTCCTATCCGCTGGAGCTGGGCGCCATCACGCCCATGTTCCACGCCTTCACCGAGCGCGAGGACCTCCAGCGCGTCATGGAGGAGGTCTCCGGCGGGCGCATCCACTACATGTTCAACCGGGTCGGCGGCCTCAAGGAGGACCTCCCGGCGGGCTGGCTCGACCGCACCCGGCGGGCGGTGGCCGCCGTCCGCGCCAAGACGGGCACCTACGACCGGCTCGTCCTCGGCAACGAGATCTTCCGCGGCCGCACCCGCGGCGTGGGCGTCCTCACCCCCGAGACCGTCCACGCGTACGGGGTCAGCGGCCCGATCGCCCGCGCCTCCGGCGTCGACTTCGACCTGCGCCGCGACGAGCCCTACCTGGCGTACGGGGAGCTGGCGGACGTCCTGCGGGTCGTCACGCGCACCGAGGGCGACTGCCTGGCGCGCTTCGAGGTGCTGCTGGAGCAGACCCGCAACTCCCTCGACCTCGCCGACGCCTGCCTGGACCGCCTGGCCGGGATGCCGCCCGGCCCGGTCAACCAGCGGCTGCCCAAGGTGCTCAAGGCCCCCGAGGGCGCCACGTACGCCTGGACGGAGAACCCGCTCGGCCTCAACGGCTACTACCTGGTCTCCCGGGGCGAGAAGACCCCGTACCGGCTCAAGCTCCGCTCGGCCTCGTTCAACAACGTCCAGGTGCTGGCCGAGCTGCTGCCGGGCACGCTGGTGGCCGACATGGTGGCGATCCTGGGGTCGATGTTCTTCGTCGTCGGCGACATCGACAAGTGACGGGGCCGGCGCGGGGGCCGCGGCGCTGGCGGGAGGCCGCCGAGGAGGCGCTCTACGGCCCGGGGGGCTTCTTCGTGCGCCACGCCCCCGCCGCGCACTTCCGCACCTCCGTGCACGCCTCGCCGCTCTTCGCGGGCGCGGTGGCCGAGCTGCTGCGGCGCGTGGACGAGGTGCTGGGGCACCCCGGGGAGCTGGCGCTGATCGACTACGGCGCCGGCCGCGGCGAACTGCTGACCGGCGTCCTGGCGGCGCTGTCCGGACTGCCCGGCTCCCTGGCCGCCCGGGTGCGCCCCCACGCCGTCGAACGCGCCCCCCGCCCGGACGGGCTCGACCCGGCGATCTCCTGGTCCGCCGATCCGCCGCGCGGCGCGACCGGGCTGCTGTTCGCCAACGAGTGGCTGGACGACGTCCCCGTGGACGTGGCCGAGACCGGCGCCGGCGGCGTACCGCGCCACGTCCTGGTGGACGGCGACGGCACCGAGCACCCCGGCGAGCCGGTGACCGGCGAGGACGCCGACTGGCTGGCCCGCTGGTGGCCGCTGCCCCCCGAGCCGGGGCTGCGCGCGGAGATCGGCCGCCCCCGCGACGCGGCCTGGGCGGAGGCGGTGTCCTGCCTGGAGCGCGGGCTGGCCGTCGCCGCCGACTACGCCCACACCCGAGCCGCCCGCCCCCCGCTGGGCACCCTCACCGGCTACCGCGACGGGCGCGAGGTGCCGCCCGTCCCCGACGGCCGGTGCGACCTGACCGCCCACGTCGCCCTCGACGCGTGCGCGGCGGCGGGGGAGGCGGCCGGGGGCGGCCCCGCGGTGCTGCTCCCCCAGCGCGAGGCGCTGCGCGCCCTGGGCGTGAGCGGCGCCCGCCCGCCCCTGGCCCTGGCGTCGAGCGACCCGGCCGCGTACGTGCGGCTGCTCGGCCGCGCGGGCGAGGCCGCCGAGCTGACCGATCCGGGCGGCCTGGGCGCCTTCACCTGGCTGCTCCAGCCCCGGGGAGCACCCCTGCCTCCACCCTGGGGAGTACACGGGGAGACGGGGGATCGACCGTCCGGTTGACTCCCGCACGTACCGGACCTGCCTACTCTGGGTTATGTGCACCGGCTCTACGAGTTCATACGCAGGCATCCCACCCTGGTCGACGGGCTGTGGGCGCTCGTCCTGCTGATGTTCTCCTCCCTGTGGCTCGTCACCCTCGTGACGAACCCGGACACGGCCCGGAGCGTGGAGCAGGACGAGGCGCGGCAGCTCGCCTCCGTCCCGATCATCCTGGCCCTGTGCACCGTGGTGGCCCTGCGCCGCCGGGCGCCGGAGCGGATGCTGCTGCTGGCCACCGGAGCGGGGGTGGCCGAGGTGATCACGGGCGCCTTCCCGGTGCCCGCCAACTTCGCCCTGCTGGTGATCGTCTTCACCAACGCCTCCCGCAACGTCCGCTGGGCCTCCCGCTTCGCCCTCGGCGGCGCCCTGGTCGCGCCCACGGTCTCCACGCTGCGCTGGCCCAACGAGGGGCAGAGCGTGGTGGAGACGGTCATCAGCGTCGTCTTCCTCACCGTCACCTTCGTCCTGGCCTGGGTGATGGGCGACTCGCTGCGCACCCGCCGCGCGTACTACGCGCAGCTGGAGGAGCGCGCCGCCCGGCTGGAGCGGGAGCGCGAGGCGCAGGCCAAGGTCGCCGTCGCCGCCGAACGCGCCCGGATCGCGCGCGAGCTCCACGACGTCGTCGCGCACAACGTCTCGGTGATGGTCGTCCAGGCCGACGGCGCCGCCTACGTCATGGACACCGCCCCCGACCAGGCCCGGCAGGCGCTGGAGACCATCTCCGGCACCGGCCGCCAGGCGCTGTCGGAGATGCGCAGGCTGCTGGGCGTGCTGCGCACGGGCGAGCACTCCGAGGGCGGTGAGTACGTGCCGCAGCCCGGCGTCGAGCAGCTGGCCGACCTCGTGGAGCAGGTGCGCGGCACGGGCCTGCCGGTGGACTTCCGCATCGAGGGCACCCCGCGCCCGCTGCCCAGCAGCGTCGAGCTGACCGCGTACCGCATCGTGCAGGAGGCGCTGACCAACACCCGCAAGCACGGCGGCCCGCACGTCGGGGCGACGGTGCGGCTGACCTACGGCGCCGACGACCTGACCCTGCTCGCCGAGGACGACGGCCGCGGCGCGCAGCACGAGCTGTACGAGGTCGGCGGGCTGGACGGGCTCGGGCAGGGGCTGATCGGGATGCGCGAGCGCGTGGGGATGGTCGGCGGCAGCCTGGACGCCGGGCCGCGGCCCGGCGGCGGCTTCCGGATCAGCGCGGTGCTGCCGCTGAAGAGCACCGTGTGAGCCGGCCCGCGCGGGCCGCGCGCACACCGCACCGCCGGACGACCCCGGTCATCCCGTCAACTGCGGCAATCCCGCCAACCCCGTCACCCCCGTCACCCCCGACAACCCCGTCACCCCCGACAACCCCGTCAACCCAGTCCGAGGGAAAACCATGACCGTCCGCGTGATGCTCGTCGACGACCAGGCGCTGCTGCGCACCGGCTTCCGCATGGTGCTGGACGCCCAGCCGGACATGGAGGTCGTCGCCGAGGCCGGGGACGGCGCCGAGGCCCTGGAGAAGCTGCGCGGAACGGCCGTGGACGTGGTGCTGATGGACGTGCGGATGCCCCGCGTCGACGGGGTCGAGGCCACCCGGCGCATCTGCGAGCGGGGCGAGGGGGGCCCCGGCGACCCCCGGGTGCTGATCCTGACCACCTTCGACCTCGACGAGTACGCCTTCTCCGCGCTCCGGGCCGGCGCCGGCGGCTTCCTGCTCAAGGACGTGCCGCCCGGCGAGCTGCTGGCCGCGATCCGCGCCGTCCACAGCGGCGACGCGGTGGTCGCCCCCTCCACCACCCGCCGCCTCCTCGACCGCTTCTCGGCCCTGCTGCCCGCCACCTCCGACCGGCCCGCCCGCCGGGAGCTGGAGCGGCTGACGGAGCGTGAGCGCGAGGTGCTGCTGCTGGTCGCCCAGGGACTGTCGAACGGCGAGATCGCCCGGCGGCTGGTGCTCTCGGAGGCCACCGTCAAGACGCACGTGGGCCGCATCCTCACCAAGCTGGAGCTGCGCGACCGCGTGCAGGCGGTGGTGCTGGCGTACGAGACCGGGCTGGTGCGCGCGGGCGGCGGCGCCTGAGGCCTCCGGCGCGTCCGGGATCACCCCCGGTCCGGCACGCGGGCGAGGAAGCCGTACAGCGCGTCGCGCACGTCCCGCGCGTCCCAGCGCAGCCCCGGTGCGCCGACCGTGACCTCGGCCACGGCCGTTCCGGGAGGCCCCGGCGTCCCCGGCGCCTCCCAGACGCGGAACAGCACCGTCCCGTCCTCCTCGGCCTGCCGCACCCCCGCCTCCGTCAGCACGTCGGCGTCGTACGGCAGCCACACCTGGAACTGGTGGGTGTGCGGCTCGGCCGGATGGATCCGGAACCACCGCTCCCCGGCCTCCGCCAGCCCCTCCCGCAGGGCCGCCGCGACCACCTCGGCGTGGGCGACGTAGCCGGGCAGCCGCGGCAGCTCCCGCTCCAGCCCCACCAGGGCCGACAGCGCGGCGGGCCACTGCTGGAAGACCTGCCCGCCGTAGCGGTGCCGCCAGGCGCGCGCCTCGCGCACCAGGTCCGCGGGACCGGCCAGGGCGGCGCCGGAGAGGCCGCCGAGGGACTTGTAGAAGGAGACGTACACGCTGTCGGCCAGGGCGGCGATCTCCGGGAGCGTGCGCCCGAAGTGCGGGGCGCACTCCCACAGCCGCGCACCGTCGAAGTGCACCACCGCGTCCCGCTCCCGCGCCGCCTCGGTCACCGCCACCAGCTCGTCCCACGTCGGCAGCACGAAACCGGCCTCGCGCAGCGGGAGTTCGAGCATCAGGGTGCCGAAGGGCTCGTCCAGCTCCCGCACCTCGTCGGCGGTGGGCGTGCGCGGCTCGGTGGTGGGGTGCACGGTGCTCAGCCCGCTCAGCCGCGCCGGCGCGCCCCGCTCGTGGCGCTCGGGGTGCGCCATCGGGTGCAGGGCGACGACCGGATTGCCGGTACGGCCCGCCCAGCAGCGCAGCGCGACCTGCTGGGCCATGGTCCCGGTGGGGAAGAAGGCGGCGGCCTCGGTGCCCAGCACGGCGGCGGTGCGCTCCTCCAGGTCGGCGACGATCCCGTTGCCGTAGAGGTCCGGGCCGCCGTCCAGGCCGTACACCTCGGCGCCCTCCTCCGCCAGCCGGGCCAGCCGGCCGGCGAGCGTCCCGTCCGCCGGGCCGTCGGACAGCTTCCGCCGCGCGCCGGTCCACGCCGCGAGCCTGCGGGCCCGCTCCGCCTCGGCGCTCCCGCGCGCTTCCCCTGCTTCCCCGGTTCCCTCGTCAGCGGTCATGCGCCCGATGATCCCCCACCGGCCCGCCCGCCGCCGGTCGTTTCCCGCCGCTCCCGCCCGCCGCCCGTCCGCTGCCGGTCCGCTGCCGGTCCGCCGCCGGTCCGGCGGGGCCTCAGCGCAGCACCGACTCCAGGAAGTCGCTGCCCAGCCGCGCCACCACGGTGACGTCCAGGCGGTGCTGCACGTACCGCCCGTGCCGGCGCGTCGACAGCAGACCCGCGTCCCGCAGCACCTTCAGGTGCCGGGAGACCTCCGGCGCGGTGATCCCCAGCCCGTTCGCCAGCTCGCCGGTGGTGTACGGGGCGCGGGCCAGGCTGCGGCACAGCCGGATCCGCACCGGGTGGGCCAGGGCCTCCAGCCGGCGCTCCATCACCTCCACCGACCCCGGGCCCGCGCGCAGCTCGCGCGAGGCGACCGGGTACTCGATCACCGGCCGCCAGCCGGGAGCGTGCAGCACCAGCAGATGCGGCCAGCCGAAGGCGGTGGGCACCAGGGTCACCCCCGGCCCGACCGCCGGGTCCACCGCCGTCGTCCGGCCCTGCGCCAGCTTGTCGACGACCATGCGCCGTCCGCCGCCGTCCTCCTCCACGGCGATCGCGGGGGACACGGCGGTCAGCGCCTCGGCCAGCCCCCTGCGCCGCAGCAGGTCCGTCTTGTGCCGGGCGTCGGCGGCGAGCTGCCCGCGCACCCGCTGCCAGGTGTCGGCGAAGAACGACCGGTCGCAGTCCTCCAGCAGCCGCCGTATCCAGGCCCGTACGGCGGGCGGGTCCGCCAGCAGGTGCCGCACGAACTCCAGCCGCTTGGGCCCGCGCGCGGCGGCCCGCTCCAGGGCCCGCCGCCGGGCCTCCTCGTCGACCAGCGGGGACGGCCCCTCGTCGCCGTAGTCGGCGGAGCAGTTGATCTCCAGCGCGGCCCGGACGTACCGCTCGTCGTTCAGGGTGTCGACGGAGTCCAGCTCCTCGGCGAGCGTGGCGCCGGGCCGGGGGCGGCTGGGCAGCAGGATGTCGGAGCGGGTGGAGCGCCACAGGATGTCCGCCTCGGAGAGCCGCCCGGCGAGGTCCGGCTCGAGCCCGGCGAGCGTGGTGGTCGTCCAGCCGTGCAGCCCGGGGTGGTGCGCGGGCTCGGAGAGGGCGTGCAGGGCCGCGCCCAGCTCCGCCAGCGGGGAGGGGGAGAAGACGACGTGCTCCTCGGGCAGGCCGGTGATGTCGATGACCACGCTCATGGGGCCATCCTGCCCTCCGCCGGCCGCGCCCCCGCCGTCGATTGACGGCCTCGGTCAATCCGCGTGCCCGGCCGCCGCGGACGGGCGCAGCGTGAGGGGTATGAGCTTCCACACCGAGTACGCACTCGCCCAGTACCGGGCCGCCCGGCAGGGGCAGGAGCCGCCGCCCCTGCCGGGCCTGGCCGACCCGCGCGCCCGCCGGGAGTTCCGGGACGCCCTCCTGGACGCCCGGACCGGCCGCCGCCCCGCCGTACCGCTCCTCGCGCGCCTGCGCCGGGCGCTGTCGGCCCCGCGGCGGGAGCCCTGCTGACCGGCCGCCGGCCGGCGGGGCCCGGGGCGCCCCGTACCGCGCCCCCGCCCCACCCGGCGGACGGGGGCGGACGGGGAGCGGGCCAGTCCGCGTAGCATGGCAGCAATCGTCCGGTACCGGGTCCAACGGACTGGAACGGAAGGCCCAGCTCACGTGAACCAACCTCCCTCCGGCGCCGCCGGCGACCGTCCCGCGCGCCTGACCGTCGGCGTCGTCGGCGCGGGCCGCGTCGGCCCCGCCCTGGCCGCCGCGCTCCGGCTCGCCGGGCACCGCCCGGTCGCCGCCTCCGGCGTCTCCGACGCCTCCCGCCGCCGGGCCGAGGCCCTGCTGCCCGGGGTGCCGCTGGTGGAGCCCGCCGAGGTCCTGGCCCGCGCCGACCTCGTCCTGCTCACCGTCCCCGACGACGCCCTGCCCGCCCTGGTCGCGGGCCTGGCCGAGACCGGCGCCGTACGCCACGGCCAGCTCCTGGCGCACGCGTCGGGCCGCTACGGCACCGCCGTCCTCGCCCCCGCGACGCGGGCCGGGGCCCTGCCGCTGGCGCTGCACCCGGTGATGACGTTCACCGGCACGCCCGTGGACGTCCAGCGGCTGGCGGGCTGCTCCTTCGGCGTCACCGCGCCCGAGGAGCTGCGGCTGGCCGCCGAGGCGCTGGTCATCGAGATGGGCGGGGAGCCGGAGTGGATCGCCGAGGAGGCCCGCCCGCTCTACCACGCGGCCCTGGCCGTCGGCGCCAACCACCTGGTCACCCTGGTCGCCCAGTCCATGGAACTGCTGCGCGCGGCCGGGGTCTCCGCCCCCGACCGGATGCTCGGCCCGCTGCTCGGCGCGGCCCTGGACAACGCCCTGCGCTCCGGCGACGCCGCGCTGACCGGCCCGGTCGCCCGGGGCGACGCCGGTACGGTCGCCGCCCACGTCGCCGAGCTGCGCCGCCACGCCCCGCAGTCGGTGGCGGGCTACCTCGCGATGGCCCGCGCCACCGCCGACCGGGCGCTCGCGGGCGGACTGCTCAAGCCGGAACTCGCCCAGGGCCTGCTGGAGGTCCTCTCCGATGGGGACGCCCGGTGACCGGACCGACCGCCGACCACAGGAGCCGCACCGTGTCCGCACCCACCCCCGTCCCCGTCCTGCGCACCGCCGCCGAGCTGCGCGCCCTGCCGCGCCGGGGGCGGCGCGCGGTGGTGATGACGATGGGCGCCCTGCACGAGGGGCACGCCGCCCTGGTCCGCGCCGCCCGCGAGAAGGCCGGGCCCGGCGGGCAGGTGGTGGTCACCGTCTTCGTCAACCCGCTGCAGTTCGGCGCGGGCGAGGACCTGGACCGCTACCCGCGCACGCTGGACGAGGACGTCGTGGTGGCGGCCCGCGCGGGCGCCGACGCCGTCTTCGCGCCGCCGGTGGCGGAGGTCTACCCCGGCGGGGAGCCGGAGGTGCGGATCAGCGCGGGCCCGATGGGCGAGCGCCTGGAGGGCGCCTCCCGGCCCGGCCACTTCGACGGGATGCTCACCGTCGTCGCCAAGCTCCTCCACCTCACCGCCCCCGACCTGGCGCTCTACGGCGAGAAGGACGCGCAGCAGCTCGCCCTGATCACGCGGATGGCCCGCGACCTGAACTTCCCCGTGGAGATCGAGGGCGTGCCCACCGTGCGCGAGCCCGACGGGCTGGCCCTCTCCAGCCGCAACCGCTACCTGTCGGACGCCGAGCGCACCACCGCCCTGGCCCTCTCCCGCGCCCTGTTCGCCGGACGCGACGCGGTGGCCGCGGGCGGGGCCGGTCCACGGGACGTGCGGGAGGCCGCCGAGGCCGTCCTGGACCGGGCCGGGCGGGCACAGCCGCCGCTGGTCCTGGACTACCTCGCGCTGGTGGACCCGGACCACTTCACGGAGGTCCCGGCGGAGCCCGGCGCGTACGAGGGCGAGGCCGTGCTCGCGGTCGCGGCGCGGGTGGGCACCACACGACTGATCGACAACGTCCGGCTGCGTCTCGGACACCCCGGAGAGGCTCGGTGAACGGTCCTGTGGACGGTCCGGTGAACGCCGCGGTGAACGGTCCGGCGAGCGGCCCGGTGAACGGAGCGGCGGGCCTGCGGCTGACCGCGCCGCGCTCCGGCTGGGCCATCGAGGCGGACGTGGTGGTGGTCGGCTCCGGGGTCGCCGGGCTGACCGCCGCCCTGCGCTGCGCGGCCTCCGGCCGGAAGACGGTGATCGTCACCAAGGCCCGGCTGGACGCCGGCTCCACGCGCTGGGCGCAGGGCGGGATCGCCGCCGCGCTGGGCGAGGGCGACACCCCCGGCCAGCACCTCCAGGACACCCTGGTGGCGGGCGCGGGCCTGTGCGACGAGGAGGCCGTGCGCACCCTGGTCACCGAGGGGCCGGACGCGGTGCGGCGGCTGATCGGCACCGGCGCGCGGTTCGACACCTCGCCGGAGACCGGCGAGATCGCGCTGACCCGCGAGGGCGGCCACCACCGCCGCCGCATCGCCCACGCGGGCGGCGACGCGACCGGCGCGGAGATCAGCCGCGCCCTGGTGGCGGCCGTGCGCGAGGCCGGTATGGAGACGATCGAGAACGCGCTCGTCCTCGACCTGCTCAAGGACGCCGACGGGCACGCCGCGGGCGTCTCCCTCCACGTGATGGGCGAGGGCCGGCACGACGGCGTCGGCGCCGTCCACGCCCCGGCGGTGGTGCTGGCCACCGGCGGCATGGGCCAGGTGTTCTCCGCGACCACCAACCCGGCCGTCTCCACCGGCGACGGCGTCGCGCTCGCGCTGCGGGCCGGCGCGGAGGTCTCCGACCTGGAGTTCGTCCAGTTCCACCCGACCGTGCTCTTCCTGGGCCCGGGCAGCGAGGGCCAGCAGCCGCTGGTCTCCGAGGCCGTGCGCGGCGAGGGCGCGTACCTCGTCGACGCCGATGGCGTCCGCTTCATGGCCGGGCAGCACGAGCTGGCCGAGCTGGCGCCGCGGGACATCGTCGCCAAGGGCATCACGCGGCGGATGCGCGAGCGGGGCGACGACTGCGCGTACCTGGACGCGCGGCACTTCGGCGCCCGGATGTGGGCGGAGCGGTTCCCCACCATCCTCGCCGCCTGCCGCGCCCACGGCATCGACCCGGTCACGGAGCCGGTCCCGGTCGCGCCCGCCGCCCACTACGCCTCCGGCGGGGTCCGCACCGACCTGGCGGGCCGCACCACCGTGCCCGGCCTGTACGCGTGCGGCGAGGTGGCCTGCACGGGCGTGCACGGCGCCAACCGGCTGGCCTCCAACTCCCTGCTGGAGGGCCTGGTCTTCGCCGAGCGGATCGCCGCCGACATCGCCCGCGCCCCGCGCCGCGCGGTCGTGCCCGCCGAGGGCGCCGGCGGACCGGCCGTCCCGCTGCCGCCCGCCGAGGCGCGGTACGCGATCCAGCGGACCATGACCGCCGGCGCCGGTGTGCTGCGCTCCGCCGAGAGCCTGGAGCGGGCCGCCCGGGAGCTGGAGGCCCTGGCCCCGGGCCCGGACGGCAAGTCCGCCGAACCCGGCGTCGAGACCTGGGAGACGGCCAACCTCCACCTCGTCGCCGGGGTCCTGGTCGCCGCCGCCCTGCGCCGCGCCGAGACCCGCGGCTGCCACTGGCGCGAGGACCGCCCCGACCGGGACGACGAGGCCTGGCGCCGGCATCTGGTGGTGGCCCTGCGCCCCGCCGCCGGGGGCTCTACGCTCGTCGTCCGTACGACCGACTCGACCGCCTTCCCCCCGGTCGCCCACGAGGAGACGCTGTGAGCGACGCCCCCGCGGCTGCCCGGCCGCACGTCATCACGAGCCCGCGCTGTCGCCGCGTGGGCGGAGAAGCTCACGAGGAGACGCTGTGAGCGACGCCCCCGCGGCTGCCCGGCCGCACGTCATCACGAGCCCGCGCTGTCGCCGCGTGGGCGGAGAAGCTCACGAGGAGACGCAGTGACCAGCCCCACGCCCGACGAACTCCCGCTGCTCCAGATCGGTTTCGGCCGCCCCGGCGAGGCGGTGAACGGCACCGGTGGCGGCTGCGGGGACGCCTGCGGCTGCGGCGGCGGCGCCGACGAGGAGTTCGACCTCGACCCGCTGGAGTGCGGCCTGGACCCGGACCTGGCCGGGCTGCTGGCGGACGCGGGCCTGGACCCGGTGCAGGTCGAGGACATCGCGCACATGGCGATCGAGGAGGACCTCGACCAGGGCGTGGACGTCACCACCGTCGCGACCATCCCCGAGGACGCCGTCGCCACCGCCGACTTCACCGCCCGCGAGGCGGGCACCGTCGCCGGTCTGCGGATCGCCGAGGCGGTCCTGTCGGTGGTCTGCACCGAGGAGTTCGAGGTCGAGCGGCACGTCGAGGACGGCGACCGCGTCGAGGCCGGCCAGAGGCTGCTGTCGGTGCGCACCCGCACCCGCGACCTGCTCACCGGCGAGCGCAGCGCCCTCAACCTGCTGTGCCGGCTGTCCGGCATCGCCACCGCCACCCGCGCCTGGGCCGACGCCCTGGAGGGCACGGGCGCGAAGGTCCGCGACACCCGCAAGACCACGCCCGGACTGCGCTCCCTGGAGAAGTACGCGGTGCGCTGCGGCGGCGGTGTCAACCACCGGATGTCGCTGTCGGACGCCGCGCTGATCAAGGACAACCACGTGATCGCCGCGGGCGGGGTGGCCGAGGCGTTCAAGCGGGTGCGCGAGGAGTTCCCCGGCGTGCCGATCGAGGTGGAGGTGGACCGGCTGGACCAGATCGAGCCCGTCCTCGCCGAGGGCGCCGACCTGATCCTGCTGGACAACCTCACCCCCGAGCAGACCGCCGAGGCGGTCGCCCTGGTCGCGGGACGGGCGAAGCTGGAGTCCTCCGGCCGCCTCACCCTGGCCAACGCCCGCGCGTACGCGGACACCGGCGTCGACTACCTGGCCGTCGGCGCCCTCACCCACTCCTCCCCGATCCTCGACATCGGCCTGGACCTGCGCGACGAGACCCGCGGCGGCGCGGACGGGGAGGGGCGGGGCTGATGCTGCTCACGATCGACGTCGGCAACACGCACACCGTCCTCGGCCTGTTCGACGGCGACGAGATCGTCGAGCACTGGCGGATCTCCACCGAGGCCCGCCGCACCGCCGACGAGTGGGCCGTCCTCCTCCAGGGCCTGATGGGCATGCACCCGCTGCTCGGCGAAGACCTGGGCGACGGCATCGACGGCATCTGCATCTGCTCCACCGTCCCCTCCGTCCTGCACGAGCTGCGCGAGGTGACCCGCCGGCACTACGGCGACATCCCGTCCGTCCTCGTCGAGCCGGGCGTCAAGACCGGGGTGCCCATCCTCATGGACAACCCCAAGGAGGTCGGCGCGGACCGGATCATCAACGCGGTGGCGGCGGTCGAACTGTACGGCGGTCCGAGCATCGTCGTGGACTTCGGCACGGCCACCACCTTCGACGCGGTCTCCGCGCGCGGCGAGTACACCGGCGGCGTCATCGCCCCGGGCATCGAGATCTCCGTCGAGGCGCTCGGCGTGCGCGGCGCGCAGCTGCGCAAGATCGAGCTGGCCCGCCCGCGCAGCGTCATCGGCAAGAACACCGTCGAGGCGATGCAGTCCGGCATCCTCTACGGCTTCGCCGGGCAGGTGGACGGCGTGGTGGAGCGGATGGCCCGCGAGCTGGCCGACGACCCGGACGACGTGACCGTCATCGCCACCGGTGGCCTGGCCCCGATGGTGCTGGGCGAGGCGGCGGCGATCGACGAGCACGAGCCGTGGCTGACGCTGATCGGGCTGCGCCTGGTCTACGAGCGGAACATGGCGCGGGGCTGAGCGGCGTACGCCGGGCCCGTGCCCGGCGGGGCCGCCGTCGGACCTCTGCCGGACCGCTGCGGGACGGCCGTCGGACCTCTGCGGGGCCGTGCCCCGGCGGGGACACGGCGGAGTCGGCGATAAGACGATTTTGTCGATTTCTGTCGTAACGTCACCCTATGCCCACGCCCTACGGTTCCCGAGGCGCCATGGTCTTCAGCGCGGCCGAACTGCGCGTCCTCCGGAGCGCCCTCGCCCTCGTCCTCCGGCCCGCCCGCGCCGCCCCGCCGTCCCCGTGCGCGGGCGGACGGCGGCAGCCGGAGGGGCGCCGGGAGGGGGCGGCGGAGAGGGTGCCGGAGGAGCGGGCCGAGGCGGTGCGGGAGTGCCTGTGGCTCGCCGAGGCGCTGGACGAGGCGGAGCGTGAGGCGGACCGGCTGAGGGCCTTCCTGCTGGCCGACCTCGACCGCTACCGCGCCGCGCTGCCGGGCTCCGCCTCCGGGTACCTCGCACGGCTGGAGGAGGCCCTCGCGCTGGGCTGCGCGCCGCGTCCGGAGGACCTGGGGGCGCTGCGCGGCCTGTGCGGCCGGAGGGCCGGCGAGGCGGAGGCGCGGCGCCGCGCGGGGCTGCTGAGGCGCTGCGAGCGCCTGACGGCCTCCTCGGAGGCCCGCTCGGGAGCCCTCTCGGAAGCCCCCCGGTCCGCGGGGCGCGGCCGGCTGGCGGCCGTGCCGCACCCGGTCCCCACCCCCGCCGACGTCTTCCCGCCGCGCCGCCAGGCGCTCCCGGCCTGACGTGCCGCCCCCGCTCCCCGCCGACTCCCCGCCGGCTCCCCGTACGGGCCCGCGCGGGGAGCCGGCGGAGCCGCCGGTACCCTGGAGTTCCGGTATCCAAGGAGGCTGATCCGGCATGGAGTACATCGCCGCACTCACCCCGTCCGTGGTGATGGCCGTGGCCTTCACCGCCCTCATCGTGACGATCGTCAGGAGCCAGGGCGGTGCCAACAAGGCCAAGGAGGACGCCGCTGTGGACAGCGCCCTCGCCCGGGCCGAGGCCGCGCGCCAGGCGCCGTCCGCCGACGGGCGGCACGTCTAGCGGCGCGCGCCGCCGGGCGGCGGATACCGCCGTGACGGCGCGGGAGCGCATGCCGGGAGGTCCGCCTCCCGGCGTGCGCTCTTCTTTGTTTCCCCGCTGATCAAAATAAAGCAACCAATAGAGCGCATATGCGGCTATTGTTCTTGGTGTGCCTCGGCCACTGGGAGAGTTGGAAGACGCGGTGATGACGCGGGTATGGCAGTGGAACCGCCCGGTCACCGTGAGGGAAGTGCTCGACGACCTTCGGCGCGAACGGCCGATCGCCTACACCACGGTCATGACCGTAATGGACAACCTGCGGGAGAAGGGCTGGCTGCGGCGCGAGCGAGAAGGCCGCGCCTATCGATATGAAGCCGTCTCCACCCGGGCCGCCTACTCCGCGGCGCTGATGAACGAAGCGTGGGCGGCGAGTGACAACCCCGCGGCGGCACTTGTGGCCTTCTTCGGGATGATGTCGCCGGAACAGACGGAAGCCCTGCGGGACGCCTTGCGCGTCGCGCATCCCGACGCCCCCGCCGAGAGCCGCGGGTCTTCGGAGCGATAGCGTCCGGGCATGCCAGAAGCCGTAAGCCCCGTAAGCGAGGTCACCGTCCGCAGGGCGAGAACCGGTGATGTGCGCGCCGTGCGCCGTCTCATCGACGCCTACGCACGCGACCGCATCCTGCTCGACAAAGCGACGGTGACGCTTTACGAGGACATCCAGGAGTTCTGGGTCGCCGAGCGCGATCACGACGGCGAGGTCGTCGCCTGCGGAGCCCTCCACGTGATGTGGGAGGACCTCGCCGAGGTCCGCACGCTCGCGGTCGACCCCGCGCTCAGGGGCACGGGAGTGGGGCACCTGGTGCTGGAGAAGCTGCTGCAGACCGCGCGCTGGCTGGGCGTCCGGCGCATTTTCTGCCTCACCTTCGAAGTGGACTTCTTCGCCCGGCACGGCTTCACCGAGATCGGTGAGACCCCGGTGGACGGGGATGTCTACAGCGAGCTGCTGCGTTCCTATGACGAGGGCGTGGCCGAGTTCCTGGGGCTCGAACGAGTGAAACCCAACACCCTGGGTAACACGCGGATGCTGCTGCACCTATGAGGCGTCCGCGCCGTGAGGCCTATGTCCGAAAGATCCCTCCAATCCTGCCGGGTCCGCTCGGCAATGTTCCCGGAGGGTTTGTGTTTTCCCGGGAAAAGCGGTTTGCTTTCGTCGTCAGCATCAGTAATCGGTTTTCGGTGACTGACCACACACGACGAATGGGAGTAACCGGTGGCGCAGAAGGTTCAGGTCCTTCTTGTCGACGACATCGACGGCGGCGAGGCGGACGAGACCGTGACGTTCGCTCTCGACGGCAAGACCTACGAGATCGACCTCACCACCGCCAATGCGGACAAGCTCCGCGGCCTGCTCGAGCCGTACGTCAGTAACGGTCGTCGTACCGGTGGCCGTTCGGCCCGCGGAAAGGCCCGTCCGTCCGCAGGCGGTGCCGGCGGCGCGAGCCAGGACACCGCGAAGATCCGCGCCTGGGCGAAGGAGAACGGATACGAGGTCAACGACCGGGGCCGTGTCCCCGCCAACATTCGCGAGGCCTACGAGAAGGCGAACGGCTGAGTCGCGCGGGCGAGCCGCGCGCGGTGGCATTCCGTCGCCGCCGCGCTCACCAGACCGACGAGATCCACTCCGCATCCCCAACCGGGAGGCCGCAACCACACCGCGGCCTCCCGAGGGGCGTACGCGGCGAGGGCGGCCAGGTCCAGCTCGATCCCGCCCCACTCCAGCCAGTCCAGCAGCCCGGGCAGCTCCTCCGCGCTGCCCGGCGGGACCAGGAAGCGCATCCTCTCCGCCACCGGGTCCCAGGCGACCGCGCCCGTGCGGAGCCCCCGCCGCCGCAGCAGCGCCCGCCCGGCGGCCGCCGGCACCTCCAGCGCGTCCGGCGCGTCCCGTGCGTCCGGGGGGAGCGGAGAGGGGCAGGGGCGCCCGGCGACCGGGGGACCCGGAGGGTCCGAGGGGCGTGCGGTGCACGGGCGGCGGCACCGCGGCCGGGGCAGGAGCTCCGGAGACGTCGCGTACGTCACATACCTCATGTACGGAGCAACTGTCCGCCCGCGCGCCGGTTACGCTCCGTCGCGCACCACTACTCCGAGTGCTCCGCGAGCGGGTGGAGCGCGTGCGGCGCGTCACGCAAGAGTGTTCGCCAGTAGCGGATGCACCCACCCCGCCCGGCATGGACCGCGGGTGTCCCGGGGTAAGAAGTCGGTGAAGAAATCCCACGTGGAACGGGGGTGCGGCACCGGCGATGGAGCGGTGGACGGACGTGGCGGCCCAGAGGCGTTCGCCGTCGGCGTAGTGGAAGCGGGCGGATATGTCTGGCCCGCGGGAACATCGTCTCGCACCATCGGGTTGGAACTGTTGTCGGCTGTTCGGGACGAGGGCGAGAGGTAACGGGCTCTCCTCCCCGCCAGCGCGGGAGCGATCCGGACGGGTGTCGGCAGTTGGAATGAGCGGTCCCCGCTTGCGGGACTAAGCTGCGGAAGGACAGGGAGGGGACCGACCCCTTACTGCCTGACCGCTCTGAGGAGCGATTAACGATGTTCGAGAGGTTCACCGACCGCGCGCGGCGGGTTGTCGTCCTGGCTCAGGAAGAAGCCCGGATGCTCAACCACAACTACATCGGCACCGAGCACATCCTCCTGGGACTGATCCACGAGGGTGAGGGTGTCGCCGCTAAGGCCCTGGAGAGCCTCGGGATTTCGCTCGAGGCGGTCCGCCAGCAGGTGGAGGAGATCATCGGCCAGGGCCAGCAGGCCCCGTCCGGGCACATCCCCTTCACCCCCCGTGCCAAGAAGGTCCTGGAGCTGTCGCTCCGCGAGGCCCTTCAGCTCGGCCACAACTACATCGGCACCGAGCACATCCTGCTGGGCCTGATCCGCGAGGGCGAGGGCGTCGCCGCCCAGGTCCTCGTGAAGCTCGGCGCCGACCTCAACCGGGTGCGGCAGCAGGTCATCCAGCTGCTCTCCGGCTACTCCGGGGGCAAGGAGGCGGCCACCGCCGGCGGCCCCGCCGAGGGCACCCCCTCGACCTCCCTGGTGCTGGACCAGTTCGGCCGCAACCTCACCCAGGCGGCCCGCGAGTCCAAGCTCGACCCGGTCATCGGGCGCGAGAAGGAGATCGAGCGGGTCATGCAGGTGCTGTCCCGCCGCACCAAGAACAACCCGGTCCTCATCGGCGAGCCCGGCGTCGGCAAGACGGCGGTCGTCGAGGGCCTGGCCCAGGCCATCGTCAAGGGCGAGGTGCCCGAGACGCTCAAGGACAAGCACCTGTACACGCTGGACCTGGGCGCCCTGGTCGCCGGGTCCCGCTACCGCGGTGACTTCGAGGAGCGCCTGAAGAAGGTGCTCAAGGAGATCCGCACCCGCGGCGACATCATCCTGTTCATCGACGAGCTCCACACCCTGGTGGGTGCGGGCGCCGCCGAGGGCGCGATCGATGCCGCCAGCATCCTCAAGCCGATGCTGGCCCGCGGCGAGCTCCAGACCATCGGCGCGACGACGCTGGACGAGTACCGCAAGCACCTGGAGAAGGACGCGGCCCTGGAGCGCCGCTTCCAGCCCATCCAGGTCGCCGAGCCGTCGCTGCCGCACACCATCGAGATCCTCAAGGGTCTGCGCGACCGCTACGAGGCCCACCACCGCGTGTCCATCACGGACGCCGCCCTGGTGGCCGCCGCGACGCTCGCCGACCGCTACATCTCGGACCGCTTCCTGCCGGACAAGGCGATCGACCTGATCGACGAGGCCGGTTCCCGGATGCGCATCCGCCGCATGACCGCACCGCCGGACCTGCGCGAGTTCGACGAGAAGATCGCGAACGTGCGCCGGGAGAAGGAGTCCGCGATCGACTCGCAGGACTTCGAGAAGGCGGCCTCCCTCCGCGACACCGAGAAGCAGCTCCTGGCTGCCAAGGCCAAGCGGGAGAAGGAGTGGAAGGCCGGCGACATGGACGTCGTCGCCGAGGTGGACGAGGAGCTGATCGCCGAGGTCCTGGCCACGGCCACGGGCATCCCGGTGTTCAAGCTCACCGAGGAGGAGTCCTCGCGCCTGCTCCGCATGGAGGACGAGCTGCACAAGCGCGTCATCGGGCAGGAGGACGCCATCAAGGCGCTGTCCCAGGCCATCCGCCGTACGCGGGCCGGTCTGAAGGACCCCAAGCGTCCCGGTGGCTCGTTCATCTTCGCCGGCCCGTCCGGCGTCGGTAAGACCGAGCTGTCCAAGACGCTGGCGGAGTTCCTCTTCGGGGACGAGGACGCCCTGATCTCCCTCGACATGTCGGAGTTCAGCGAGAAGCACACCGTCTCGCGGCTCTTCGGCTCGCCCCCCGGCTACGTGGGGTACGAGGAGGGCGGCCAGCTCACGGAGAAGGTGCGCCGCAAGCCGTTCTCGGTCGTCCTGTTCGACGAGGTCGAGAAGGCCCACCCGGACATCTTCAACTCGCTGCTGCAGATCCTGGAGGACGGTCGCCTGACCGACTCCCAGGGCCGGGTCGTGGACTTCAAGAACACCGTCATCATCATGACGACCAACCTCGGCACCCGGGACATCTCCAAGGGCTTCAACCTGGGCTTCGCCGCCCAGGGCGACGTCAAGACCGGCTACGAGCGGATGAAGGCGAAGGTCAACGAGGAGCTCAAGCAGCACTTCCGGCCCGAGTTCCTCAACCGCGTCGACGACACGGTGGTCTTCCACCAGCTCACCGAGGACGACATCATCCGGATCGTCGACCTGATGGTGGCCAAGGTGGACGAGCGGCTCAAGGACCGCGACATGGGCATCGAGCTCAGCGGCGAGGCCAAGAAGCTGCTCGCCAAGAAGGGCTACGACCCCGTCCTGGGCGCCCGGCCGCTGCGCCGGACGATCCAGCGGGAGATCGAGGACGTGCTGTCGGAGAAGATCCTCTTCGGCGAGCTGCGCCCCGGTCACATCGTGGTCGTCGACACCGAGGGCGAGGGTGAGGCGAAGAAGTTCACCTTCCGCGGCGAGGAGAAGTCGGCCCTGCCGGACGCTCCTCCGGTGGAGTCGGCGGCGGGCGGCGGCCCGAACCTCTCCAAGGACGTGTGACGCGCCCCCGCCGGCAGGCGGGAGCGACGCGCAGCCCCATGACGCGGCCCGGGACCGTTCCGACGGTCCCGGGCCGCGGCCGTGCGCGCGGGCGGCGGCGGCCCGGAGGGGCCGGGGACGGGGTGGCGGAGAGGGGCCGGACCGGGTGGTGGACGGGCGGCTCCGCGGGGCGCGATTCTGGAGGAGCGGGCCGGGGGGCGCGCTGCCTACGGTGAAACCACACGTCCACACCCGTGGGAGGACACCATGATCAAGGGTCTGGCCGCCGCCACCGTCTGGTCCACCGACCAGGAGCGGGACCTGAGGTTCTTCACCGAGAAGCTCGGCTTCGAGGTGCGCGGCGACGTCACCACGGGCGGGGCGCGCTGGATCACCGTCGGGGTCAAGGGCCGGCCGGGGACCGAGCTGAGGCTGGTGCGGACGGACGGCCCCGGGATCGATCCCGAGTCGGCCGAGGTGCTGACCAGGCTGGTCGGCAAGGGGGTCCTGGGGGTGGGCGTGCTGTGGACGGACGACTGCCGCGCCGCGTACGAGGAGCTGCGGGCCCGCGGCGTGGAGTTCCTCCAGGAGCCGCAGGAGCGGCCGTACGGCACCGAGGCGGTCTTCCGGGACGAGTCCGGCAACCGGTACTCGCTGACCGAGCGCCGCGGGAGCGGGCCGGCCCCGAGCAGGGAGTGGTCGGAGGTCTGCGACTGATCCCGCCCGCCGGGGGCGCCCGCTAGGAGGAGGAGCCCGGCGGGGACTCCGGGAGCCACAGGACGGCCACCGCCCCGGCCGGCTCGGCGTTGCGGAGGGTGAGGCGGGCGCCGAGCACCCGCGCCTGGCCCACCGCGATCGTCAGGCCCAGCCCGTGCCCGCGGCCCGCCCGGTCCGTGCTGCCGGTGCGGAAGCGGCTGGGGCCCTCGGCCAGCAGGGCCGGGGGGAAGCCGGGACCGTGGTCGCGCACCCGCAGCCTGCGGCCGTCGACGACGACCTCGACGGGAGCCCGGCCGTGGCGGGCGGCGTTGGCGAGGAGGTTGCCGAGTATCCGCTCCAGACGGCGCGGATCGGTGGTCACCACGGCGTCCCGCACCAGGTCCAGCCGCGCTCCGGGGGCCAGGGCGCGCACCCGGCGCGCCACGAAGTCGCCCAGCGCCACCTCCTGCAGCTCGGCGCGCTCGGCGGCGCCGTCCAGCCGGGCGACCTCCAGCACGTCCTCGACCAGGGTGCGCAGCGCCTGGGCCCGGTCGCGGACCAGTTCGGTGGGGCGGCCGGGCGGTAGCAGCTCCGCGGCGGTGACCAGGCCGGTCACCGGGGTGCGCAGCTCGTGCGCGATGTCGGCGGTGACGCGGCGCTCGGCCTCCAGCCGCCGCTGGAGGGCGTCGGCCATCCGGTCGACGGCGCGGGCCAGCTCGTCGGTCTCGTCGCGCACCCGGCCGCCGATCGCGTCCCGTACCCGCACCCGGGTCTCGCCCTCGGCGACCCGGCCCGCCGCCGCGGCCGCCTGGCGCAGCCGGCGGGAGAGCTGCCCCCCGATCAGCACGCCCAGCACGGTGCCGCCCAGCACCACCGCCGCCGAACCGAACACCAGCACCCGGTCGAGGTCGGCGAGGACGGCGTAGCGGTCGGTGAAGCGGGTGTGCAGGGAGAGCACCCGGCCGTCGGGCAGCGGCGCCGCCGCCCACACGTCCAGCGCCCGCCCGGGCTCCTCCACCACGTACGTGGCGCGCTCGCCCCGGGCGGCGGCCTCCCGCAGCGGCGCCGGCAGGGCGGGGTCGTCGATCTCGGCGCCGAAGGGGAGGCGGCCCATGGACTCGTAGATCCGCTGGGCGGACACCACCCGCTCGTCCTGCACGTCCCGGCTGCTGTCGAGCATCGAGGCGCGGGCGGCGTTGTGGACCACCAGGCTGAGCGCCAGCGCCACCAGCGCGCCGACGGCGGCGATGGCGGCGCTGAGCTTCCAGCGCAGTCCGGTGGGCCGGGTGCGCGGCAGCCACCGCCGGCACCACCGCCGTACGCGCCCGAGCGCGCGCCGGCACGCCCGCGGCGGCGGCGATCCGCCCGGCGCGCGCGGGCCCGGGCGCCGGATCCGCGGCCCCATCCGGCGGTCAGCCCCTGAGCTTGTAGCCGAAGCCGCGGACCGTCTCGATCCGCCGCTGGCCGATCTTGCCGCGCAGCCGCTGCACATGGACGTCCACGACCCGGGTGTCGCCGCCCCAGTCGTAGTCCCACACCCGTTCCAGCAGCCGGTCGCGGCTGAGCACCGTGCCCGGCGCGGCGGAGAACTCCAGCAGCAGCCGCATCTCCGTCGGGGTCAGCGGCACCGGCTCGCCGGCGCGCCGCACCTCCATCCCGTCGGTGTCGACCTCCAGGTCGCCGAAGCGCAGCGTCCCCGCGTCACCGCCCTCCCCCCGGCCATCCCCCCGGCCCCGGCCGTCCCGCCCGCCCGCCGGGGCCCGGGCGTGGTCGAAGCGGCGCAGCACCGCGCGGATGCGGGCGACCAGCACCGCGCCGTCGAACGGCTTGGTCACGTAGTCGTCGGCCCCGGCCTCCAGGCCCAGCACCACGTCGATGGAGTCGGCCCGCGCCGACACCATGATCACCGGGACCAGCGAGTCGTCGCGGATGCGGCGGCACAGGCTCACCCCGTCCAGGCCCGGCACCATCACGTCCAGCAGCGCGATGTCCGGCTGCCGGGAGCGGAACGCCGCCAGGCCGTCCAGCCCGTCCGCGACGGCGGTCACCGTGAAGCCGTCGCGCTCCAGCGCGAGCTGGGTGGCCTCCCGGATGACGTCGTCGTCCTCCACGAAGAGCACGTGCGTGCCGCCCGCCATCAGTCCGTCCCCTCCCTCGTCGGCTCCGGCGCGGGACGATCCGTCCCCTCCGCGGGGCCCGGCTCCCGGAGCTCGCGCTCCACCGCCGTGAACCGGTCGCCCCGCCACTCATAGGTGACCACGTCCTGCCCCGAGGGACAGCACACGGGGTCGCCGTCCGCGTAGACCTGCTGGGTCACCCGCAGCCGGTCGCGGTCCGCCTCGGCGCGCACCGGCGGCTCCTCGGCGGCGAAGACGCCGACGTACTGCCCGTTGGTGCTCTGCCGGTAGACGTAGGCGCCCACCCCCATGCCCTCGGTGCAGTCCGAGACGTTGACCAGGACGTCGAACGCGTGGCCGCCAGTCAGCCGGCCGTACGACACCTCCACCGGCCACACCTCGGCCGAGCACGGCCGCAGGGCCTTCTTGACGCTCCCCCCGACCTTGGGGTCCTCGCGCAGCAGGCCCAGGACGTCCAGCTCGCCCTCGGCGTCCGGCGGGTAGACGGGCCGGGCCTCGGTGGGCAGCGCCGAGGGGACGGGCGTGCGCGGCGCGGGTCCGGTGGCGGCGGCGCGCCCGCGGTCCTCCCCCAGGCCGGGGGAGGGGGACGGCGGGCTCGCGGGGAGAGGGCTCGCGGACAGGGGGCCGGGGACGCCGCCGGCCTCGGGGGCGGCCGTGCCGGACGCCTCGATCCGTACGCCGCCGCTGTCGCACCCGGCCAGCGCGGCCGTCAGCAGCGCGACGGCGGTGGCCGCGGCCACCGCCGTCCGCGCGCCGGGCGTCACCGTCGGCACCGTTCCCCCTCCTTCTCCGGGCCCCCGCCCCCGGCGGCGCCCGGGCGGGCCCCGCTGTTCTCGCTGTTCCTGCCGTCCCCGCCGTCCCCGCCGTCCTCGCAGCCCCCGCTGTCCCTGCCGTCCTCGCCGTCCTCGCGGCGGGCGCGGTCCTCCAGCTCCTCGCGCAGCCGGGCCAGCGCCCGGTGCAGGGTGCTCTTGACCGTACCGGCCGACATGCCCAGCGCCGCGGCCGTCTCCTCCGTGCTCAGCTGCTCCCAGTGGCGCAGGACGACCACACCGCGCTGCCTGGGGGCCAGCACCCCCAGTATGTCGATGAGCAGGGCGCGGTCGGCGTGCCGCTCGGTGCCGTCGTCCACGCCGACCACGTCCGGCGGCAGGTCGGTGGGGATCTCCTCCAGCCGCCGGGCGCGCCACCACTGGGTGCGGGTGTTGAGCATCACCCGGCGCAGATAGGCGTCCGCCAGCGACTTGTCGGCTATGCCGTCCCAGTGGCCGTACGTGCGGGCCAGGGCGGTCTGCAGCAGGTCCTGGGCGTCCGCCGGGTCGGAGACCAGGCGGCGGGCGCTGCGCAGCAGGGCGTCCTGCCGCGTCCGGACGTACTCCTCGAAGTCCAGCTCAGGTGCCTGCGGCGCCGCTGCCGTGGTCATGCCCGCCTCCCGCGTTCCCCGTGGTTCCCCGTCGTGGCCGTTCGGGCGGGACGCTACGGAGGCGGTGTTGCGGCCCGCCCCGCCGCGGGGGCACGGGGACCGCACGGCTGTCCCGCGGTTGTGTAACGACCGGAGGCGGCGTTCCGGAACGGTGACGGGCGGCGGATGACGGGCGGCGGGGGACCGTTGGGTGACCGGCGAGTGATCGGTGGTGGGGCTGACGGTCGGCGGTGCGGCGGTGCCGGGCGGGGTGCGGCGGTGACGGCCGCCGCACCCGCCTCACATGCCCGGGCTCCGGCCCTGGGGCAGCCGGTACGCGCCGCCCTCCAGCGGCTCGACCAGCCCGTCCGCGACCAGCCCGTCCAGCGCGCGGGCCCGCTGCACCGGCTCGTCCCACACCGCGTCCAGGGCGGACTGCGGCACCGGCTCCACCGCCTCGCGCAGCACGGCCAGCAGCCTGCCGCGCACCTGGCGGTCGGTGCCCGCGTAGCTCTGGCCGCGGCGCGGCGGACCGTCGTGCGCGGGTGAGCCGGCCCGGCGCCAGGCGCACAGGTCCATGACGGGGCAGTTCTCGCAGTCCGGCTTGCGGGCCGTGCACACCAGGGCGCCCAGCTCCATGGTGGCCGCCGCCCAGCGTGCCGCCGTCGCGTCCTCCTCGGGCAGGACGGCCCGGGCGAGCCTGCGCTCGGCGGCGGTGGTGGCGGTCGGCGGGAACTCGCGGCCGCCGAACGCGCGGGCGAAGACCCGCCGGACGTTGGTGTCCAGCACGGCGTGCCGCTGCCCGTAGGCGAAGGAGGCCACGGCGGCCGCCGTGTACTCGCCCACGCCGGGCAGGGCGAGGAGCTGGGCGTGCTCCTTGGGCACGTCGCCGCCGTGCCGTTCCGTTATGGCGGCGGCGGCGCCGTGCAGCCGCAGGGCGCGGCGCGGGTAGCCCAGGCGGCCCCAGGCGCGTACCGCCTCACCGGGCGGTTCGGCGGCCAGGTCGGCGGGGCGCGGCCAGCGGGCGAGCCACTGCTCGTACACGGGCAGCACCCGGCTGACGGGCGTCTGCTGGAGCATGAACTCGCTGACCATCACTCCCCAGGCGCCCGCCTCGGGGCGGCGCCAGGGAAGGTCGCGGGCGTGCTGGTCGAACCAGTCGATGACCGGTCCGTGGAGGTCGGCGGGGGCGGGGGACTCGGCGGTACGGAGGCCGGTCGCGGTCAGACCGGTGGCGCTGTGCTCGGATGTGGTCGCAGTCATGGCCTTCCGATCCTGACACGGCGGGGCGCGGCAGCGAAGCGGCCCGCGCCGATGGGCGGCCAGCACCACCCGTCCCGCTCGCGGTACCTCCTTCTGCGCGCCCCCGCGCCCCCGCGCCCTCTTCCGGGGCGCCTCTCCGCGCGGCGCCGCCTACGAGGCCGGCCCGGTGCGGCCGAGCCGCGCACGTGCCCGGCCCGCCAGCACGGCCGCCGGTCCCGCGGCCGACCGCGTCACCAGCAGCACCACGGCCGCGCCCAGCAGCGCGCCCGCCGCCACGTCGTGCGGATAGTGCACCCCGACGAACACCCGGGAGAACGCCGTCAGCGCCGCCAGCGGCAGCACCAGCCAGGCCGCCGCCCGCCAGACCAGCGCGACGGCCACCGCCGCGGCGACGGCGACGGTGGCGTGGTTGCTGGGGAAGGACCAGTCGCCCGGCTCCGGGCAGGGCGCGATCGGCGCCGTGGCACCCGGCACGGCCCGGCACGGCCGCTCCTCCCGCACGACCAGCTTGACGGCCTCGCTGACGCCGTACGCCACCACCACCGCCGATCCGCCCAGCAGGGCCCGCGCCAGGATCCGCGGCTCGGCGCGCCGGACCCGCCAGCACGCCGCCGCCAGCAGCGCGACGAGGACCAGCAGCCCGCCCTCGGTGCCGTACTCGGCCAGGGCGCGCGTCCAGCCGGGGGTGTCGTGCGCGAAGTCGGTGACGCCCCGGTAGAGGTCGCCGGGGAGAGCGTCCCGGGAGCCGTCCCGGAGCCCGTCGCGGGCATCGTCTCGAAGATCACTGCTCATGCGTGAACGGTACGGAAAGGAACCGCTCGGTCACGTACGGCGACGGCCGGGTGCCGCCCCTTCCGGCCGCCGGGCCCCACCGGGCCGTTCATCATAAAAGTTGGCCTCTTGTGCGGCGGGTAAGGCCGTGTGGGGCACTTGATGTCTCGTAAGGTTTGCGCGTGGGATCTCTGCGCAATCCGGTCGGGCCCCTTCCTTCCTCCATCTACTGGCGGCGAAGGGCGGTCTTGCTTGCGCTCCTGGTGTGCCTGGCGCTGCTCGCCGTGTGGGCCGTCAGGTCCGGGGGCTCCGACGGCGGCGGGAGCGACCAGGGCGGGAAACGGGACGGCGGCGAGGTGCCGGGCACCATCACCCCCGGACCGTCCTCCTCCGACTCCCTGATCAGCGAACGTCCCGGCGGACGCGAGGAGGCGAGCGGCGGCACCGGTGGCTCGGGCGGTTCGGGTGGCTCGGGCGGTTCCGGAGGCGGCCCGGAGGGCTCCGGTGACGGTTCGGGCGACGGTTCCGGCGACGGTTCCGGGGGCGGTTCCGGGGACGGGGACACCGACGGCGAGGGCGCCGGCGGTGCGAAGGGTTCCGGATCGGGCGCCGGCGGTGCATCGGGAGGCGGCGTCTCGGGCGGCGCCGAGGCCGTGCCGGCCGGTTCCGGCCTCCCCGACTGCCGCCCCGGATCGGTCGAGGTGACGCTGCGCAGCGAGGAGAACCGGTACGCGCCCGGTGAGGAGCCCGTCTTCCGGCTGACCGTGCGGAACGAGGGCGGCGGCGCCTGCAAGGTCGACTTCGGCAGCGGCGCCACGGCCTTCACCATCATCGAGACCCAGGACGGCGACGAGAAGGTCTGGAAGTCCGAGCACTGCCCGAAGGGCGCCCGCTCGGCCCTCTACAAGGTCCCGGCGGGCGGTACGGCCGTCCGCACCCTGGAGTGGGACCGCCGGCACAGCACCCCCGGGTGCGGTACGCCCGGCGCCGAGGCGAAGGCCGGCACCTATCTGGTCGAGGCCGAACTGGAGGGGCTGGAGAAGGTGCGCACCTCGTTCGTCCTCACCAAGGACTGAGCCCGGGCCCGGCCGCGGGCCGGGCCCGCGGCCGGCAGGGGATCGGGCCCGCCGTCCCGCCGGCCGCACCGGAGCCGGCCGCGGGGGCCGGACGCGTCAGACGTACCGCTCCAGGATCGACGACTCCGCCAGCCGCGACAGGCCCTCGCGGACCGACCTGGCCCGCGCCTCGCCCACGCCGTCGACGGTCTGCAGGTCGTCCACGCTCGCGGCCAGCAGCTTCTGCAGCCCGCCGAAGTGCTCGACCAGCCGCTCGATCACGGTGTTCGGCAGCCGCGGCACCTTCGCCAGCAGGCGGTAACCGCGCGGCGAGACCGCCGAGTCCAGCGTCTCCGGCGAGCCGCTGTACCCCAGCGCCCGTGCCACCGTGGGCAGTTCGAGCAGCTCGGTGTGGGACAGCCGGTCCAGTTCGGCCAGCGCCTCGGTGACGGTGCGGGACCGCTTGGCGGTCGGCTCCGGCACGTAGTCGCGGGCGACCAGCTCGCGCTCGGGCTCCACCCCCGCGATCAGCTCGTCGAGTTGGAGGGAGAGCAGCCGTCCGTCCGTGCCCAGCTCCACCACGTACTCGGCGATCTCCGTCGCGATCCGCCGCACCATCTCCAGGCGCTGCGAGACCGCGGAGACGTCCCGGACGGTCACCAGGTCCTCGATCTCCAGCGCGGAGAGCGTGCCCGCCACCTCGTCCAGGCGCAGCTTGTACCGTTCCAGCGTCGCCAGCGCCTGGTTGGCCCGGGACAGGATCGCCGCCGAGTCCTCCAGCACGCGCCGCTGGCCGTCCACGTACAGGGCGATCAGCCGCATCGACTGGCTCACCGACACCACCGGGAAGCCGGTCTGGATCGACACCCGCTGCGCGGTGCGGTGCCGGGTGCCCGTCTCCTCCGTCGGGATCGAGGCGTCCGGCACGAGCTGCACGCCCGCCCGCACGATCTTGGTGATGTCCCTGTCGAGGATCAGCGCGCCGTCCAGCTTGCACAGCTCGCGCAGCCGCGTCGCGCTGAACTCCACGTCCAGCACGAACCCCCCGGAGCACAGCGCCTCGACGCTCTTGTCCATGCCCAGGACGATCAGCCCGCCGGTGTTCCCCCGCAGGACGCGCTCCAGGCCGTCGCGCAGCGCCGTACCAGGCGCGACCGCGCTCAGTGAGGCGCGCAACAGGCCGTCGGCGCCGGTTGCTGCCCGGTCGTTGGCTGCCACGGCACTCCTTCGGGTCATGCGTACGTACGGGCGAGACCAGGGCAAAGTCTACCGGCGGCGCTAGCCCTCGTGTGGCGCGCTCCGGTCGGACCCGTCGCGATCGGACCCGTCGGGGCGGCCGGAGCGTGCCGGCCGGGCGGGCAGCACCCGCAGCGCCTCCCCTATGTCCGCGACCTCCAGCACCCGCATGCCCGCGGGCACCCTGCCCGGATCGGTGGGGACCAGGGCGTGGGTGAAGCCCAGGCGCGCCGCCTCCGCGAGCCTGCGCTGCACGCCCGTCACCCGCCTGACCTCGCCCGCCAGGCCCACCTCCCCGATGGCCACCAGGTTCTTGGGCAGCGGGGTGTCGCTGGCGGCGCTGGCCAGCGCGAGCGCCATGGCCAGGTCGGCGGCGGGCTCCGACAGCCGCACCCCGCCGACCGTGGCGGTGTAGACGTCCCGCTTGCCCAGGGCGTTGATCCGGCCCCGCTGCTCCAGCACGGCCAGCATCATCGACACGCGCGAGGTCTCCAGCCCGGACGTCGTACGCCGGGGGGAGGGGATCTGGGAGTCCACCGTCAGCGACTGCACCTCGGCCACCAGCGGGCGGCGGCCCTCCAGGGTGACGGTCAGACAGGTGCCCGGCACGGGCTCGTCCCGGCGGGTGAGGAACAGGCCCGAGGGATCGGCCAGGCCGGTGATGCCCTCGTCGTGCAGCTCGAAGCAGCCGACCTCGTCGGTGGCGCCGTAGCGGTTCTTCACACCGCGCACCAGCCGCAGCCGGGCGTGCCGGTCGCCCTCGAACTGGAGCACCACGTCCACCAGGTGCTCCAGCAGGCGCGGCCCGGCGATGGCGCCGTCCTTGGTGACGTGGCCCACCAGCAGCGTGGACATCCCGCGCTCCTTGGAGGCCCGGATCAGCGCGCCGGCCACCTCCCGCACCTGGGCCATGCCGCCGGGCGCGCCGTCGATCTCGGGCGAGGCGACCGTCTGCACCGAGTCCAGGACCAGCAGCGCGGGCTTCACCTCGTCCAGATGGCCCAGGACGGCCGACAGGTCCGTCTCGGCGGCCAGGTACAGGTGGTCGCTTATCGCCCCGATCCGGTCCGCCCGCAGCCGCACCTGCCCGGCCGACTCCTCGCCGGTGACGTAGAGCGTGCGCCGGTCGGCGTCGGCCGCCTTGGCCGCGACGTCCAGCAGGAGCGTCGACTTGCCCACGCCCGGCTCGCCCGCCAGCAGCACCACCGCGCCGGGCACCAGCCCGCCGCCCAGCACCCGGTCCAGCTCGGGCACCCCCGTGCTGCGCGCGGTGGCCACCTGCCCGTTCACCTGGCCGATGGGCAGCGCGGGGGACGAGACCCGGCCGGGCGCGGTGGTGCGGACGGCCGGGGTGCCGCCGGTCTCCTCGACGGTGCCCCAGGCGTGGCACTCCGGGCAGCGGCCGAGCCACTTGGCGGTGGTGTAGCCGCACTCGGTGCAGCGGTAGGCGGGACGGTCCTTGGCGGACGACTTGCGGGCAGCCATGCGCTCACGGTAGCCGGAGCCTCTGACAGCCGTGTCCCGCCGGGACGCGGCGGGGGCACGACGGGGGTACGGCGGGGGCACGACCGGGAACACGGCGGGGGAGCCGCCGGGGCGGATCCGTTCCGTGCGCCCTCACACACCCTCCGCACACCCGCCACTGAGCGTTTGTGCGTTTTACCGCAGATCGTCACCCGTAAGGGTTAAACCCGCGCAAGCATCACCAGTGATGCCCGGCCTTCCGCCTACGGTCGGCTGGGTGATGAGCACTCGGCGCGAGCACCCCACGCACACCACCGGCGTACACCGGGCGCACCGTGGCACGCACCGCGCCGCGGCGCGGCCGCCGGTGCACGTCGACCCGTACCGGGACCACCTGGACGGGCTGTTCACGTACTGCCTGTCCGTCATGTGCGAGCACGAGGCGGCCGTCTCCGTCCTCGGCGAGGCCCTGGCCGTCGCCGAGCGGCAGCGCCGCCGCGGACGCACCCCCGCCGACACGGCGCTGCACCGGCCCTGGCTGTACGCGCTGGCCCGCTGGTCCTGCCTGCGGCGCCTGGCCGAGCGGCGGGGCGCCCGCCCCGAGCCCCCGGAGGTCCCCGGCGCCCTGGCCGCCGCGCGCCGCCGCGAGCTGGCCGCGCTGGCCTGGCCCGAGGCCGCGGGCACCGGCCCCGAGCAGCGCGAGGCACTGGAGCTGGCCGTCCGCCACCACCTGCCGGTCCACGAGGTCGCCGCCGTGCTCGGCACGGACCACGACGGCACCGAGCTGCTGCTGTCCAGCGCCGCCTGCGAGGTGGAGCGCACCCGCACCGCGCTCGCCGTCGTCGACCGGGGCGGCTGCCCGGCCGTCGCCCGGCTCGCCGGCGACCGGGAGGTGCTGCTGGGCAGCGCGCTCCGCCGCGAGCTGGTGCGGCACGTGGACGAGTGCCCCGAGTGCCGCCGCACCGCCGAGCGGGTCCTGGCGGGCGGCCCGTGGCCGGGCACGGCCCCCGCGGACGTCGGCGCGCTCACCGTGCTGCCCGCCCCGCGCGCGGACGTGCACGCCGCGATGCTCGCCGCGCAGCGCGCGCGGGCCCAGCACACCCCGCGCTTCGACCGGCGCGGCTTCCCCGTCGCCACCCGGGACCGCGCCGAGCGCTTCGACCGGCTGCGCAGCCGCGCGGTGACCACCACGGTCGTCGCCACCGTCGTCGCCGCGCCGGTGCTGGCGCTGTGGGCGGCGTACCGCGGCGCGCCGCTGGCGGACGGCGGACCCGGCGGCGCCCCCGTCTCGGCGTCCGAGTACGGGGAGCGGAGCGGGCCCTACGGCGACGAGGGCCGGGCCGGGAGCACCGACACCTCCCGCGACGGGCCCGGCGTGCGCGTCGACGTGGGCGGCGCGGACGCCTCGGCCGGGCGGGGCGCCCCGCCCTCCGGCACGGGCCGCGCGCGGGGCGCGGACGCGAGCGGACCGCCGCGCGGGGACGCCCGTACGGGGCCGGGCCGCCTGACGGTCGAGGCCCGGCCGTACGGGGACGTCACCCTCGTCACCCTCGCCGCCTCCGGCGGCGCCCCGGTCGACTGGACGGCCTCGGTGGACGCCCCCTGGCTGCGGCTGGACCGCGCCCACGGGACGCTGCGGCCCGGCGAGTCGGCCACGGTCACCGTCGCCGTGGACCGGACGCGGGAGCCGGCGGGCGCGTGGACCGCGCGGATCACCGTCACCCCGGCGAAGGCGGTGATCACGCTCCACGGGCACGGCGGCGCCCCGGCGCCGTCCGAGCCGCGGCCGTCCGAGCCCCCCGCGCCCGTCGAGCCGCGGCCGTCCGAGCCGCCCGCCCCCGAGCCGTCCCCCGAGCCGTCGAGCACGCCGCCGCAGGAGCCCGAGCCGTCCCCGTCCGGGCAGCCGGACTAGTCGGTGCGGCCGGGCCGGTCGGTGCGGCCGGGCACCGTGTGCGCCGGCTCCGCGTGTCCCGGCTCCGCGGAACCGGCCGGGGGCGCGGAACCGGCCGCGGCGGCGGGCCCGTCCGCCGGGTGCGGGGCCAGCAGCGGCAGCCCCGCCGCCAGCCGCTCCTCGCACAGCTCGGCCAGCCGCGCGTACCCGGCCGGGCCCATCAGCTCCGTCAGCTCCGGCCGGTACGAGACGTACACCGGCTCGCCCGCCCCGTGCGCCGACGGCGCGCCCGTGCACCACCAGTGCAGGTCGTGGCCGCCCGGCCCCCAGCCGCGGCGGTCGTACTCGCCGATCGACACGTACAGCCGCTGCTCGCCGTCCGGCAGCTCCACCCACTCGAACGTCCGCCGGATCGGCAGCTGCCAGCACACGTCCGGCTTGGTCTCCAGCGGCTCGCGGCCCTCCTCCAGCGCCATCGTGTGCAGCGCGCACCCCATGCCGCCGGGGAAGCCGGGGCGGTTGAGGAAGATGCACGCGCCCTGGTGCAGCCGCGTCTGCCGCTCGCCGTCCTCGTTCACCTCGGCCCAGCCGCGCCCGGAGGTGCCCTCCGCGTGGAACTGCCAGTTCTCGGGCGTGAGCCGCGCCGCGTGCGCCGCCACGCGCTTCTCGTCGTCCTCGTCGGAGAAATGCGCGCCCAGCGTGCAGCAGCCGTCGCTGGCGCGCCCCTCGCGGATGCCCTGGCACCCCTGGCCGAAGACGCACCCCCAGCGGGAGGTCAGCCAGGTCAGGTCGCAGCGGAACACCTGCTCGTCGTCCGCCGGGTCCGGGAACTCCACCCACGCCCGGGCGTGGTCGAGCCCGACCTCCTCACCCGCGGCCCGCCGCTGCGCCCCGCCCGTGTTCCGGCCTTTGTCCGGCTTCACCGTCTTCGTCTTCGCCACGTCCCCAGGGTATGCACCGCGGACCCGGCTCCAGGTCACCGCCCGGCCGCAGTAGCGTGGCTCCCCATGAGACTCGGTGTCCTCGACGTGGGTTCCAACACCGTTCACCTCCTGGTGGTGGACGCGCATCGCGGTGCCCGCCCCCTGCCCGCCTACTCCCACAAGGCGGAGCTGCGCCTGGCCGAACTCCTCGACGACGAGGGGGCCATAAGCCCCACGGGCGTCGAGAGGCTCGCCGCCACCGTCCAGGAGGCGCTGGTCGTCGCCGAGGACAAGGGCGTGGAGGACCTGCTGCCGTTCGCCACCTCCGCCGTACGGGACGCCGCCAACGCCGACCACGTGCTGGAGCGGGTGGCGGCCGTCACGGGCGTGGAGCTGAAGGTGCTCTCCGGCGAGGACGAGGCGCGGCTGACCTTCCTGGCCGCCCGCCGCTGGTTCGGCTGGTCGGCCGGACGGCTGCTGGTCCTGGACATCGGCGGCGGCTCGCTGGAGATCGCGTACGGCATCGACGAGCAGCCCGACGCCGCCGCCTCGCTGCCGCTGGGCGCGGGCCGCCTCACCAACTCCTGGCTGCCCGGCGATCCGCCCGACCCCGCCGACGTCCGCGCGCTGCGCCGCCACGTGCGGCACGGGATCGCCCGGGTCGTCGGCGACTTCAGCCGGCTGAGCGCCCCCGACCACGTGGTCGCCACCTCCAAGACCTTCAAGCAGCTCGCCAGGCTGGCCGGCGCCCCCCGCTCCGCCGACGGCCCCTACGCGCAGCGCGAGCTGGCCCGCGCGTCGCTGGAGGAGTGGGTGCCCAAACTCGCCGCCATGCCCACCGCCGAGCGCGCCGCCCTCCCGGGCGTCTCCGAGGGCCGGGCCCGGCAGCTGCTGGCGGGCGCGCTGGTCGCGGAGGGCGCCATGGACCTCTTCGGCGTGGACCGGCTGGAGATCTGCCCCTGGGCGCTGCGCGAGGGCGTCATCCTGCGCCGGCTGGACGCCCTCTCCGGCAACGGGGCGCCGTGACCTTCCCCACACCCCGCCCCGCACGCCGCCCCACGGCCCCCGTACTGCCGTCCCGCGCGCCGTAGGCTGTTCTGCGTGGTCGATCCAGAGCTGTCCCTCCCGGCGCCGAAGGTCGCCCTCTCCACGGCCTCCGTCTACCCGGAGACCACGGCGACGGCCTTCGAGATCGCCGCGCGCCTCGGCTACGACGGGGTGGAGGTCATGGTGTGGACCGACCCGGTCAGCCAGGACATCGAGGCCCTGCGCAGGCTCTCCGACTTCCACGGCGTCCCCGTCCTGGCCGTCCACGCCCCCTGCCTGCTGATCACCCAGCGCGTGTGGTCCAAGGACCCCTGGACCAAGCTCCAGCGCTCCCGCGAGGCCGCCGAGAAGCTGGGCGCGAGCACGGTCGTGGTGCATCCGCCGTTCCGCTGGCAGCGCGCCTACGCCCGGGAGTTCGTCCGCGGCGTGTGGCGGATGGCGGACGAGACCGACGTCCGCTTCGCCGTCGAGAACATGTACCCCTGGCGCTACCGCGACCGCGAGATGCTCGCGTACGCCCCCGCCTGGGACCCGACCGAGGACGACTACCGCCACTTCACCCTCGACCTCTCCCACACCGCCACCGCCCGCAACGACACCCTGGCGATGGTGGACCGCATGGGCGACCGCCTGGCGCACGTCCACATCGCCGACGGCAACGGCTCCGGCAAGGACGAGCACCTCGTCCCCGGGCGCGGCGGCCAGCCCTGCGCCGAGGTGCTGGCGCGCCTGGCGGCGAGCGGTTTCGACGGGCACGTGGTGGTCGAGGTCAACACCCGCCGCGCGATGTCGTCGGCCGAGCGCGAGGCCGACCTCGCCGAGGCCCTGGCCTTCACCCGCCTCCACCTGGTCCCCGCGCACCGGACGGCCGGGCCGTGAGCGGACGGGAGGCCGGCGCCCGGTCCGCGGGGAGCGGGGCGCGCCCGGCGCGCCGCCGCGGCCGCCCCACGTCGGCCGACCGCGCCGCGGCCGGGGAGGCGGCGCGCGACCGCATCCTGGCCTCGGCCCGCGCGGAGTTCGCCGAGCGCGGCTACGACAAGGCGTCCATCCGCTCCATCGCCCGCGGCGCCGAGGTGGACCCGGCACTGGTCCACCACTACTTCGGCACCAAGGAGCAGGTCTTCGGGGCCGCCGTCGAGGTCTCCTTCGCCCCCGTCGGCGAGGGCCTGGACAACCTGGCCCCGCGCGGCCCCGGGGACCTCGGCGACCTCGGCCGGCAGCTCGTCCGCTTCTTCCTGGGCGTCTGGGAGGACCCGGCCACCCGCGCGCCCCTGCTGGCCGTCGTCCGCTCGGCACTCAACAACGAGACCGCCGCCCGGATCCTCCGCGGCATGGTGACGCGGCAGCTCATGGCCCGGGTGGCCCAGGGCCTGGACGCCCCGGACCGGGAGCTGCGGGTGGAGCTGGCCGCCGCGCAGCTGGTGGGCACGGCGATCCTGCGGTACGTCGTCGGTGTCGAGCCGCTGGCCTCCGCGGACCCCGAGGAGCTGGCCGCCCGCCTCGCGCCGGTCGTCCAGCACCATCTGACCGGCCCGGCCGGAGCCCCCGAAGCTCCTGAAGCCCCCGGAGCCCCCGGACCGGCCGGCGGTCACCCGCGCGGGGTGTGATCCCACCACCCCCCATGTCTTACGATCCGGACTTTTCGTCCAGATCTTGAGCGGGAGGCGTACGCTCGACAGCCATGGCCCGAAGACCGTGCCCACGGTCATTCCACGGTTCACGAAGGAGTGGAGCACCATGCCCCAGCTGAGGTCCCGCACCGTCACCCACGGCCGCAACATGGCGGGTGCCCGCGCCCTCCTGCGGGCCGCCGGCGTAGCGCGCGAGGACTTCGGCAAGCCGATCGTCGCGGTGGCCAACAGCTTCACCGAGTTCGTGCCCGGGCACACCCACCTCCAGCCGGTCGGCCGGATCGTCAGCGAGGCGATCAAGGAGGCGGGCGGCGTCCCCCGCGAGTTCAACTCCATCGCCGTGGACGACGGCATCGCCATGGGCCACGGCGGCATGCTCTACTCCCTGCCCTCCCGCGACCTGATCGCGGACTCCGTGGAGTACATGGTCGAGGCCCACTGCGCCGACGCCCTGATCTGCATCTCCAACTGCGACAAGATCACGCCGGGCATGCTGATGGCCGCGATGCGCCTGAACATCCCGACCGTCTTCGTCTCCGGCGGCCCGATGGAGTCCGGCCGCGCCACCCTCGTCGACGGCACGGTCCGCAAGCTCGACCTGATCAGCGCGATCGCCGACTCGGCCAACGACGCCGTCTCCGACGAGGACATGGCCCTCATCGAGGAGAACGCCTGCCCCACCTGCGGCTCCTGCTCGGGCATGTTCACCGCCAACTCGATGAACTGCCTCACCGAGGCCATCGGCCTCTCCCTCCCCGGCAACGGCTCGGTCCTGGCCACCCACACCGCCCGCCGGGCGCTGTACGAGGCCGCCGGCCGCACCGTCGTGGAGATCACCAAGCGCCACTACGAGCAGGACGACGCCACCGTCCTGCCGCGCGCCGTCGGCTCCCGGGCCGCCTTCGAGAACGCCATGGCCCTCGACATCGCCATGGGCGGCTCCACCAACACGATCCTGCACCTGCTCGCCGCCGCGCAGGAGGCCGAGCTGGACTTCACGCTGCCCGACATCGACGCCATCTCGCGCCGTGTGCCGTGCCTGTCCAAGGTCGCGCCCAACGGCTCGTACTACATGGAGGACGTCCACCGGGCCGGCGGCATCCCCGCCATCCTGGGCGAGCTGTACCGCGCGGGCCTGCTCAACGAGGACGTCCACACCGTCCACTCCGACTCCCTGGCCGAGTGGCTCAAGACCTGGGACATCCGCGGCGGCTCCCCGTCCCCCGAGGCCGTCGAGCTGTTCCACGCCGCTCCCGGCTGCGTCCGCTCCGCCAGCGCCTTCTCGCAGTCCGAGCGCTGGGAGTCCCTGGACACCGACGCCGCCGGGGGCTGCATCCGCGACGTGGCGCACGCCTACTCCAGGGACGGCGGCCTGGCCGTCCTCCACGGCAACGTCGCCGTCGACGGCTGCGTGGTGAAGACCGCGGGCGTCGACGAGTCCGTCCTGACCTTCACCGGTCCGGCCGTGGTCTGCGAGTCGCAGGAGGAGGCCGTCGAGAAGATCCTCGGCAAGCGGGTCAAGGAGGGCGACGTCGTCGTCATCCGCTACGAGGGCCCCAAGGGCGGTCCGGGCATGCAGGAGATGCTCTACCCGACCTCGTTCCTCAAGGGCCGCGGCCTGGGCGCCAAGTGCGCGCTGATCACCGACGGCCGCTTCTCCGGCGGCACCTCGGGCCTGTCCATCGGCCACGTCTCCCCGGAGGCGGCCGCGGGCGGCACCATCGCCCTGGTCGAGGACGGCGACCTGATCAGCATCGACATCCCCGGCCGCACCATCGAGCTGAAGGTGGACGAGGCCACCCTCGCCGCCCGCCGCGAGGCGCTCGGCGGCCGGTACGCCCCGGTGGCGCGCGAACGCAAGGTCTCCACCGCGCTGCGCGCGTACGCGGCCATGGCCACCAGCGCCGACAAGGGCGCGGTGCGGGACGTCACCAAGCTCGGCTGACCCTCTCCGGGTCCTCCGGGCCCCCGGCGGAACGCCTCCGGGGACCCGCATACCCGCATAATCGACACCATGAGCGAGAAGCGGGAGCGCCCCGAGCCCGAGCCGATCCGGTTCTACGGCACCACCTGGGTGGACCACTCCGGTGGCTACCGCCTGCGCCGGGCCGGGCTCGGGCTCGGGGCGCTGCTGCTCGCCGCCGGCGGCGCGTACGTGCTGCGGCTGGTGTACGAGGGGAGCACCTTCGGGGACGGCGGCGTGGTCGGCGTCCTGCTCGTGGTCGTCCTGGGCCTGTCCAGCTCCATGGCCTTCAGCCGCACCTTCACCGACTACACCCGCGATCCGGACGACGTCCGCTCCGACGACGCGGCGATGCGCCCGATCAAGATCGTCGGCTTCCTCGGCGTCCTGCTCGCCTACGCCGCCCGCAGCCTGGTCGAGGCGCCCGGCGAGAAGCGGCTGCGCGCCGGGTACGACCGTGCCGTGGCGCGGTACGAGCGCCGCGACGCCGCCCGCGCCGCCCGCCGCGGCAACCCCGCCGCCCGGCGCGGTTCCGGCCGCCCCGGGCGCAAGCGCTGACGGTGGTGAACCGGGGCGTGTGAGAGCACCGCGCGCCCCTCCTGCGACAGGCGCCCCCGGTAGCACCCCCGACAGCGCTCTCGACGCCCCGGCACTCCCGGCCACACCCCCGTCCGCCCTCGTCCGCCCCCGTCCGCCCCCGGACGGGGGCTTTCGCATGCCCGGCCCGCTCCGCGCTTGACGGCCCCGGCGGCCCGGGAGCATTATTCAACACATGATGAATTCCACTGCGGCACCGGCCATCCGAGCCGACGGCCTCACCGTCGTCCGCGGTGGCCGCACCGTCATCGACGACCTCTCCTTCGAGGTCCCCCGCTCCACCGTCACCGGCCTGCTGGGCCCCAGCGGCTGCGGCAAGTCCACGCTGATGCGCGCCGTCGTCGGCACCCAGGCGAAGGTCACCGGCACCCTCGACGTGCTCGGCCGCCCGGCCGGGGCCGCGCCGCTGCGCTCCCGCGTCGGATACGTCACCCAGACCGCCTCCGTCTACACCGACCTGACCGCCCGGCAGAACCTGGAGTACTTCGCCGCCGTCCTGGGCCTGCCCCGCGCCGACCACCGCGACCGGGTCGAACGCGCCCTGGCCGACGTCGACCTCACCTCCCACGCCGACGTCCTCGCCGGGAACCTCTCCGGCGGGCAGCTCTCCCGGGTCTCCCTGGCCGTCGCCCTGCTCGGCTCCCCCGAACTGCTCGTCCTCGACGAGCCCACCGTCGGCCTCGACCCCGTCCTCCGCCGCGACCTGTGGGACCTCTTCCACCGCCTCGCCCGCGAGCGCGGCACCACCCTGCTCGTCTCGTCCCACGTCATGGACGAGGCCGACCGCTGCGAGCGCCTGCTGCTGATGCGCGCCGGCCGCCTCCTCGCCGACGACACCCCCGGCGCCCTGCGCGCCCGCACCCGCGCCGGAACCGTCGAGGACGCCTTCCTGCACCTGGTCGGGACCGCCCGGGAGGAGGAGGCCCGATGAACGCCCTGCGCACCCTGGCCACCGCCCGCCGCGTACTGCGCCAGCTCGGCCACGACCCCCGCACGATCGCGCTGCTGCTGCTCGTCCCCGTGCTGCTGATCGTCCTGCTCCACTACGTCTACGTCGACGACCCCGGACTCTTCGACCGCATCGGCGCCTCGCTGCTCGGCGTCTTCCCGATGATCACGATGTTCCTGGTCACCTCCATCGCCACCCTGCGCGAACGCACCTCGGGCACGCTGGAGCGCCTGCTGTCCATGCCGCTGGGCAGGACGGACCTGGTCCTGGGCTACGCCCTGGCCTTCGGACTGCTGGCCGTCGCCCAGGCCGCCCTGGCCACCGGCGTGACGATCTGGTTCCTGGACCTGGACTTCGCGGGCTCGCCCTGGCTGCTGCTGCTCATCGCCCTGCTCGACGCCCTGCTCGGCACGGCGCTGGGCCTGTTCGTCTCCGCCTTCGCCGCCACCGAGTTCCAGGCCGTCCAGTTCATGCCCGCCCTGATCCTCCCGCAGCTCCTGCTCTGCGGCCTGCTCGCCCCGCGCGACACCATGCAGCCCGTCCTGGAGGCCGTCTCGAACGTCCTGCCCCTGTCGTACGCGGTGGACGGCATGAACGAGGTCCTGCGCAGTCCCGACGTCACCGGCGACCTCGTCCGCGACATCGTGGTCGTCGCTGGCAGCGCCCTCCTCGTCCTGCTCCTCGGCGCGGCCACCCTCCGCCGCCGCACGCCCTGACCCCCGCGGTGGCCGTCCGCGTGCGGAGGCCGCCGGGCGCGGACGGCCACCGCGCGCGGATCGTCCACGTGGAAGGCGGTGCGGAAGGCGCCCGAGCCGCCCCGCCTCCGCCCCGGACGCCGTCCGCCCCGGCGAACCCGCCGAACGTCAACCCGAACCCGGTCGTCCGCCTGTACCCGGAGGCGGAGGTGCGACCGCCAGATGGACGGTTCGGCGGCCCCGCCGCTCCGAGTGCGAGGATGGCGGCGCAGCACCGCACGCACTGGACCCGGACAAGGTGAGCCGTCCCATGACCCAGAAGATCGCCGTCCTCGGAGCCGGCAAGATCGGCGAGGCCCTGCTGTCGGGCATGATCCGCGCCGGCTGGTCGCCGTCCGACCTCCTGGTCACCACCCGCCGCCCGGAACGCGCCCGGGAACTGCGCACCCGCCACGGCGTCACCGCGGTCACGAACGCCGAGGCCGCCAAGACCGCCGACACCCTCATCCTGGCGGTCAAGCCGCAGGACATGGCGGCCCTCCTCGACGAGCTGGCGCCCCACGTCCCCGCCGACCGCCTGGTCGTCAGCGCCGCGGCCGGCATCCCGACGACCTTCATCGAGGCGCGCCTCGCCGAGAACGCCCCGGTCGTCCGGGTCATGCCCAACACCCCGGTGCTGGTGGACGAGGGCATGTCCGTCATCTCCGCCGGCACGCACGCCACCGAGGCCCACCTCGTCCGCACCGAGGAGATCTTCCAGCCGGTCGGCAAGACGCTGCGCGTCCCGGAGTCCCAGCAGGACGCCGCCACGGCGCTCTCCGGCTCGGGCCCGGCGTACTTCTACTACCTGGTGGAAGCCATGACCGACGCGGGCATCCTGCTCGGCCTCCCCCGGGACAAGGCGCACGACCTGATCGTCCAGGCCGCCATCGGCGCCTCGGTGATGCTCCGGGACAGCGGCGAGCACCCGGTCAAGCTCCGCGAGGCGGTCACCTCCCCGGCGGGCACCACGATCAGCGCCATCCGCGAGCTGGAGAGGCACGGCGTCCGCGCCGCACTGATCGCGGCCCTGGAGGCGGCCCGCGACCGCAGCCGCGAGCTGGCCTCCGGCGGCAACGGCTAGGGCTGTTTGATGCACGGCTTCCCGTCGTGTAATGTTCTCCGAGCTGTCACGGGATCACTTCGATGTCGGGCAGCCCTTCTGTCGCCTCCGGCGACGACCACTCACTCAGTGTGAATCCCTTCCGGGGATGAATTCCGGCGTGCCGTAATTCCGATCCGGGTGGCTCGATTAGGAGCCGGGAGGGAAATCCGCTACGGTGGTGGAAGCGCCGGAAACGGCGCGGAGGAAAAGGGCAGGACCCCGCCGGCCGGGGATCGGATACCGAAAA
>NZ_JARVKV010000003.1 GCF_029813835.1 Streptomyces sp. DH37
GCCCGCCTCGTCCAAGGGGTCCGGGACTGCCCGGAGGCAGCTCAGAGGTAGGGGCCGGAGCGGACCTGGCCGCGGCCCTCGCCGTCGTCGTCGGGCAGCACGCCCGCCGGGAGCGCCCGGCGCATCTGCTCGAGCTGGGCGCGGGCCGCCATCTGCTGGGCGAACAGCGCCGTCTGGATGCCGTGGAACAGGCCCTCCAGCCAGCCCACGAGCTGGGCCTGCGCGATGCGCAGCTCGGCCTCGGTGGGCACCGCGTCGTCGGTGAACGGCAGCGAGATCCGCTCCAGCTCCTCGATCAGCTCGGGCGCCAGGCCGTCCTCCAGCTCCTTGACCGAGCTGGCGTGGATCTCCTTGAGCCGGGCGCGGCTGGCCTCGTCCAGAGGAGCCGACTTGACCTCCTCCAGGAGCTGCTTGATCATGCTGCCGATCCGCATGACCTTCGCGGGCTGCTCGACCATCTCCGTCACGGGGACCTCGCGCGGCTCCTCCCCGGAGCCGCCGTCCCCGCCCTTCGGAGCGGCGGTGCCGCCGAGGGCCATCCCGTCCGGTCCGACGACCAGGACCTGCTGGCCCTCCTGCGAGCGTTCGTTCATCGGCTGTGTCATACCCCCCATTCTGCATCGCCCGTCCGGGCGTCCGCCGGGCGATCCCCCGGGGCGGTCCCGGAGGCCGTGCGGACACCGCCTCCGGGACGCCCCCGCGCCCCTCAGCGGCGCAGCCGCAGGGCGAACGACGCCAGGCCCAGGCCGAGGAAGGTCAGTCCGGCGCCGAGCGGCAGCACCGGCAGCAGCTGCCCGCCGGTGGCGGGCGTCGCGCGGCTCTCGCTGTACCTCCGGCCGCCCTCGCCGTCGTCGTAGACGTAGTCGTCGTACTGGCCGCCGGTGCCCGCGCGCTGGTCGCTGATCTGCTCGGTCCACCCCTGCGGGCTCTGCCGCGACGTGCCCGGCGGCTCGGCGGACGCTCCGTCGTCGGGGCCGTCGGGGTCGTCGCGGCCGTCGGGCTTCCGCTCTCCGCGGTCGTCCCCGCCGTCCCCGTCCCCGCCGGGGGCCGTGCCGGACGGCTCACCGGAGGGCTCGCCGGAGGTGGGCTCCGGCGTGGGCGTGGGATCCGGGCCGGGGGAGGAACCGCCGCCCGGCGGCCACGGCGGCAGGGAGGGCCACGAGGGGCGCGACGGCTCCTCCTCCGGGTCGTCCGGATCCCGCGGTTCGTCCGGGTCCCCGCTCTCCTCCGGGTCGCCCGGGTCGTCCGGGGAGGAGGTGGGGGAGGGCTTGCCCGGCTTCTCCGGCTTGTCCGATCTGGGCTCCACGCCCTCCCGCGCGCCGCCGGAAGCGGCCCCCACGGCCGCCGTCTGCTGGGAAGCCAGGGCGACCGGTGCCGGGACGAGCACCATCGCGCAGGCCAGCAGGGTGATCGCGGCTTCTCTCACCGCCAAGCCCCCTCCCGTACCAAGCATCCAATGGTGTAACAAGCGTCACACGAACGCGCGGGTCCGGCATCTCAGACGGTGAGAACGACCTTGCCCACGTGACCGCTCTCCTCGAGTACCCCGTGGGCCCGGGCGGCATTACTCATCGGCACGGTCCGGTCCACGACGGGCCGGACCCGCCCCGCCGCGATCAGCGGCCACACGTGCTCCCGCACCGCCGCGACGATCTCCGCCTTCTCGTCCAGGGGACGGCCGCGCAGGGAGGTGGCCGCGATCGTGCCGGACTTGGCGAGCAGCGCCCCCAGGTGCAGTTCGCCCCTGACCCCGCCCTGGAGGCCGATGACCACGATCCGGCCGCCCCGGGCGAGCGCCTTCACGTTCCGCTCCAGGTACTTGGCGCCCATGATGTCCAGGACCACGTCCGCGCCGCGTCCGCCGGTGGCCGCCCGGACCTCCTCGGCGAAGTCCTGCTCGCGGTAGTCGATCAGGACGTCCGCGCCCAGTTCGGCGCAGCGCGCCAGTTTCTCCGGACCGCCCGCGGTGACCGCCACCCGCGCGCCGACGGCCTTGGCGAGCTGGATCGCCATGGTGCCGATGCCGCTGGCCCCGCCGTGGACCAGCAGGGTCTCGCCGGGGCGCAGCTTCGCGAGCATGAAGACGTTCGACCACACCGTGCACGCGACCTCGGGGAGGGCCGCGGCGGCGACGGGGTCGAGCGGGCCGTCGGGGGTGTCGGGCAGCGGCAGGAGCTGGCCGTGCGGCACCGCGACCTTCTCGGCGTACCCGCCGCCCGCGAGCAGCGCGCACACCCGGTCGCCGACCCTCCAGCCGCCCACGCCGGACCCCAGCGCGGCGATCCGGCCCGCGCACTCCAGTCCGGGGTAGGGCGAGGCGCCGGGCGGCGGGTCGTAGAAGCCCTGCCGCTGGAGGACGTCGGCGCGGTTGACGGCGCTGGCCGCCACCTCCACCAGGACCTCGCCCTCGCCGGGCACGGGGTCGTCCACCTCGGTCCAGGCCAGGACGTCGGGGCCGCCGGGTTCGGTGATGGTGATCGCGTGCATGGGGGTGACGCTACCTCCGCGGGTTTTCCGAGGGGATGACGGTGGTGGAGGGCGAGGCGCGGCGGATGACGACGAGGCGGTCGGTCAGCTCCAGGACGGCCGCGTCCGGGTCGTCGTAGCCCAGCACCCGGTGGCCGCGCACCACGGAGACCACCAGGTCCTTGCACTCGCGCGGGGAGTGGCCGGCCTCCGCCTTGGTGACCGGGCGCTCGGTCAGGTTCAGGCCCGTGCCCTGGTGGATCAGGTCCTCCATGACCGCGCCCGCGCTCGGGCTGAGCATGGACATGCCGAGGAGGCGGCCGGCGGCACTGGCGCTGGTGATCACGGAGTCGGCGCCGGACTGCCGCAGCAGCGGCGCGTTCTCCTCCTCGCGCACCGCCGCGACGATGCGCAGGTTGCGGTTGAGCTGGCGGGCGGTGAGCGTCACCAGGACCGCGGTGTCGTCGCGCTGGGTGGAGATGACGACCTGGGCCGCGCGCTGGAGCTCCGCCTTCAGCAGGACGTCGCTGCGGGTCGCGTCGCCGACGACGCCGGTGTAGCCGTCGGCGTTCGCCGCCTCGACGACCTTGCGGCTCGGGTCGATTATCACGATCCGCTCCCGGGGGACCCCGGTCGAGATGAGCGTCTCGGCCGCGGAGCGGCCCTTCGTGCCGAAGCCGATGATGACGGTGTGATCGCGCAAGGAGGACCTCCAGCGGGCCAGGCGCCACTGCTGGCGCGTCCGCTCGGCCAGCACCTCCAGGGTGGTGCCGATCAGGATGATCAGGAACAGGACGCGCAGCGGGGTGATGACCAGGACGTTGACCAGCCGGGCGCTGTCGCTGGCCGGGGCGATGTCGCCGTAGCCGGTGGTGGAGAGGCTGACGGTGGTGTAGTAGAAGCAGTCCAGCAGGGAGACGTTGCCGTCCACGTTGTCGCTGTAGCCGTCGCGCTCGAGGTAGACCAGCATGGCCGTGGCGCACAGGACGGCCAGCGCCGCCAGCAGTCGCCGCAGCACCTGGCGCAGCGGCCCGGCGGCGGGCTCGGGGAGCTGCACGAAGTGCTGCAGCTCTTCGGGCGAGGTGTGATTCATTCCGTCACGCCCACGGGAGTCTCAGGAGGTGTACGCCGGCGCCGGTGGGGGCGCCGCCGGGCGGTACGACCGCGAGGGCGGTGGCCGTCGCGATGCCGCGGAGCATCGCGGGACCGCTGAAGCGCAGCGGCCGTACGCCCCTGCCATCCTGCACGACCGGGACCAGCCGGGTGTCACGGGGGTGGCCGTGGACCTCGCCGAGGAGGGGGGCGTCCGGCGGCCGGGGCGCCGGGCCGTCCCGGCCGTCGGACGGCTCCCCGGCGCCGGTGGCGGCCCGCAGCAGCGGTTCGGCGAGGGTGAGCAGCCCGGACACGGCCGCCAGCGGATTGCCGGGCAGCCCGACCAGGTGCGCCCCGGCGGGCAGCCTCGCCAGCAGCATCGGGTGGCCGGGGCGCACCCGCACCCCGTCGACCAGCAGCTCCGCCCCCAGGCGGCGCAGGGCGGGGTGGACGTGGTCGACGGGGCCGGCGGCCGTGCCCCCGGTGGTGACGACGAGGTCCGCGGTGGTCCCCGCCAGCGCGGCGTGCAGCGCCCCGGCGTCGTCGCCCAGGCGGCGGGTGGCGGTGACCTCGGCGCCCAGGGCCGCCAGCCAGGGGCCGACCATGGGGCCGAGCGCGTCGCGGACGCGGCCGCCCTCCGGAAGGCCGGAGGCCAGCAACTCGTCGCCCAGCACCAGGACTTCGGCGCGGGGGCGGCGTACGACCGGCAGTTCGTCCCAGCCCGCGGCGGCGGCGAGGCCGAGCACGGCGGGGGTGACCGGCGTACCGCCGGGCAGCAGGTGGTCGCCCGTCCCGCACTCCTGGCCGCGCGGGCGGATGTCGGCGCCGTGCTGGGGCGCCCTGGGGGCGCGCAGCCGCCGGTCGCGGACCTCGCCGTGCTCGGAGCGCAGTACGGCGGTGGTGCCGGGCGGGATGCGGGCGCCGGTGGCGATGCGGACGGCGTGGCCGTCCGGGAGCGGGGACGGGGAGTCGTCGCCGGCCAGGACGCCGTGGCAGCCGCCGGCGGGGCCGGCCAGCTCCCACGGGCCGGGGCCGGAGACGGCCCAGCCGTCCATGGCCGAGGTGTCGAACGCCGGCAGGTCGGTGAGCGCGGTCAGGGGGGCGGCGAGGCGGTGGCCGAGGGCCGCGTCCAGGGGCACGGCGGCGGTCTCGGGCCGCCGTCCGGCTCCGGCGCGGGCGGCGGCGGCGCGGGCGGCGGGCCAGTCGTGGTGCCGCGCCCGGTGGGCCGGGCGGTCGGGGCGGTCGGGGCCGGGGCTCCGGTCCTCCCGGCGGCCTTCACCGTGCCCGTCGCGGTGCCCGTCGCGGCGGCCCTCGCGGTGCCCGTCGCGGTGCCCGTTGGCCAGGGCGAGGGCGTCGGCCAGCTCGTCGCCGCTCATCCGGCGTTCGTCCCCTTGCCGCCGTCCGCGGTCCCCCCGCTCCTCCCGTCCCCCTCGGCTTCCGCAGCCTCCGCGGCCCAGCGCCGGGCCAGTCCGGCGGCCTTGCGGGCGGCCTCGGCGACGTCCTCGGGGGTGCCGCCCGCACGCGCCGCCGCGTATCCGACGAGGAAGGTCGTCAGCGGAGCGGCGGGCCGGGCCACGCCGTGGGCGGCATCCCGCGCGAGGTCGAGGAGGGCGGCGGTGTCGACGTCGAGGTCGATGCCGAGTTCGGCCTTGGCGGCGGTGATCCATTCGTTCAGCACACGTCCATGCTCCCTGATCCGGGAGCGGGCCGAGGCAAGATCCTCCCAGGTGTCGCAGTCGCGGGCCTCGTCGGGGCCGGCCGGGGCGACGCGGCGCAGCACGAGCTCGTCGGTGAGCAGCCGCAGGGGGAGGTTCGCCAGCCGCCCGTGCTCGGCGGCGAGCAGGGCCAGTTCGCGGCGGAGGGACTCGGCGCGGTAGGCGCCCAGGAGGGGCTGGGCGCGGCCGTCGTCCACGATCGCGCCGTCCACCCCGTCCGCTCCGTCCACCCCGTCCGCGCCGGTGCCGACGGCGCCGACTGCGCCGACTGCGCCGACTGCGCCGTCGAGAAGTGCCCGTACGGTGGCGGGCGTCAGGAACGGCAGGTCCGCGGAGAGCACCAGCACCGTCTCCCGCCCGGTGCGGCGCAGCCCGGCGTCGAGCGCGGCCAGCGGCCCGCCGCCGGACGGCTCCTCGCGCGTCCACTCCACCGGCCGGGCCGTCGGCCGCCGCGGGCCGACGACCACGGTCCGCGCCGCGTCCGCGCACGCGTCCAGCACCCGGTCGAGCAGCGACCGGCCCCCGACGGTGAGGGCCGGCTTGTCCGTCCCGCCGAGCCGGCGGGCGGCGCCGCCCGCGATGACGACGGCGTCGTACACGTGGGTCATGCCACGAGTATGGCCGTGCCGCCCGCCACGCCGGTTACAGAGTGCGCAGCAGGACGGCCGGTTGCTCGACGCAGTCGGCCACGTACCGCAGGAAGCCGCCCGCCGTACCGCCGTCGCACACCCGGTGGTCGAAGGTGCACGACAGCTGCACGACCTGGCGCACGGCCAGTTCGCCCTCGTGCACCCACGGCTTGGGGGTGATGCGGCCGACGCCGAGCATCGCCGCCTCGGGGTGGTTGATGATCGGCGTGGAGCCGTCCACCCCGAACACACCGTAGTTGTTGAGGGTGAAGGTGCCCCCGGTCACCTCGTCGAGCCTCAGCGTCCCCGCGCGGGCGGACTCGGTCAGCCGGGCGAGCTCCCCGGTGAGTTCGGTCGCGTTCCGGGTGTGGGCGTCGCGTACGACGGGGACGACGAGCCCGCGCTCGGTCTGCGCGGCGAAGCCCAGGTGGACCTCGGGCAGACGGACGATCTCGCGCGCCGCCGTGTCCACCGTCGCGTTCAGCTCGGGGAAGCGGGCGAGGGCGGCCGTGCAGATCCGGGCGAGGAGGGCGAGCAGGGAGATCTTGGACCCCGCGGCGTTCATCGCCCGCCGGGCGGCGAGCAGTTCGGTGGCGTCGGCGTCCACCCAGCAGGTGGCGTCGGGGACCTCGCGCCGGGAGGTGGAGAGCTTCTCGGCGACCGCGCCGCGCAGCCCGCGCAGCGGGATCCGCTCGCCGCGCGCGGCGCCGGCCGCGGCGGGGGCGGGTGCGGCGGGTGCGGTCGCGGCGGAGGCGGGGGACGGCGCGGCCCCGGCCGCCGCCACCGCACGGTCGACGTCGGCGCGCAGGATCAGGCCCCGCGGGCCGGAACCGGAGATCCGCCGCAGGTCGATGCCGTGCTCCCGCGCGAGCCGCCGCACCAGCGGCGAGATCACGGGGACGGGGCCGTCGGCGGGCCGGGCCTCCACGGGCGCGGCGGGAGCCGGGGCCGCCGGAGCCGGGGCCACCGGGGCGGCGGGCGCGGGAGCGGACGCGACGGGCACGCCGTTCGCCGGGCGGACCCGGCGGCGGCGGGCCGCGGGGGCACCCGTGCCGTACCCCACCAGCACGTTCCCGGACTTCTCCGGGGCGCCGGCCGGTCCGTCGGCCGGGGAGCCGGACCGCTCCCCGCGCCCCGCGCCGCCGGCCGCGGCGCCGAACTCGCCGGCGGACGCGCCGACGGCCACCGTGACCAGGGGCGCGCCGACGGGGACCTCGGCGCCCTCCTCACCGAACCGCGCGGTGACCACACCGCCGTACGGGCACGGCACCTCGACCATCGCCTTGGCCGTCTCGACCTCCACGACCGGCTGGTCGACGGCGACGACGTCGCCGACGGAGACCAGCCAGCGGACGATCTCGGCCTCCGTCAGCCCCTCCCCCAGGTCGGGCAGGGTGAACTCGCGGACCTCGGCCATCAGCGGCCACTCCTCTCGGGCGCTCCCGGCCGGCCGGACGCCTCGGGCCGCTCGGTCCACTCCGCCTCCCACTGGAGCCGGGCGACGGCGTCCAGCACCCGGTCCACGCCGGGCAGGTGGTGGCGCTCCAGCATCGGCGGCGGGTAGGGGATGTCGAACCCGGCCACACGCAGCACCGGCGCCTCCAGGTGGTGGAAGCAGCGCTCGGTGATCCGGGCGGCGATCTCGCCGCCCGGGCCGCCGAAGCCGCTGGACTCGTGGACGACCACGGCCCGCCCGGTGCGCCGCACCGAGGCGCAGACGGTCTCGTCGTCGAAGGGCACCAGGGAGCGCAGGTCGACGACCTCCAGGTCCCAGCCCTCCTCGCGGGCGGCCTCGGCGGCCTCCAGGCAGACGGGCACCGACGGCCCGTAGGTGATCAGCGTCGCGGACGTGCCGGTGCGGCGGACCCGGGCGCGGCCGATGGGCTCGACGGCCTCCGGCTCCTCGGGCGACCAGTCGGCCTTCGACCAGTACAGCCGCTTGGGCTCGAGGAAGACCACCGGGTCGTCGGAGGCGATGGCGGCCCGCAGCAGCCCGTAGGCGTCGGCCACGGTCGCCGGGGTCACCACGTGGAGGCCGGGGGTGGCCATGTAGTAGGCCTCGGAGGAGTCGCTGTGGTGCTCCACGCCGCCGATCCCGCCGCCGTAGGGCACACGGATCGTGACGGGCAGCGGCATCTTCCCGCGCGTGCGGTTGCGCATCTTGGCGACATGGCTGAGGAGCTGCTCGAACGCCGGGTAGGCGAAGGCGTCGAACTGCATCTCCACCACCGGCCGCAGCCCGTACATCGCCATGCCGACGGCCGTGCCCAGGATGCCGGCCTCGGCCAGCGGGGTGTCGGTGCAGCGGTCCTCGCCGAACTCCTTCGTCAGTCCGTCGGTGACGCGGAAGACGCCGCCGAGCGTGCCGACGTCCTCGCCGAGCACGTGCACGGCCGGATCCTCGGCCATGGCGTCGCGCATCGCGCGGTTGAGGGCCTGGGCCATGGTGGCCGGCTTGCGGGCGGAGCGGGCGGTCCCGTCCGCGCTCCGCCCGGTGGTCGCGGTCGTCATCGCCCACCCTCCGCTGCGTTCTCGGCGTTCTCGGCGTCCAGCTCGGCGCGCAGCTGCGCGGCCTGCTCCCCGAGCTGCGTGGTCTTCTCCGCGTAGACGTGGTCGAAGAGGTCCATCGGGTCGAGCACCGGGTCCCCGTTCATCGCCTCGCGCAGCCGCGCGGCCATCTCCTCGGCCTCGTCGTGCGCCCCGTCCCGCGTCGCGTCGTCGAACAGGCCGCGTTCGGTCAGCTCGCGCTCCAGCAGCGCCACGGGGTCGTGTTCCAGCCATGCCCCGACCTCGTCGTCGCCGCGGTAGCGGGTGGCGTCGTCGGCGTTGGTGTGGGCGTCGATCCGGTAGGTGACGGCCTCCACGAGGGTGGGGCCCTCGCCCCGCCGGGCGCGCTCGACGGCCTCGGAGAGCACCCGGTGGACGGCCGCGGCGTCGTTGCCGTCCACCAGCCGGCCGGGGACGCCGTAGCCGACGGCCTTGTGGGCCAGTGAGGGCGCGGCGGTCTGCTTGGCCAGCGGGACGGAGATCGCGAAGCCGTTGTTCTGCACGAGGAAGACGGTCGGGGTGCGCCAGACGGCGGCGAAGTTCAGGGCCTCGTGGAAGTCGCCCTCGCTGGTGCCGCCGTCGCCGACCATCGCCAGCGCCACGACGTCGTCGCCCTTGAGGCGGGCGGCGTGGGCGAGCCCGACGGCGTGCGGCAGGTGGGTGGCCAGCGGGGTGGACAGCGGGGCGACGCGGTGCTCGTACGGGTCGTAGCCGGTGTGCCAGTCGCCGCGCAGCAGTCCGAGGGCCTCGGCCGGGTCCATGCCGCGGGCGACGGCGGCGAGGGTGTCGCGGTAGCTGGGGAAGAGCCAGTCGTGCTCCCGGAGCACGAGGGCGGCGGCCACCTCGCACGCCTCCTGCCCGGTGGAGGAGGGGTAGACGGCGAGCCGGCCCTGCTTGGTGAGCGCGGTGGCCTGCCGGTTGTAGCGGCGGCCCCGCACCAGGTGCGCGTACAGCGTCCTGAGCAGCCCGGGATCGAGGTCGGCGCCGGTGCCCAGCAGCCGGTACGGCTCGGAGTCCGGCAGCAGCGGCACGGGGTCCGTGCGCGGCTGCCAGGCGGGCGGCGGCGCGGGGCGGTAGGCGCCTGGCTGCTCCAGGACGGTCATGTCGAGCACCTCCGGGTAGGGGGCATCGGCGGGCAGGGGCCGCGCTGGTTCGGCGCGCCCCCTACCGATTGTTCGGTCGTCGGCGCATTTTGGCTACGGGTGGCATCGCCCTGTGGACAAACGGTTCTGCGCGGCGTGGGATGTCGGCAGGACGTCCATGGAGGGGAGGCGGCAGGCCATGCCGGAAGAACAGATGGCCCCCGAGGCGCCGGAAGGCGACCACCGGCCGGCGGCCAGACCGCTCGACCCGGTCGACCGGTCCATCCTGCGGATGCTGCAACTGGACGGACGGGCGTCGATACGGTCGGTGGCCGAGCGGGTGCACGTGTCGCGGGCCAACGCGTACGCCCGGATCAACCGCCTCGTCGAGGACGGGGTGATCCGCGGCTTCACGGCCCGGGTGGACCACGAGCGCGCGGGCCAGGGCGCCTCGGCCTACATCACGCTGAAGATCGTGCAGAACTCCTGGCGCACGGTGCGCGAGAAGCTCCAGGCGCTGCCGGGCGCCGCGCACATCGCGCTGGTCAGCGGCGACTTCGACGTGCTCCTGCTGGTGCACACCGCCGACAACCGGGCGCTGCGGGAGCTGGTGCTCACCCGCATACAGGCGATGCCGGAGGTGCTGAGCACCCGCACGCTGCTGGTCTTCGAGGAGACCGATCTCGAACCGGAGCCGTGAGCCCGGACCGGACCGACCGGACCGACCGGGCCTCGCGCACCTCGCGGACCGCCCGGACTTCCCGGACCGGCCGGACCGCCCGCTCGCCGCCTACTGCTTGCGCAGCCCCTCGAAGGCGAGCCTCACCACCGCGTCGGCGACCCGCTCGCGGTCCACGGCGTCCCCGGGCTGCGGGCGGTACCACTCCACGATGGAGTTGATCATTCCGAAGAGCAGCCGGGTGGCCAGCCGGGCGTCGAGGTCGGTGCGGAGGTCGCCCTCGGCGGCGGCGGCCTTCAGCAGCCCGGCCACCCGGTGGTCGAACTCGCGGCGGCGCTCCATCGCCCAGCGCTCGGTGCGGGTGTTGCCGCGCACCCGCAGCAGCAGGGTGACGTAGGGCAGCTCGGCCATCAGCACGTCGGCGGTACGGCGGGTGACGTGCTCCAGCCGCTCGATCGCCCGCCCCCGGCCGGCGTCCGGCTCGTCCAGGATCGCGAAGAGGCCGTCGAGCGCGCGGGCTATGGCCCGGTGCAGCAGCTCCTCCTTGCCCCGCACGTGGTGGTAGATGGACGACTTGGAGATCCCCGCCGCGCGGGAGAGGTGCTCCATCGAAGTGCCGTCGTACCCGCGTTCGTTGAACACCCCCACGGCCACCGCGAGGAGCGATTCGGGCGTGTAGGTGTCGCGCCCCGGTGACCTGGCCGGCGACTTGGCCGGCGATCCGGCCGACGGCTTGACTGGCATGGTCCCGATGTTATCCACAGGCGGCCTGCCCCTCTTGCCCCGACCGATCGTTCGGTAGCAGTATCTACCTGTCCGTCCGTCCGCGCACGGTCCGCCCGCGCACGCCGCCCGCACGGTCCGCCCGGGCCCCGTCCGCACGGCACACCGCCGCCCGCCCGCTCGACGAGGAGTTGGTCCCCGATGGCCGCCGCACCCACCCAGGCCCCGCCGCTGACCCCGGCGCGGCTCGCGGAGAAGCACCGCCCGACACTGGACCGGGCGCTGGAGGCGATCCGCTCCAGGGACTACTGGTCCCCCTACCCGGAGCACCCCAAGGCCTACGGCGAGGAGCACGGCTCGCTCGGCGCCGCCGAGGGGAAGGCCGCGTTCGACGCGCTGCTCGGCCGCCGCTTCGAACTGGACCAGCCCGGCACGGACGGCTGGGTGGGGGGCGAGGTCTCGCCGTACGGCGTCGAGCTGGGCGTGGAGTACCCGCACGCCGACGTGGAGGCGCTGCTGCCCGCGATGCGCGCCGCGCTGCCCGCCTGGCGGGACGCGGGCCCGGAGGTCCGGGCGCTGGTGTGCCTGGAGATCCTGGCCCGGATCAACGCGCGCACCCACGAGTTCGCCCACGCGGTGATGCACACCAGCGGACAGGCGTACCTGATGGCGATGCAGGCCGGCGGCCCGCACGCCCAGGACCGCGGTCTGGAGGCGGTGGCGTACGCCTACGCCGAGCAGGCCCGCACCCCGGGTTCGGCGCGGTGGACCAAGCCCCAGGGCAAGCGGGACCCGCTGGAGCTGGTCAAGGAGTTCACACCGGTGCCGCGCGGGATCTCGCTGGTGATCGGCTGCAACACCTTCCCCACCTGGAACGGCTACCCGGGTCTGTTCGCCTCCCTCGCCACGGGCAACCCGGTGCTGGTCAAGCCGCACCCGCGCGCGGTCCTGCCGCTGGCGTTGACGGTGCGGGTGGCCCGCGAGGTCCTGGCCGAGGCGGGCTTCGACCCGAACGCGGTGGCGCTGGCCGCCGAGCGGGACGGCAAGGGCATCGCCAAGGAGCTGGCCGTCCGGCCCGAGGTCCGGATCATCGACTACACGGGCTCGACCGCCTTCGGCGACTGGCTGGAGGCCAACGCCCGCCAGGCCCAGGTCTTCACCGAGAAGGCCGGCGTCAACACGATCGTCGTCGACTCCACCGACGACTACCGGGGCATGCTGGGCAACCTGGCCTTCTCCCTCTCCCTCTACAGCGGCCAGATGTGCACCACCCCGCAGAACCTCCTGATCCCGCGCGACGGCATCGACACGGACGCGGGCCACCGGTCCTACGACGAGTTCGTCGCCGACCTGGCGGGCGCGGTGGACAAGCTGCTGGGCGACGACCAGCGGGCGGTGGCGCTGCTGGGCGCCATCGTCAACCCCGGGGTGCGCGAGCGGTTGGAGGGCGCGGCGGAGCTGGGCGAGGTCGCCCTCGCCTCCCGCGCGGTGGAGCACCCGGAGTTCCCCGGCGCCACGGTCCGCACCCCGGCGATCGTCAAGCTGGACGGGGCGAAGCCGGAGTCGGAGCGGGCCTGCATGGCGGAGTGCTTCGGCCCGGTCTCCTTCGCGGTCGCCGTGGACTCCACGGCCGACGCGGTCGAGCTGCTGCGCCGCACCGTCCGGGAGAAGGGCGCGATGACGGTCGGGGCGTACACCACCTCGCCGGAGGTGGAGCGGCTGGTCGAGGAGGCCTGCCTGGAGGAGTGCGCGCAGCTCTCGCTGAACCTGACCGGCGGGGTGTACGTCAACCAGACCGCGGCGTTCTCCGACTTCCACGGCTCCGGCGGCAATCCGGCGGCCAACGCGGCGCTGTGCGACGGGGCGTTCGTGGCGAGCCGCTTCCGCACGGTGGAGGTGCGCAGGCCGGCGTAGCGCTGCGGGCTGCGGACCGGGGTCCCGCGCCCCGGTTCACTCCCGGCTTCTGGCGTAGTGCCGGGACGCCTTGGCCCGGTTCCCGCAGACCGCCATCGAGCACCAGCGCCGCCTGCGGTTCTGCGAGGTGTCGAAGAAGTGCAGCACGCACTTCGGATGCGCGCAGCGGCGGATGCGGGCCGGGTCCAGGCGCAGCAGCCGCAGATAGTCGTCGACGGCCAGCCAGGCCGCCAGCCAGGCCGCGTCGTCGGTCTCGGGCTCGTCACAGGGTCCGTCGGGTGTCATCACCCGGCGGACCCTTCCGTGTGCCAGGACCTCGTTGAGGCCCTCCCGTACGGCCTCCGGATGGGCGATGGGGTCCGCCGCGGCGGCGGCCAGCACCTCGCGCGCCCGCCGGACGGCGGCCAGCGCCGCCCCGTCGGCCGTACAGCGTCCGGCCAGCCCCGCCGACGCCAGCCAGACCGCGAGGCCGTCGACTCCGGTGAGCAGGTCCCGCTCCGATCCCCCCTCCACCCAGCGGGTGTTGAGCAGGTCAAGGGAGAGCGGTTCACCGATCAGGGGGCGCGGGTCCTCGGCAGGCATGCCCCCATCCTAGCTCTCTAACCCTTATGGATATTCACAGCGGTTGACAGTCGGCATGTCTAACTTTTACGTTCACTTCCAACGGTTAGCCCGGACCGACCGGGCGGCCACCGACGGAAGAGGGAACAGCCATGTCCACCGCGACCGGCACGACCACCGCCCCGGCCTCCCTGCGCACCGGCCACATCGGCCTGAACGTCACCGACCTCGACCGCTCCCTCGCCTTCTACCGGCGGCTCCTCGGCTTCGAGGTCGCCCACGAGGGGCACGACGGCGACCGGCGCTGGGCCTTCCTCGCCCGCGACGGACAGCTGATGGTCACCCTCTGGCAGCAGAGCGCCGGGGACTTCGAGACCGGCCGCCCCGGCCTGCACCACCTGTCGTTCCAGGTGGACACGGTCGAGGAGGTGCGGGCCGCCGAGGCCGCCCTGCGCGAGATGGGCGCCGCGTTCGCGTACGACGGCGTCGTCCCCCACGGCGAGGGCGCCGCCTCCGGCGGGATCTTCTTCACCGACCCGGACGGCATCCGGCTGGAGATCTACTCCCCCTCCGGTGCCGACACCGCGCCCGCCCCCAGCGGCGCCGCACCCACCTGCGGCTTCTTCTAGACAGCGGCTCGGACGGCGGGCTCGGACAGCGGAACGAACGGCGAGAACGGACGAGGGAGGACACCGCGATGAACACCGCGATGACGACACCGGCGACCGAGGGGGCGGCCGTCTACCACCCCGGCGAGCGCGCCGTGCAGCGGCGGGCGGGCGTCACCGACCGGGCCGACCACGTGGGCCGGAGCATCCGCGCCACGGTCCCGCCCGTCGCGGCGGAGTTCCTTGCCGGGCGCCGCATGCTCGTCCTGGGCGGGGCGGACGGCGGGGGCCGGGTGTGGGCGTCCCCGCTGACCGGCCCGCCCGGATTCGCGGCGGCTCCGGACGAGCGGACCGTCACCACCGGCGTACGGCCGCGCCCCGGCGACCCGCTGGCCGAGGCGCTGGCCGCGGGCCCGGTGCGCGTCGGCGCGATCGCCGTCGAGCCGGCCACCCGCCGCCGGATGCGGTTCAACGGCACCGCGCGCCCCGACGGCGCGGGGCTGCGGATCACCACCGAGCAGGTGTACTCGAACTGCCCGAAGTACATCCAGCGCCGCACCGTCACGGAGGAGGACCCGCCGCCGGGGGACGGCGGGTCCTCCTCCCCGGTGCGCGGGGACGCGCTCGACGGCCGGCAGCGCGCGCTGGTCGCCTCGGCCGACACCTTCTTCGTCGCGACGGCCGCGGCGGACGGCTCGGCCGACGCCTCGCACCGGGGCGGCAATCCGGGCTTCGTGCGGGTGACGGCACCGGACCGGCTGTGGTGGCCGGACTACGCGGGCAACTCGATGTACATGACGCTCGGCAACCTCGAACAGAACCCGTCGGCCGGGCTCCTCTTCCCCGACTGGTCCACCGGCGGGTTCCTCCGTCTCACCGGCGAGGCCCGCGTGGACTGGTCCCCGGAGCGCTCGGCCGCCGTTCCCGGCGCCCAGCGGATCGTGGACTTCACGGTCACCGGCGTGGTCGAGTCCGCCGGCGGGTCCGGGCCGCGCTGGGGCGCCCCGGAGTTCTCCCCGGCCAACCCGCCCGTGGCGCACGGGGCCTGAGGGCGCGGGCGCAGGCTCGGCGCGGTGCGGTGGCGGTGCGGGCGGCGCCGGGACCACCGGATGCCGCGACCGGGGCGGGCGTCAGCCGATGTCGGCGTGGGCGCGGATCCAGGCGTGCATGGCGATGGCCGCCGCCGCGCCCGCGTTGATGGAACGGGTGGAGCCGAACTGGGCGATGGAGCAGACGCGTTCGGCGTGCTTCCACGCCTCGTCCGTCAGCCCCGGCCCCTCCTGGCCGAAGAGCAGCACGCAGCGGCGGGGCAGTTCGGTGGTCTCCAGCGGGACCGCGCCGGGGAGGTTGTCGATGCCGATGACCGGCAACCCCTCGGCACGCGCCCGGTCGGCGAGGGAGGCCACGTCGGGATGGTGGGTCACGTGCTGGTAGCGGTCGGTGACCATCGCGCCGCGCCGGTTCCAGCGGCGCTTTCCGACGATGTGGATCTCCTTGGCCAGGAAGGCGTTGGCGGTGCGCACGACGCTGCCGATGTTGAAGTCGTGGTTCCAGTTCTCCACCGCGACATGGAAGTCGTGCCGCCGGGTGTCGAGGTCGGCGACGATCGCCTCGCGCCTCCAGTAGCGGTAGCGGTCCACGACGTTGCGCCGGTCGCCGTGGGCCAGCAGCTCCGGGTCGTACCGCCCGTCCGAGGGCCACGGCCGGGGGTGGGGGCCGACCCCCACCTCCGTGCCGTAGCCCTCGTCGTACTGCGCGGGCTCGTTCCCCACCGCCCGGTCCTCCGTCTCGCCGTCGTTCACCCCACGAGGGTACGCGCGGGGCCGTCGGCTCCGGCCGGCTCCGCCGGCTCCCCCGCCCGCTCCGGCTCGCGCGGGCGCCCGCGGCGCAGCCGTCCCGCGGCCCGCGACGCCCTGGCGCCGACCCAAACCAGGAAGACCGTCGGCAGGAAGACCGCGTCGGCGGCGATCATCGCGAGCGAGAAGAACGGCAGTCCGAGGACGACGGCGATGGAGGCGTGCTCCAGCATCATCACGGCGAGCAGCACGTTCTTCACCCGGCGGTTGAAGAGGGTGAAGGGGAAGGCGACCTGGACGATCACCGTGCCGTAGCTGATCAGCATGATCATCAGACCGCTGCTCCCCAGTACCTCGGCGAGGGCGGGCCAGGGCGCGAAGTAGTCCAGGTGCAGGGGGTAGTAGACGGCGGTGCCGTCCTGCCAGCGCGAACCCTGGATCTTGTACCAGCCGGCGGTCGCGTAGATCAGGCAGACCTCGGCCATGATCACCAGCAGGGCGGCGTTGTGGGTGAGGTTGCCGAGGACGTCCATCAGACGGCGGGCGGTCTCCCTCCACCCCGCCTCCCCGCCGGCGGGCCGGGTGACGTACCACCACAGCCCGTACACCAGCCACAGGCCCCACAGGACGGTCGCCCAGCCGATGTAGAGCACCGGGCCGTCGTCGCCGAACCAGCTCAGCCGGCCGCCCGTGGTGGCCGCCAGCAGGACGGCGCCGAGCACCGACCACAGCGCGATGCCCACCATGTCGGTGCCCTCGGCGCCCGCGGCACCCGTGGCCCCGGAACGCCGGGCGCGGCGGGCGTCGAGCGACCAGACCCGGCCGCAGCGGGTGAACACCAGGTACATCGCCATCAGGTGGATGACGTTGTCGCCGCCGTCGCCCATGAAGACGCTGCGGTTCTGCAGCGACAGCACGCCGATCATGAACAGGACCGACATGGTCCTGGTCCGCCAGCCGACCAGCAGGGCGGCGCTGGAGAGCACCGCGAGGGCGTAGACGATCTCGAACCAGACCGCGCTGTCGGACCACAGCAGCACCGTGAAGGCGTTGTTGTTCGCTATCAGCCGCTCGGCCAGCTCCCAGCTCCACGGGCCGTCCGGTCCGTACAGCTCGCGCCGGTGGGGCCACTCGAAGAGCAGGAAGCCCAGCCAGGTGAGGGAGAAGCCGATCCGGACGACCGCGCTCTGGTACGGGCCCAGCGCCCGGTCGCTGACCCGGACGATGCCGCGCACGACCGCATCGTCGATCCCCGACAGCAGCCGCCGCGACCACGACCGGGCCGACGGGGGAGGCTGCGCGGGGGCCTCTTCCCCGGACGGCCGGGCTCCGGACGGCCGGCCCTCGGACAGTCGGTCCCCGGACAGTCGGTCCCCGGGCGGCCGGGCTCCGGGGACGGCCGGGGCGGGGGAGTCGTTCTCGGACTGCATCACGCGCCCTCCGGGACGTCCGTGCGGTCGACCGGCCACCAGGGCAGCACCCGGTAGGTGGTCTCGGTGCCGAAGCTCTCGCCGCTCCACGGCGGCGGCGCGACCGGCGTGGTCGCCGACCGCACCTGCACGCGCCTGACCTCGCCGCCGTTCAGCTCGGAGCCGAAGCGCGACATCACGATCCGGCGCAGGTACTCCTCGGAGAGGTCGCCGCGCAGCCCGGTGGACCGGTTCTCCGCGTCGTGCGAGCCGGTGAAGAAGTCCCAGGCGCGGCGGAGCTCGTTCTGGTCGGTGTGGCTGGGGAAGGGGTTGCCCCGGATGTTCTCCGTGTCCATGGCCGTCAGGTCCACCCAGCCGGTCCGCTCGGTGGAGCCGTCCGGCCGGGCCACCTCGGCGCGGGCGTGGACGGCGATGTTCTGCTGGAGCGGGTTGGGGGCGAACAGCTTCCAGTTCTGCTCGAACTCCGGGTTGATGTAGTCCGAGACCGTCGAGCCGTACCGCTTGCTGACGGTGTTGGCCGGGGCGACGTGCAGGAAGACCATCGCCAGGTGGACGGCGACGAGCACGGTGACGACCCCCAGCGCCACCGCGACGACGATCCGCGCCGCGGGCGGCAGCGACATCACCCCCGGCGCGCCCTCCGGCACCCTCTCCGACGCCGCTTCCGACGCCGGAGACGACACCGCTTCCGACGCCGGGGGCGACACTCCCTCCGGCACCTCCTCCGACGCCGCCGGGGACGGCGGCGTCCCCTGACGGGTCCGTGCTTGTGGATCCATGCCCTCCCCGATCTCGGGCCCGGTACCGGGCCCGCCCTCACGATCCCCGCGTCGCCGGTCGCGCTCCCCGTGGCCGCCTCGGTCCGGTGCGGCCCTACGAGGTTATCCACAGCCTTGACACCTTGGGGCCCCGACGACCACCATTGAACCGAACGATCGGTCGGTTGGTTCCTCGCCTGGAGCAAGGGAGCTGTGCATGACGACGCTGCTGCCGGAGACGGACCAGGGCGGAGGCCCGGAGGCGTACGAGAGGGCGTTCGACGCGGCGGTCGCCGCGGACGAGCGGATCGAGCCGCGCGACTGGATGCCCGACGCCTACCGCGCGACGCTGGTGCGCCAGATAGCGCAGCACGCCCACTCCGAGATCATCGGCATGCAGCCGGAGGCCAACTGGATCACGCGGGCGCCCTCGCTGCGCCGCAAGGCGATCCTGATGGCCAAGGTGCAGGACGAGGCGGGGCACGGGCTGTACCTCTACAGCGCCGCGGAGACGCTCGGCGTCAGCCGCGACGAGCTGCTGGACAAGCTGCACTCCGGACGCCAGAAGTACTCCTCCATCTTCAACTACCCCACCCTGACCTGGGCCGACGTCGGCGCGATCGGCTGGCTGGTGGACGGCGCGGCCATCACCAACCAGGTGCCGCTGTGCCGCTGCTCCTACGGGCCGTACGCGCGGGCCATGGTCCGCGTCTGCAAGGAGGAGTCCTTCCACCAGCGCCAGGGGTACGAGCTGCTGCTCGCGCTCAGCCGGGGCACCGAGGCCCAGCACGCGATGGCGCAGGACGCCGTGAACCGCTGGTGGTGGCCGTCGCTGATGATGTTCGGCCCGCCCGACGACGCGTCGAAGCACTCCGCGCAGTCCATGGCCTGGAAGATCAAGCGGCACTCCAACGACGAGCTGCGCCAGCGCTTCGTGGACATCTGCGTCCCGCAGGCCGAGTCCCTCGGCCTGACCCTGCCCGACCCGGAGCTGCGGTGGAACGAGGAGCGCGGGCACTACGACTTCGGGCCGATCGACTGGTCCGAGTTCCACGAGGTGCTGCGCGGCAACGGCCCCTGCAACGAGCAGCGGCTGAGCCGGCGGCGCCGCGCCCACGAGGAGGGCGCCTGGGTGCGCGAGGCCGCGGCGGCGTACGCCCGCAGGCACGCGGACGGGCACGGGGAGCGGGACCGCGACGGAAGGGCGACGGCATGACCACCAGCGAATGGCCCCTGTGGGAGGTCTTCGTCCGCAGCAGGCGCGGCCTGTCCCACACCCACGCCGGGAGCCTGCACGCGCCCGACGCCGAGATGGCCCTGCGCAACGCGCGGGACCTGTACACCCGGCGGTCGGAGGGCGTCTCGATCTGGGTGGTGCCGTCGTCCGCGATCACCGCCTCCTCACCCGACGAGAAGGACCCCTTCTTCGAGCCCGCCGCCGACAAGCCGTACCGGCACCCCACCTTCTACGAGGTCCCCGAGGGGGTGCGGCACCTGTGAGCGCCCCGCGCACGGCCGTACTGGCCCTCGGAGACGACGCGCTGGTCCTCTCCCACCGCCTGGGCGAGTGGGCCGGGCACGCACCCGTCCTGGAGGAGGAGGTCGCCCTCGCCAACATCGCGCTGGACCTCCTCGGCCAGGCCCGCGTCCTGCTGTCGATGGCCGGCGACGAGGACGAGCTGGCGTACCTCCGCGAGGAGCGGGCCTTCACCAACGTGCAGCTCGTGGAGCAGCCGAACGGCGACTTCGCCCACACCATCGCCCGCCAGCTGTACTTCTCCACCTACCAGGAGCTGCTGTACGAGCGGCTGGCCGGCGGCGGCACCGGTGACGCCGGACTGGCCGCGCTGGCCGCCAAGGCGGTCAAGGAGGTCGCCTACCACCGCGACCACGCCGAGCACTGGACGCTGCGCCTGGGCGACGGCACCGACGTCAGCCACGCGCGCATGCGGAGCGCGCTGGACGGGCTGTGGCGCCACACCGGCGAGCTGTTCCGGCCGGTGGAGGGCCTGGACGTCGACTGGGACGGGCTGCGCGAGGAGTGGACGCGGCGCGTCACCGCCGTGCTGGAGCGCGCGACCCTCACCGTCCCCGAGGGGCCCCAGAGCAGCCCCTGGGCCGCCGGTGCCGGGCGGCAGGGCATCCACACCGAGCCGTTCGGCCGGATGCTCGCCGAGATGCAGCACCTGCACCGCAGCCACCCGGGGGCGTCGTGGTGACGCCCCCCGCGGAGACGACGGCGCTGGAGGCGGAGCTGCGCGAGATCGCGGGCTCCGTCCCGGATCCGGAGCTGCCGGTGGTGTCCCTGGCCGAGCTGGGCGTACTGCGCGGCCTGCACGTCCTCGCGCCGGGCCGGGTGGAGGTCGAACTGACCCCGACCTACACCGGCTGCCCGGCGGTGGAGGCGATGTCCGCCGACGTCGAACGGGCGCTGCGCGAGCACGGCGTGGCGGAGGTGACGGTCCGCACGGTCCTCTCCCCGCCCTGGACGACGGACGCGATCACCGCCGAGGGACGCCGCAAGCTGGCCGAGTTCGGGATCGCCCCGCCCCGCCCGGGCCGGGGCGCCTCCGCGGACGGCGGCCCGGTCGCGGTGGACCTGGCCATCCGCTGCCCCCACTGCGGTTCGGCCGACACCACTCTGCTCAGCCGCTTCTCCTCCACCGCCTGCAAGGCACTGCGCCGCTGCGCCTCCTGCCGGGAGCCGTTCGACCACTTCAAGGAGCTGACATGAGGTTCCACCCGCTCCGGGTGCGCGAGGTCGAGCGGCTCACGGACGACGCGGCGGCCGTGACGTTCGAGGTGCCGCCCGAGCTGCACGACGCCTTCCGCCACGTCCCCGGCCAGCACGTCACCCTGCGCCGCGAGGTGGACGGCGTGGAGGTGCGCCGCACGTACTCCATCTGCTCCCCCGCCGTTCCGGCGCCCGCCGAGCCGGTGCTGAAGGTCGGCATCCGGCTGGTGGAGGGCGGCGCGTTCTCCACCTACGCCCTCAAGGAGCTGTCCGCCGGGGACACGGTCGACGTGATGCCCCCGATGGGCCGCTTCACGCTGCGCCCGCGCCCGGGGCGCTTCGCGGCGATCGTCGGCGGCAGCGGCATCACACCGGTGCTGTCCATCGCCGCCACCCTGCTGGCCGAGCAGCCCGACGCCCGGTTCTGCCTGGTCCGCACCGACCGCACCGCGGCGTCGGCGATGTTCCTGGAGGAGGTCGCCGAGCTGAAGGACCGCCACCCCGACCGCTTCCACCTGGTGCACACGCTCTCCCGCGAGGAGCGCCAGGCGGGCCTGCCCACCGGGCGGCTCGACGCCGGGCGCCTCGTCGACCTGCTGCCCGCCCTGCTGCCGGTGGCCGACGTCGACGGCTGGTTCCTGTGCGGGCCGCACGGACTGGTCCGGGGCGCGGAGAGCGCGCTGACCGCGCTCGGGGTGCCCGCCTCCGCGATCCACCAGGAGATCTTCCACGTGGACGACGCCTCCCCGGACGCGGGGGAGCGGACCGGCCGCCGCACCGCGCCCGGCGGCTCGAAGCTCACCGCCACGCTCGACGGCCGGATGGGCGTCTGGCCGGCCGGCGGCGGCGAGACGCTGCTGGAGACGGTGCTGCGCAACCGCTCCGACGCCCCGTACGCCTGCAAGGGCGGGGTGTGCGGCACCTGCCGCGTGAAGCTGGTCTCCGGCGAGGTGAGCATGGACCGCAACTTCGCCCTGGAGCCGGAGGAGGTCTCGGCGGGGTACGTGCTGGCCTGCCAGTCACGGCCGGTCACCGAGGCCGTCGAGGTGGACTTCGACGCCTGACGCGCCCGCGGGGCTCCCGCACACCCCCCACGGCCGGCGCACCGACCGCGCCGGACCTCACACCACGTGGGCGGGCCCCTGCCCGTCGTTCACCAGCGGCCTCCCGGCCGCCTCCCAGGCCAGCATGCCGCCGTCGACGTTCACCGCGTCCACGCCCTGCCCCAGCAGGTACCGGGCGACCTGCGCCGACCGGCCGCCGACCCGGCAGACCACGTACACCCGCCGGTCGGCGGCCTTCTCGGCCACCTCGCCGAACCGTTCCACGAACTCGCTCATCGGCACGTGCAGGGCCTCCTCGGCGTGCCCGGCCGCCCACTCGTCGTCCTCCCGGACGTCCAGCAGGAGACCGTCCGACGGCACCGCCGCGGCGTCCACCGACGGAAGTCGGCCGTACTGCATCAGGTCACGCCCCTCTCACCGGCACCGGCCCTCCGGCACCGTCTCGCACACTCGGCACACTCCGGCCGCCGAACGGATCGCCGAACCGGCCGCCCACGAACCTAGCCCGCCCGCCCCGGCCGCTCCCACCGACCCGCCTGTCCCACCTGCCCCGCCTGTCCCGCCTCACCGACCAGCTCGGCCAGACGCGCCTCCTTCTCGGCGATCCGCCCGCGCAGCTGCTCGGCGATCTCCTCCAGCAGGCCGTCCGGATCGTCGTGGGCCAGTCTGAGCATGGAGCCGATCGCGCCCTCCTCCAGTTCCGCGGCGGCCTCGGCCAGCAGCTCCTTGCGCCGCGCCAGCCACTCCAGGCGCGCGTACAGCTCCTCGCTGCGGGCGGCCTCCCGCTCCCCGGGGTCGGGGGGCCCGGCGGCCCACTCCTCGGCCAGCCCGGCGAGCGCCTCCTCGTCCCCGTCGGCGTACGCCTTGTTCACACGGGTCAGGAACTCCTCGCGCCGCTCGCGCTCCGCGTCGTCCTGCACCAGGTCCGGATGGGCCGAGCGCACCAGGTCCCGGTACAGGCGCCGGGCCCGCTCACCGGGCCGCACCCGCTCCGGCGGCCGCACCCGCTGCCCCGTGAGCATCGCGACGGCCTCCGGCGGCAGCCCGGCGGAGTCCATCCACCCCTGGTACAGCTCCTCCACGGCCGGCATCGGCAGGAAGGACGCCCTCGCCTCCTGCGCCCTGCGCAGGTCCTCGGGGTCGCCGGTGCGCGCGGCCACCGCCTCCGCGATCAGGACGTCCAGCTCCTCGATCCGGCCGTACAGCGGACCGAGCCGCTGCTCGTGCAGCCGGGAGAAGTTCTCCACCTCGACCCGGAAGGTCTCCACGGCGATCTCGTACTCGATCAGCGCCGTCTCGGCCGCGCGCACGGCCCGGTCGAGGCGCTCGACGGCCTCCCGATCGGCCTCGCGCGCGTCCTGCGTCTCGTGCCCGGCACGCCGGGCTTCCTGCTGGGCTTCCGGATTCACGGGCTTCCTCGCGACGGCGTTCCACTGCGCCCCCGGCCGGGGCTCCGCGCCGCGCCCGCCGGGGAGGCACCCCGGCCGGACAGCGGCGTCACCCGGCCAGCCTACGGCTCCCGGGGCCCTGACTCACCTGACCCACCCTCCCGGCCCCCGGCTCCGGCCCCGGTCGGCCCCGGCCCTACACCCCCTGCTCGGCCGCCAGCCGCCCGGAGCGCACGGCGGCCACCAGCTCCGCGTGGTCCTTCTCGGTGCGGTCGGCGTAGGCCACGGCGAAGGCGGCCACCGCCTCGTCCAGCTCCTCCGACCTGCCGCAGTAGCCCGCCAGCAGCCGCGGATCGGCGCTGTGGGAGTGCGCACGGGCCAGCAGGGCGCCGGTCATCCGCCCGTAGTCGTCGATCTCCCCGGCCGTCAGCGCAGCCGGATCCACGCTGCCCTTGCGGTTGCGGAACTGCCGCACCTGGTACGGCCGCCCCTGGACCGTCGTCCAGCCCAGCAGCGTGTCGGAGACCACCTGCATCCGCTGCTGCCCCAGCACCACCCGGCGCCCCTCGTGCTCCGGCTCCGGCTCGGCGAAGCCCGCCGACGCCGCGTACGGGCGCAGCACCGAGGGCCGGGCCTCCTTCACCTGGAGCACCAGCGGCTCCCCCCGGTGGTCCAGGAGCAGCACCACGTACGAGCGCGTGCCCACGCTGCCGGTGCCCACGACCCGGAACGCCACGTCGTGGACCGCGTACCGCGCCAGCAGCGGCAACCGGTCCTCCGGCAGCGTCCCCAGGTACTCCGCCAGCGAGGAGGCCACGGCCGCCGCCTCCGCGTCGGAGGCCCTGCGCAGCACGGGCGGGGCGTCGACGAAGACACGGCCGCCGTCCCCGGTCTCCCGGGTGGACTTTGCGGCGAAGCGGGCACTGGTGTTGCGCCGGGCCTTCTCCGCGACCCGCTGGAGGGTGCCCAGCAGGTCGTGGGCCTCGGCGTGCGAGACGAGCTCCTCGTCGGCGACGGCGTTCCAGGCGTCGGCCGCCGGCATCCTCGCCAGCAGCCGCAGGGTGTGCCGGTACGCCCCGGCCGCGTCGTGCGCCGCCGCCCGGCAGACGTCCTCCGCCGCGCCCGCCTCGCGCCCGGCCAGCACCAGCGAGGCGGCCAGCCGCTTGAGGTCCCACTCCCAGGGACCGCGCACGGTCTCGTCGAAGTCGTTGAGGTCGATGGTCAGACCGCCGCGGGCGTCACCGTAGAGACCGAAGTTCGCGGCGTGCGCGTCCCCGCAGAGCTGCGCGCCGACGCCGGTGGCGGGCGTGCCGTGCGCCAGGTCGTACGCCATCAGCCCGGCGGAGCCCCGCAGGAAGGAGAAGGGCGTGGCGGCCATCCGGCCGACCCGGATCGGCACCAGCTCCGCGATCCTGCCGTGGTTGGACTCCTCCACGGCGGCCACCGCGTCCGGCCGCCCCGGGACCGCGGAGAACCCGGCGTGCGCGCGCCTGGGCACCGCCTCCCGCAGCGCCCGGCCCGCCCGTTTCGGCGACTCCGGGCTCCGCCGGTCCGCGAACCCCGGCACGTACGGCAGCCGCTCGGACACGGCCCCCACCCCCTGCGCAACTCCCTGGCGGCCGGCGCCGGTCGGAAACGGCCGGAACCGACCGGTGACGATCAGCGGATCCGAAGGTACCTCCCCGTCCGGGCGACCGTCAGTCCCCGAGCCTCCGTCGGAGCGCCCCGGGAGGCCCCGGCCGATGGGACGGCCCCGAGGGCCCGGAGCCCCGAGGGTCAAGGGGCGCACAACGAAGCGAGCCTCTCACGGTGACTTCCGTCACCGTGAGAGGCTCGCTCTCTGTGCGCGAGGGGGGAGTTGAACCCCCACGCCCTTTCGGGCACTGGAACCTGAATCCAGCGCGTCTGCCTATTCCGCCACCCGCGCATGGGTGCTGCCGCTTTGATTCTCCCACATTCCCGGAGGGCTTCCGTCCGGTCCGGCGGGATCGCCTGGCGACACCCAGAACATTAGCACGCTGTCCGGGGTGGTCTCACACCCGTATCGACCGACCGCGGTTTGGGACACTGGTCCCGTGCCACCTCTACGATCCGTGTGAGGGTTGACACCCGCGCGCCGGGCCCCGGTGGGGAACCAGCCGTTTTCCCCGCGCGTGGATACGATCAGTAAGCAGTATCGGAGGCGACGCGTCGTGTGCGACCGGCGCACTAGAGCCGAGGACGTCGGGGAAGGAGGTGCACCGTGGGAGTTCTGAAGCGCTTCGAGCAGCGTCTCGAGGGTCTCGTCAACGGCACCTTCGCCAAGGTGTTCAAGTCGGAGGTGCAGCCCGTCGAGATCGCGGGCGCCCTCCAGCGCGAGTGCGACAACAACGCCACCATCTGGAACCGCGAACGGACCGTCGTCCCCAACGACTTCATCGTCGAGCTCAGCGCCCCGGACTTCGAGCGCCTCAGCCCGTACTCCGGCCAGCTCGGCGACGAACTGGCCGGCATGGTGCGCGAGTACGCCAAGCAGCAGCGCTACACCTTCATGGGCTCGGTCAAGGTCCACCTGGAGCGGGCCGACGACCTCGACACCGGTCTGTACCGGGTGCGCAGCCGCACCCTCGCCTCCAGCACCTCCCAGCCCCAGCACGGCGCCCCGCCGTCCGGCGCCCCCGGCGGCTACGGCTACCCGCCGCAGCGCCCGGCCGGTCCGCCCCCCATGCCGGCCGGTCCGCCGCCCGGCGGTCCGCCGGCGGCCCCCGGCGGGCCGGTGCCGGCCACCCAGACCCGGCGCTGGATCGAGATCAACGGCACCCGCCACCAGATCTCCCGCCCCACCATGGTGCTGGGCCGCTCCACCGAGACCGACGTGCGGATCGACGACCCCGGCGTCTCGCGGCGCCACTGCGAGATCCGGTCCGGAAACCCCACGACGATCCAGGACCTGGGCTCCACCAACGGCATCGTGGTAGACGGACAGCACACCACGCGCGCTACGCTCCGCGACGGCTCACGCATCGTCGTGGGCAGCACCACGATCATTTACCGGCAAGCCGAAGGGTGAAGCGGGGGCAATGTCAGAGCTGACCCTGACGGTCATGCGGTTGGGTTTTCTCGCCGTACTGTGGCTGTTCGTCATCGTGACCGTGCAGGTCATCAGGAGCGACCTCTTCGGCACCCGCGTGACCCAGCGCGCGGCCCGCCGCGCCGAGGCCCAGCGTCCTCCCCAGCCGCGCCAGGCCCCGCAGCAGGCGGCCCGCGGCGGGCGTCAGCGCCGCGGCGCCCCGACCAAACTGGTGGTGACCGAGGGGTCGCTCACCGGCACCACCGTGGCCCTCCAGGGCCAGACCATCACGCTCGGCCGGGCACACGACTCGACGATCGTGCTGGACGACGACTACGCCTCCAGCCGCCACGCCAGGATCTACCCGGACCGCGACGGCCAGTGGATCGTCGAGGACCTGGGCTCCACCAACGGCACGTACCTCGACCGGACCCGGCTCACCACGCCGACGCCGATCCCGCCCGGCGCGCCGATCCGCATCGGCAAGACGGTCATTGAGCTGCGGAAGTAGTGAACGCGACCATGACGACCGGAGGGTGGGCACCGTGCGGATGTACCCGGAGCCGACGGGCGAGGTGCGCATGAGTCTGTCACTGCGCTTCGCCGCCGGATCGCACAAAGGCATGATCCGCGAGGGCAACGAGGACTCCGGCTACGCCGGCCCCCGGCTGCTCGCGATCGCCGACGGGATGGGCGGCCAGGCCGCCGGCGAGGTCGCCAGCTCGGAGGTGATCTCCATCCTCGTGCAGCTGGACGACGACATCCCCGGCTCCGACATCCTCACCTCCCTCGGCACCGCGGTGCAGCGGGCCAACGAGCAACTGCGCGTCATGGTCGAGGAGGACCCGCAGCTGGAGGGCATGGGCACCACGCTCACCGCCCTGCTGTGGACGGGCCGGCGGCTCGGCCTGGTGCACGTCGGCGACTCCCGCGCGTACCTGCTGCGCGACGGGCGGCTCACCCAGATCACCCAGGACCACACCTGGGTCCAGCGTCTGGTGGACGAGGGCCGGATCACCGAGGAGGAGGCCACCACCCACCCGCAGCGCTCCCTGCTGATGCGCGCGCTGGGCAGCGGCGACCGCGTCGAACCCGACCTGTCCATCCGCGAGGTGCGCGCCGGGGACCGCTACCTGCTGTGCTCCGACGGCCTCTCCGGCGTCGTCAGCCACCAGACGATGGAGGAGACCCTCGCCGGCTACCAGGGCCCGCACGAGACCGTGCAGGAGCTGATCCAGCTCGCCCTGCGCGGCGGCGGCCCCGACAACATCACCTGCATCGTCGCGGACGTCCTCGACGTCGGCGACGACGACACCCTCGCCGGCCGGCTCAACGACACCCCGGTCATCGTCGGCGCCGTCGCGGAGAACCAGCACCAGCTCGGCGACCCCGGCACCCTCCAGACCCCCGCCGCCCGCGCCGCCGAACTCGGCCGCGGCGGCGTGCCCCAGCAGCAGTCGCCCGAGAGCCCGCAGGGCAGCTTCGGCCCGCCCGGCAGCGGCGGCGCGGCCGGGGCCGCCCCGCCCTCCGGGACCTTCGGCGCGTACTCCGACGGCGACTTCTCCAAGCCGCGCAAGCGGTTCAGGTGGCTCAAGCGGATCTTCTTCGCCGCGCTCGTCCTCGGTCTCCTCGGCGCCGGCCTGTACGGCGCCCACAGATGGACCCAGACCCAGTTCTACGTCGGGGCGGAGGGCGACCGCGTCGCCATCTACCGCGGCATCAGCCAGAAGCTGGGGTGGATCAGGCTGAGCGAGGTCGAACGGCACTCCTCGGTCGAACTCAAGTACCTCCCGACCTACCAGCGCAGCGAGGTCGAGGCCGGCATCTCCATGGACAGCCTCGCCCAGGCCGAGACCCGGCTCGGGAAGCTGGAGGAGCAGGCCGAGGTCTGCAAGATCGTCGCCGCGCAGCGCCAGGAGAAGGAGCGCGCGGACGCCGAGGCGGACAAGGACGGCTCCGCCCCCGGCGGCGCCGGGGCGGGCGACGAGGCGGGCGGCGGCTCGGAGCCGTCCGGATCCCCCGGCCCGTCCGCCACCTCCCTCAGCTCCGCCACCAATGCCAGCGACAGCACCAAGAGCTCGACCGCTCCCACCCCCGGCCCCACCCTTCCGGAGGAACAGCAGAGGCTCGCCAAGCAGTGCACCACGTCCTAGGGGGCCGCACTCCATGAGCACCACCAGTCACGCCACCGGCAACACCGGCAGCAACACGACGATCTCCTCCGGGGGGCTGCCCAGCCGCCGCAACACCGAGCTGGCGATGCTCGTCTTCGCCGTGCTGATCCCGGTGTTCGCCTACGCCAACGTGGGCCTGGCCATCAACGGCGAGATGCCCGCGGGCATGCTCGGCTACGGCCTCGGCCTCGGCCTGCTCGCCGGCATCGCCCACCTCGTGGTGCGCAAGTTCGCGCCGTACGCCGACCCGCTGATGCTGCCCGTCGCCACCCTCCTCAACGGGCTGGGCCTGGTCCTCATCTGGCGGCTCGACCAGTCCGAGAGACTCGCGCTGCGCGGAGAGGGTGCCGCGGCCCCCAACCAGCTGATGTGGTCCGCCCTGGGCATCGCGCTCTTCCTCGGCGTGCTGATCTTCCTCAAGGACCACCGCATCCTGCAGCGCTACACCTACATCTCCATGGTCGTCGCGCTGATCCTGCTGATCCTGCCGATGTTCTTCCCGGCGGTCTACGGTGCCAAGATCTGGATCACGATCGGCGGGATGTCCATCCAGCCCGGCGAGTTCGCCAAGATCATCATCGCGGTCTTCTTCGCCGGCTACCTGATGGTCAAGAGGGACGCCCTGGCGCTGGCCAGCCGCCGCTTCATGGGCCTGTACCTCCCGCGCGGCCGCGACCTGGGCCCGATCCTGGTGATCTGGGGCTTGAGCGTGCTGATCCTGGTCTTCGAGACCGACCTGGGCACCTCGCTGCTCTTCTTCGGCCTCTTCGTCGTGATGCTGTACGTGGCCACCGAGCGCACCAGCTGGATCCTGTTCGGCCTCACCCTGGCCGTGGTCGGCGCGGTGGCCGTGGCCAGCTTCGAACCCCACGTCCAGAGCCGCGTCCAGGACTGGCTCGACCCCTTCGCCCACGTCCGCGAGACCGGCGAGCGCACCCAGCCCGCGGAGGCGATGTGGGCCTTCGGCGCGGGCGGCATCCTCGGTGCCGGGCTCGGCCAGGGCAACTCCGACCTGATCGGCTTCGCCGCCAAGAGCGACTACATCTTCGCCACCATCGGTGAGGAGCTGGGCCTGACCGGCGTCATGGCGATCCTGCTGCTGTACGGCCTGCTCGTCGAGCGCGGCATCCGCACCGCCCTGGCCGCCCGCGACCCGTTCGGCAAGCTGCTGGCCGTCGGCCTCTCCGCCGCCTTCGCCATCCAGGTCTTCGTGGTCGCGGGCGGTGTGATGGCCCTGATCCCGCTGACCGGTATGACCATGCCGTTCATGGCCCAGGGCGGCTCGTCCGTCATCGCCAACTGGGCGCTGGTCGCGATCCTGCTGAAGATCAGCGACACCGCGCGCCGGCCCGCGCCCGCACCCGCACCCTCACCCGATGCCGAGATGACCCAGGTGGTCCGATCGTGAACAAACCCCTGCGCCGTGTCGCCATCTTCTGCGGCCTGCTCATGGTCGCCCTGATGATCCGCAGCAACTGGATCCAGTTCGCCCAGGCCGACGAACTGCAGAGCGACAAGCACAACCGCCGCGTCGCCATCGAGCGCTACGGCCAGCCGCGCGGCAACATCATCGTCGACGGCAAGGCCATCACCGGCTCGACCGAGGTCGAGGGCACCGACTTCAAGTACAAGCGGACGTACAAGAACGGCGAGATGTGGGCCCCGGTGACCGGCTACGCCTCCCAGGCGTACGGCGCCACCCAGATCGAGGCCATCTACGACGGCATCCTCACCGGCGACGACGACCGGCTGTTCTTCAACCGCACCATCGACATGCTCACCGGCAAGGACCAGAAGGGCGGCAACGTCGTCACGACGCTGGACGCCGAGGTCCAGAAGGCCGGGTTCGAGGCGATGGGCGACAAGAAGGGCGCGGCCGTCGCGATCAACCCCGAGACCGGCGCGATCCTCGGCCTGATCAGCACGCCGTCGTACGATCCGTCCGTCTTCGCCGGCAGCTCGTCCAAGGACGCCGAGGCCTGGGGGAAGCTCCAGAAGGAGAGCGACGAGGACGAGCCGATGCTCAACCGGGCGCTGCGCCAGACGTACCCGCCCGGCTCGACCTTCAAGGTCGTCACGGCCGCCGCCGCCCTGGAGGGCGGCCTGTACCAGAGCATCGACGAGAAGACCGACTCGCCGGACCCGTACGTGCTCCCCGGCACCAGGACCAACATGGTCAACGACGGCAACCACCCCTGCGAGAACGCCTCGCTGCGCGTGGCCATGCAGTGGTCCTGCAACACCGTCTTCGCGAAGATCAGTCACGAAGTGACCAACGAGAAGATGATCGAGTACTCCGAGAAGTTCGGCTTCAACCAGGAGCACTTCGTCCCGGTCCGTTCCGCCGAGTCCGTCTACCCCGAGGACATCCCCTCGCAGAACGCCCAGGCCGGCATCGGCCAGGCGTCCAACCGCGCCACCCCGCTCCAGATGGCCATGGTCGCCGCCGCCGTCGCCAACGACGGCAAGCTGATGGAGCCGTACATGATGGACCAGCTCGTCGCGCCGAACCTGAACGTCGTCGAGGAGCACAAGCCCAGGGAGATGGGCCAGGCGGTCTCGGGGGAGACCGCGCAGAAGCTCCAGCAGATGATGGAGACGGTCGTCGAGAAGGGCACGGGAACCCCCGCGCAGATCGACGGCGTCACAGTGGGCGGCAAGACCGGTACCGCGCAGCACGGCGAGAACAACGAGAAGAACCCGTACGCCTGGTTCATCTCGTACGCCAAGACCGCCGACGGGTCCACCCCGATCGCCGTGGCGGTCGTCGTCGAGAGCGCCGACGTCCTCCGCGACGACATCGCGGGCAGCAAGCTGGCCGCCCCGGTGGCCAGGGCCATGATGGAGGCGGCTCTCGACGGCAAGAGGTGACCGGGAGGCACCGGTCACGTCAGCGGTCGCGTCCCGGCCTACCACACGGTCCGGGTACCGTATGCCGAGCAGCACCGCCGGACCGCGCAGGGAGACGGTCAGGACGCACGGAGAGGGCTGGAGACTATGGAAGAGCCGCGTCGCCTCGGCGGCCGGTACGAGCTGGGCTCGGTGCTCGGCCGAGGCGGTATGGCCGAGGTCCACCTCGCCCACGACACCCGCCTGGGACGCACCGTCGCGGTGAAGACGCTCCGGGTGGACCTCGCCCGGGACCCCACGTTCCAGGCCCGCTTCCGCCGTGAGGCCCAGTCCGCCGCCTCGCTCAACCACCCGGCGATCGTCGCCGTCTACGACACCGGCGAGGACTACGTCGACGGGATCTCCATCCCGTACATCGTCATGGAGTACGTCGACGGCTCGACCCTGCGCGAGCTGCTCCACTCCGGACGCAAGCTGCTGCCCGAGCGCTCCCTGGAGATGTGCGTCGGCATCCTGCAGGCACTGGAGTACTCGCACCGCAACGGCATCGTCCACCGCGACATCAAGCCCGCGAACGTCATGCTGACGCGCAGCGGGCAGGTCAAGGTGATGGACTTCGGCATCGCCCGCGCCATGGGCGACTCCGGCATGACCATGACCCAGACCGCGGCCGTCATCGGCACCGCCCAGTACCTCTCCCCGGAGCAGGCCAAGGGCGAGACGGTGGACGCCCGCTCCGACCTGTACTCCACGGGCTGCCTGCTGTACGAACTGCTGACGGTGAGACCGCCGTTCGTCGGGGACTCCCCCGTCGCGGTCGCCTACCAGCACGTGCGCGAGGAACCGCAGCCGCCGAGCTCCTTCGACCCCGAGATCACGCCCGAGATGGACGCCATCGTCCTCAAGGCGCTCGTGAAGGACCCGGACTACCGCTACCAGTCCGCCGACGAGATGCGCGCCGACATCGAGGCGGCCCTCGACGGCCAGCCGGTCGGCGCCGCCGCGGCCATGGGCGCGGTCTCCTACGGCGCCGGCGGCTACCACCCCGACGACCAGCCCACCACCGCCCTGCGCGCGGCGGCCCCGCCGTCCGCCCAGACGTCCATGCTGCCGCCGACGCGCGAGGACGACGGCGGCTACGGCTACGACGAGCGGCCCGACCGGCGGCGCCAGGGCGGCGGACGCAACCACCTCTCCACGATCCTGCTGGTCCTCGGCGGCATCCTGGTCCTGGTCGGCGCGGTCTTCATCGGCAAGGTGATCTTCAGCCCCACCGAGAACAATCCGAAGGTGCCCGTCCTGACCGGTGACACCTTCTCCGAGGCCCAGCAGAAGGCCACCAACGCCAGGCTCGAGGTCGTCAAGGGCGCCAGCGAGTTCTGCGAGGAGAAGAAGGGCACGGTCTGCAAGACCGACCCGGTGGCCGGCACCGAGGTCGAGGAGGGCCACACGATCACGCTGATCATGTCCAAGGGCCCCAGCGAGATCGAGGTCCCGGACGTCAAGGGCGAGAACGCCGACGACGCCGAACAGGAGCTGAAGAACGCCAACTTCGAGGTCGAGCGCGCGACGGAGGTCTCGGAGCAGCCCGTCGGAACGGTCATCGAGCAGAACCCGCCGGGCGGCCAGAAGGCCAAGCCGGGGTCCACGGTCACCATCACGGTGGCCGCGGAGGACCCGCGGGTGACCGTGGCCGACGTCACCGGCAAGGACTTCGCGACGGCGGAGGCCCAGTTGAAGGCCCAGGGCTTCGTGGTCGAGAAGGCCGAGCAGGAGAACAGGGAGCAGCCCCCGAACACGGTCCTCTCGCAGACGCCCCCGGGCAACACCAAGGCCGACGCCGGCTCCAAGGTGACCCTGATCGTGGCCAAGGCGCCCGCGGAGGAGCAGGTGGCCGTCCCGGCCATCGCGGCGGGCACGCCGCTCAAGGACGCCCGCAAGGCGCTGGAGGACGCCGGGTTCAGCGTCAACGTGGCGGGCCCCAACGACGACAACGCCATCGCCCTCGGCACCGAACCGCCGGCCGGGACCCAGCTCAAGAAGGGCGAGACGGTCACCGTGCGCACCTTCGGCGGCGGAGGCGGCAACGGCAACAACGGAGGCGGCAACGGCGGCCCGGGCGGCGGCTTCATCGAGGGGATGGTCGGCGGGGACGACTGACCCTGCCGGGCGCCCCGCCGCCCGCGAGCCCGCACGGCACGCCCGAGGGCCCCGACCGGCTGCTGCCGGTCGGGGCCCTCGGGCGTCGTCGGGGCGGGTACGCGCGGTGGCTCGGCGCGCACCGGTCAGCACCGGTCAGCGCAGCTCCTCGGGCGGGGTGCGCTCCTCGTCCACCTTCTCGGTGCGCACCAGCTCGCCCCACACGATGTAGCGGTAGTCGGAGGTGAGGACGGGGGTGCAGGTCGTCAGGGTGATGTACTTCCCGGCCTTCTTCTTCCCCGACTCCTCGGGGACGTCCGCCAGCACGCCGACGTTGTACTTGGAGGTCTTGGGCAGCGTCTCGAAGACCTTGTAGACGTACCAGGTGTCCTCGGTCTCCACGACGATCGGGTCGCCTTCCCTGATCTTGTGGATGTCGTGGAACTTGGCGCCGTGGCCGTCGCGGTGCGCGGCCAGCGAGAAGTTGCCCTTGCCCTCCCACGGCGGCACGGCCTTCACGGGCTCGGTGTAGTAGCCGGCGACGCCCTTGTTCAGCTCCTCGGTGCCGGTGCCCTTCTTGATCAGCACCTCGCCGCCCATCGACGGCACGTGCAGGAAGCCGACGCCGTCCCCGCCCTCGTACTCCTTCTTCCCGGCACCGCCGTCCGGCCCGTCCTGCGCCCAGCTCTCGCGCACCTCGTTGCCGTCGCGTTCGGCCTCGCGGTTGGCGAGCACGTTCGTCCACCACAGCGAGTAGGCGACGAAGAGGCCCAGCACCACACCGGCGGTGATCAGCAGTTCGCCCAGCAGGCTGATGACGGCGGCGAGACACGAGCGTCCGCGGCGGGGGGCGGGGGGCGGAGCCGTCCGCGCACCGTTCTCCTGGTCGATCACTGTCACCCGACGCACCGCCCGCTCTCCTCCGCCGATCCTCCCGCGCAGGCTATCGGACGAGCGCGTCCGGTTTGCCCTCGCTCCGCGGACGCTCCTCGGCCAGTTCGCCCCAGACGATCATCCGGTACTTCGAGGTGAACTCGGGGGTGCAGGTGGTCAGCGTGATGTACCGCCCGGGCGCCTTGAAACCGCCCTGCTCGGGGACGGGTTCGATGACGCTGACGTTCGAGGGCGGGGTGGAGTCGAGACGGCTGGTCATCTCGTAGACGTAGTAGGTGTCCTGGGTCTCCACCACGATCGGATCGCCCGGATCGAGCCTGTTGATGTAGCGGAACGGTTCGCCGTGGGTGTTGCGGTGCCCGGCCACCGCGAAGTTGCCCTTCTCGTCCCAGGGCATCGCCGTCTTCAGGGGCTCCTCGCCGTAGTGGCCGACCATGCCCCGGTCGAGGACGCCGTTCTCGTCGACGCCCTCGGCGACGGGCACCTTCACGTCCAGCTTGGGGATGTGCATGATCGCGAAGCCCTGGCCGGGTGAGAACGCGCCCGGGTCCCGGTTCGCCCCCTCGTCCCCCTGTCCCCGCTCACCCCACTGCTGTTCCAGCTTCTTGGCCTCGTCGCCGGCCTGGAAGCCGGCTATCACGTTCGTCCACCACAACTGGTAGGACACGAACAGCAGCATCACCACGCCGAGGGTGATGAACAGCTCTCCGACGACCCGGCTGGCGATCACCATCGGGCTCTCCCGGTTCGCCCGCTGGGCCCGCCGCCGCGCGGCACGGCCGCCGGCCGGGGGCGGCGACGCGGCCCTCCGGCGCTCCGGACGCACGTCCTCCACCCGGCGCAGCGCCATCGTCTCGTCCGCCGCCGGGAGCCGCGCCTGGCGCAGCGTCATCGTCTCGTCGTCGAGGACGGGCGCCGGAGCGGGCTCGGGGACCGGCGGGACGGGCACGGCGGCCCGGGGCGGGGCCGGGGCCGGAGTCGGGGTCGGGGTCGGCGGGTGCGCCCCCGCGTACGGCTCCGCATGGGGCTCGTACGGCGGCGTGTACGCCTCCGGGCGCGCCTCCCGCGGTGTCTCCCGCGGCATCTCCCCCGGTGCCGGCTCCAGGCCCGGCAACGGGTCGTTCAGCGGGTCGGCGAGCCGTCCCACGGCGGCCTCGAAGGCCTGCTGCTCGGCTTGACCGGTGTAGGCGTCCGGGTAGGCATCGGGGTAGGCGTCGGCGGGCGGACCGGCACGGTGGCGCCCGGTGAGGGGGTCACCTCCGTAGGTGCCCTCCGGACGCAGGGCCGTCACGCCCCGACCACGGGGGCCAACCCCCGTGAGCGCTCCACGGCGCCGGTGTCGCCGCATCGCACGAGCCAGTTGGCGAGCATCAGGTGGCCCCACTCCGTGAGCACCGACTCGGGGTGGAACTGCACGCCCTCCACCGGCAGTTCGCGGTGGCGCAGGCCCATGACGACGCCCGTCTCCGTCCACGCGGTGACCTCCAGCTCCGCGGGAACGGTGGCGGGTTCCACCGCGAGCGAGTGGTAGCGGGTGGCGGTGAAGGGGGAGGGCAGCCCGGCGAAGACGCCCCCGTTCTCATGGCTGACCAGCGACGTCTTGCCGTGCAGCAGCTCCGGCGCCCGGCCGACCACGCCGCCGTACGCCACGGCCATGGACTGCATGCCCAGGCAGACGCCGAAGAGGGGGATCCCGGTCGCGGCGCAGTGCCGGACCATCTCGACGCAGACCCCGGCCTCCTCGGGCGTGCCCGGCCCGGGGGAGAGCAGCACCCCGTCGAAGCCTCCCCCCGGCCTCGCCGGGGAGGTCCCCGCGACCTGCTCGGGGCGGACCTCGTCGTTGCGGACCACCTCGCACTCGGCGCCGAGCTGGTAGAGGTACTGGACGAGGTTGAAGACGAAGCTGTCGTAGTTGTCGACGACCAGGACGCGCGCGCTCATCGGCCCTGCTCCTGTCCGGACCGGCCCTCGTCGACCGTCACGTCGCCGAACGGCAGCAGGGGCTCCGCCCAGGGGAAGACGTACTGGAAGAGCACGTAGACGGCCGCCAGGGCCAGTACGAGCGAGAGCAGCGCCCGTACGAGCGTGTTGCCCGGCAGATGCCGCCAGATCCAGCCGTACATGCCGTGTAGCCGTCCCTTCTGTTGCTCGCGCACCCCAGAGTACGGGTAGGCGGGCTCACCGGGGGGTCCAAGCGGCGCAATGCGTCGGACGCCACCCGGGCCCGGGCGGTGCCCGGGCACCGCCCGGCGTTCAGCCGGCCTCCGGGGCGCCCACCGGGGTGCTCTGGTGCAGGTCGACCGCGCCCGAGTAGCCGGGGAGCGTCACCTCGTCGTGCTCGTCCACCGACCAGCCCAGCCCGTAGGCGTCGACGTACTCGCGGTAGTTGCGGACGGCGGGCGCCCGGTCCAGCGCCTCGCGCATCCGGTCGGTGTCGCCGACGGCGGTGACGGTGTACGGCGGGGAGTACAGGCGGCCCTGGAGGATCAGGGTGTTGCCCACGCAGCGCACCGCGCTGGTGGAGATCAGCCGCTGGTCCATGACCCTGATGCCCTCGGCCCCGCCCGCCCACAGCGCGTTGACCACGGCCTGGAGGTCCTGCTGGTGGACGACGAGGTCGTTGGGCTGGGGCTCGGGGAGGCCGGGCATCCGGGCGACGGCGTCGGGCGGGGCGTCGTCGAGGGTGACGGTGAGCCCGGAGCCGGCCAGCTTCCGGGTGCCCGCGGTCCTCTCCAGCTCCTCGAAGGCGCGCTTCTCGGCCTCCGTGCCGCCGCTGTCGCGCCGGGCGAGGGCGTCGACCTCCCGGCGCAGCCCGTCCACGGAGGCGTTCAGGTCCTCGATGCCGTCGCTGCGGTCCTCGATGAGGTCGGACAGGCGCAGCATCGAGTCGTCGGTGCGCAGATCGGTGCCCTGCGCGGTGTTGAAACTGACCCAGAAGAGGAAACCGGCCAGGGCGAAGACGCCCGCCGTCGCGAGCCGGACGGGCCGGAAGCGGGAATTGGTCACCTTACCCTTGTCTCCTTCCAGCACGCGGAAGTACTACGCTAACGGAATCAGGCATCGTCCCCTCCCCGGCCTCCCGCCGGATCCCGAACCGGACTCCACCGGGGAGAGGGCCGTCACGAACAGGCCCGCGCGGTCACGCAGCGCATCGACAGGAGAGTCCCTCGTGCCGAAGTCACGGATCCGCAAGAAGGACGAGTTCACGCCGCCCCCGGCGAAGCAGAGCACGAGCATCAACCTCACGTCCGGGCGAAGCTGGGTCGCGCCGCTGATGCTGGCGCTGTTCCTGGTCGGACTCGCGTGGATCGTCGTCTTCTACGTGACGACGGGCGATCTGCCGGTCCAGTCGCTCGGCAACTGGAACATCGTGGTGGGCTTCGGCTTCATCGCGGCGGGGTTCGTCGTCTCCACGCAGTGGAAGTAGCCGGCACGACCGTGCGCGGCGGCGTTATCCACAGGTCTTCCACAGCCCTGGGAAAACTTCAGAAGATCTGTGGATAACTTTTCCCGCTTGGCTGTCGTTATGACTGGTGACCCTCGGTAGACGACCGGTTCCACCCCCGTCTCCCTGGGGAAACGCGCCCGCGCACGGCCGCCGACGCTCCTGTCGGCGGCCGCCCACACCATGCACAAGATCCGTCACCTGCTGTGGATAACCTCTGGCCACGGGTCTGCGGGCCGTGCGGTCAGCGTCCGAGCAGCTCCACCGTGCGGATCACGCAGACGGCCGCGATCACCAGCAGCACCGCCGCCATCGTGCCGTACTGCACCAGCGCCCGCCGCGCGCGGGGGGCGTGCACCATCGCGTAGGCGACGACCGCTCCCACCACCAGGCCGCCGATGTGGGCCTCCCAGGCGATGCCGGAGAACCTGAAGGTGATGACCAGGTTGATCGCCAGCAGCACCAGGATCGGGCGCATGTCGTACCTCATCCGCCGCATCAGCACGGCGGTGGCGCCGAACAGCCCGTAGATCGCCCCCGAGGCGCCCAGCGACTCCTGGTTCTGCGCGGCGAGCAGATACGTCAGGGCGCTGCCTCCCAGCGCGGACAGCAGGTACAGCGCCAGGAACCGCCAGCGGCCCAGCGCCGCCTCCAGCTGCGGGCCGAGCCACCACAGCGCCAGCATGTTGAAGCCGATGTGCCAGATCTCCTGGTGCAGGAAGGCGGAGGTCAGCATGCGGTGCCACTCGCCGTCCGCGACCCCGGCCCAGTCGGCCGCGGCCGGGTCGTAGGCGTGGCCCAGCATCGTCAGCGCCCCGACCAGGGACCGGTCGTCGGCCGCCAGCACCAGGAGGAACACCGCCACGTTGATGCCCAGCAGCACCTTGGTGACCAGCCGCGGATCGGCGGCGACGGTGCCGCCCGCCAGGGTGCGCGGCCTGGAGTCGCCCCCCGTACGGCCCCCGCCGGGGCCGCCGCGCACGCACTCGGGGCACTGGTAGCCGACCGAGGCCGGGATCATGCAGTCGGGACAGATCGGCCGGTCGCAGCGGGCGCAGGAGATGCCGGTCTCCCGGTCCGGGTGCCGGTAGCAGTGCGGCACGGCCGGCCGCGACCCGTCCTGCTGGTCCTCCATGGCCACCTCAACGCCCCCTCACGACGGACACGGCACGCTGCACACGGCTGTGGCGTACCCACGGAAACGGAGAACACCGGAGAACGCCGGGGAACACCGAAAACACCGGAGAACGCCGAGGAACACCGAGGAACACCGCCCCACCTGTCCTACGGACGGGCGGGACGGCGGGTTCCCCGGTCGGCCGCCGGGCGGATCCGGCGGTGCCGGCCGCCCGGCGGTGTTCGACGGCGTTCAGCGGCTTTCAGCGGCGCTCGACGACGACCGACTCGATCACGACGTCCTGCAGCGGACGGTCGGTGCGCGGGTTGGTCTGGGTGGACGCGATGGCGTCCACGACCCGCTGGCCCGCCTGGTCGGCGACCTCGCCGAAGATGGTGTGCTTGCCGGTCAGCCAGGCGGTCGGGGAGACGGTGATGAAGAACTGCGACCCGTTGGTGCCCGGACCGGCGTTGGCCATCGCCAGCAGGTACGGCTTGTTGAAGGCCAGGTCCGGGTGGAACTCGTCGCCGAACTCGTAGCCCGGGCCACCGGTGCCGTTGCCCAGCGGGTCGCCGCCCTGGATCATGAAGCCACTGATCACCCGGTGGAAGACCGTGCCGTCGTACAGCCTGTCGGTGGACTTCTGCCCGGTGGCCGGGTGGGTCCACTCGCGCTTGCCCTCGGCGAGTTCGACGAAGTTCTTGACCGTCTTCGGCGCGTGGTCAGGGAAGAGCCGGATGGTGATGTCGCCCTGGTTGGTCTTCAGGGTGGCATAGAGCTGCTCGGCCACGATCTACCTTCCATCTGCACGTTCGGAACCCCCCGATCCTCGCACAGCCGGACCGTCGCCACCGTTCGGCGGGGCGCCACCGCGGAGATCCGGTATAGCCCGTATGCCCGTTGGGGCATGCCTCGGCACCGTTGGGAAGGCATGATCTCCACCATGGGTGGAAGGCGGAAGACACACGCCACCGATGAGGAGGAGATCCCGTGACCCGCATGGACAGCGTGCGCAGCGCGACCGACAACGCGAGGGAGACCGTGCGGCACGCCGCGGAAGCGGTGGCGCCGAAGGTGGCCCTCGCGGCCGGACAGGCCCGGTCCACCGTGCGTGGGCAGTACGCCGCCCATGTCGTGCCGCGACTGGAGCAGGCCCGCGAGACGCTGCCTCCGGCGGTCGACCTGGCCGCCGCCCGGGCGGCCCACCGCACCCGCGAGGCCGCGCGCGCGGCGAGCGAGTACGCCGGTCCCCGCGTCGAGGCCGCCCGTGCCGCGGCCGGCCCGGTCCGGGAGGCGGCCGTGGCCCGTTCCACCGCGGCCGTCGCCGCGCTGCGCGGGGAACTGACCGCGGAGGACATCCGCAAGCTCGCGCGGCGCAAGGCCCGCCGGGCGCGCACGGGCCGGGCGTTCAGGAAGCTGATGGTGGTCGGCCTCGTCGCCGGCGGTGTGGCGGCCGCCTGGAAGTGGTGGGAGAAGCAGTCCAACCCCGACTGGCTGGTCGAGCCCCCGGCCGCCACCGAGGTCGGCAGCGACGCGGCCCTCATGGAGGGCACCGGCTCCGTCGAGCCGGAGGCCGAGGCCGGGGCCAAGCAGACCGACACCCAGGGCGTTCCCTCCGAGGCCGCTCCGTCGGACGAGGAGCGCTGACGGCGCCCGCCTCCCCGGCGGCCCCGCCGACCGCCTTCGCGCGCCCTCGTACGGCGGCACGACACCGGCCACGGCACCGCACCGGCCACGGCACGGCACGGCACAAAACAGCAGGCCCGGTACCGCGGGACCCATGGGGTCCACCGGCACCGGGCCTGTGTGACGTGGAGCTTAGGGGAGTCGAACCCCTGACATCTGCCATGCAAAGACAGCGCTCTACCAACTGAGCTAAAGCCCCGCCGCTCACCAGAGTACCCAATGACCCGGGTTGGTTCCGACCGGGTATCGCTCCGCGTGCGCCGCCTCCGTAGGATGCTCGGCAAGTTCGCTCCAGCGAAGCGGACACGGGGAGACAGGGGAGAGAGCGATGGACGCAGCACAGCAGGAGGCGACCGCGAGGGCACGGGAACTGCAGAGCCAGTGGTACGGCGAGCCCCTGGGCACCCTCTTCCGCCGCCTCATCGACGACCTCGGCCTCAACCAGGCACGGCTGGCCACGGTGCTCGGACTCTCGGCGCCCATGCTCTCCCAGCTGATGAGCGGTCAGCGCGCGAAGATCGGCAACCCCGCCGTCGTCCAGCGGGTCCAGGCGCTGCAGGAGCTGGCCACCGAGGTCAGCAAGGGCACCGTCACCGCCGCCGAGGCCACCCAGCGCATGGACGAGATCCGCCGCACCGCCGGCGGCAACGTGCTGACCTCCTCCACCCACGTCACCCCGTCCGGCGGCCAGGCGACGACCGTCAAGCGCGTCGTGCGCGAGATCCAGGCGTTGCTGCGCTCGGTCGCGGACGCGGCCGACATCATCGACGCGTCCGACTCCCTCTCCGGCAGCCACCCGGAGCTGGCGGAGTTCCTGAGGGTGTACGGCGCGGGCAAGACCGCCGACGCGGTCCGGCACTACGAGGCGCACCAGGCCTGAGCGCGGCGGACGACGGCAACCGACGGGACAGGGACGAGGCGGGCACGGCGCGATGGGTGAGATCTTCGCTGGTCGGTACGAGCTGGTCGACCCGATCGGGCGCGGCGGCGTCGGCGCGGTCTGGCGCACCTGGGACCACCGGCGCAGGCGCTACGTGGCCGCCAAGGTCCTCCAGCAGAGCGACGCGCACACCCTGCTGCGGTTCGTCCGCGAGCAGGCGCTGCGCATCGACCACCCCCACGTCCTGGCCCCGACGAGCTGGGCCGCCGACGACGACAAGGTCCTGTTCACCATGGACCTGGTCCGCGGCGGCTCGCTCGCGCACCTCATAGGCGACTACGGACCCCTGCCGCCGACCTATGTGTGCGCCCTCCTCGACCAGTTGCTGTCCGGGCTGTCCGCGGTGCACGCCGAGGAGGTGGTGCACCGCGACATCAAGCCCGCCAACATCCTGCTGGAGGCCACCGGCACCGGCCGCCCCCACCTGCGGCTGTCCGACTTCGGCATCGCGATGCGCAAGGGCGAGCCGCGGCTGACCGAGGCCGACTACGTGGTCGGCACGCCCGGGTACTTCGCGCCCGAGCAACTGCTGGGCGCCGAACCGGACTTCCCCGCCGACCTGTACGCGGTCGGGCTGGTGGCGCTGTACCTGCTCACCGGCCGGAAACCGGACTCCCAGGCGCTGGTGGAGGCGTACACGGGCGGGGTGCCGCCGACGCCGCAGGACGTACCCGAGCCGCTGTGGCAGGTGCTCGGCACCCTGCTGCACCCCGATCCGGACGCCCGTTTCCGCACGGCGACGGGCGTGCGGAAGGCGCTGGCGTCCGCCGTGGAACTGCTGTCGACGGACACCACGCTGGAGCAGGAGGTCGTGGAGGTCTTCGACCAGATCGGGCCGCTGCCGCCCGGTTTCGGGCCGGACGGGCCGGAGGAGGGGCGGGACGGCGGTGAGGGCCGGGGCCGGGAGGCCGCCGGGCCCTCCGCGTTCCCGCCCTCGGACACCGGCAGCTTCCACCTCCCCCCGCCCGTGCGGGAGGTGTCCGCCGGGGAACCGCCGCGGGCCCCGGAACGGCCCGCCGCACCGCCGGCCCCGCCGGTCCGGACGCCGGCGCACGGAGCGGCATACGGAGCGGCCCATGGACCGGCGCACGGACCGGCGCACGGGCCGGCCCACGAACCCGCACCGCAGGCGACCACGCAGACGTCCCGTCCGGCCGCCGCGCAGCCGTATCCGCCGTCGTACCCGTACCCGGCGCCGCCCCACACCGGTACGCCCCCGACGCGGCCCTACACGGCCGCTCACCAGCCCTCCCCCTCCGCCGGTCCCGCGCCCGCCGCGCCGGCGCGCACGTCGCACCGCGCCCCCGCGGCGCGCCGGCCGGGGCCGCCCCCGAAGGTGGCGTTCCCGCTCCTGGTGCTCGCCCTGGTCTGCATCGCCGTCGGCGTCTGGGCGCTGACCCAGGCCCCCTGACCCGGGCTCCCCGACCCTGGACGTCCCGGAACGCACTGGAACGCCCCGGAACGCCCCCGGAACATCGGGACTCGGTACCGGTCGGCGCCGACGTCACGCCGACGTCAGCCCCGGGCCGCGCTCCGCCGGGCGAGGAGCGTCCACAGGCCGAGCCCCACCAGCAGCGCGGTCCCGGTCCCGATGCCGGCCCAGCCCACCAGCCGCAGGGTGCCGCCGTTGCCGGCCTCCGCCTGGCTCAGACCCCTGGCCGCGGCTTCGCGGTCGTCCTCGGTGACCGCGAAGCCCGCCTCGGCGGCGTTCCCGTCGTACCCGGGCCCGGGCCCCGGCGTGCCCTCGACCGTGGTGCGCAGCACCACCGGCACCGCGCCGTCGACGGACTCGGCCAGTCCGGCGCTCGCGTGCACCGCGATGTAGTACCAGCCGGAGAAGCGCGTGCGGCCGAGCTCCGTGGCGCCGTCGAAGCGGTTGGCGAAGGCGACGCGCCGGCTCTGCAGGGAGTGCGCGGCGGGCTTGTCCGCCTGGTAGCCCACGCCGTGGGTGCTGATCCGTCCGCGGGCGGTGTTGTAGAAGTCCACCCGGAAGGCGCCGCTGACGTAGGGGGCGTCGTCCTCCCCGGTCCTGGCGGTGCCGAACTCCACTTCGGTGAAGAGCTGCTGGCCCCAGTCGAGCGGCACCTTGTAGAAGCGGGTCTCACCCGGCCGCAGCCGGTCGCTCCAGTTGCCCTCGTCCATGCCCGGGGCGTCGTTGAACCCGGTGCCGCCCTCGATGGGCCTGGCCTCCCCCGGCGGCGGCCCCGGCGGGACGGGCGTCTCGGCCGCGGGCGGGGTGTCGGGGACGGGCTTCCTCAGCCCCGGCTCCCGCATGAAGCGGATCTCCAGCGGCCAGCGGGTGGGGTCGGAGGTCCCCGCGCTCTCCCGCTCCACGGAGAAGTGGTAGACCCCCCGCTTCTGGCAGTAGCCGTCCTCCCTGATCATGCGCCAGGCGTGGTCGGCGATCGGCCGGGCGGAGCCGTCGCCGCCGAAACTCACGTCCGCGTCGCCGCAGTTGGTGCCGTCCGTGGCCTCCAGGACCACCTTGATGCCGTCCATGCCGTTGACCCGGCTGCCCGGTTCCGGCAGGGCGACCGCGGATATCCAGGCGTTGGAGGTGTCGTCCAGCGTGACGCTGTAGTACCTCCGCTCGCCCGGCCCGATGTCGTCGGTGTAGACGCCGGGTTCGATGGCCGGGCCGTGGGCGCTGCTCTCACGGCCCTCGACGGGCCGGGCGCCGGGGGCCGTCTCGTACGCGGGCAGGTCGTCCGGGCCGGCCGCCCGCGCCGCCACCGCCGTGCCCGGCAGGGCGGCGACCGCGCACAGCGCCGCCGTGGCGGCCAGTCCGCTCCTCACCGTGCGCCCCGTACGCCCCTTCACCACGCGCCACCCCTCGTCGTCCCGTTCGTGCCGTCGCCCCCGGCCTCCGCCGTACGTGCCGCCGTACGCCTGCGCGACCGTGCGTACGCCGCGGCCAGTACGGCCGCCAGCACCGCTCCCGCGCCGCCCGTCGCCGCGGCGACGGCCGGACCGGACCATCCTGCACCGCCGGGGCCGGAGCTGTCGCGGGCGGCCCCCGCCGCCCGCTCCCGCACCGCGGGCGCGCCGTGCTGCGGCCCGGTCCTCTCCTCGCCGATCACCGCCACCCGCAGGACGAAGCCGACGGCGACGTTCTCGGCGAGCCGCGCGGCGTTCGGGTCGAGGCCGACCCCGATGTAGTACTCGCCCGCGCGCCGCACCGGCACCGCGCGGGCCTCGTCCTCCCAGCGGTTGGTCCACGCCACCGGCACCGTCCCGTTGGACACCGCCGCCGGCTCGCCCCGGTAGAGGGCGTCGGTGTCGAACTCCGAGGTGGGGCGGACGGGCACCCGGGTGGGGCCGTACACGTCGGTGCTCACGTACGTCAGCACCCCGGCCGGGTCCTCGACGGTCGGCTCGTTGCCGAACTCCACGTCGTACCGCAGCTGCTGGCCCCAGCCGACCCGCACCCGGTACCAGCGGGTCTGGGCGGGCAGCAGTTCGTCGCGCCACACGCCGGGGCCGACGCGGCGGGCGTCGTTGAAACCGGTGCCGCCCTCGACGTCGCGCGGCGGGGAGGTGGGCAGGGGCGCGTCCTCGCCGCCGGGGCCGTAGTCGGGCTCGGAGTGCGCCGGGACGGTGCCCTCGGCGAGCGGCTTCTCGGTGGCGAACAGCAGCTCGATCGGCCAGCGGCCCCGGTCGGAGTCCGGCCGGGAGTGCCGTTCGACCTCCAGCAGGTAGCGGCCGGGCCCGTCGCAGCCGCGGTCGCCGCCGGCCGAGGGGACGCGGCTGACGGCGGCGGTGACCGGCATGGCTCCGGCGCCCTGCCCGAAACGGCCCCAGGCGCTGTCGCACCGCGGACGGTACCTCTCGTCCCGGACCAGGGTGAGCCGGAGCCCGTCCGTGGAGGCGGCCGGCACCCCGGGCTGGGGCACGGCCGTCACCGCGAGGTCGTCGGCGGCGGAGGCGGTGGAGTCGCCCAGTTCGGCGGCGTACCAGCGCTTCTCGCCGGGGCCGATGGTGTCCGTGTACTGGCCGGGGGTGATCGTGGGGGCGTCGTCCGCGGTCCGCCCGCCGGTGATCCGCTCGCCCTCCAGCCGGTAGCCGCCGGCGGAGAGCCGCGAGGCGCGCTGGAGCTGGCGGGCCAGGGCCTCCGCGTCGGGCGCGTCGTAGTACGAGCCGTGGCCGGCCGCGGCGACGCACCTGAGCTGCTCGCGGGCCTCTCCGTCGACCTGGAAGCCGATGGCGTCGATCCGCAGGGTCGCCGAGGAGGGGCCCTTCCCGCCGAGCTCCTCGGCGACCTCGCACGGGTCGGGGGTGCCGCAGGTGTCCTCGCCGTCGGAGACCAGCAGGATCGTGCGGCGGTCCCAGGAGCCCTCGGGCGCCCGGGGCAGGTCCTCGGCGGCCCTGCGCAGCGCCAGTCCGATCGGGGTGTCGCCCCTGGGCTCCACCCCGGCGACGGCCCGCTTGATCGCGGCGCGGTCCAGCGGCTCCACCGGCCGCACCAGACGGGTGTCGGTGCAGCCGCCCGGCCGGTCGGCGCCGTAGACCCGCAGTCCGGTGGGGTGGCCGTCGGGGAGGGCGTCGACGACCGTGCCCACGGCGCGCCGGGCGGCCTCGATGCGGGTCCCGCCCGAGCCGTCGTCCTCGGCCATCGAGCCGGAGGAGTCCAGCACCATCACCAGGGAGCCGTTGTCATCCGCAACCGTCCGTTGGGCCGCCGGAGCCGCGGCGGCGGGCGGGGCGGCGGCCAGGGCCAGGAGCGTCCCGCCCGTCAGTACCGCGGCCATACGGCGGTGGCGTCGTGTCATGGCTTGCTCCCCCTCGGTGCACCGCGTCCGGCGGCTTTGCGTAAGCACCGTACTTATTTGCTAACGCACATTCAAGGGGTCTGCCGCCACGGCCTCGCGACACGTCCCGCCGCGCGTCCCGCCGCGCGTCCCGCCGGGCCCGGGGACGGCGAGGCCCCGGCCGGGAGCCGGCCGGGGCCTCGCGCCAAGTACCGGGATGCTCTTCAGACGCCCGAACCTGCGGGCACGGAGTCGGTCGCCTCCGTCCACAGATCCTGCTCGGCGCGGTCCGCCTGGATCTGGCGGTACACGAGGAGCCCGCCGACGGCGGCCAGTGCGATCAGGAGAAGCTTCTTCACCGCGCTACCTCGTCCTTCATAGACGTTGGGACCTACTGGCGCCCGATGATACCCAAGCGAACACTCCGGCAGGGCAACCGACCCGGGCGCACGGCGCTCCCCGGGCCGCCCGTCACCGCAGGTCCCGCCGGGCTTCCCGGCGCGGGCGGCACACCCCGTGCGGGCCCGTACCGGCCCCGTACACGCCGAACGCCCGGCCCCTCCGAGGAGGTTCCGGGCGTTCGATCCGCCGTGTGGGGCTAACAGGACTTGAACCTGTGGCCTCTTCCTTATCAGGGAAGCGCTCTAACCGTCTGAGCTATAGCCCCGCGCTGCACCGAAAGATTAGCGCACTTCAGCCGCGTGCCAAAATCGCGTCGGCCCGCGACCGCTCCGGTGCGGCGCCCGGGAGGATCCCGGAGGTCACTCGTCCTCGGCGAGCGTCACCTCGACGCCGCCCACGAGGCCGGCCGACATGTTGTAGATGAAGGCCCCCAGCGTGGCCAGCGCCGTCATCAGCACCACGTCGATCACCGCGATGAGGGAGGTGAAGGTCAGCACCCGGGGCAGGGACAGGAAGCCCTGGAGGTCGAAGCCCCCGCCGCCGTCCGAGGACGTCGCCTCGCTGACCGTCCCGCCGACGGCCGCGAACACCCCCATGGCGTCCATGACCATCCACAGGACGGCCACCGCGACGACGGTGCAGATCCCCAGGGCTATCGACAGCAGGAAGCCGACCTTCATCACCGACCACGGGTCGACCCTGGCCACCTTCAGCCGCGCCTTGCGCGTCCTGGGCACCGTACGGGCGCCGGTGCGCGAGCGGCGCATGACGTCCTGCTGGAGGTCGCCCTGCTGGTCCTGAGCGGACCGCGGCGGCGGTGTGGCGCCCGGCGGGGCCGGGTACGCCTGCGGCGGTTGGTGCGGCTGCGGCGCGCTCGCGTGCGGCTGGGCCTGCGGCTGCGGTTGCGGGTGGGCACTGGTCACGGTTGTTCCCCCACGGTGGGATTCGCCCTGTCGTCGAGCGCCGTCAGCGGCCGGCCCACGGGCGCCGCCGTCATCGTTGCCGCCCCTGGCGGCGCCCGCGGTTCCACTCACGGTCTGTCTACTCCTCGTTGTCCGGAGCCGCCTCGGCGGCCGTCTCCGGGGAAGACGCCTCCACGGCCTCCTCGGTGCCGTCACCGGCGCCGAATTCCGCATCGACCTCCTCGGCCTCCCGGCCGGCCTCGGCGTTGCGTGCGATGCCGACCACGGCGTCGCGCTTGCCGAGGTTGATCAGTTGGACGCCCATCGTGTCACGACCGGTTTCCCTGACCTCGGCGACCCGCGTACGGATCACGCCGCCGCCGAGGGTGATGGCGAGGATCTCGTCCGCCTCCTCGACCACCAGAGCCCCCACCAGCGAACCGCGGTCCTCCACGATCTTGGCCGCCTTGATGCCCAGACCGCCACGGCCCTGCACGCGGTACTCGTCCACGGCCGTGCGCTTCGCGTACCCACCATCGGTGGCGGTGAAAACGAACGTACCGGCCCGCACCACGTTCATCGAGAGCAGTTCGTCCCCCTCGCGGAAGCTCATGCCCTTCACGCCCGAGGTGGCGCGCCCCATCGGGCGCAGCGCCTCGTCGGTGGCGGTGAACCGGATCGACTGCGCCTTCCTGCTGATCAGCAGCAGGTCGTCGTCGGGCGAGACCAGCTCCGCGCCGATCAGCTCGTCCTCGCCGCCGCCCTCCAGCTCCCGGAGGTTGATCGCGATGACACCGCCGGAGCGCGGCGAGTCGTAGTCCTTCAGCGGGGTCTTCTTCACCAGGCCCGACTTGGTGGCCAGCACCAGGTACGGCGCGGCGTCGTAGTCGCGGACGGCCAGGATGCGGGCGATCGTCTCGTCCGGCTGGAACGCCAGCAGGTTCGCCACGTGCTGCCCGCGCGCGTCCCGGCCGGCGTCCGGCAGCTCGTACGCCTTCGCCCGGTACACCCGGCCCTTGTTGGTGAAGAACAGCAGCCAGTTGTGCGTGGTGGTGACGAAGAAGTGGTCGACGATGTCGTCCTCGCGCAGCTTCGTGCCGCGCACGCCCTTGCCGCCGCGCTTCTGCGAGCGGTAGTCGTCGGTCTTCGTCCGCTTGACGTAGCCGCCGCGCGTGATGGTGACGACGATGTCCTCCTCGGCGATCAGGTCCTCGATGGACATGTCGCCCTCGAAGGGCACCAGCTTGCTGCGCCGGTCGTCGCCGTACTTCTCGACGATCGCGGCCAGTTCGTCGCTGATGATCCGCCGCTGCCGCTCGGGCGAGGCCAGGATCGCGTTGTACTGGTCGATCTTCGCCTGGAGTTCGTCGTGCTCGGCGGTGATCTTCTGCCGCTCCAGGGCGGCCAGGCGGCGCAGCTGCATCTCCAGGATCGCGTTCGCCTGGATCTCGTCGATCTCCAGCAGGCCCATCAGGCCCTCGCGCGCCACCTCCACGGTGTTGCTGCGCCGGATCAGGGCGATGACCTCGTCGATCGAGTCCAGCGCCTTGAGGAGGCCGCGCAGGATGTGGGCGCGCTCCTCGGCCTTGCGCAGCCGGTAGCGGGTGCGGCGGACGATGACGTCGACCTGGTGCGAGACCCAGTTGCGGATGAACGCGTCCAGCGACAGCGTGCGCGGCACCCCGTCGACCAGGGCCAGCATGTTGGCGCCGAAGTTGGTCTGCAGATCGGTGTGCTTGTACAGGTTGTTCAGCACGACCTTGGCGACCGCGTCCCGCTTGAGGACGATCACCAGCCGCTGGCCGGTGCGCGAGGACGTCTCGTCGCGGACGTCCGCGATGCCGGCGATCCTCCCGTCCTTGACCAGCTCGGCGATCTTCAGGGCCAGGTTGTCCGGGTTGACCTGGTACGGCAGTTCGGTGACGACCAGGCACTGGCGGCCCTGGATCTCCTCCACCTCGACCACCGCGCGCATCGTGATCGAGCCGCGGCCGGTGCGGTACGCCTCCTCGATGCCCTTGCGGCCCACCACCAGCGCGCCGGTGGGGAAGTCGGGGCCCTTGATGCGCTCCAGCAGCGCGTCTAGCAGCTCCTCGTTGGTGGCCTCGGGGTGCTCCAGGTACCACTGGGCGCCGGCGGCCACCTCGCGCAGGTTGTGCGGCGGGATGTTGGTGGCCATGCCGACCGCGATGCCCGCCGAGCCGTTGACCAGCAGGTTGGGGATGCGCGACGGCAGGACCGTCGGCTCCTGGTTGCGGCCGTCGTAGTTGTCCTGGAAGTCGACGGTCTCCTCGTCGATGTCCCGGAGCATCTCCATGGCCAGCGGCGCCATCTTGCACTCGGTGTAGCGCATGGCCGCCGCCGGGTCGTTGCCCGGCGAGCCGAAGTTGCCGTTGGAGTCCACCAGCGGCATCCGCATCGACCACGTCTGGGCCAGGCGGACCAGGGCGTCGTAGATGGAGGTGTCGCCGTGCGGGTGGTACGTGCCCATCACGTCGCCGACGACGCGGGCGCACTTGTAGAAGCCCTTCTCGGGCCGGTAGCCGCCGTCGTACATCGCGTACAGCACGCGGCGGTGCACCGGCTTGAGACCGTCGCGCACGTCCGGCAGCGCACGCGAGACGATCACGCTCATCGCGTAGTCGAGGTACGAGCGCTGCATCTCGGTCTCGAGGCTGACCGGCTCCACGCGGTGCCCGGCGCTCTCGTCGACTACGGGGGTGCCCGGGGGAGGCGAGAGGGGCGCGGGGGCGTCCCCTTCGATCGGGGCAGGGGTGGTCTCGTCGGCCATTGCTGGTCAATCCCTTTCGCTGAAGCGGCGTACGGCCGACTCAGATGTCGAGGAAGCGGACGTCCTTGGCGTTGCGCTGGATGAACGAGCGGCGCGACTCCACGTCCTCGCCCATCAGGATCGAGAACAGGTCGTCGGCGGCGGCCGCGTCGTCGATCGTCACCTGCCGCAGCACCCGGTGGGCCGGGTCCATGGTGGTGATGCGCAGTTCCTCGGCGTTCATCTCGCCCAGGCCCTTGAAGCGCTGGACCGAGTCGTCCCTGATCCGCTTGCCCTGCTCGCGGCCGAGGCGGATCAGGCTGTCGCGCTCGCGGTCGGAGTACGCGTACTCGAACTCGTCGCGCGACCACTTGATCTTGTACAGCGGCGGCTGGGACAGGAAGACGTGCCGGGCCTCGACCAGCGGCCGCATGAAGCGGAACAGCAGTGTCAGCAGCAGGGTGTTGATGTGCTGGCCGTCGACGTCGGCGTCCGCCATCAGGATGATCTTGTGGTAGCGGAGCTTCTCGATGTCGAAGTCCTCGTGGATCCCGGTGCCGAAGGCCGAGATCAGCGCCTGGACCTCCTGGTTCTGCAGGACCTTGTCGATCCGCGCCTTCTCCACGTTCAGGATCTTGCCGCGGATCGGCAGGATGGCCTGGTACTGCGGGTTCCGGCCGGACTTCGCCGAGCCGCCCGCGGAGTCGCCCTCGACGATGAAGATCTCGCACTTGGACGGGTCGTTGGACTGGCAGTCGCTCAGCTTGCCCGGCAGCGACGCCGTCTCCAGCAGGCCCTTGCGGCGGGTCAGGTCCCGCGCCTTGCGGGCCGCGACGCGCGCGGTGGCCGCCTGGATGCTCTTGCGGATGATGTCCGCGGCCTCGTTGGGGTTGCGGTCCAGCCAGTCGCTCAGGTGCTCGTGGACGACCTTCTGGACGAAGGTCTTCACCTCGGCGTTGCCCAGCTTCGTCTTGGTCTGGCCCTCGAACTGCGGCTCGCTCAGCTTCACCGAGATGATCGTCGTCAGGCCCTCGCGGATGTCCTCGCCCGTGAGGTTGTCGTCCTTCTCGCGCAGCAGCTTCTTGTCCCGTGCGTAGCGGTTGACCAGAGCGGTCAGCGCGGCCCGGAAGCCCTCCTCGTGGGTGCCGCCCTCGTGGGTGTGGATGATGTTCGCGAAGCTGTAGACACCCTCGGTGTACTGGGTGTTCCACTGCATCGCGATCTCCGCCGAGAGCATCCGCTCCTTGTCCTCCGCCTCGAAGTGGATCACCGAGGGGTGGACGGGCTCGCCCTTGCGGGAGTTGAGGTGGCGGACGAAGTCGACGATGCCGCCCTCGTAGTGGTAGCGCACGTGCCGGGGCTTGTCGTCCTCGGCGGTGTCCACGGTGTCCGCGCCCGCCGTCTGCTTGGCCGCCGCCCGCTCGTCGGTCAGGGTGATCGTCAGGCCGCGGTTGAGGAAGGCCATCTCCTGGAAGCGCCGCGAGAGCGTCTCGAAGGAGTAGTCGGTGGTGTCGAAGATGTCGCCGTCGGCCCAGAACGAGACCGTCGTGCCGGTCTCGTCGGTGGCCTCGTGCCGCTGGAGGGGAGCGGTGGGCGCGCCCATCTTGTACTCCTGCGTCCAGCGGTAGCCGTCGGTCTTCACCTCGACCGCGACCTTGGTGGACAGCGCGTTGACCACCGAGACGCCCACACCGTGCAGCCCGCCGGAGACCGCGTAGCCGCCGCCGCCGAACTTGCCGCCCGCGTGCAGCACCGTCAGCACGACCTCGACGGCCGGCTTGCCCTCGGAGGGCACGATGCCCACCGGGATGCCGCGGCCGTTGTCCACGACCCGCACGCCGCCGTCGGCGAGCAACGTCACGTCGATGGTGTCCGCGTGGCCGGCCAGCGCCTCGTCGACGGAGTTGTCCACCACTTCCTGCACGAGGTGGTGGAGACCGCGCTCACCGGTGGACCCGATGTACATGCCGGGCCGCTTGCGGACCGCGTCCAGGCCCTCCAGGACCGTGATCGCACTGGCGTCGTACGACGTCTCGCCGCCACCGGCTCCGGAGGCGGGCGGGGTCGCGGACGGGACAGGGGACTCCCCGCCGGAAGCAGGGATGGTTTCGTTGGAGTTGCCGGAATCGGCCACGAAGCGCCCTTTCTGGCACAGCACAAGCCTCCCCCTGCGACCGGAGGGAAGGGTCCCTGGGGACCCCGTCCGCACGGCAGGAGCGGCTGCGTCGTTCGACATGTTCCGCAGTAAGGCGGGTGTGTCTCCAGTCTACCGGTACCACTGACATCGATGGGGGTTTGCGGGTACCTGGGGCCGCATGTGCCGCCCTGAACCGGCGTCCGCCGACTCCCCATATGCGGACCGGGCCCTCAGGACGTTCACGACGGCCCTCAGCGCTTCGGGATGTCAATGGCCCATCACTGTGAGCGGCCTCACGGAACAGTGAGTTCCGCTTCCTTCTCCGCGCTCGGATCCCAGCCGGGACCCCGGCCCGGACTCCCGCCCGGATCCCGCCCTGACTCCAGCCCGCATCCCGCCGGAGAACGGGGCGGCGGAACGGGAGGAAATGGGACGAATCGTGGGCGGGAACGGGTGGACCGGTGGGCCCGCGCCCGTCATCCGTAGGTGTCCCCCGGCCCCCGGCTGCCCGGCGCGCGCAGCGGACCGTGCCGGGTGTCCGGCGCCTCCGGCCCCCGCACCCTGATCAACTTCACCGTCCCCTGCCCGAGATCGGCGTTCAGCCGCGCCACGAGCTGCGGCGCCAGCAGCCGCACCTGCGTCGCCCACGCCGTCGAGTCGCAGCGCACCGACAGCACCCGCGCCTGCTCGTCGTACGACTGCGGCAGGCAGTGCCGCGCCAGGTCCGGCCCCACCAACTCCGGCCAGCGGCCCATCACGCCGCCGACCGCCATCGGCATCTCCCAGCCGCGCTCGGTCTTCAGCCGCTCGATCGCGGCTCCCAGCGGCAGCGGATCGCGGCCGTCCCGCCGCGCCCCCGACCGCAGACCGCCGCCGGTGCGCGCCTGGCGCTTCTGCCGCGCCGCCGCACCGCGGGCCCGCGCCTGCTCCCGGGCCGCCCGCAGCGCGACCCTGGCCAGGTCGACGCCCGACGGCTCCGCGGACGGTCCCGGAATCCTCACCTCCGACGACCCCGGAAGCCGTACGGGTTCGCCGGCGGACCGGTCGGCGGCCTCATCCGGACGGTCCGGACGGTCCGGGAGGCCCGGACGCTCGCCCCGCCTCACAGCCGGGTCACCTCCCCGTCGCCGACCGCGTACCGCGCCCCCGCCAGCAGCCCGGGGACGTCCTCCTCCACCGCCGCCGTCACCAGCACCTGCTCGCCGTGCGCCACCAGCTCCGCCAGCCTCTCCCGCCGCTTCGCGTCCAGCTCGGCGAAGACGTCGTCGAGCACCAGCACCGGCTCGTTCCCCTCGCCGCGCAGCAGGTCGTACGAGGCCAGCCGCAGCGCCAGCGCGTACGACCACGACTCGCCGTGGCTCGCGTACCCCTTGGCGGGCAGCTCCCCCAGCCTCAGCACGAGGTCGTCGCGGTGCGGGCCCACCAGCGTCACACCGCGCTCGATCTCCTGGCGGCGCGCGTCCGACAGGGCGGCCAGCAGCCCCTCGTACAGCTCCTCGCGCGTACCGCCCTCCACCGGGGAGCGGTACTCCATCACCACCGGCCCGCCGCCGGGCGCCAGCCGCTCGTACGCCTTGTCCGCCAGCGGGCCCAGCGCCGCCACCAGCGCCGTCCGGTGGGCCAGCAACTCCGCGCCGGCCCGTGCCAGGTGCTGGTCCCACACGTCCAGGGTGGACAGCGCCCCGCCGCCGGAGCCGCCGCCGTGGCGGCGCGCCATCGCCGCCGTCTTCAGCAGGGTGTTGCGCTGCCTGAGCACCCGGTCGTAGTCCGACCGCACCCCCGCCATCCGCGGCGACCGCGCCGTCACCATCTCGTCCAGGAAGCGGCGGCGCTCCCCGGGATCGCCCTTCACCAGCGCCAGGTCCTCCGGCGCGAACAGCACCGTGCGCACGATGCCCAGCACGTCCCTCGGCCTCACCTGCGAGGAACGGTTGATCCGGGCCCGGTTGGCCCTCCCCGGATTCAGCTCCAGCTCCACCAGCTGCTGCCGGTCCCCCTGGCGCACCACCGCCCGTACGACCGCGCGGTCGGCGCCCTGCCGCACCAGCGGCGCGTCGGAGGACACCCGGTGGCTGCCCAGGGTCGCGAGGTAGCCGACCGCCTCGACGAGGTTGGTCTTGCCCTGGCCGTTCGGGCCGACGAAAGCGGTGACGCCCGGATCGAGCGGAACCTCGACCCGGGCGTAGGACCGGAAGTCGGCCAGCGACAGATGCGTGACGTGCATCGGACCCTTGCGCCGGTCAGCCGCCGACGGGCGGGACGACGTCCGCGCCCGGCGCGTCGGCGCCCTTCTCGCCGCCGGCCGCGGCGGTCACGGCGTGGCCGCCGAACTGGTTGCGCAGCGCGGCGATCATCTTCATCTGGGGGGAGTCGTCCTGGCGCGAGGCGAAGCGCGCGAACAGCGACGCGGTGATCGCGGGCAGCGGCACGGCGTGGTCGATCGCCGCCTCCACCGTCCAGCGGCCCTCCCCGGAGTCGGCCGCGTAGCCGCGCAGCGCCGCCAGGTGCTCGTCGTCGTCCAGCGCGCGGACGGCCAGGTCCAGCAGCCAGGAGCGGATGACCGTGCCCTCCTGCCAGGAGCGGAAGACCTCGCGGACGTCGGTCACCGCGTCCGCGGCCTCCAGCAGCTCCCAGCCCTCGGCGAAGGCCTGCATCATCGCGTACTCGATGCCGTTGTGGACCATCTTCGCGAAGTGGCCCGCGCCCACCCTCCCGGCGTGCACGGAGCCGAACTCGCCCTCCGGCTTGAGGGCGTCGAAGACCGGCTGCACCTTCGCGACGTTCTCGGCGTCGCCGCCGTACATCAGCGCGTAGCCGTTCTCCAGGCCCCACACGCCGCCGGAGACGCCGCAGTCCACGAAGCCGATGCCCTTGGCCGCCAGCTCCTCGGCGTGCCGCTCGTCGTCGGTCCAGCGGGAGTTCCCGCCGTCCACGACCACGTCGCCGGGGGAGAGCAGCTCGCCCAGCGCGTCGACCGTCGACTGGGTCGGGCCGCCGGCCGGGACCATCACCCACACCACGCGCGGGGCCTTGAGCGAGTCCACGAGTTCCTCGAGGCTGTGGACGTCGGTGAGGTCCGGGTTGCGATCGAATCCGACGACGGTGTGGCCTGCGCGGCGGATGCGCTCGCGCATGTTGCCGCCCATCTTGCCGAGACCGACGAGACCGAGCTCCATCAGGGGCGCCTTTCTTCGGTGTCCTGGTGTTGCGTACCCGGGTACGAGCCTACGCCGGAGGGGGCGGCGCACAGCTGCGGGCACACTCCGCTCGTATGCGCGCGAGCGGGCCCGGGAACCGGGGAACCTCCCCGGCGGCCGGACCGGCACGCCGCCGGCCCCGGCCGGGGGGCGGCGGGCTCCCCCGGCTCAGCCCGACAGCCGCACCGGCATGATCAGGTACTTGTACGCCTCGTCCGCCTCCGCGTCCATCGCGGGCCTGCCGCTCAGCAGCGCGGGCTTGGTCGAGGTCGTGAAGGACAGCTGCGCGACCGGGGCGTCGATGGCGCTCAGGCCCTCCAGGAGGAAGCCGGGGTTGAAGGCGATCGAGATGTCGTCGCCCTCCAGCTGCGCGTCCACACGCTCCACGGCCTGTGCGTCGTCGCTGGAACCGGCCTCCAGGATCAGGACGCCCTGCTCGAAGGTGAGCCGCACCGGGGTGTTCCGCTCGGCCACCAGCGACACGCGCTTGACCGCCTCCACGAAGGGGGCGGTCTCGATCACCGCGACCGAGTTGAACTCCGTCGGGAACAGCGTGCGGTACTTGGGCAGGTCGCCCTCGAGCAGCCGCGTCGTGGTCCGCCGGCCGTTGCCCTCGAAGCCGATCAGGCCCTCGCCCGCGCCGGAGCCGGACAGCGCCAGCGTCACGTCGTCGCCGCCGCTGAGCGACTTCGCCGTGTCCAGCAGCGTCTTGGCCGGCACCAGGGCCACCGCGGAGGCGTCCGGCGTCTCCGGCTTCCACAGGAACTCGCGGACCGCGAAGCGGTAGCGGTCGGTGGACGCCAGGGTGACGGTGTCGCCCTCGATCTCGATCCGCACACCGGTGAGCACCGGCAGGGTGTCGTCGCGTCCGGCGGCGATGGCGACCTGGGCGGCGGCGGCGGCGAAGACCTCGCCGGGGACCGTGCCGGTCGCGCTCGGCATCTGGGGAAGGGCCGGGTACTCCTCCACAGGCAGTGTGTGGAGCGTGAACCGCGAGGATCCGCAGACGACGCTCACCCGTACACCGTCTGTGGAGATCTCCACCGGGCGGTTGGGGAGGGCACGGGAGATGTCGGCCAGCAGGCGGCCGGAGACGAGGACCGTCCCGTCCTCCTCCACATCGGCCTCCACCGAGACCCGCGCCGAGACCTCGTAGTCGAAGCCGGACAGGCTCAGCGAGCCCTCCTCGGCCTTCAGCAGCAGGCCCGCGAGGACCGGCACCGGGGGCCGGGCCGGCAGGCTGCGGGCCGCCCAGGCCACCGCCTCCGCGAGGACGTCGCGCTCCACCCGGATCTTCACTTAAGCCGCCTCCCGCTGTTGCTGGCTGCTCGCCTTGCTGGTCTTCGTCGTCGGCTGGTCGCCGGGGACCAGTCTGACGCACACCGCTGACAGCCGGGGCGGGTCGGGGTCAAGTCGCCGGGAGGGGCGCGGAGCCCGGCCGGACCGAGTTGTGCACAGGGCCCGTTTCCGAACGAAGTCGGAGCTTTATCTCTGTGGTCGTAGTAGTAGGGCCTGTGGAAACCGGGGATAACTCGATCCGCGCAGGTCAGGCCGGAAGTTTTGTCCACCGCCCCTGTGGGTGGGGACGTGGACGGAAGGGGCGTTCCTGTGGACACCGGAAAGTTCTGCACACCCGATGCACAGCGATCCGTGACTTCTCCCCAGGGCTGCCCACAGTTTTACCCACCTTCTCAACAGCCCAACCCAGCCCCTTCGTGTGACGCCTTTCACACGTAGCGGTGACAGAGTGCGCCATGTTGTCGAACAGTGGACAGCCCTGTGGAGAAGCAGGTGGAAGCTGTGCACAACACGGCCGGGGCTGTGGGCGGGCGGTGGACAATCCGATCCGCCGCCTGTGGGCGCATTCTGGATCCACAGCCTGTGGACAACGTTCGACCACAGATCCCCAGGCACCTGACCTGGCCCATTCGATCATCGAGCGGTGTGCCTGTGGACGCTATCGGGACAACCCGGCGGTCCCCAGAGTGTGGACGGAGGAAAGTCGGCGAATCTGTGGACCACTCCTCTTCCGGCCTGTGGATTCGAACAGCGAGAAGCCCCCCGGGAGACCTCCCGGGGGGCTTCCGCGGCCCGCGCGGCGGCGGGGAACGGCCGCCGGCAGGGGGCCGGCCGCTGCCGGACGCCGTCGGACGCCGTTCCCCGCCGCCGCGTCAGGCGTTCTTGATGCGGTTGGTCAGCTCGGTGACCTGGTTGTAGATGGACCGCCGCTCGGCCATCAGCGCGCGGATCTTGCGGTCGGCGTGCATGACGGTGGTGTGGTCCCGGCCGCCGAACTGGGCGCCGATCTTCGGCAGCGACAGATCGGTCAGCTCGCGGCACAGGTACATGGCGATCTGCCGGGCGGTGACCAGGACGCGGCTGCGCGAGGAGCCGCACAGGTCGTCCACCGTCAGCCCGAAGTAGTCGGCGGTGGCGGCCATGATGTTGGTCGCGGTGATCTCCGGGGCGGCGTCCTCGCCGCCGGGGATGAGGTCCTTCAGGACGATCTCGGTCAGGCCCAGGTCGACGGGCTGCCGGTTGAGGCTGGCGAAGGCCGTGACCCGGATCAGCGCCCCCTCCAGCTCGCGGATGTTGCGCGAGATCCGGGACGCGATGAACTCCAACACCTCCGGCGGCGCGTTCAGCTGCTCCTGGACGGCCTTCTTCCGCAGGATCGCGATGCGCGTCTCCAGCTCCGGCGGCTGGACGTCGGTGATCAGCCCCCACTCGAACCGGTTGCGCAGCCGGTCCTCCAGGGTGACCAGCTGCTTGGGCGGCCGGTCGGAGGAGAGCACGATCTGCTTGTTGGCGTTGTGGAGGGTGTTGAAGGTGTGGAAGAACTCCTCCTGCGTCGACTCCTTGCTCGCCAGGAACTGGATGTCGTCGACCAGCAGGATGTCCATGTCGCGGTAGCGCTTGCGGAACGCGTCCGCCTTGCCGTCGCGGATGGAGTTGATGAACTCGTTGGTGAACTCCTCCGAGCTGACGTACCGCACCCGCGTGCCCGGGTAGAGGCTGCGCGCGTAGTGCCCGATGGCGTGCAGCAGGTGCGTCTTGCCCAGCCCGGACTCGCCGTAGATGAACAGCGGGTTGTACGCCTTGGCCGGCGCCTCGGCCACGGCCACCGCGGCGGCGTGCGCGAAGCGGTTGGAGGCGCCGATGACGAAGGTGTCGAAGAGGTACTTCGGGTTCAGCCGGGCGGTCGGCTCGCCGGGACCGGTCGCGGGCGCGGGCTGGGCGGCGAGCGGGCCGGGGGCGCCGCTGGGGGCGGGCAGCTGCGGGGGGTCCGGCCGGCCCGTGCCCCGGACGCCGTCGTAGCGCGGCACCGGCGGCTGGTCGTAGGGGGACGCGCGGTGCCGGCCGTCGTAGGAGGGCGGCTCGTACGACGGGGCCTGCGACTGGTACGGGTCGCGCGGCGGCTGCCAGGCGTCCGGGTCCTGCGGGCGGGGCCATGCGCCGGGCTGGTGCTGCTGGGGCGCGTGCGGGTAGTCCGGGTACGCGGGACGCGCGCTCGGCAGGTCGAGCTCCGGCTGCCGGTCCTCGTGCTGGGGACCGTGCTGGGGGCCGTGCTGCCGGGCGTGCCGGCCGCCGTGCCGGGGGGCGTCGTAGCGCGGCTCGTCGAAGTGCAGCGGCTGCTGGTGCGGCGCGGGCTGGTGGTGCTGCGGCGGCTCCGGGGAGGCCGGCGGCGCGGGGGGCGCCGGCGCCTGGGACTCCGGAACCGGCCCGGTGACGGTGATCGCGAGGCGGATGGGCTGCTGGCACTCGCGGCTGAGCGCGTCGGTGATCAGCGGGGAGAGCCGCCCCTCCAGGACGCCCTTCGCGTACTCGTTGGGCACGCCGAGCAGCGCGGTGCCGGACACCAGCACCAGGGGCTGGCAGTCTTTGAGCCACCGCTGGTCCTTGGCCTCGACTCCCTGGCCGTCGGCGAGGAGCTGTTCCAGCACGCGTGGCCACACTGCGGCAAGATCGGCAGGTAGGTCAGCCACAGGGCACGCTCTCTCACTCGCTGGGTGGGGGGTTGTTCGGGCTTCGACAGTCCCACCCGTGTGTGGTGCTCGGGACGGTCGGGAAGAAACGGAAGTTCGGCCACGGTAGTCAGCGCGGCGCGTGCGGTTCAAGTCGTTGTCCACAGGCTGTGTACAGAACCCCCCGGCTGGCTCTGGTTTGACCTGATGGCGTGGGCGCGCGTACCGTAACCAGGTCGAGTTGTCGATGGCTGCTGCCGCCTGCCTCCGATGGGCAAGATCCTGGTGATCATAGAAGCGGTGCACTCGGGCGTTGCGAGCTACTCGTGGGCGCACGGTGACAGCCAGTCGGCGCCCCACGCGTCTCGTTGAGACACAAGAATTCCTGGAGTCCCCGAGTGAGCAAGCGCACCTTCCAGCCGAACAACCGCCGTCGTGCGAAGACCCACGGTTTCCGGCTGCGCATGCGGACCCGTGCCGGCCGCGCGATCCTGGCGTCCCGCCGTGGCAAGGGCCGCGCCCGTCTGTCGGCCTGACCAGAGCCTGACCAGTCAGACCGCGGGTCCGTGACGTGCTGCCCACCGAGAACCGGCTGAGGCGGCGCGAGGATTTCGCGGCCGCGGTACGCCGAGGGCGTCGGGCCGGGCGCCCGCTCCTCGTCGTCCATCTGCGCAGGGGGTCCCCCCGGAGCGATTCCGGGGGACGTACGGACCCGCACGCGGCGGAGGGAGTCGTCCCTCCGGCGCGTGCGGGTTTCGTCGTGAGCAAGGCCGTGGGCAACGCGGTGGTGCGCAACCGTGTCAAGCGTCGGCTGCGTCACCTTGTCCGGGAGAGGCTGGCGACTCTGCCGCCCGGTAGCCTGATGGTCATACGGGCGCTGCCCGGTGCGGGCGAGGCGGACCACGACAGGCTGGCCCGTGATCTGGACACCGCACTGCAGCGGCTGCTGGGAGGCCCGTCGTGAAGTACCCGCTGCTGTGGTTGATCAAGTTGTACCAGTGGACCATCAGCCCGCTGCTCGGTCCGGTGTGCCGGTACTACCCGTCGTGCTCGCACTACGGCTACGAGGCCATCCGGCGACACGGTGCGGTGAAGGGAACGGCGCTGACCGCCTGGCGCGTTCTGCGTTGCAACCCGTGGTCCCCCGGCGGGGTCGATCACGTTCCCGCCCGGAAGCACCCGGTCTGGCACCAGCGGCTGCGCGACCGCTGGCAGCACCGGACCCACTCCAATGCCCAAGGAGCCTGACTCGTGGACACGATCGACACGATCCTCGGTCCTCTGTATACCGCTGTTTCCTGGATCATCGTCCAGTTCCACAAGCTGTACAGCCTCGTCTTCGACGAGGACAGCGGTTGGGCCTGGGGTCTGTCCATCGTCTCGCTGGTGATCGTGATCCGCATCGCCCTGATCCCGCTCTTCGTGAAGCAGATCAAGGCGACGCGGAACATGCAGGCGATCCAGCCGAAGATGAAGGCGATCCAGGAGCGCTACAAGAACGACCGGCAGCGCCAGTCGGAAGAGATGATGAAGCTGTACAAGGAGACGGGCACCAACCCGCTCTCCAGCTGCCTTCCGATTCTCGCGCAGTCCCCGTTCTTCCTGGCCCTCTACCAGGTGCTGAACAAGATCGCCAACAACCAGGCGGTCGGCGTCATGGACGCCGGGCTGGTGGACAGCGCCCGTAACGCCCACATCTTCGGGGCCCCGATCGCGGCGCGGTTCATGGACAGTGCCGACAAGGTCGCCGCGCTGGACGCCACGCTGACCGACGTCCGCGTGGTCACGGTCATCATGATCCTGCTGATGTCGGCGTCGCAGTTCTACACGCAGCGCCAGCTGATGACGAAGAACGTCGACCTGACGGTGAAGACGCCGTTCATGCAGCAGCAGAAGATGCTGATGTACGTCTTCCCCATCATCTTCGCCGTCTTCGGCATCAACTTCCCCGTCGGTGTCCTCGTCTACTGGCTGACCACCAACGTGTGGACCTTCGGGCAGCAGATGTACGTCATCAAGCGCAACCCGACGCCGGGCTCGCTGGCCTACAAGCAGCGTCAGGAGAAGCTGCGGGCCAAGGGCAAGATCAAGGAGGACCCGGCCGAGGTCGAGGCCAAGAAGGCCGTCGAGGCCGCCCGCGCCAACCGGCAGCAGCCCAAGCGCCAGACCAAGGCCCAGCGCCAGGCCGCCGCGGCCCAGGCGGAGGCGAAGAAGACGACCGGGCAGAAGCACTCGCTGACCAAGGAGGCCTCCCAGGACTCCTCGGCGCGGCCCGGGCAGCAGTCGAAGAAGAAGCCCGGACAGCGCAAGGGCTCGCAGCGGCCCAAGCACCCGTCCAAGAAGTAAGAAGGAGTCCACTCGTGACGGACACGACCGCAGAGGGCGCCGACACCCTGACCCGCCTCGAGCAGGAGGGTGAGATCGCGGCCGACTATCTCGAGGGGCTCCTCGACATCGCGGATCTCGACGGTGACATCGACATGGACGTCGAGGGCGACCGTGCCGCGGTGTCGATCATCAGTGACGGAGAGAGCCGGGACCTGCAGAAGCTCGTCGGCCGGGACGGTGAGGTGCTGGAGGCCCTGCAGGAGCTGACCCGGCTCGCGGTGCTCCGTGAGACCGGTGACCGCAGCAGGCTGATGCTGGACATCGCCGGCTACCGCGCCCGCAAGCGCGAGGAACTGTCGGAGCTGGGAACCAGGACGGCCAAGGACGTGAAGCGCACCGGCGAGCCGGTGAAGCTGAGGCCGATGACGCCCTTCGAGCGCAAGGTCGTGCACGACGCGGTGGCCGCGGCGGGGCTGCGCAGCGAGTCCGAGGGCGAGGAGCCGCAGCGCTGCGTGGTCGTGCTGCCGTGACGGACTCCGTGTCGTCGACCCTTCCTCCCGCGCCCGAGGTGGCGCGGGAGGTTTTCGGTGACCGCTTCGCCGACGCGGTCCGCTACGCGGAGCTGCTGGCGGAGGTGGGGGTCAAGCGCGGGCTGATCGGACCGCGCGAGGTGCCGCGGCTGTGGGAGCGCCATCTGCTGAACTGCGCGGTGCTCTCCGAGGTCGTCCCCGAGGGAGTGACGGTCTGCGACGTCGGCTCGGGCGCGGGGCTGCCGGGCATTCCGCTCGCGCTGGTGCGGCAGGACCTGAGGATCACGCTGCTGGAGCCGCTGCTCCGGCGTACGACCTTCCTGCAGGAGGTCGTCGAGCTGCTGGGGCTGGACCATGTGTCGGTGGTGCGAGGGAGGGCCGAGGAGGTCCTGGGGTCGCTGCCTCCGGTGCACGTGGTGACGGCTCGGGCGGTGGCTCCGCTGGATCGGCTCGCCGGCTGGGGCGTACCGCTGCTGCGGCCGTACGGCGAGATGCTGGCCCTCAAGGGGGACACGGCGGAGGAGGAGCTGAAGGCGTCGCGCGTCGCGCTCCAGAAGCTCGGCGCGGTGGACTCCTCGGTGCTCCGCATCGGCGAGGGACTGGTGGAGCCGACGGCCACCGTGGTGCGGGTGGAGGTCGGCGAGAGCCCGGGCGGGGTGCGTTTCGCCGCCAAGAAGGCGAAGGCGGCCCGGACGGGACGCTCGCGGAGCGCGCGTCGTCGGCGGTGATCCCCGGGTGGAGTCCCGTTACTCCGTAGAGTCGCCATAGAAGGATCATGCGGAGTGTCGCCGCGCCCCGGGGTGGGCGTGGATGCATCGTGCTTCCCGTGAAACGTCGCTTCCTGAATGGAATCATCCGTCGAGGGCGCGCGGCTGACGCGTCGAGCCCATCCGAGCCCCGCTCCGGTGTGGATTCATCCACAGGTGAGCGGGGCTCGCTGGTTCCCGACCCGGAGGACATGGCAGGCTCTTCTCATCGCGAGCCTGATGTCGAGGAGAGTGAACCGTTGCGGTCCGACGGCCATATTGCGGGACCGATGACCGATCCGGTCCCGGGTCCCCGTTCTGAAACGGCGGATGTTTCACGTGAAACGATGAGTGAGACTCCGCCTCCCATGGACGCCTCCCCCCGGTACGACGGGGATGCCTCCGCCCCCGTCGGCCGTGCCGCTCAGCAGGCGGTCGAGGCGATGAACCGTGCCGGTGAAGGCCTGCCCAGGCCCGAGGAGACCCGGGTGATGGTGGTCGCCAACCAGAAGGGCGGGGTCGGCAAGACCACGACCACGGTCAACCTCGCCGCCTCCCTCGCCCTGCATGGCGCCCGGGTCCTGGTGATCGACCTCGATCCCCAGGGCAACGCGTCCACGGCTCTGGGGATAGACCACCACGCCGAGGTCCCGTCGATCTACGACGTTCTGGTGGACAGCAGGCCACTCTCCGACGTCGTCCAGCCGGTACGGGAGGTGGAGGGGCTCTTCTGCGCCCCGGCCACGATCGACCTCGCCGGTGCGGAGATCGAGCTGGTGTCGCTGGTGGCGAGGGAGAGCCGTCTGCACAAGGCGATCTCCGCGTACGAGCAGCCACTGGACTACATCTTCATCGACTGCCCGCCCTCGCTCGGCCTGCTGACCGTCAACGCGCTGGTCGCCGGCGCGGAGGTGGTCATCCCGATCCAGTGCGAGTACTACGCGCTGGAGGGCCTGGGGCAGCTCCTGCGGAACGTCGAGCTGGTGAAGGGGCACCTCAACCCCAAGCTCCACGTCTCGACGATTCTGCTGACGATGTACGACGGCCGTACGCGGCTGGCCTCCCAGGTGGCGGAGGAGGTGCGTGGGCACTTCGGCAAGGAGGTCCTGCGGACCAACATCCCGCGGTCGGTGCGCATCTCGGAGGCGCCCAGCTACGGGCAGACGGTTCTCACTTACGACCCGGGTTCCAGCGGTTCGCTCTCCTACCTGGAGGCAGCCCGGGAAATCGCGCTGCGAGGCGTCAGCAAGCAGCAGGAACAGCACATGGTGGAGGGGACTCAGTGACGGAACGACGTAGAGGGCTGGGTCGAGGGCTCGGCGCGCTGATTCCCGCGGCGCCGACGGGACCGGACGACAGCGTCAGCCCCGTGGTGGGAGAGAACGGTGCGCTTTCGCCGACCGCGGTTCCGGTGCTGACTCCGGGACGCGGGGTGGCGGCGGCCAAGGTGGCCGTTCTACCGGACCGCGACGGGCAGCACGGGAACGACGTTTCACGTGAAACCGAGCCCGCCGACAGCGCGGAGGGCGGCGAGGTCGCAGGAGCTCACTTCGCCGAGGTGCCGATCGACGCGATCACGCCGAACCCCCGGCAGCCGCGTGAGGTGTTCGACGAGGACGCCCTGGCGGAGCTGGTGACCTCCATCCAGGAGGTCGGCCTCCTCCAGCCCGTGGTCGTCCGGCAGCTGGGCCCGGAGCGGTACGAGCTCATCATGGGAGAGCGGCGCTGGCGGGCCTGCCGGGAAGCCGGTCTGGAGCGGATCCCGGCGATCATCCGGGCCACGGAGGACGAGAAGCTCCTCCTTGACGCCCTGCTGGAGAACCTGCACCGGGCGCAGCTGAATCCGCTGGAGGAGGCGGCGGCGTACGACCAACTGCTGAAGGACTTCAACTGCACCCATGACCAGTTGGCCGACCGGATCGGCCGCTCGCGTCCCCAGGTCTCCAACACGCTCCGGTTGCTGCGGCTCTCACCGTCGGTGCAGCGTCGTGTGGCGGCCGGGGTGCTGTCGGCGGGGCATGCACGTGCCCTGCTGTCCGTGGAGGATTCCGAGGAGCAGGACCGCCTCGCCCACCGCATCGTGGCCGAGGGGCTGTCGGTGCGGGCGGTCGAGGAGATCGTGACCCTGATGGGCACGAAGTCGAAGGGCAGGACCAGGGCCCGAGGGCCACGGGCCGGCAAGCGGATCTCCCCCGCACTGGACCATCTGGCGAGCCGCCTCTCCGACCGCTTCGAGACCCGGGTGAAGGTGGACCTGGGCCAGAAGAAGGGGAAGATCGTGGTCGAGTTCGCTTCCATGGAGGACCTGGAGCGAATCCTGGGCCAGTTCGCGCCCGGTGAGAACCAGCTGCTGGAGCAGCAGCTCGCGCGAGGAGACGACGACAGCGCCGAGTGAGTTCAGGAGCGCTGCCTCATGACGCCCCATGGATACGATGTCTCCATGGGGCGTCAACTCGTTCCGCTCACTCTGGACAACCTGCCGGACCTTCCGAAGCGCTGCCGCAGGTGCGTTTTCTGGGAACTCGATCCTGTCAGCGGTGATGCCGCGGTGAAGGCGGGCCGACCTGATCTGGAGAAGGAAGCCTGGATATCGGCGGTGCTGCTGGAGTGGGGATCCTGCGGGCGGCTCGTCTATGTCGACGACGTGCCGGTCGGCTTCGTGCTGTACGCGCCACCCGCGTATGTGCCGCGCTCGACGGCGTTTCCCACCAGTCCGGTCTCGCCGGACGCGGTGCAGCTGATCACCGCCTGGCTCATGCCCGGGTACCAGGGGCAGGGCCTGGGCCGGGTCATGGTGCAGACCGTGGCCAAGGACGTGCTGCGGCGGGGCTTCAAGGCGATCGAGGCGTTCGGGGACGCACGGTGGAAGGAGCCTGCCTGTCTGCTCCCCGCCGACCACCTTCTCGCTGTGGGCTTCAAGACGGTACGTCCGCACCCTGCCTATCCACGGTTGAGGCTGGAGCTGAGGACGACGCTTTCCTGGAAGCAGGACGTGGAACTGGCGCTCGACCGGCTTCTGGGAGCGGTGCAGAAGGAGCCCGCCCTCAGGCCGCTGTGACCCCTGGAGCGATGGGAAAGACGACGGGCCCGACCCCGGGGTGGGGACGGGCCCGTTCCACGTGGAACGTCAGGCGATGAAGTCGGACAGGTCGCGCTCGATCGCGGCCTTGGGCTTGGCGCCGACGATGGTCTTCACGACCTCGCCGCCCTGGTAGACGTTCATCGTCGGGATGGACATGATCCCGTACTTGGCGGCCGTGGCCGGGTTCTCGTCGATGTTGAGCTTGACGACGGTGAGCTTGTCGGCCTGCTCCTCGGAGATCGCCTCCAGCGAGGGGGCGATCTGACGGCACGGACCGCACCAGGCCGCCCAGAAGTCGACCAGGACGGGCTTGTCGCTCTTGAGGACGACGTCCTCGAAAGTGGCATCGGTGGCGGTCACGGTGGCCATGGTGATCTCCTTGTTTCTCGGGGTGGGGTGATGGGAGGGGGGTCAGAGTGCGGCGGCGGCGGTGGCGGCCTGGTCGGTCTTCTCCGGTTCGGCGACGTGCTTCTCGGGGGCGTCGACCAGAGCGGCGAGGTAGCGCTCGGCGTCCAGGGCAGCCGCGCAGCCGGTGCCGGCGGCGGTGATGGCCTGGCGGTAGGTGTGGTCGACCACGTCGCCGGCGGCGAAGACGCCGGGGATGGTGGTGCGGGTGGAGGGCGCGTCCACCGTCAGGTAGCCCTCGTCGTCCAGGGCGAGCTGGCCGCGGAAGAGTTCGGTGCGCGGGTCGTGGCCGATGGCGATGAACAGCCCGGTCACCGGCAGCTGGGAGGCGGCGCCGGTGGTGGTGTCGCGCAGGGTCACTCCGGCCAGCTTGCCGCCGTCGGCGTGCAGCTCGGCGACCTCGCTGTTCCACGCGAAGTCGATCTTCTCATCGGCGAAGGCCCGCTCCTGCATGGCCTTGGACGCCCGCAGGGTGTCGCGGCGGTGGACGATGGTGACCTTCGAGGCGAAGCGCGAGAGGAAGGTGGCCTCCTCCATCGCGGTGTCGCCGCCGCCGACCACGGCGATGTGCTGCCCCTTGAAGAAGAACCCGTCGCAGGTGGCGCACCAGGACACCCCGCGGCCGGAGAGCTCGTCCTCGTGCTCCAGGCCGAGCTTGCGGTGGGCGGAGCCGGTGGCGACGATGACCGCCCGGGCGCGGTGGACGGTGCCGGCCGAGTCGGTCACCGTCTTGACCTCACCGGTCAGGTCGACGGCGGTGATGTCGTCGGGAACGAGTTCGGCGCCGAAGCGTTCGGCCTGGGCGCGCATGTTCTCCATCAGGTCCGGACCCATGATGCCGTCGCGGAAGCCGGGGAAGTTCTCCACCTCGGTGGTGTTCATCAGCGCGCCGCCGGCAGTCACCGAGCCTTCGAAGACCAGCGGCTTGAGGGCGGCGCGGGCGGTGTAGAGCGCTGCGGTGTACCCCGCCGGCCCGGAGCCGATGATGATCACGTTGCGGACGTCGCTCACGGGAGTCTTCCTTGTCTGCCGATGGGTTTGCCGATGCCTGTCTGGAGCGGGGCCTCAAGGAGGCTCACCCCATCCAACGCATCCTAAGAGGCGGGCATTCCCGCCCGTGGTAGCGCGCGCTGACCCCTCAACGCGGGTAGGTGCGGGTGGTGAGGATCGTGCCCGGGCTGGAAGGCGCCTTGTCGACGCAGTCGGCGTCGACTACGTAGGCGTCCACCCGTGAGTCGTCGTCCCCGTGCGGCAGAACCACGATGTACGCCTGCCGCCCTTCGTGGACGCCCATGCCGACGGCCAGGGGCGCCTCACCACGGTTGATGCCCGCCCGGACGCACAGCGGCACCGCGGACGCAGGGGTGCCCGGCGACTCGGGGCTTGCCTTGGTGCTGAAGTCGGGGGCGTCGGATTCGGCCTTTCTCAGACTTCCCTGGCTCTCCCGCCCCGGCTCCCCCGTCCCGTTGCCGGCGAGAAGGGAGCGTACGCGTGCCTCCAGCGCCTCGTCGGTCCGGTCGCTCCCGGCGGCGTCCGAGGCGGACTCCTCCTTCGCATGGCCGGAGGAGGAACCCCCTCCCAGGTCGGGAAGGAACAGGGCACCCAGCGTGAGGAGGGCTGCCGCGCCCGCGGTACCGAGCAGCGCGGTACGCCGGCGCCGCGGGCGCCTGCCGCCGGACCGCCCCGGGCCACCGGCTCCTCGCGGCCGACCGGCGGGTCGGCCGGTGGAGCGTCCCGCAGTCCGGTCGGGGTGGACCGTTTCACGTGAAACGACATCCCGGCCGTCCGTTCCACGTGAAACAATGCTGGGCTCGTCACCTGAGGAGGGAGGCGGGGAGGCGTTCCGGATTCCGTCCCCGCCAGGTGCGGAAGCGTCGAGCAGGGCCTCGGCGGCCAGAGCGGCGTCGATGCGGCCCGCTACGTCGGACGGCATCCGGACCGGCCCCGGAAGGGTGCCCAGCGCACTGCGGATCTCCTCCAGGGATGTCCGTACGTCCGTGCACAACTCGCAGTCCGACAGATGGGCGCGCACATCGGCCGATCGCTCCGGGGAGAGCAGCCCTTCGGTGAGATCGGAGATCTCGGTGACCTCAGGGTGCCCGTCCATACCGAACGACGCGGAAGACGCGGATGTCATGTGTGTTCACCTCCGCCCTTCACGACCCCGGTGCCTGGTTTCCCTCTTGCCGGTGGGACGGACGCCCCCTGCGCCCGGTTCCTTCCCCCGGCGTTCGGCCGGCTACCCCCTGCCGGGCCCTCCGAGCGTAGATGCTTCACCAGAGGCAGTAGCCGGGCCCTGCCGCGGGCACAGCGACTCTTGATGGTCCCGACGGCGACGCCGAGGATACGGGCGGCCTCGGCGACCGGGTAGCCCTGCATGTCGACGAGGACGAGCGCCGCCCGCTGCTCCGGCGGCAGCTCGGAGAGCGCGGCGATGAGCTGGCGGTGGAGGTCCTGACGCTCGGCGGGCACGGCGGCGGACTCGTGCGGCTCCAGGAGCTGCTCCAAGCGCTCGGGCTCGGCGATGGGAGAGGTCCGGCGGCTGGCGGCCTTGCGGGCGCGGTCCAGGCAGGCGTTGACGGTGATGCGGTGCAGCCAGGTGGTGACGGCGGACTGGCCGCGGAAGGTGTGGGCGGCCCGGTAGGCGGAGACGAAGGCGTCCTGGACGGCGTCAGCCGCCTCCTCGCGATCCCCCAGGACGCGCAGGGCGACGGCCCAGAGCCGGTCGCGATGACGGCGCACGATCTCACCGAAGGCATGCGGATCGCCCGCGACATGGCGGGCGAGAAGCTCCCGGTCGTCGACTCTGCGGGTGTCGTCGGGATCGCCCGCACCCCCCGTACCGCCGCCGACGGCTCCGTCCGTCACCTCGTCGCCCACCCGCCGATCGCCTCCCTAGGCCGCTGCGTCCACGGGCGGCCTCGGTCAGCTGAGGACCTCGACCTCCGTGATGCGGCCACGGTAGTTGCCTCCCTCGGCTGGGGGGAGTTCTGTGAGCCACACCAGGACGTACCGTGTTTCGATCGGTTTCTTGGCCCGGAGTTCGACCTCGGTGCCGGATCCGCTGCTGACCCTGCTGAAGTCGCTCAGCGAGGACGGCATTTCGGCGATGTCCTTCCCCGCGGCCAGGAAGTCGACGGAGGTGGTGCCCCTGAAGTCGACCCTGACGCTACTGACCTGCTGGGACTTGCCGAGGTCGAGAATCAGCCCGACGCCCTCCTTGAGGCCGCCGAACTTCGGGTTCCCGAAGTAGGAGGAGGTCTGCCAGTAGGTGTTCGGATCGCTGTCGAGCACGGCGGCGACGTCGTCGCCGTTCTCCGAGCCGTCACTGCCGGACGGATCGAAGTCCTTGACGAGGGAGATCTCGATGGGCCGGCCCGTGGGAGCGGCTTCGGGCTGCTTCTGCTGCTCGATCCGGCTCTGCTGAGGGTCCGTCACCGAGGAGTCGCCCTTCATCAGGGTGTCGGCCAGCTGCCAGCTCCCCAGCCCCAGCGCCGCGATGAGCAGCGCGGAGACGCTCCACTTCAGCAGCTTGCCGGTGCGGCCGGGCAACGCCGGAGGCGCGGTCGGCGCGGCCACGGTGGGCGGGCCGACCGGACCCGCGGGAGGACGGGTGGCCGGGGCGCCGTAGCCCTGCCGGAAGGCGGGGCGCTGGTACGGCGGCGGCGCGGCGAAGTCGGGCTCCGGCGGACGGATGCGCGGCAGTGCGGCGATCGCCTTGGTCAGCTCCTCCGGGGTGGCGCAGGGCTGCTCCTGGCGCGAGGCGGTGGCGCCGTTGTTGACCATCGCGCGCATGGCCAGCTCGGAGAGCCCGCGGTGCACTCCGGCGCGCACCTGGTCCGGGGGGACCAGGGAGTCGCCGGTCAGCTCGGCCATGCCGCTGAGGCCGTAGGCGTCCTCGCTGTAGGGCCAGCGCTGGGTGAGGGAGGCGTAGAGCAGGGCGCCGATCGCTTCGGTGTCGGTGCGCTGGGGGTGGTCGGAGGTGATGCCGCGCAGGGCGGCGTTCACCGCGAGACCGCGGATGCGGTACTGGCCGGCGGCGGTGCGCAGCACACAGCCGGGAGTCAGCCGCAGATGCGCCAGCCCCTCGCGGTGGGCGGCGGCCATCGCCTGGGCGACCTGGGAGACGAGCTGGTACGCCTCGTGGGTGGGAAGGGGACCGGAGGCGAGGAGGGTGGCGAGGGAGGTGGCGTCCGGAAGCCACTCGTGGACGACGTAGACGAGGTCGCCCTCCTCGACCGCGTCCAGGACCTGGACGAAGCGGGGATCGCCGAGGAGGGCCGCGGAGCGGGCCGCGGCGAGGACGGGCCGGGCGCGCGGGTGGTCGGCCGCGAGGAGGTGGACTCCGACGGCGCGGCGCAGTTTCTCGTCGACGGCGCGCCAACTGCTGAAGCCGTCCAGGCGGGTGACGCACTCCTCCAGACGGTAGCGCCGGGCGAGCTTGTGGCCGCTGTGCAGCTCGGGTGGCTGAGGCGGCTGCGAAACCGGTGTCACCGTGTCGGCGGGCTGTGTTCCGGTGCCCCCGGTGTCCGCGGTACGGGCGGCCTCCGCCGCTGCGCTGTCATCGCCGTCCTGGTCCGTGGAACCGTCGGCCGTGGCCCGCTCAGCCGCGGTGTTCGACGGCTTCTCCTCGCCGTCCGCCCCGCTGCTCTCGTCGGCCACGTCGACGGCAGCCGTACTCCGTTCCGCCACCGTCGGTCCTGCCTCCCCATCCGTTGCAGCCTGTTTCCCAACACAGCCAGAGACAATTGTGCCCACAGTCCGTCGCTCTGCACGACACGCGGGTGGGGTCGAAGGTTGTGCGACGGACGCCGGAGCCTCTCAGCGGCCGAGCTTCGCGCGGACCATGCCCATCATGGCGGTCAGCTCCTCCACCCGCATACGCCGGGCTGCCAGAACGAAGACCACCCCCAGCGCCAGGCCGCCCGCGACCAGGGCCGCGGCGCCGCCGAGGAAGCCGGCGCCGAGCGCCTGGACGACGGCGTAGGCGATCCCGCCGCCGACGAGAGCGGCCGGAACGGCGGCTCCGCAGAGCCTGGCGTAGGTGCGGACGACGCGGGAGCCGTCCAGGTCGCCGCCCAGCCGCCTGCGCAGCCGCTTCCACGCGACGCCGACGCCGACGGCGTACGCGAGGCCGTACGCGGCGGCCATCCCGGCGACCGCCCAGCGGCTGGGCAGCAGCAGGAAGGCGAGCACGGAGCCCGCGGCGTTGCAGGCGGCCACGATCACCGTGTTGTAGAAGGGGGTGCGGGTGTCCTCGTAGGCGTAGAAGCCGCGCAGGACCACGTACTGCACGGAGTACGGGATCAGGCCGAGGCCGAAGGCCATCAGGATGTAGCCCATCGAGACGGCCGCGTCGACGGTCGCGGAGGAGTACATCAGCAGGCACATCGGCACGCCGAGGGCCACGAAGGAGAAGGCCACGGGCACGATGGCGACGGCCGAGGTCCGCAGTCCGTGCGAGATGTCGTCGCGGACGGCGGCCGGGTCGCCGTCGTGTGCGGCGCGGGAGATCCTCGGCAGCAGGGCGGCCATCACCGAGACGGTGATGATGGCCTGCGGCATCTGCCAGATCAGCTGGGCGTTGCTGTAGCCGAGGATGCCGGTGCCGTCGTGGCCCTCCGCGGAGGCCGCCTTGCCCGCCCAGGTGGCGAGCTGGGTGACGACCAGGACGCCCGCCTGGTTGGCCAGGACGAACAGGAACGTCCACTTGGCGAGACGGGCGGCCTTGCCCAGGCCGTGGCCGCGCCAGTCGAAGCGCAGCCGGATGCGGAACCCGGTGGCACGCAGGTACGGGATCATCGCCAGGGCCTGGACGACCAGGCCCAGGAGGGTGCCGACGCCGAGCAGCCGGACGCCCTCGGGAGGAATGGTCCCCACGCTCATCCCGGAGGCCCGGGCCGTGCCGTAGACCCAGATGAACAGGCCGAAGGTGGTGATGATGACGACGTTGTTCAGGACGGGGGTCCACATCATCGCGCCGAAGCGGCCACGGGCGTTGAGGATCTGGCCCATGACGACGTGGATGCCCATGAAGAAGATCGTCGGCAGGCAGTAGCGGGCGAAGGTGACCGCCACGTTGTTGGCCGCCGGATCGTCGGCGATCTGCACGGACAGCGCCCGGACCAGCAGCGGCGCGCCCAGCACGGTGAGGGCGACCAGGCCGCCGAGGACCACCATGACCAGGGTGAGCAGACGGTTGGCGTACGCCTCGCCGCCGTCCTCGTCGTCCTTCATGGCGCGTACGAGCTGCGGCACGAAGACGGAGTTCAGACCACCGCCGATGGACAGGATGTAGATCATCGTCGGCAGCGTGTACGCCACGGTGTAGGCGTCACCGAGGATGGCGGCGCCGAGCGCGGCGGTGATCACCAGGGTGCGGACGAAGCCCGTGAGCCGGGAGACCATCGTGCCGGCGGCCATGATGGCGCTGGACTTGAGGATGCCGCCGCCGCGGCGGGCGGGCTTGCCCGTGGCCGGGGGAGGCGGATCCTCGGCGGCGCCCTCCGTTTCGGACACCACCTGCGGCGGCGGCGGCGGAGGCGCGGCGGCGGCGAACGGGGGCTGCTGCGGGCCGGGAGGCTGGGGTGGCGCGTACGGTTCCTGCGCTCGGTGGGCTCCGGTCCCGGGTGCCTGCTGCTGGGGCTCTCGGGGCTCCCAGGGCTCCTGGTAGCCCTGCGGTGCGTATGCCTGCTGCGGTCTGTACGGCTCCGGCGCCTGGTGGTGCGGGTACGGCTGTCCCTGGGGGGCCTGCGGCTGCTGGGGCGGTGTGTGCGGCTGGTGCTGCTGGGCCGGGGGAGCCTGCTGCTGGTCGCGGAAGAGGTGGGCGAAGGCGTCGTCGCGGGCGCGGGCGCCGTCCTCCTCCGCCCCCCTGTTCAGCATGTCGTCCACGCCCGTGAAGCGCACCGTCGCCGAATCGCCGCCCGGCTGCGGCTTCCGGTAGGCGCCCCGGGGGGCGGGGTGGGAGGCGTTCCGGCCGTACGGGTCCTGCCGGTACGGGTACTGCTCCTGCGGGTCCTGGCCGCCCGGGGCGGCCGATCCCCCATCGCCGGGCGCGTCACCGCGGTCACGGTCGTACGGCGCGTTCATCGCTGCAACCCCACCTCATCGTCCGCGGCCGTCTTCCCCGGCCCCGACAGCTCGCTCAACGGTCCACCTTCTCACCCACGCCGGAGGGGCCGCGACGTCCGGTTCCGGTGTCCTCGGGGAGGTCACCCGCCTGCCCGCTCCCGGCCTCCCCGCCGGAGCCCCCCTCGGAGCCCTCATCGGTGTCCCCTGCGGCCTCCGCGGCCTCCGCGGCCTCCGCGGAGCCCTCCGGCTCCCCGGAGCCCCCGGCGCGCGGCTCCAGCGGGGCGTCCGGGTCAGGCCGGTCGCCGGCGCGCTTGCGCTGGGTGTACATCCGCACTCCGGCCAGCACCACGAGCAGGACGCCACCGGAGATCACCAGCATCACCGCGGAGGTGATCTCGGTGACCTCCACCTGGAACCTCATCTTCTCGCCCCAGGGGTCGCCGTCCTCGGTGTAGAGCCGGGCCTCGACCCAGGTACGGCCGTTGGCCTTGGCGGTGGTGGGGACCTTCACCGACTGGCTGTGCCCGCCCTCGACCCTCACCGGCTGGGCCTCGCCGACGTCCAGGCCGATCCGGCGCCCGGAGGTCAGCCGCAGCTCCAGGTTCTCCACATCCTGGATGAGGTTGTTCTGCACGGTCACCGGGATGGTGGCGCTACGGCCGGACAGCTTCATCTCCGACTTCTGGACCAGCCGGACCCCGCCCGTCAGCTCCTTCAGGTAGTCGTGCACCGAATCCCGGTACTCCGCCGCCTCCTCGCGGTCGCCGCGCCAGGAGGTGGACATCGAGCGGTGGAGCGCGTTGCTGAAGGGGGTCTCCACCCGGGTGGGGTCGGACAGGATGCTCTTGAAGTCGTCGAGGGTGTTCCGGATGGCGCGGATCTCCTCGAAGGCCTCGGTGCGCATCTCCCGCTTGCGCAGCGAGGACGGGTAGGAACCCTGGCCCGGCACCGTGCGGCTCGCCCGCGGGTCGGGCTCGGCCTTCGCGGCTTCGGCCAGGCTCACGAACTCCGCCCAGCCCCCGCTCAACTGGAGCGAGTCGAGCGCGGCGGCCATCGTCCGGGCCTGGCTGGTGGTGGGCATCCGCTGGGGGGCCACCACGATGCTGCGCTGCCGGTCCGGCTGCTGCGCGGTGATCGACTGGGTGTGGGCCAGGAACCACTGCACGGCCCGCACCGAGTTGTCCGCCCGCGTCATGTCCCCCTGGAACAGCTTCGACAGCCGGGCGTCCGCCACGATCGCCGTGGTGCCGCCGCCGATCGGCCGGGCGGCGGTGGGGGTGTGGTTCAGCGCACCGGACTCGCGCATGCTGTCGCTGCGGGTGATGACGTTGTGGGCGCCCGCGGAGGTGGCCACGGAGACGATGGAGGGATCGACGGCGCCCTCCACGGGCCAGGCGAAGTCGGTGCTGGTCTCGGTGAGGAGGGTGGTCTTCACCGTCATCCGGCCCAGATCGGTGGCGGGGCCCAGGTGGCTGAGCGCGCCGGACACGTTCTTGCCCCGGTGGGCGAGGGAGGCCAGGTCCGGGTCGCCGAAGGGCAGGGCCACGACCTCCTCGTCCTCCACCGCCTGCCGGAGCTCGTGCAGCCACCTGCGCGCGTTGTTCTGACCGCGGCCGACGACCTCCTCGCCGTCGTCGTTCAGCACCTTGTAGCTGTTGGTCATCGCCTCGACCGAGGCCAGCAGGTCCGGGTCGACCACCCAGGTGACCGGCAGATCCTTGCCGAGGGCGACCATCTGCTGGAGCCGTCCGCCGGGCGCGATCTCGGCCCCGAGGTCGTCGTCCATGAAGACCGGCATCCGTCGCTGCTCTCCGGACTCGGTGCGGGCGGTGACGTGCGCGGAGGAGATCAGCGGCCACAGGAAGGTCAGCTGCGTCGCCTTCCCGGGCGCGGACGGCTGCCACGGCAGGGGGGTCCTCTCGATGCCCAGGACGCGCTCGTACGCCTCGCCGGCCATCTGCCCCGACAGCGAGACCCCGAGCTGGTACACCCCGGGCTCGTCGAACGGCAGCTTGTCGGCCGGCACGCTCAGGGTGAAGGAGAAGCCGGATCCCGCCGGGAGGTCACCGATCTCCACGGTTCCCCTGCCGCCGATCTCCTCCCCGTCGACGCCGGGGACGTAGGCCGCGCGCGAGTCGGCCCGGTCGATCGCGCTGCGCGTGTCCAGCCGGGCGCCGGGGCGCAGCGCGACCTTGGCCTCGGTGATGTCCGAGGAGGTCCTGTTGCTGACGCGACCGGAGACGGTGACGGTGTCCCCCTTGCCCGGCGCCGAGGGCGTGAGCCCGCTGATGGAGATCGTGGCCGTACGGGACTCGTCGGCGGTGGGAGCCGCGGGGGCCGCCGGGGACGAGGGCGCCGAGGGCGCCGAGGGAACGGCGGCACCGGCCCGGGGAAGGGGCTGGAACACCCCGGCCAGCAACGGTACGGCGGTCACCAGTACGGCCGCGCAGCGTCCCAGCCGGCGGCGCCGGGCAGGAGCGGTGGGGGTCCCTGGGGTCTCTGCCGCCTCGGCCACGTACTCGTCCATCCTGTCCGCCGGTCGTCCGGTACCGGTGTGCTGCCGGTCTGTCACTGGTCTGCTGCTGGTCTGACGCACCCAGATGCTAACGATCCCCGCCGGGTGTGAGTGCCGCGGAGCCGTCCATCGAGGGGGAGGCGGCCGGCGGGCCGAGGGCAAGGGGGGAGGACCGGGAGGGCAGGGCCACGTACCCTGTTCTGCTGTGCCGAACGCCAACACTGACAGCCATCCCCAGCAGCAGGCCCACGGGCCCACCCGAGGGGCTCCTCCGGCGGTGCTGGGGGAAGCCCAGCGCAGAGCCGTGAGCGAGCTGCTGCGGGTGTCCCCCGTCGCCGACGACCTGGCCCGCCGCTTCAAGGATGCCGGATTCACGCTGGCCCTGGTCGGCGGTTCCGTGCGCGACGCGCTGCTGGGCCGACTCGGCAACGACCTGGACTTCACCACCGACGCCCGACCGCAGGACATCCTGGCCCTGGTCCGGCCGTGGGCGGACGCGGTGTGGGAGGTGGGCATCGCCTTCGGCACGGTGGGTTGCCGCAAGGAGAACTACCAGATCGAGGTGACGACGTACCGGTCGGAGTCGTACGACCGCACCTCGCGCAAGCCCGAGGTCTCCTACGGCGACTCCATCGAGGAGGACCTCGTACGCCGGGACTTCACCGTCAACGCGATGGCGGTCGTGCTGCCCGAGAAGACCTTCGTCGACCCGCACCGGGGCCTGGACGACCTGGCGCGCCGGGTGCTGCGTACGCCCGGCACCCCAGAGGACTCCTTCTCCGACGACCCGCTGCGGATGATGCGGGCCGCCCGTTTCGCCGCCCAGCTCGGCTTCGAGGTGGAGGGCGAGGTGGTCGCCGCGATGACGGCGATGTCCGAGCGGATCGGCATCGTCTCGGCGGAGCGTGTGCGGGACGAGTTGAACAAGCTGGTCCTCGCCGACCACCCCCGTCGCGGCCTGGAGCTGCTGGTGAAGACCGGGCTCGCCGACCGGGTGCTGCCCGAGCTGCCCGCCCTGCGTCTGGAGCGCGACGAGCACCACCGGCACAAGGACGTCTACGAGCACACCCTGACCGTGCTGGAGCAGGCCATCGACCTGGAGGAGGACGGCCCGGACCTCACCCTGCGGCTGGCGGCCCTGCTGCACGACATCGGCAAGCCGAGGACACGCCGGTTCGAGAAGGACGGGCGGGTCTCCTTCCACCACCACGAGGTGGTGGGCGCGAAGATGACCAAGTCCCGGATGACCAAGCTCAAGTACCCGGGCGAGATGGTGAAGGACGTCTCGCGCCTGGTCGAGCTGCATCTGCGCTTCCACGGCTACGGCACCGGCGAGTGGACCGACTCGGCGGTGCGGCGCTACGTCCGTGACGCCGGACCGCTGCTGGACCGGCTGCACAAGTTGACGCGCTCGGACTGCACCACGCGCAACAAGCGCAAGGCCAACGCCCTGGCTCGCGCGTACGACAGCCTGGAGGAGCGGATCGCGCGGCTGAAGGAGCAGGAGGAGCTGGACTCCATCCGCCCGGACCTCAACGGCAACGAGATCATGGAGGCCCTGGGGCTGGGGCCCGGCCCCGAGGTGGGCGAGGCGTACCGGTATCTGCTGGAGCTGCGACTGGAGAACGGACCGATGGGGCGGGAGGCGGCGATCGACGCCCTCAGGCAGTGGTGGGCCGATCGGAGCTGACCGTACCGCCGCGCCCCTCACGGTGGCCGTCACCCTGTTTCACGTGAAACATGGCGGCGGCCACCGTCGCGTACAGGGCCGTCACCGTCATCACCAGGGCCGGTGAGCGGCCGTCGGGCGGAAGCATCAGGGCCGCCACGCCCGCGGCGCCGACGAAGGCGACGTTGAAGAGCATGTCGTACAGCGAGAAGATCCGCCCCCGGTAGACGTCGTCCACCGAGGACTGCACGATCGTGTCCGTGGTGATCTTCGCGCCCTGGGTGGCCAGCCCCACCGCGAAGGCGGCGCCCAGGACCGGGACGGGTGAGAAGGACAGCGTCAGCACGGGCACCAGTACCACCGCCCCCGCGGCGCACAGCGTGATCCAGCCGAACCGGCCGGCGCGCTGTACGGCCCAGGGAGTGAGGACGGCCGCCGTGAAGAAGCCCAGTCCGGAGACGCCCACGGCCAGCCCCAGCAGCGCCATGCCGCCCGGCGTGCTCCCGTCGCCGTCGCCGGCGCCACTGTCCCAGGCGTATCGGCACAGCATCAGCACCATCACCGTCAGCGCGCCGTAGCAGAAGCGCAGCAGCGCCATCGAGGCGAGCGACTGTGCGGCCGGGCGCCGTTCCCCCAGGTGTCGTAGCCCGGCCACCAGACCACGCGCGACATCGGCGACGGCGGCGACCACCCTGGTCCGGACGGCGGCATCCGGTCCGAGGGACTCGCGGCCGATCCGGAGCGCGGCCAGGGCGCCCAGCAGATAGAGTCCGGCGCCGACGGCCACCACCGTGGCGTCCGCGCCCGCGCCGTCCGGCGCGGGGATCCGCACGAGGAAGGCGAGCCCGCCTCCCGCCGTGGCGGCCAGAGTGCCCGCGGTGGGCGACAGGGAGTTCGCCATCACCAGCCGCTCACCATCCACCACATGCGGCAGTGCGGCCGAGAGCCCGGCAAGGACGAAGCGGTTGACGGCGGTGACGGAGAGCGCGGCGAGGTAGAACAGCCACAGCGGCACCGAGGCCAGCACCAGCGCCGCGGTCGCGGTGGCGAGCACGGCGCGCAGCAGGTTGCCGTACAGCAGTACCTGCCGCCGCTGCCACCGGTCGAGCAGCACCCCGGCGAAGGGGCCGAGCAATGAGTACGGCAGCAGCAGGACGGCCATGGCGGAGGCGATGGCGGCGGGAGAGGTCTGCTGCTCGGGCGAGAAGACCACATAGGAGGCGAGCGCGACCTGGAAGACGCCGTCGGCCGACTGGGACAGCAGCCGGACCGCCAGCAGCCGGCGGAAGCCGGAGAAGCGCAGGAGCACGCGCAGATCACGCACAACAGCCATGCGGTCAGCCTCACACATCCATCCGCACCGCAGGCGCGGCGGGCCCGGAACGCCGCCGATCCCGGTGATGTTTCACGTGAAACGCGGAACGGGCGGAGCGCGCCTCATCCCTCGCGGGCGCGGAGCTCCCACCCCGTCGCCGGGCTCTGGACCTCCTGGGGAGCCGTATGCCGGTGCGCCCGGCGGCCGAGGGTGAAGACGTCGGGCGCGCGGTCGAGAACGCCGCCGGACGGGTCGTCGGAGCCGTCGCGGCGGACCACGTCGCGGTCCGGCCTGAGGATGTCCCGCACCACCACGGCGCAGAGGTACAGCGTGCCCAGCAGATGGAGCATGATCGCGAGCTGGTAGCCCTCGGTGGGCAGGCCCTGGCGGTCCTCGCCGCTGCCCGTGTAGGCCAGGTAGAACCAGATGCCGAGGTAGTACATCACCTCGCACGCCTGCCAGATCAGGAAGTCGCGCCAGCGCGGCCGGGCCAGTGCGGCCAGCGGGATGAGCCACAGCACGTACTGCGGCGAGTAGACCTTGTTGGTCACGATGAACAGGGCGATCACGAGAAAGGCGAGCTGGGCGAAGCGCGGACGCCGCGGAGCGCGCAGGGTGAGCACGGCGATCGCGGCGCAGCCCAGGAGCACCAGCAGCATGGCGTAGGTGTTGGCGTCCTCCAGGGACGCGCCGGTGCGCTGCGAGATGATCAACCAGAACGATCCGAAGTCGATGTTCCGTTCCTGGCTGAAGGTGTAGAACTTCCCCCAGCCCTCCGGGGCCAGCAGCATCACGGGAAGGTTCACCGCGAGCCAGGAGAACACGGCCCCGCCCAGAACCGTCCCGAACTCCCTCCAGCGCCCCGCACGCCAGCAGAGCACCAGCAGCGGACCCAGCAGCAGGAACGGATAGAACTTGGCGGCGGTCGCGAGCCCCAGCAGCATCCCGGAGGCGAACGGGCGGCTCCGCGACCACATCAGCATCGCGGCGGCGGTCAGGGAGACCGCCAGCAGGTCCCAGTTGATCGTCGCGGTGAGCGCGAGGGCCGGGGCGAGTGCGACCAGCAGGGCGTCCCAGGGCCGTCGCCGGTGAGTACGGGCGACGCACACCACCAGGACGGCGGCGCAGACCATCAGCATCCCGGCGTTGACCATCCAGTAGATCTGCTGCCGCTGCATCATCTCGCCGCCCTGCGGGGTGAGCCAGGACGCCACTTCCATGAACACCCCGGTCAGCACCGGGTACTCCAGGTACTCCATCCCCCCGGAGACGTCCTGCGGGATGCGGTCGAAGTACGGCGTGAGGTCGGCGGCGAAGCCGCGGCCGGTGTACAGGTGCGGGATGTCGGAGTAGCAGGCGTGCACGTACTGGCTGGTCGCCCCGCGGAACCAGCCGCTCTCGTAGCAGGGCAGCTTCTGCGCCATGCCGAGCGCGAACATCCCCAGCGCCACCAGCAGCACGACCCGCACCGGCGTCCACCAGGACCGCCCGGTCAGCGCACGCCTGCCGGCCGGTCCGCCGATCAGCTCGCTGCCCGCGGCGGCGATCTCGTCCTGAACGGTGGGCCGTACCGGTGCCTGCTGGTCCTGGTGCGCGCTCGTCATGGGGCACATCCTGCCGCATGAGGGGTCGGCCCGACCGTGTCCTCCATGCCTTCCGCCCCCGGAAAAGCCGGAAGCGGCGCCGTTTCCGGCGCCGCTTCCCTGCTGTTCTCCCTCAGAGCGCGGGATGGGTACGGATGTCAGCCGTCGCCGTTCTGACCCCAGATCCCGCCGTTGTTGCCGTTTCCGCCGTTGCCGTTTCCGCCGGTTTCCGTGCCGCCGGTTTCCGTGCCACCCGTTTCCGTGCCGCCGGTGTCCGTGCCGCCCGTGTCGGTCCCGCCGGTGTCGGTCCCGCCGGCGTCCGTGCCGCCGGTGTCCGTGCCGCCGGTGTCGGTCCCGCCGGTGTCGTCGCAGAACCAGTCGTTGGGCCGGCAGCTGTTCGACGGAGGCGCGGACGGCGTCGACTGGGAAGGAGACGGCGACGCGGACGGCTCCGGCTCCTCGCTCTGGGACGGCGACGCGGACGGCTCCGGCTCCTCGCTCACCGACGGCGACGGGGACGGCGCGCCGATCTGGTCGATCTTCTTGCCGACCGGAGAGGGCTTGGGGAAGCCCTTCACCGGCGTCCCCTTGAGCGCGTCCTTCATGTACGCCGTCCACACCTCGGTGGGCAGCCGGCCACCGTGGATGGACTTGAAACCACCCGTGCCGTTCATCGACAGCAGCGTGCCCTCGTCAGGGTCCGTGCGGAACAGCGTGACCGCGGTGGACAGCTGCGGGGTGTACCCCACCCACCAGGCGGACTTGTTCTTGTCGGTGGTACCGGTCTTGCCCGCCGCGGGACGGCCCAGCTCCTGGGCCCTGGTGCCCGTGCCGTGCGGCTTCTCGATGACGCCGCGCAGCACGTCGGTGATGTTGTCGGCGATGTCGGAGTCCATCGCCGTCTCCTTCTGCGGCTTCTCGAAGCCCGGCTTCTCCTCGCCCTCGTACTCCACCTTCGTCACCGAGTAGGTGTCGACGTGGGTTCCGGAGGCGGCGAAGGTGGCGTAGGCGTTGGCCATCTCGATGGCGCCCGGAGTGGAGGTGCCCAGCGCGAAGGACGGGTTGAGGTTCGGGTCGAAGCTGTCCTTCTCGATGCCCGCGCTCGCCGCGACGTCCCGTACCTTGTCCATGCCCACGTCCATGCCGAGCTGGACGAACGGCGTGTTGGCGGACACCTCCATGGCCCTGCGCAGGGTGACGTAGCCGTGGTCCTTGTCGGCGTCGTTCACCTGGTAGAAGGGGTTGCCCTCCTTGTCCAGGTAGTCGCTGCCGTCCTGTGTCTTGACCTTCAGCTTGTTGTTGCCGTTGTACTCGCTGCTCGGCGCGACGCCCACGCCGTCGCTCTTGTACGTGCCGTGCTCCATGGCCGCGGCCAGGACGAACGGCTTCCACGTCGAGCCCACCGGGACGCCCAGGGTGTCCGCGTTGTTGGTGAAGTGGCCCTTGTCGAAACCGGGGCCGCCGTAGAGGGCGACGATCCTGCCCGTGCCCGGCTCGACCGAGGCCGCTCCGAACTGGACGAACTTGTCCGTCTCCGGGTCCTTCTCGGGATCGATGTACTGATCGGTGACCTTCTTGACCGCCTTGGCCATCGCCGCGGTCTTCTTCTTGTCGAAGGTCGTGTGGATCTGGTAGCCGCCCTGGTCGAACTGCTGCTTGCTGATGTTCAGGGTGGACTTGACCTCGGCCTCGGCGATGGCCGCCAGGTAGCCGGTCTGGCCGTTGAGCCCGGACTGGGCCTTGCGCGGAGCCACCTTGGGGAACGTGTACTCGTCCCGCTCGCTCTGGCTCATCATCTTCAGGTCGACCTGCCGGTCCATGACCCAGTTCCAGCGCTTTATGGCACGTTCGCGGTTCTGCTTGGGCTTGGAGTTCGGTCCCACGCCACCGGCCGGGTCGTACAGGTCGGCGCCCTTGAGGACCGTGGTGAGCAGTGCGCTCTCGGCGGGCGTGAGGTCCTCGGCGTTCTTCTCGAAGTACGCCTGGGAGGCGGCCTGGAGACCGTACGCGCCGCGGCCGTAGTAGCTGGTGTTGAGGTAGCCCTGGAGGATCTCGCGCTTGTCCATCTTGGCGTTGACCTTGATGGAGATGAACAGTTCCTTCACCTTGCGGCTGAGCGTCTGCTCCTGGCTCAGGTAGTTGTTCTTGACGAACTGCTGGGTGATGGTCGAGCCGCCCTGGGTGTCGCCGCCCGTGGCCATGTTGAACACCGCCCGGCCCACACCCATCGGGTCGATGCCCTTGTCGTCCCAGAAGGTCGCGTTCTCCGCGGCGACGACCGCCTGCTGCATCGACCGGGGAATGTCTTCTATCTTCAGGTTTTGCCGGTTGGTCTCGCCGGCCCTGGCCATCACCGTGCCGTCGGACCAGTAGTAGACGTTGTTCTGCTGGAGCGCGAGGGCGTTCTTCTCGTCCGGGACCTCGACCATGGCCAGCGCCAGTCCGCCCAGGCCGATCAGCATGCCCATGAACGCCAGGGCCAGGCCGGTGATCAGCTTCCAGGACGGCGTCCAGCGCCGCCAGCCGTTCCTGCCGGACCTGGGGTAGTCGATGAAGCGCTTCTTCTCCGGCTCGTAGCGTCCCCGGCCGCGGCCGACGACCGTGACGTCGCCGGAGGCGTCGGCCGCGCGACGTCTGCCGCCGCCGGCGCGCTGTGCCGCGCGGCGCGCCTCGGCCCGGCCGCCGTAGGGGCGGTCCGAGGGCATGCCGTGGGAGCCAGGGGTGGAGCCATACGGCTGTGCGGCGCGCCGACCGCCTGACGGCGGCTGCGCGGCGCGCCGGCCACGCGACTGCGGTGGCTTACGACGGTGCTCGCTCATGTGGAACAGCTACTCCTCGGGCAGGCGCTCGCGCCTGAAGGCGGCAGTGTACTTCCAGTCCCCCGAAGTGCGGCCCGCCCACGTTCCCAGAACTGGCCGCACTGCACCCGGGACGAGGACGCGTCCGACGCCTCGTTGGTTCCCGGTGGCGTTCTGCACAGCGGACAGACTACGCAGGCCCAAAAACCTCTAATTCCGGTATTCGGAAGAAAGAGGACGGTTGAGCTGTCACGAACGGCCGATGTGAAACCGCTCACTCCCCCTCCGGGGCGGGTCCCCTTGTCGCGTTCGCAGAGGCGTTCTATCGTCAGCGCTATCGCCACGATGTATCGACTCGATACATCGGTGAGAGACAATGGCAAGAGACGAGGACCGGACGCGAGTCCGGGCGGCCGCCCGCGGACGGGCCGGCCGGCGGACACCGACGGAAGGAGTGACGGCGATGGGCAGGCGCTCGGGCATCCTGGAGTTCGCCGTCCTCGGGCTGCTCCGCGAGGCGCCCATGCACGGTTACGAGCTGCGCAAACGGCTCAACACCTCGCTGGGCGTCTTCCGGGCCTTCAGCTACGGCTCCCTCTACCCCTGCCTCAAGACGCTGGTCCAGCGGGGATGGCTGGCCGAGGAGCCCGGTGACGAGCCCGAGGACTCGCTCACGGCGCCGCTCACCGGCCGCCGGGCCAAGATCGTCTACAGACTCACGGCCGAGGGCAAGGAGCGCTTCGAGGAGCTCCTCTCCCAGACCGGACCGGACACCTGGGAGGACGAGGGCTTCGGCGTCCGCTTCGCCTTCTTCGGCCAGACCTCGCGCGACGTGCGGATGCGGGTGCTGGAAGGCCGCCGCAGCCGTCTGGAGGAGCGCCTCGCCAAGATGCGCGCCTCCCTGGCCCGCACCCGGGAGCGTCTGGACGACTACACCCTCGAACTGCAGCGACACGGCATGGAGTCCGTGGAGCGCGAGGTCCGCTGGCTCAACGAACTCATCGAGAGCGAGCGGGCGGGGCGCGATCACCACCGGGGGGAGACCCCGCCCGATCCGTCCGATGACACCACCGCGTGAGGACCCGCACCACGCGGGTCCGCACGGAGACAACCGTCGGAAACGACACGGAACACACACAGGGAGCAACCGCCAATGGGTTCGGTTCGCGTAGCCATCGTCGGCGTGGGCAACTGCGCCGCCTCGCTGGTGCAGGGCGTCGAGTACTACAAGGACGCCGACCCGAAGAGCCGCGTGCCGGGTCTGATGCACGTGCAGTTCGGCGACTACCACGTCTCGGACATCGAGTTCGTGGCCGCGTTCGACGTGGACGCCAAGAAGGTGGGCCTGGACCTCGCCGACGCCATCGGCGCCAGTGAGAACAACACCATCAAGATCTGCGACGTCCCCACCTCCGGCGTGACCGTCCAGCGCGGCCACACCCTCGACGGCCTGGGCAAGTACTACCGCCAGACGATCGAGGAGTCGGCCGATGAGCCGGTCGACGTCGTCCAGGTGCTGAGGGACCGCGAGGTCGACGTCCTGGTCTGCTACCTCCCGGTGGGTTCCGAGGACGCCGCGAAGTACTACGCGCAGTGCGCCATCGACGCCAAGGCCGCCTTCGTCAACGCCCTGCCGGTCTTCATCGCCGGCACCAAGGAGTGGGCGGACAAGTTCACCGAGGCCGGTGTCCCGATCGTCGGCGACGACATCAAGTCCCAGGTGGGCGCCACCATCACGCACCGCGTGCTGGCCAAGCTCTTCGAGGACCGCGGCGTCGTCCTCGACCGCACGATGCAGCTCAACGTCGGCGGCAACATGGACTTCAAGAACATGCTCGAGCGCGAGCGCCTGGAGTCCAAGAAGATCTCCAAGACCCAGGCCGTCACCTCCCAGATCCCCGACCGGGACCTGGGCGAGGACAACGTCCACATCGGCCCGTCGGACTACGTGGCCTGGCTGGACGACCGCAAGTGGGCCTACGTCCGCCTCGAGGGCCGCGCGTTCGGCGACGTCCCGCTGAACCTGGAGTACAAGCTGGAGGTCTGGGACTCCCCGAACTCCGCCGGCGTCATCATCGACGCCTTGCGCGCCGCGAAGATCGCCAAGGACCGCGGCGTCGGCGGCCCGATCCTCTCGGCCTCCTCGTACTTCATGAAGTCCCCGCCGGTCCAGTACTTCGACGACCAGGCGCGGGAGAACGTGGAGAGGTTCATCCGCGGCGAGGTGGAGCGCTAGGACGCACGGCGCCGGGTGCCGGGGCGCCCGGCCGCGCACCACGGCGAGGGGCCCGGACACGTTCTCGTGTCCGGGCCCCTCGCCGTGCGCCGCGCCGTCCGCGCGCGGCCGTGCCGCCTCAGATGTCGACCAGCCGGTCGTACTGCGTCGTGGTGTGCCGCAGGATCGCCACCAGCTCGTCGCCGACCTTCGGCTCCGCCGCGTCCTCCGGCACGAACAGGATCGACACCTGCATGTGCGGCGGCTCGGCGAACCAGCGCTGCTTGCCCGACCACACGAAGGGCGACAGGTTGCGGTTCACCGTCGCCAGCCCGGCCCGCGCCACGCCCTTGGCCCGTGACGTCATCCCGTGCATGGCCTTCGGCGCCTCCAGGCCGACCCCGTGCGAGGTGCCGCCCGCCACCACCACCAGCCAGCCGTCGCCCGGCGCCTTCTGCTGGCGGTAGCCGAAGCGGTCGCCCCTGACCACCCGCGTGACGTCCAGCACCGAGCCCCGGTACCGGGTCGCCTCGTGGTCGCCCAGCCACAGCCGCGTGCCGATCCGCGCCCGGAACCGGGTCTGGGGGAACTGCTGCTGGAGCCGCGTGAACTCCTCCGGCCCCAGGTGGCTGACGAACATCGTCTCCAGCGGCAGGCGGGCCGCCCGCAGCCGGTCCATCCAGCCGATGACCTCCTCCACCGCGTCCGTGCCGTCGGTGCGGTCCAGCGGCAGGTGGATCGCGAAGCCCTCCAGCCGTACGTCGTCGATCGCGGTGCGCAGCTTGCCCAGGTCCTCCTCCAGCACCCCGTGCCGCTTCATCGAGCTCATCACCTCGATGACGACGCGCGCCCCCACCAGCGCGTTCACCCCGTCCACCGACGAGACCGTGCGGATCGCCCGGTCCGGCAGCGGCACCGGCTCCTCACCGCGGCGGAACGGGGTGAGCACCAGCAGGTCCCCGCTGAACCAGTCCTTCATGCGGGCGGCTTCGTACGTCGTGCCCACGGCGATCACGTCCGAGCCGAAGCGGGTCACCTCCTCGGCCAGCCGCTCGTGGCCGAAGCCGTACCCGTTGCCCTTGCAGACCGGGACCAGCCCCGGGAACTGCCGGAGCACCGTCTGCTGGTGCGCCCGCCAGCGTTCGGTGTCGACGTAGAGGGAGAGCGCCATGGCCGTACGGAACCTTTCTCATCGGTCCCGGCTGGTTCCGGCGGGCCGTCGGGCCCGCCGGACTCGCCGGACGTGCGTGGAGCAGGGCGTCAGCGGCGCGACATGTAGATGTCGAGCGCCTTGTGCAGCAGCTTATTGAGCGGAAAGTCCCACTCGCCGAGATACTCCGCGGCCTGGCCGCCGGTGCCCACCTTGAACTGGATCAGACCGAAGAGGTGGTCGGAGTCGTCCAGCGAGTCGCTGATGCCGCGCAGGTCGTAGACGCTCGCCCCGAGCGCGTACGCGTCCTGCAGCATCCGCCACTGCATGGCGTTCGACGGGCGCACCTCGCGCTTGTGGTTGGCCGAGGCGCCGTAGGAGTACCACACGTGCCCGCCCACGATCAGCATCGTGGCCGCGGCCACCGCCTCGCCCTCGTGCCGGGCGAAGTACAGCCGCATGCGGTTGGGGTCCTCGGTGTTCAGGGCCTGCCACATCCGCTGGAAGTACGCCAGCGGGCGCGGCCGGAACCGGTCGCGCTCGGCCGTCACCTCGTACAGCTCCTGCCACGCCGGCAGGTCGTCGTAGCCGCCCTGCACGACCTCGACGCCCGCCTTCTCGGCCTTCTTGATGTTGCGCCGCCACAGCTGGTTGAAGCCCTTGTGCACCTCGTCCAGCGACCGGTTCTCCAGCGGCACCTGGAAGACGTAGCGCGGCTGTACGTCGCCGAAGCCGGCGCCGCCGTCCTCGCCCTGCTGCCAGCCCATCCGCCGCAGCCGGTCGGCCACCTCGAACGCGCGCGGCTCGATGTGGGTGGCCTCGACGTCGCGCAGCCGCTTCACGTCCGGGTTCTGGATGCCCGCCTTGATCGCGGCGGCGTCCCAGCGCCGGATCACCACGGGCGGGCCCATCTTCACCGAGAACGCGCCCTTGGACTTCAGGTGCGCCAGCATCGGGCGCAGCCACTCCTCCAGGTTCGGCGCGAACCAGTTGATCACCGGCCCCTCGGGCAGATAGGCCAGATAGCGCTTGACCTTGGGCAGCTGCCGGTACAGCACCAGGCCCACCCCGACCAGCTCGCCGCTCGCGTCGAACCAGCCCAGGTTCTCGGAGCCCCACTCGGCCTTCACGTCCGCCCAGGCGGGAACCTGCATGTGGCTGGCCGATGGGAGGCTCCGGATATACGCCAGGTGCTGCTCACGACTGATCGTCCTCAGGGTCAGGCTCATACGGGGCGCTCCTCCGGCGTACTTCGCAGGGTCTGGCGCGAAGCCTACTGCGGTCGGAACCACCCCGAACGTGCCCATGCGGGGCGATGGCGAGCCGGGTCCGGCCCGCGGCGGGCCGGACCCGGTCGCGGCGCGGTCAGCCGAACAGGCCGCCGTGCGACATCCCCAGGTAGAAGCCGACGGCCGCCGCTCCCATGCTGACGACCAGCGCGAACCGCTCGCCGGTGGTCGCGGAGATCATCTGGCCCCAGCCGCCGCTGACGATCCCCAGCAGCCCGGCCCAGGACGCGATCAGTCCGAGGCCGGGGAAGAAGCCCGTGACGAACGCGATCACGCCGAGCACCGCCGTCACCGCGACGAACCGGTTCTCGACCGGGTGCGGCCGGCCGTCGGTGTTGAGAAGGAAGGAGATCGGGCTCCTCCGTACCGCCTGTGCCATGGGCACCTCCCGCGGAACCGTCCGGACCCCCGGGGGCCGGAACCGTCCTGTGTGTCGAACCTGTCGGTCTTGCGGGGCGACGCCGGGTGACGCCTGTCACATCCCCTGTGTCCAGATTGCGGTGGTCGGGCACCGGATTTCAACCCGAGTGGCGGTGCGGGTACTCTGTACCGTCTGCGCGGTGTCCGCCCATGCCACTCCGGCTCCGGGAACGGACCCGGGACTTCCCGGGGTAACACCCCGGCTGTCAGTGCCGGCCGATACCGTTGCTCACGCATCACGACCCTCCTGCCACGGAACGACCGTGGCCGCCGAGTCCAGAGGAGGTGGGTTCCACATGCGTCACTACGAGGTGATGGTCATCCTCGACCCCGATCTCGAGGAGCGCGCTGTCTCCCCGCTGATCGAGAGCTTCCTTTCCGTCGTCCGCGAGGCCGACGGAAAGGTCGAGAAGGTCGACACCTGGGGCCGTCGTCGTCTCTCGTACGAGATCAAGAAGAAGCCCGAGGGCATCTACTCGGTCATCGACCTGCGGGCCGAGCCCGCGGTCGTCAAGGAGCTCGACCGTCAGATGAACCTGAACGAGTCGGTTCTGCGGACCAAGGTCCTCCGCCCCGAGACCCACTGAGCGCTCCCGCTCAGCGGACCGTAGGGAACCGGTAGCGCCTCCGGCACTCCGGAACCACCAGCACCACAGCATCACCAGCAGCCAGCAGCACCCCGCCGAGAGGTTCACCCATGGCAGGCGAGACCGTCATCACGGTCGTCGGCAATCTGGTCGACGACCCCGAGCTGCGCTTCACCCCCTCCGGTGCGGCGGTCGCGAAGTTCCGCGTCGCGTCCACCCCCCGCACCTTCGACCGCCAGACCAACGAGTGGAAGGACGGCGAGAGCCTCTTCCTGACCTGCTCGGTCTGGCGGCAGGCGGCGGAGAACGTCGCCGAGTCCCTCACCCGGGGCACCCGCGTCATCGTGCAGGGCCGTCTCAAGCAGCGGTCGTACGAGGACCGTGAGGGCGTCAAGCGCACGGTCTACGAGCTGGACGTCGACGAGGTCGGCGCCAGCCTGCGCAACGCCACGGCCAAGGTCACCAAGACCACCGGCCGCGGCGGTCAGCAGGGCGGCGGCGGTGGCGGCTGGGGCGGCGGCCCCGGCGGTGGCCAGCAGGGCGGCGGCGCACCCGCGGGCGACCCGTGGGCGACCGGCGCGCCGGCCGGCGGTCAGCAGGGCGGCGGCGGTGGCGGCTGGGGCGGTGGCTCCGGCGGTTCCGGCGGCGGCTACTCGGACGAGCCCCCCTTCTAGGAGCCCCAGGGGGTTCCGGGAGGGCTGCGCTCACAGGCACAGACTTCTTGAACCAAACGGAGAGAGACAATGGCGAAGCCGCCTGCTCGCAAGCCGAAGAAGAAGGTTTGCGTGTTCTGCAAGGACAAGATCAAGTACGTCGACTACAAGGACACGAACCTGCTGCGGAAGTTCATTTCCGACCGCGGCAAGATCCGTGCCCGCCGGGTCACCGGCAACTGCACCCAGCACCAGCGCGACGTCGCCACGGCCGTGAAGAACAGCCGTGAGATGGCGCTGCTGCCCTACACCTCGACCGCTCGATAAGGGAAGGATGACCGACTCATGAAGATCATCCTGACCAACGAGGTCTCGGGTCTCGGCAACGCCGGCGACATCATCGAGGTGAAGGACGGGTACGCCCGCAACTACCTGCTCCCCCGCGGATTCGCCATCCGCTGGACCAAGGGCGGGGAGAAGGACGTCGAGCAGATCCGCCGCGCCCGCAAGATCCGCGAGATCGCCACGATCGAGCAGGCCAACGAGATCAAGGGCAGGCTGGAGGGCGTCACCGTGCGCCTGAAGGTCCGCGCCGGCGACCAGGGCCGTCTGTTCGGTTCCGTCACCCAGGCCGACATCGCCTCGGCGGTGAAGGCCGCGGGCGGTCCGGACGTCGACAAGCGCCGCATCGAGCTGGACGCCCCGATCAAGACCCTGGGCTCGCACCGCGTGTCGGTGCGTCTGCACCCCGAGGTCGTCGCCAAGGTCGGCGTCGAGGTCGGCGCCGCCTGACGGCACGCGCGACGGTACGGCCACGGCCGTACGGCAGTGACACACAGGGCCGCGGTCCCCGCACGGGGGCCGCGGCCCTGAGCCGTCTCACCGGGGCGCCTCAGGCGCGTACCGCCCCGGTGACGATCCAGCGGCCCGAGCGGGCCCGCAGCCACAGGGTGGCCAGCCGCACGCCCATCATCAGCCCGGCGACCGCCCACCACAGCGCGGTCAGTCCCCCGCCCAGCACCGGAATCGCCAGCGCCACCGGGGCGAACACCACCAGCGTCGCCAGCGCCGCCCACGCCAGGTACGGGCCGTCGCCCGCGCCCATCAGCACCCCGTCCAGGACGAAGACCACCCCCGCGACCGGCGAGGTCACCGCCACCACCAGCAGCGCGGCCGTCAGCCGGTCGTGCACGGCGGTGTCCGGGGTGAACAGCGGCAGCAGCAGCGGGCGCGCCGCGACCACCAGCACCCCCAGCACCACCCCGGAGGCGATGCCCCACTGCACCATCCGGCGGCAGGCCGCCCGCGCCCCCTCGCCGTCCCCCGCGCCCAGACAGCGGCCGATGATCGCCTGCCCGGCGATGGCGATGGCGTCCAGCGCGAAGGCCAGCAGCGACCAGATGGTCAGCGTGATCTGGTGCGCGGCCACCTCGACGTCCCCCAGCCGGGCCGCGACGGCGGTCGCCAGCACCAGCACGGCGCGCAGCGACAGCGTGCGGATCAGCAGCGGCGCCCCGGCCCGGCCGCTGGCCCGGATGCCGGCGGCGTCCGGGCGCAGCGAGGCCCCGTGCCGCCGGGCGCCCCTGACCACCACCACCAGGTAGACGGCCGCCATCGCGCACTGGGCGGCCACCGTGCCCCAGGCCGAACCGGCGATGCCGAGCCCGGCGCCGTAGACCAGGACGAGGTTGAGCACGATGTTGGCGGAGAAGCCGCCGACGGCCACGTACAGCGGGGTCCGGGTGTCCTGCAGTCCGCGCAGCACGCCGGTGGCGGCCAGGACCACGAGCATCGCCGGAATGCCCAGCGCGCTGATCCGCAGGTACGTCACGGCGTACGGCGCCGCGGTCGCGGACGTGCCGAACAGGTCGACGAGCGCGGGTGCGGTGGGCAGTACGGCGGCCACCACCGCCGCGCCGAGCAGCAGCGCCAGCCAGATCCCGTCCATGCCCTGCCGGATCGCGGCGGGCAGGTCGCCGGCTCCGACGCGGCGGGCGACGGCGGCGGTGGTGGCGTAGGCGAGGAAGACGAAGACGTTCACCCCGGTGGTCAGCAGGGTGGCCGCGACGCCGAGCCCGGCGAGCTGCGGGGTGCCCAGATGGCCCACGATCGCGCTGTCGGCCATGACGAACAGGGGCTCCGCGACGAGCGCGCCGAAGGCGGGGAGCGCCAGCGCGATGATCTCGCGGTCGTGGCGGCGTGCCGCGGCGCGTCCGGCGGGCGGGGGAGCGTGTGTCATGATCCGATCCAAACATCCACAAGTAATAGTTGCAAGACCAATGTGACCATTACCATTCCTTACCTGGGGTGAGATCCTCTGCGCCGTTTGTCGCGATCTCGGCGCGGGTCGCGAAGTTTTTCTCCTGCACAGCCGGTGGATGGCAAAAGCACAGGTCAGAGGTTGTGGAAAGGAGGGGCGGCCGACTTCTCCACAGGTCCGTCCCCCGCCCCGTGCACAGGATTCGCCGAGTTCTCCACAGGATGGGGCCGCTCATCCACATGCCCTGTGGATAACCGGATTGGCTGGAGCCTCCCGTGGCCCTACCGTTGTCCGGCGCCCGCCCGCTGTTCCCCTCTTCTTCGCCCCGGTCCACCGGCATGCCGCGACCGGAGAGCGGGCGAGCCCACTGTCAGAGCCGTGCCGTAGGAAAGAGGGGCGCGGGTCGCGAGGAACGGGAGGAGGTGGCGGGATGACGCAGTCCGAGCACGTCGACAGCCCGGCACCCGGTTACGCCGTGGGGGCCCCGGGGCCGGGAGGGGCCGGCCCGGGCGACCACCTCCCCGTCTCCCGCCAGCGTCGCGGCGCCGCGCCGGACGGCGAACGCCACGACCGCGGCCCGGACACCTGGCCGTCGGGCGCGGTGGGCGGCTTCGACCGGATCCCCCCGCAGGACCTCGACGCCGAGCAGTCGGTGCTCGGCGGCATGCTGCTGTCCAAGGACGCCATCGCGGACGTGGTGGAGACCCTCCAGGGCCAGGACTTCTACCGCCCGGCCCACGAGACGATCTACCAGGCCATCCTGGACCTGTACGCCAAGGGCGAGCCCGCCGACCCCATCACGGTCGCCGCCGAGCTGACCAGACGCGGCGAGATCGCCAAGGTCGGCGGCCCCGGCTACCTCCACTCCCTGGTCCAGACGGTCCCCACCGCGGCCAACGCCCAGTACTACGCGGAGATCGTCCACGAGCGGGCCGTCCTGCGCCGCCTGGTCGAGGCGGGCACCCGCATCACGCAGATGGGGTACGCGGCCGACGGCGACGTCGACGAGATCGTCAACTCCGCCCAGGCCGAGATCTACGCCGTCACCGAGCAGCGCACCTCGGAGGACTACCTCCCGCTCGCCGACATCATGGAGGGCGCGCTCGACGAGATCGAGGCGATCGGCTCGCGCAGCGGCCAGATGTCGGGCGTGCCGACGGGCTTCTCCGACCTGGACTCCCTGACCAACGGCCTCCACCCGGGCCAGATGATCGTCATCGCGGCGAGACCCGCGATGGGCAAGTCGACCCTGGCCCTGGACTTCGCCCGCGCCTGCTCGATCAAGCACAACCTGCCCAGCGTGATCTTCTCGCTGGAGATGGGCCGCAACGAGATCGCGATGCGCCTGCTGTCGGCCGAGGCGCGGGTGGCCCTGCACCACATGCGGTCGGGCAGCATGACGGACGAGGACTGGAACCGGCTGGCACGCCAGATGCCCGAGGTCACGGGCGCTCCGCTGTACATCGACGACTCGCCGAACCTGACGATGATGGAGATCCGCGCCAAGTGCCGCCGCCTGAAGCAGCGGAACGATCTGCGGCTGGTCGTCATCGACTACCTCCAGCTGATGCAGTCGGGCGGTTCCCGCCGTCCCGAGAGCCGCCAGCAGGAGGTCTCCGAGATGTCCCGGAACCTCAAGCTGCTGGCCAAGGAGCTGGAGGTGCCGGTGATCGCGCTCTCCCAGCTGAACCGAGGCCCGGAACAGCGCACGGACAAGAAGCCGATGGTCTCGGACCTGCGCGAGTCGGGTTCGATCGAGCAGGACGCGGACATGGTCATCCTGCTGCACCGCGAGGACGCCTACGAGAAGGAGTCGCCGCGCGCGGGCGAGGCGGACCTGATCGTGGCCAAGCACCGCAACGGCCCGACGGCGACGATCACGGTGGCCTTCCAGGGGCACTACTCGCGCTTCGTGGACATGGCCCAGACCTGAGCGGGTGGTGCAGGGTCCCGGACTCCGCGGCCACGTCTCACGAGCGATGGCCACGGCACCCACCCGAGCCGTGAGACGGCGGGAAGCTGCTCAGCGCCTCGTCTCGTACCTGGTCAGGACCACGCCGCCGGGAAACGTCCGCGTCTCCACCAGGTTCAGATTCACCCAGCCGTCCAGCGCGGTGAAGAACGACGTGCCGCCGCCCACCAGGACCGGATGGGTGGCGATCACGTACTCGTCGATCAGCCCGGCCCGCATGGCCGCCCCGGCGAGCGTTGCGCCGCCGATGTTCATCGGGCCGCCGTCCTCGGCCTTGAGCCGGGTGATCTCGGCGATCGCGTCGCCGGTGACCAGGCGGGTGTTCCAGTCGACCCTGTCGATCGTCGAGGAGAACACCACCTTCGGGGTGTCCCGCCAGTTCCGCGCGAACTCGATCTCCGCCGGGGTGGCGTCGGGCTGCCGGTCGCCGGTCGGCCAGTAGGAGCTCATCGCCTCCCACAGTTTGCGCCCGTACAGCGACAGGCCACTCGCCTGCTCGTGGTCGAGCCACCACTGGAACAGCTCGGGGCTCGGCGGTCCGCTCCAGCCGATGTCGTCGCCGGCCGCGGCGATGTAGCCGTCCAGGGTCAGGTTCATGCCGTAGACCAGTTTCCGCATGGCCCAGCCTTCCGTCCGTGGGTGTCCGGCGTGTGGACCGGAGCGGCGCGGGAAACTCATCGGTGCGCGATCCGGGCTCGCCGGTGGCCCCCGGGCTCGGTGCCCAGCGTGGTGTACCCGGCCGACACGGGCAAGCCGCCTGGTCCCGGCCTCGCCCTCGCGGGAGAATGCCACGGATCTGAGACCGACCGCGGGTGACGAGGACGTGGGACGACCGGGAACGCCCACGTCGCGCAGGATCGACGTGCCACGAGCGGCGAGACCCCACATGAGCGGGTTCGAGCGATCCGGTTCGCCGCCCGGCGGCCGGCGGGGGAGGCTGGAGACGTGTACCGGGAGCGGATCTCGCGACGGGTGGACGGCGCGGTGGTGTGGCACCGGGACGCCCCGCCGCAGGCCCGCCGGGTGCGGGTGCTGCCCGACGGGTGCATGGACCTGATCTGGACGCCCGGCGGGCTGCTGGTGGCGGGGCCCGACACCCGGGCCCACCTGGTCGGCGACCCTCCCCCGGGGGTGACCGGATCCGGCGGACGCCTCCACGGCACCGGTTACGCCGGCCTGCGGTTCGCGCCCGGCGCCGCGCCGCGCGCCCTCGGCGTACCGGCGCACGAACTGCGTGACGCGCGGGTGCCGCTCGGCGCGCTCTGGCCGGAGCGCGAGGTGCGGGAGCTGACCGAGCGGGTGGCCGAAGCCCCGGACCGGGGACGGGCGCTGGAGGAACTGGCCGCGGAGAGGCTGCGCCGGACGCCGGAGGACCCGCTGATCCGTGCGGTGGCCGACGGGCTGCGCGCGGGCGGGAGCGTCGCGGCGGTGGCGCGTACGGCCGGGCTCAGCGAGCGGCAGCTGCACCGCCGCTCGCTGGCCGCGTTCGGCTACGGCCCCAAGACGCTGGCGCGGGTGCTCCGGCTGGAGCGCGCGCTGCGCACGGTCCGCTCCGGTGTGCCGCCGGTGTCGGCGGCGGTCCTGGCCGGGTACGCCGACCAGGCCCATCTGTCCCGCGAGGTCCGGCAGTTGGCCGGGACCCGGCTCTCGGAGCTGCTGCCGGGCTAGGCGCCTGACCCGTCCGGCCCGCCTGATCCGTCCGGCAGGGGCGCGAAGAGGGAGACCCCGTTGCCGTCGGGGTCGAGGACGGTGGCGTACCGCTGTCCCCAGAAGGCGTCCCAGGGGGCCTTGTGCCCGGTGTACCCGGCCCGCGTCAGTGCGGCGTACTGCCGGTCGACGTCGGCGGGGTCGTCGCAGAGGAAGGCCAGGCCGATGCGGTCGCCGCCGCTCGGCGGGGTCCAGCCGGGGTCGAAGGAGCGGACGGTGTCGACGGTGTCCCAGGCGATGCGCAGCCCGCCGGGCAGCGCGGCCTCCACATGGGGCTGTCCGTCGGCGTCGGCGGGGATGTCGAGGCCGAGCCGCCGGTAGAACGCGAGGGAGGCGGCCATGTCGGCCACGACCAGGCCGAAGAGATCGAGTCGAGGTGCCATGCGGCCACGCTAGGGGCGCGCCGGGCCGGCGGTCTTGAAGGAATCGGACGCGTCCGGTGGACGGGAGCCGGACGCGAGACGGACCGGGCCCGCACCACCGGGCCCGTCCCACCACGCCCGCCCCACCGCACGGAGCGCGGCGGCGCCGCCGGAGCGGAGGGCCGGAAGGGGCGCGCACACCTGCCCCGTGCCGGGTGGCGCCCGTGCCGGGAGCGGGCGGCATAGGGTGCGGATCATGAGCGACTTCGAGATACGCCCCGCGACGGCGGACGACCTGCGGGCCATCGTGGACCTGCTCGCCGACGACCCGCTGGGCGCCCGCCGGGAGTCCCCCGGCGACCTCGCCCCGTACCGCGCCGCGTACGAGCGCGTCGCCGCCGACCCCCAGCAGCACCTGGTCGTGGCGGTCCGCGGCGGCCGGGTCGTCGGAACGCTCCAGCTCACCGTCGTCCCCGGGCTCTCGCGGCGGGGCGCGAGCCGTTCGCTCATCGAGGCCGTGCGCGTCCACTCCGACGAGCGCGGCGGCGGGCTGGGCACCCTGCTGGTGGAGTGGGCGGTCGAGGAGTCCCGGCGACTGGGCTGCGCCCTGGTCCAGCTCACCTCCGACGCCACCCGCACCGATGCCCACCGCTTCTACGAGCGCCTCGGCTTCACCGCCTCGCACGTGGGCTTCAAGCGGGCGCTCTGACCCGGGCGCCGCGCGGACCGGGTCGTCCACAGGCTGGGGACGGGTTCTCCGTCCGGCGTCGCGGTGCCCAGGGGCGGTGCGGTGGAGAACGCTGGCGTCCACCGGCGTCGCCGGGGAGAGTGGCGGCATGATCACATCCAGCGAAGAACCGGACGCCGGGCTGCTGCCCGGGACCCGTCGCGCACTCCTCCACAGGCTGGCCGTCGCCCAGGCCGAGGGGCGGGTGCCGTCGGCCGTCGGGGCCGTGGTGCGGGACGGGCGGACGGTGTGGACCGGGGCGCGGGGCGGCGACGCCGGGGGTGTGGACGGCGGGGACGGCGGGCCGGACGCGGCACGGGCCGCGGAAACCCAGTACCGGATCGGGTCGATCACCAAGACCTTCGTCGCCGTGCTGGTGATGCGGCTGCGCGACGAGGGGCTGCTCGACCTCGCCGACCCGCTCGGCCGGCACCTCGGCGACGGCCTCGGCGCACCGGACGCACCGGACGCGCCGGACGCACCGGAGGCGGGCGCGATGACGGTCGCCCAGCTGCTGTCCCACTCCTCCGGTCTGGCCGCCGAACCGCGCGGCCCCTGGTGGGAGCGGACGCCCGGCGGCCTGCGCCCCGAGCCGGGGGACCTCTTCGGCGAGCGGCCCCTGCGGCACCCCGCCGGGCGGCGGCACCACTACTCCAACCTCGGCTACGCGCTCCTGGGCGCCCTCGTGGAGCGGCTGCGCGGCGCCCCCTGGTACGACGTGCTGCGCGAGGAGGTGCTCGATCCGCTGGGCATGCGCCGTACGACGCCGCTGCCGTACGAGCCGTACGCGCGGGGGTGGGCCGTGCATCCGTGGGCGGACGCGGTGCAGCCCGAACCGCTCGCGGACACCGGGCGGATGGCGCCCGCCGGGCAGCTGTGGTCCACGGCCGCCGACCTGTGCCGCTTCGCGGCGTTCCTGGCGGCGGGCGACGACCGGGTGCTGGGCGGGGAGAGCCTGGCCGAGATGCGGGCCCCGGCGGTGGCGCCGGAGGCCGGGGCCTGGGACCAGTCCTACGGGCTGGGGATGCAACTGGTGCGCTCCGGCGGCCGGCTGCTGGCCGGGCACACCGGCTCCATGCCGGGCTTCCTCGCCGCCGTGTGGACCGCGCCCGGGGAGCGGCTGGCGAGCGTGGCGCTGGTCAACGCGACCTCGGGCCTTCCGGTGGGCGGCCTGGCGGCCGACCTGCTGGGGATCGTCGCCGAGCGCGAGCCGTCCCTCCCCGAGCCGTGGCGGCCGCGTTCGCAGGCCGACCCGGAGCTGCTGGCGCTGACCGGCCCCTGGTACTGGGGTCCGGCGGCGTTCGCGCTGCGGCTGCGCGAGGGCCGGGCGCTGGAGCTGGTCCCGGTCGGCGGCGCGGGCCGGGCCTCCCGTTTCCGGCCGGAGCCGGACGGCACCTGGACGGGACTGGACGGCTACTACGCGGGCGAGACGCTGCGGGCGGTGCGCGGGGCGGACGGTGCGGTGAGCCATCTCGACCTGGGCACGTTCGTCTTCACCCGCGCTCCGTACGACCCGGACGCACCCGTCCCGGGCGGTGTGGACCCGGAGGGCTGGCGCGCGGAGGGCCGGCGCGCGGACCGGTGACTGCGCGCCGGCCCTGACGCGCGCCGCCCCCGGCGGACGTGCGGGCGGTGCGGACGGTGCGGACGGTGTGGGCGGTGCCGGCGTCAGCCCAGCGCCACCGAGTACGGGGCGAAGCGGCGGTCGAGGTCGCCGGGGACGTCCGGCGCGCCGTGCACCATCACGGTGGTGGTGGAGTCGCCCTCCAGGCCGCGGGCCCGCAGCCAGTCCACCAGCCCACGGTGGTGGAGGTCGGCGTCGTAGCGCAGCGGGCCGTCGACGCGGGAGGCCAGTTCGGTGATCAGGGCCCGAGCGGTGGCCTCGTCCTCGGCGACGACCGGGCCGATCACGGCGGTCCCCTCGTTCGGCCAGACGGCGGCGAAGCCGGTGAGCCCCGTGCCGGGCGGTCGTCCGGGCTCGGCACGGGGCGCGGCGACGACGAAGTGGTCGGCGAAGGACGGCAGCCGGGCGATCAGGTGGGTGCGGTCGGCGCCGAACACCTCGGCGTCCAAGGCGAGTACGGCGGGCAGGTCGGCGGCGGTGGCGTCGCGCACGGGGGCGGACGCGCCGGTGCCGGGTGCGGGGGCGAGGCGGCCGGTGAGCATCACGGTGGTGCCGACGGGCACGAAGCCGAGCCCCTCGTAGAGCGGCCGCCCGTAGGAGGTGGCGGTCAGGAACGCGACGGCGCCCCCGGACTCCTCCAGCGCGTGCCGCATCAGGCGGCGGCCCAGGCCCCGGCGGGCGTGGCGCGCGGCGACCAGCACCATGCCCACGGAGGCGCGGGGGCGCCGGTCCGGGGAGGTGCGCGGCGGTCCGTAGGAGGTGAGGACGTACGCGCCGATCAGACCGCCGTGGGGGTCGCCGTCGGGGGCGTCGACGCCGTAGCCCCGACCGGCGGTCAGCAGCAGCCGCCACTTGTGCTCCTCGCGCGTCCAGCCGCGGTCGGCGGCGAGGTCGAGGCAGGCGGGCAGGTCGGCGAGGGTGAGCCGGCGGACGGGCGGGGCGGAGACGGGCGGGGACGGAGGCGGGGGCGAGGGCCTGGAGGACGTCACGGGCGTCCAGCCTGGCCGACGGACGCCGCGGCGGCCACCGTTTTACGCTCCTCCCGGCCGTTCCGCGGTCCCCGGCCCGCGCGGGAACCGCGGACCGCGGGCATACTCCGGAACGTTCCGGGTATGCGCGTTCGCCGCTTTTCCGGGCGCGTCCGGCCGGAATCCGCAAGCGGGACGGAAAGGGAGCCGGACGTCCGGGGAAGTACGGACGGATCGCTCCCGGCGGTTTTCCCGCCGGCGGTGGGAAAAGTGAAGATCGCGTAGGGGAAGTGTGGGGGGCCCGGGGCGGCGGGCCGGGCCGAGGACCTTTCCCGTCGTGTCTTCCGCACCGGAGACGGGCGCCGTGGCACGGTGATGTCCCCTGGCCGGCAAGGTGGTTGGGGGGTCCACCGCATGCCGTGTGCGCAGGCGCGGACCCGGGCCCGGATGTCCGGAAATTCCGTGGAGTGGCGGAGGTCACGGAATTCGGTGGAACCGCGGGCGGGGCTTGTGTATCGACCGTGCGCCGGTATGGTCGAGTCCACACATCACCGCTCACGATATCCGCAGCCATGAAACGGGGGACTCCGCGCAGGTGGCTTCCGCTTTGTAAGTGACCGGACCGATCGGAAGATGTACGAGGCGAGACAGACCATGGCCACTACGTCGGCGGACAACGAGACCCCCCAGCGCGCGGCCGGCGGGCCCCCCACCGCCGGTGACGGCGGCGGGGGCGGGGACTGGAGCTGGTTCGCCTCGAAGGCGGGGGAGGAGGGGACGGCGCCGCCGTCCCGGCCCGGGCCCGCCGCCGCGCGTACGGCCGCGGGGCCCCGGCCCGGACCCGCGCCCACCAGGCCCGGTCCGGTCCCGGAGTTCACCGCCAACCCCGGCTACGGGCGGTTCGACCCCTCCCGCGACGCGGCGCTGATACGCCGCACCCTGGAGGAGGTGGGGCCGATCTCCCAGGCGGTCACCTCGTACTTCTACGCCCTCCTCTTCACCCGGAACCCGGGCGTGCGCGAGCTGTTCCCCGCCGCCATGGACGCCCAGCGCGACCGGCTGTTCAGGGCGCTGCTCACCGCCGCCGGGCTCATCGACGAACCCCGTGTGCTGGCGGACTTCCTCTCCCACCTCGGCCGCGGCCACCGCAAGTACGGCACCAGGCCCGAGCACTACCCCGCCGTCGGCGAGTGCCTGATCGACGCGCTGGCCCGCTACGCCGTGCGCACCTGGGGCGAGGAGGCGGAGGCCGCCTGGGTGCGCGCCTACACGGCGATCTCCCAGATCATGATCGACGCCGCGGCCGAGGACGAGCGGAAGGCCCCGGCGCTGTGGCACGCCGAGGTGGTCTCGCACGAGATGCGCACCTCCGACATCGCTGTCATCACCGTGCGCCCCGACCAGCCCTACCCCTTCCTGGCCGGGCAGTACGCCAGCGTCGAGACGCCCTGGTGGCCCAAGGTGTGGCGGCACTACTCCCTGGCCTGCGCCCCGCGCTCCGACGGGCTGCTGGTCTTCCACGTCAAGGCCGTGCCCGCGGGCTGGGTCTCGGGCGCGCTCGTCCACCGGGCCCGCCCCGGCGACGTGCTGCGGCTGGGGAGCCCCGCCGGGTCGATGACGGTGGACCACTCCTCCGGCAACGGGCTGCTCTGCCTGGGCGGCAGCACGGGCATCGCGCCCATCAAGGCGCTGGTCGAGGACGTCGCCGGACACGGCCGCGCCCGCCCGGTGGAGGTGTTCTACGGCGCCCGCAGCGACCACGACCTGTACGACCTGGACACCCTGCGCGAGATGGAGCGGCGGCACGCGTGGCTGTCGGTCCGCCCGGTGGTCGAGGGGCCGTCGGACGGGATCGTCGGGCGGCTGCCGGACGCGGTGCGGCGCAGCGGGCCGTGGCACGCGTTCGACGGCTACCTGTCCGGCCCGCCCGGGATGATCCGCAGCGGTGTGGACGCGCTGGTGGTGGCGGGGATCCCCTCCGAGCGCATACGGCACGACTCCCTCGACGGGCTGCTCGCCCTGAGAGGCTGAGGGCGGCGGGCGGACGGGGCGGACGGGGCAGAAGAAGCGGACGCGACAGCGAGACAGGACGGAACCACCACGTGAACCACGACGTGGACGCGACGGAATCGGTCGACGCCACCATGACGCTCCGGACGGTCCGGGTGGCGCCCGGTCTGGACCTGGCGAACCCTGCGCACCCGGCGCACCCGGTCCGTCCGTCATGGGCGGTGGACGAGCCGGAGGCCGCGGCGCCGGACGGGCGGCACCGGCAGGCGACGGCGCTCGCCCCCGCCCCGGCCCCGGAACACGCCCCGGCCCCGGAGCCCGCCCCCGTACGGCCCGGCAGCGACGGTGAGCACGCGGTGCAGCGGCGCCTGGGCACGACCGACCGCGCCGACCGCTTCTACGACGAGCAGATGCTCGACCACCTCAACGAGCGGATGCGCGAGTTCGTCCGGCAGCAGGAGATGTTCTTCCTGGCCACCGCCGACCGGCACGGCGAGTGCGACAACTCCTTCCGCGCCGGACCGCCCGGCTTCCTGCACGTGATCGACGAGCGCACCCTGGCCTACCCCGAGTACCGGGGCAACGGCGTGCACGCCAGCCTCGGCAACATCCAGGAGAACCCGCACCTGGGCATCCTGCTGATCGACTTCTTCCGGGCCCGGATCGGCCTGCACGTCAACGGCCGGGCCGAGGTCGTCGAGGACGCCGAGATGCGGTCGGCCCACCCCGGCCTGCCGACCGACACCGTGCCCGGGCGCCGGGCGCTGGTGTGGGTGCGGGTGACGGTGGAGGAGGCGTACATCCACTGCGCCAAGCACATCCCGCACCTGCAGCGGGCGCCCAAGGGGACCCCGCGCGACTGGGGGACGGACGACCAGCGGCGCAAGGGCGGCGACTTCTTCGGCGTGGCGGGCGGCGCGCGCGAACGCGGGCCCGCCGTACGGCCGCCGCGCGAGCACGCCCCCGCGGGCGGGCCCGGCGGACCGGTGCCGCCCTCCGACGACCCGGCGGCCTGGCGCGCCCACGCCGAGCGGCTGCTGGCCAGGGCCCGCGACCGCCGCGCGGAGGCCGAACCGACCCCGTTCCGGGGCTGGTTCGGCTGAGCCGCCGCCCCGGGTACGGCCGGGGTCCGTCACGCGGTTGCCCGCGAAGGCGGTGACGGCGGCGGCAGTGTTGGTGTCGGCGGCAGTGCCGGCGCCGGTGCCGGTGGGCGGCCGGGCGGACCCGGTCCGCGGGACACCGCCCGGGGCCGTCGCCTAGCCCAGCTCCGGCGCCAGCAGGGCCCGTACGCCCTCGATGTTGGCGTCGAGGTAGGCGCGCAGCGAGGGCGGCACCACCTCCACCGAGGCGATGCCCGCGCGGGTGAAGGGGATGCGGACGGCCTCGTACTCCCCGCGCGGCTCCTCCACCTCCGGGCCGTGGCGGCGCGAGAGGTCCATCGAGGCCAGCCGGCAGACGAAGAAGAACTGCACCTTCACGGCGTCCTCCGCCGCGTCCGCCGCCCCCGGCGCGACGGCCGCCGTGCCGCCTTCCGCGTCCTCCGCCGGGTCGTAGGGGACGGTGTCGACGAAGGCCGGGACCACGTCGGTCACCTTCGCCCCCAACTCCTCGTCCAGCTCGCGGTGGAGGGCGTCGACGACGGTGGCGTCCCCCGGCTCGACGCCGCCGCCCGGGGTGATCCAGTACGGCTCGCGGCCGGGCTTGGTCCGCTTGATCAGGATCATCTCGTCGTCATCGAGGAGGATGGCCCGGGCGGTGCGCTTGACCACGGGGCGCGCGTCGGCGGTCATGGGGAAGGTCTGGCCCGCGCCCGGCCCCGCGAAACCTTCCGCGGCCGCGCGCGGAGCCCCGGACGGACGGGTTCCGACCCGGTGACTGGACAATGACGCTCGGTCAACTAGCCTTGTCCGTGCGCATTCGGCGCGCATCCACACGTGCGTTCCACGCGCGTCGCACGGGGCGGCTTGAGGCACGAGGGGGGAGTCTCAAGCCGCCTCGCGCCCCTGCGCCCCGCATCCTTCCCCGGACTTCCCCAGGTTTCCCCGGGTCAGCCGCGCCCGGCGCTGTCCAGCGCCGCCCGTACGTCGGCGACCAGGTCGGCCGCGTCCTCCACGCCCACCGACATCCTCACGAAGCCCTCCGGCACCGCGTCCCCGCCCCACCGGCCGCGCCGCTCGGCCGTGGAGCGCACCCCGCCGAAGCTCGTCGCGTCGTCCACCAGCCGCAGCGCGGCCAGGAAGCGCTCGGCGAACGCCTTGTCCGGCAGGGTGAAGGAGACCACGCAGCCGAAGCGCCGCATCTGCCGCGCCGCCACCGCGTGCGCCGGGTCGTCCGCCAGTCCCGGGTGCCGTACGCCGCTCACCTCCGGCCGCTCGCGCAGCGCCTCGGCGACGGCGAGCGCGTTGGCCGCCTGCCGGTCGGTGCGCAGCTCCAGGGTGGCCAGCGAGCGGTGCGCCAGCCACGCCTCCACCGGCCCCGGGATCGCCCCGACCGTCTTGCGCCACAGCCGCACCGACGCCGCCAGCTCCTCGTCCCGGCACGTCACGTAGCCCAGCAGCACGTCGCCGTGGCCGGTCAGCGCCTTGGTGCCGCTGGCCACCGCGTAGTCGGCGCCCAGCTCCAGCGGGCGCTGGCCCAGCGGGGTGGCCAGGGTGTTGTCCACGGCGACCAGCGCGCCGCGCTCGTGGGCGGCGTCGGCCAGGCGGCGGATGTCGCACACGTCCAGGCCCGGGTTGGAGGGGGACTCGATCCACAGCAGCGCCGCGCCGTCCAGCGCCTCCAGCTGGGCGTCGCCGCCGGTGGGGGCGGTACGGACCTCCACCCCGTAGCCCTCCAGGCGCTCGCGCATCGGGATCAGCAGGTTGTAGCCGTCCGACGGCAGCACGACCACGTCGCCGGGCTTCGTGCGCGACAGCAGCACCGCGGAGATCGCCCCCATGCCGGAGGCGAAGACGGTCGTCCGCGCCGTACCGTCGCCGGGGGCCTCCAGCTCGCTGATGGCGCGCTCCAGGCCCGTCCAGGTGGGGTTGCCGTCGCGGCCGTAGGTGTAGGGGGCGTCGGCCGGGTCGCCGGGCAGGTGGAAGTGCGCGGCCAGCACCGGGCCCGGCAGCGGCGGCGCGTACGGCTCCTCCTCCGGGAGCCCCGCCCGTACCACCCGCGTTCCCTCGCCCCGCCTGCCCCGCTCGTCCCTGCCGCCCGTCATGCCCGCTCCTCGTCCCTCTCCCCCACCTGCCCGGTCGTCGCCTCCGAGCGTACGTGCGCCGCTAAGCCGAGCGCCGCCCGGGCCGCCGCACCGCAGCGGGCGCCGTAGCCGGGGCCGAAGAGGACGGCGTGCACCAGCAGGTGCTGGAGCTGGTGCAGCGGCACCCGGGCGCTCCGGCCGGGCAGGGGCCGCACCTCCTCGTACGCCGCCAGCAGCCGCCGGAGGTGCGGGCAGCCGAACAGCTCCAGCACCGCCAGGTCCGTCTCGGGGTGGCCGCCCTGCGCGGCCGGGTCGATCAGCCGGGCACGGCCGTCCGCGGACCAGTGGACGTTGCCCGACCACAGGTCGCCGTGGACGACGGCGGGCGGCTGCGGGGGACCGGCCACCTCCCCGCCGTCCGCGGCCAGCAGCTCGCACAGCCGCTCCACGTCCCGGGCGTCCCCCTCCCCGATCCCCCCGCCGTCCACGGCCCGCCGCAGCAGGGGCAGCAGCCGCCACTCGGCGTGGAAGGCGGGCCAGTCCCCGGCCCCCGAGGGCGGCTCGGGCGGCGAGGGCAGGGGCACCGGACCCAGGTGGACGGGGCGCCGGGGGTCCGGGCCGCCCCAGACGGGCGCCGGCGCGGAGTGCAGGGCGGCCAGCTCGCGTCCCAGCCGTTCGGCCTGCGCGGCGCTCGCCGCGCCCGGCTCCACCCACTCCAGCACCAGCACGTCCGCCTCGGCGGCGAGGACGTCCGGCACGGCCACCGCCCCGGTGGAGCGCAGCAGTTCCAGACCGGCGGCCTCGGCGGCGAAGAAGCCCTCGGGGGCGGGATCGAGGGTCTTGGCGAAGACGGTCCGGCCGTCCGCCAGCGCGATCCGGTACGCGTCGCAGACGTCGCCCCCGCTCACGGGCCGCGCCTCCCCGACCGCGGAGCCGGTCAGGGCGGCCACGCGGCCGGCCACGGACCTCCCGTCCGTCACCGCCCCGCCGCCCCGTCCCGGTCCACCGGGCCGAGGGCCGCCCGTACCTCCTCCAGCAGGCCCGGCACGGCCTCCTCGACCAGGGCCAGGCACTCCTCGAAGCCCTCCGGCCCGCCGTAGTACGGGTCGGGCACGTCCAGAGCGCACGGGCCGCCGCCGTCCGGCCCCGGGGCGTACGACCGCAGCAGCCGCACCTTCTCCGCGTGCTCGGGGCCGGGCGCCAGCTCCCGCAGGTCCCGCAGATGGCCCTCGTCCAGGGCGATCACCAGATCCAGCCGCGCGAACCAGTCGCGCCGGAACTGCCGTGCCACGTGCTCGTGCACGTATCCGGCGGCCGTCAGCACCGCGAGCGTACGGGAGTCGGCGTCGTCGCCCGCGTGCCAGCCGCCGGTCCCCGCGCTGCTCACCTCCACCAGCTCCGCCAGCCCGGCCTCCGCCACGCGGGAGCGGAAGACGGCCTCGGCCATGGGGGAGCGGCAGATGTTGCCGGTGCAGACGAAGCAGACGCGGTACGGCGTACGGACGCCGCCGGGGGTGCCGGAGGTACGGGTGCGCATGTCCTCCATCATCGGCGACGCACCGGCCCGCGTCCGCCCCCTCGCGCCTCCTCCTCCTGTCGCCCCCTTCTGTCGCCCCTCTCCGTCGTCTCCCTCCGTCCGGCGGTCACTCGCCGTCGGGCAGCACCACGCTCAGCGCCCACGACACCAGGGAGATCACCAGGGCGCCGAGCACCGCCGTCCAGAAGCCCTCCACGTGGAAGGCCAGGTCGAACTGCTCGGCCAGCCAGGAGGTGAGCATCAGCATCAGCGCGTTGATCACCAGGGTGAACAGGCCGAGCGTGAGGATCAGCAGCGGCAGGGACAGCAGTTTCGTGATCGGCTTGACCACGGCGTTGACGAGGCCGAAGATCAGCGCGACGAGGATCAGCGTGAGGGCCTTGCTCGCGGTGTCGTCACCGGTGAGCGTGATGTCGTCCAGCAGCCAGACGGCGACGGCCAGGGCCACCGCGTTGGCGATCGTTCTGACGAGGAAATTCACCATGTCCGAGATCGTTCCAGAAACGGGGACGGTCGCCTACCGGTGAGGGGTCGAGGCTCATGAAGGCGTTCCGGCTGGAGGAGCTGGAGGCGGAACGGGCCGCCAACGACGGCGCGTACCTGCAGTTCCTGCGGGAGAGGAACATGTCCGTCGGCCTGTACGCCCTGGACCGGGGCCAACTCGACCCGCAGCAGCCGCACGCGCAGGACGAGGTGTACTTCGTCGCCAGCGGCCGGGCGCTGATCACCGTCGGGGACGAGACCACCCAGGTCGCGCGGGGCAGCGTGGTCTACGTGCCCGCCGGGGTGCCGCACCGGTTCCACCACATCACCGAGGACCTGCGGGTCCTGGTGGTCTTCTCTCCCCCGGAGGGCTGACGGCGCGCTCGGGGTTTCCTCAGGGGCCCGGTCAGGGAAGGACCCGGGCCGGGCGGCGCCCGGAAGGGGACCGCCCCGCCTAGCATCGGAGCCGGAAGCACCGGACGCACAGAGGGCGCCGGGCACGCCGGGCACACCGGCACGCCGGAGATTGAGGAAGCGGGTAACGGTCATGGATCTCAAGGGGAGCTTCGCGGCACTGCCGTGGTGGGTGAAGTGGGTCGCGATCCCGCTCATCGCGCTCTTCGTCTTCGGCGGTCTGATCTTCGCCGTCGTCGGCTTCGTCGTGAAGCTGCTCTTCAAGCTGCTGCTCTTCGTGGCGCTGGTCGGCGCACTGGTCTACGTCGTACGGAAGTTCGCCTCGTCGGGCTCCTCCTCGGGCGGCTGACGGCCCCGGAACCGCACCGGCCGGGGCCGGGCGGGCGGCGGGCCGGGGCAGGTCCGCGGCTCAGCGCCGCGCCCGCCGCCTGCCGCCCCGGCCGCGGGCCCGCACCGGCCGGCCGTCCCCGGGCTCCCCCCGGTCCGCGACCGCCACCAGCGCCGCCAGCGCCGTCGTCACCGGCACCGAGGCGACCAGGCCGATCGAGCCGATCAGCGTCCGCACGATCTCCTCGGCCACCAGCTCGCTGGTGGCGACCTGGCCCATTCCGCTCTCCGCTATCGAGAACAGCAGCAGCAGCGGCAGCGCGGCCCCCGCGTACGCCAGCACCAGCGTGTTCACCACCGACGCGATGTGGTCGCGGCCGATGCGCATCGCCGCGCCGTAGAGCCTGCGCCAGCCCGCCCCCGGGTCGGCCTGCCGCAGCTCCCACACCGCCGAGGTCTGGGTCACCGTCACGTCGTCCAGCACGCCGAGCGAGCCGATCAGCACCCCGGCCAGCAGCAGGCCGCGGATCTCGATGTCCGGGTAGAGGCCGTGCACCAGCCCGGTCTGGTCGTCGGTGTTGCCCGACAGCTCCGCCCACCCGATGAACGCCGACCCCAGCAGCCCGATCAGCAGCAGCGACACCAGGGTGCCCAGGACGGCGACGGAGGTGCGGGCGCTGAAGCCGTGGCACAGGTACAGCGTCGCCAGCATGATCGTGCTGCCGCCCACCACCGCCACCAGCAGCGGATTGGACCCCTGGAGGACGGCGGGCAGGATGAACAGCGTCAGCACCCCGAAGCTGACCGCCAGCCCGACCAGCGCCAGCACCCCGCGCAGCCGCCCCACGACCACCACCGCCAGCGCGAAGACGCCCGCCAGCACCGTCATGGGCACCCCGCGCGCCACGTCCACCACGCTGTACTGGAACTCGCGCGGCGCCTTGGGCGCGTACGCCACCACCACCTCCTGGCCGGCGGACAGCCGGCGGGTGGCGTCCGGGGTGACGATCTCCGGGAACGTACGGCCCGCGTCCTTGCCCTCGGTGACCTCGACGGTCGCCCGCAGGCACGCCCCCTTCCCGGAACCCCCCGGCAGGGCGTCCGCGGCGCCCTCGCCCGCCGCGCCGCTCCCGGGCGGCGGCTGCTGGGCGGCGCCCACCGCCGCGCAGTCCACCTCCTCGACCGCGGTGACCCGCGCGCCGAACGTCTGCCGGTCGAAGCCGACACCGCTCGGCGCGTCCTTCCCCTCGGGCGCGCCGCCCGGCCACAGCACCACCAGTCCGGCGAGCACGGCGACGGCGAACGGGACCAGCACCATCGCGACCACCCTGCGCAGCCGCGCCGAGACGGGGGCGGGCGGCCCGTGGTGGTGGCCGTGGGAGTGCCCGTGCGCGCCCGGGTGCCCGTGCGCGTGCGCCCGCGCGGGGTCGGACGACGGGCGCTGGGCCGGCGGGGACGGCGGCACCGGCGGCACCGGCGGGCGGGGTGGCGGGGAAAAGGAGGAGTCCACGGCCCGATCATCGCAGGACGCGGCCCGGGCACCCTGGCGCGCGGCCGGGATCAGCCGTTAGCGTAGGGGCGCTTTTGCACACCGCGGGAGCTCCGAGCACGGGGCTGAGAGGACGCTGACCTCCGTGGACACGCCACGGAGACGGCTGCGTCGACCGCCGAACCTGTTACCGGGTAATGCCGGCGTAGGGAGTTGGGTCTCATGACCACGCAGGACGCACGCACGCCCGAAAACGCCTCCGGGAGCGCCGAAGAGCGCGCGATCGGCTGGCACAAGGGCTATCTGAGCGGTGCGCGCCCCGACATCCGGGTGCCCGTCCGCCGAGTGCACCTCACCAACGGCCGCGACGTGACGCTGTACGACACGTCCGGCCCGTACACCGATCCGAACATCGACACCGACGTCCGCCGCGGCCTGCCGCCGCTGCGGGAGAACTGGATCGTCGCCAGGGGGGACACCGAGGAGTACGCGGGCCGCGAGATGCGGCCCGAGGACGACGGGATCAGGCACACCTCGCCGCGCGGCGGACTGCGCAACCTCGACGCGGTCTTCCCCGGCCGCCCCCGCCTGCCGCGCCGGGGCCGCGGCGGCACCACGGCCGTCACGCAGCTCGCGTACGCCAAGCGGGGGGAGATCACCCCCGAGATGGAGTTCGTGGCCGTACGGGAGGGCTGCTCGCCGGAGCACGTCCGCGACGAGATCGCCGCGGGCCGCGCCGTCCTCCCGGCGAACGTCAACCACCCGGAGATCGAGCCGATGATCATCGGCAAGAACTTCCTGGTGAAGGTCAACGCCAACATCGGCAACTCCGCCGTCACCTCCTCCATCGAGGAGGAGGTGGAGAAGATGACGTGGGCCACCCGCTGGGGCGCCGACACCGTCATGGACCTCTCCACCGGCCGCAACATCCACACCACCCGTGAGTGGGTGCTGCGCAACTCCCCCGTCCCCATCGGCACCGTGCCCCTCTACCAGGCGCTGGAGAAGGTCGACGGCAGGGCCGAGGAGCTGAGCTGGGAGGTCTACAAGGACACCGTCATCGAGCAGTGCGAGCAGGGCGTGGACTACATGACCGTCCACGCCGGCGTCCTGCTGCGCTACGTCCCGCTGACCGCCCGCCGCAAGACGGGCATCGTCTCGCGCGGCGGCTCGATCATGGCGGCCTGGTGCCTGGCCCACCACCAGGAGAGCTTCCTCTACACCCACTTCGAGGAGCTCTGCGAGATCCTGCGCGCCTACGACGTCACCTTCTCCCTCGGCGACGGACTGCGCCCGGGCTCCATCGCGGACGCCAACGACGAGGCGCAGTTCGCCGAACTGCGCACGCTGGGCGAGCTGAACCGGATCGCGAAGTCCCACGACGTGCAGACGATGATCGAGGGCCCCGGCCACGTCCCGATGCACAAGATCAAGGAGAACGTCGACCTCCAGCAGGAGATCTGCGACGAGGCGCCCTTCTACACCCTCGGCCCGCTCACCACCGACATCGCCCCGGCGTACGACCACATCACGTCCGGCATCGGCGCGGCGATGATCGCCTGGTGGGGCACGGCGATGCTCTGCTACGTCACGCCCAAGGAGCACCTGGGCCTGCCGGACCGCGACGACGTCAAGACGGGCGTCATCACGTACAAGATCGCCGCCCACGCCGCCGACCTGGCCAAGGGCCACCCCGGCGCCCAGGAGTGGGACGATGCCCTCTCCGACGCCCGCTTCGAGTTCCGCTGGGAGGACCAGTTCAACCTGGCCCTCGACCCGGACACGGCCCGCGCCTTCCACGACGAGACGCTCCCGGCCGAACCGGCGAAGACGGCGCACTTCTGCTCGATGTGCGGGCCGAAGTTCTGCTCGATGAAGATCTCCCAGGACATCCGCCGCGAACACGGCGGCGACCTCGCCCTGGATCCGGAGGAGGGCATGAGGCGGAAGTCCGAGGAGTTCGCGGCGTCGGGCAACCGCGTCTACCTCCCGATCGCCGACTGATCCCGGCCGCCCGCGGCGGATCCCCGCCCGACCCCGGCCCGGCGCTCCCCGCCGGGCCGGGGGAGCCGTCCGCCGGGCGGGACGAGCATGTCCGGGCGGCCGGGGAGGCGGAAGCGCCGGGCCGGGGCCGTACTCCGCCGCGCGGCGGTCCCGCCGCTGTACCGGGGGGTCACGCCGGCCGCCGGCCGGGCGCGTCGGTGTCCGGTGGACTTCACCCGTTCGAGGGAAGGCCGGCCTGGCCGGCGAGCTTGCCGGTGACGTCCTCGGTCTTCCCGGTGGGGGGCGGGGAGACGTCGACCGAGGTGCCGAAGTCGCTGAACTCGATCACGGTGCGGATCCTCGCGTCCTGCGCGCCCCGCGACGGCGGCTGCGAGTTCGCGTTCGACGTCGCGGCGTCCTTGTCGAGGGAGATCTCGAACTGCTGGCGGCGGATGCGGTCCTGCTCGTCGAGCCACAGGTGCATCGGCAGGGAGTCGCCGAGCTGCTGCCGCAGGCGCTCGGCCTCGGCCGTGTCCTCGCCGGCGAGCTCCTCGACGTCGACGTTCACGCGGTAGTGGGTGGTCTCCGCCCCGCCGACCTTCTCGGTGCCGACGCGGGTGGCGTCGTCCTCCAGCGCCCGGGTGTAGTCGAGCGTCCGGGCCGGGTCGCTGATCCGGATGCCGCCCACGGTGCCGTTGCTCCCGGCGAGTTCCCGCAGGTCGACGCTGATCCACGGCTCGTCGACACCGAGCTGCTCCCGCACGGAGGCCGGCAGCCGCTGGTAGAGGGTCTGGTCCACCACCCGCTGCTCGATCCGCTCGCCGCCGCCCGCCTCGATCGTCATGGCGCTCGTGCCGTCGGTCAGGTCGACGCTGCCGTCGCCGGTGATCGTCTGCTGCTGCCCGCCCATGGCGGCGCGCACCTTCAGCGTCATCTTCGCGGTCCCGGCCGCGACCGTCTTCTCGTGCGCGGTTCGGACGACCTCGGCGGCCTCCTCGTCGCGGCCCTCGGCTCCGCTCCCGGCCTCATCGGCCTCCCGCTCGGTGCCGGCCCCCGTGCCCGAGGACTCCTCCTCGCCGCAGCCGGCGATCAGCGCCGTACCGGCCAGCAGCCCGGCCGCCACCACCGCACCCGTCCTGGTCCTGCGTGACACGCGCGCCATGCGGTCTCCTCCTGCTCCGTGAAGCGGTCTCGTCCGACGCGGTACGCGTTTCCCGGGACAGTCCCGGCAATCGCTCCGAACAGATCGATTCAGGCCAATGAGGGAACGTGAGCAGGGGAGTTGGCGCGATCACACGGTGAACGTCTCGAACGTCCCGCCGTTCGCCGGCGCTCCGGCGGCGCGCCCCGGTCGCCGGGTCCCCCCACGTCACCCGGTGCCGCCCGGTGCCGCCCGGTGTCACCCGGCGGCGCCTCCGGCGGCCTTCGCCGGGTCTCCCGGGTTCCCCTGGTCCCCGGAGTCCCGGGCCAGTTGGCGGCGCAGGCCGTACGCGCCGGCGGCGCCTCCGGCCAGGCCGCCGACGAGCATGCCCGCCAGGGTGCCGGGCTCGAACGGGGACACCCCGGTGAGCAGGCCGCCGGTCCCCGCCACCGTCCACAGGACCAGGACCGCCGCGAGCAGCCGCCGGTACTTCCGGCTGAGGAACAGACGGCGCTCCGGTACCCCGGGGACGTCGGGCAGTTCGGCGGCCGGTCCGGCGAGGGCGGCGCGCGGGCGCTTGAAGTACGCGATGTACAGCCAGCGGCCGCACGGCTCCCAGCCGTCCGGGGCGAGGCGGGCGGACACCTCGTCGCGGTCGCCGCGGCCGACGATCTCACGGCGGTACTCCCAGCGCATCGCGCGGTCCGGGTCGCGGCGACAGACGAACCGGCCGATCCGGTCGACGCGTTCGACCTCCCAGCCCTGGTCGCCGTAGCGGTTCAGCAGCTCGCGGTCGGTGTAGACGTCGCAGGACCAGCGCCACTCCTCGGCGTGCGCGTCGGGCTCCGCGCCGTCCTCGCCGGCGGGTGCGCCGCCCGTGCCGCGGGTGAGCCGCCCGGCGAACTCCTCCACCGGGCCGAACTCCGCCTCGGGGTCGGTGTCGGCGTCCAGCAGGTACTCGTACAGGTCCGTGAGGGTGGCGGTCACCCGCTCCTCGGCGACGCCCCGCGCGCGGAGCCGGTCGGCCAGGACCGCGAAGTACGTGTCCGTGGTCTCCCCCGTCATGCCCCGACCCCTTTCCCGCCCGGTTCTCCGACCGGTTCTCCGCCCGCTTCTCCGTCCGCCACTTCGTCCATCCCCCTGCCCAGCACGGCCCCCACCGACCGGTGGAACGCCAGCCACGCCTCGCCCTGCTCGGTCAGGCTCCGGCGCCCGTCCCCGGTCAGGCGGTAGTAGCGGCGGCCCGGGCCGCGCTCGGCGGCGCGGAACTCGGCCTCCACCAGCCCGGCCTCCTCCAGCCGGTTGAGCACCGGGTAGAGCGTGCCGCCCCGGATCGTGCCGAGCCCGGCCTCGTCCAGCCGCTTGGCGATCTCGTAGCCGTAGCTCTCGCCGTCGGCCAGGCAGCAGAGCACCAGCAGGTCGAGGACGCCCTTGAGCCAGCTGGCCCTTCTGTCTGTCGGCATACCTAGATGACACCATAAGCTAGGTAGGAATGCAAGCTAGGTGGGTGCGCAGAGCGGCAAGGGGGGAGGCGGAGCCGGCGTCACGACGCCCGCCCCCGGCCCCCGGCGCCGGGGACGCGCCCCGGCCGGGCGCCTACGGCGTGCCGGACTCCCGCTCGCCCGCCGTCCCGGCGACCTCCGCCACCAGCGCCTCCAGCCGGTCGCCGTGCGCCCCGCGCCAGTAGACGCGTCCGCAGTCGCGGCAGCGGGCGAAGGTGTCGTAGGTGCGGCGGGTGCCGGGGCGGAGCAGGTGCTCGACCTCGGCCTTGGGCGCGTCGGCGAGCGGCCCGTTGCACGCCGTGCACCGCGTCCACGGCGCCATCGGCAGGTCGAACCGGTCCAGGACGTCGGCGAGCTGGTCGTCCGGGCGCGAGCCGTGCACGTAGGCACCCATCCACAGCTGACGCCGCATCAGCAGCCCGCGGTCCTGGGTCAGCAGGACGCGCCGCTCGGCGTTGGCCTGCTCGACCAGGGTGGGATCGTCCATGTCGTTGTGGTACGCGGTGTCCGCGCCCGCCACCAGCCGCAGCCGCCGGGCCAGCGTGCCCAGGTGGACGTCCAGCAGGAAGCGCGGCGGTCCGTCCGGCACCCGCTGCGGGCGTACGACGGGCTCGACCCGGACCGTCTCGCCCGCTCCGGGGCGGTACGAGGGCTCCACCCGCCGTCCGTCCCCGCTCCCGTCCTCCAGGACGAGCGCGCCCACCTCCGTCAGCGGGACGCCCGCGGACTGCACGAGGTGGACGAGGGAGGAGGTGCCGTCGTGGGGCGCGGGGAGGAGTTCGGCGCCGCGGTGGCGCGAGGGCAGGAAGATCCGCAGCTCGGGGGAGATCCGCAGGAACAGTTCGCGGGGCGCCCGGGGGTCGCCGGTGGTCTGTGGTCGGTCGGTCACCCTCCCCAGGATGCCAGCAGGCCCTCGCCGGTCCCACCGCTTTGCGGGCCCGGCGGGGAGCCCGGACGGACGCCGGCCCGGCGCTCGGTCCTGTGCTCGGTCCGGTGCTCAGTCCGGGACGTGCTCGGGGCCCCCGAAATCGGGGCTGGTGAAGTCCGGGCTGGTGTAGCGGGGCCCGGCGCCCGCATCGCGGGACGACCCCGCGGCCGGGCTGGAGAAGCCCGGGTGGGTGTAGCCCAGTCTGGGGTGGCGGCTCTCCCCCGGGGCCTTCGCCGCCCCCGGCGTCCCGGAGGTCTCCAGGGCGCCCGGTGACGCCGTCGGGACCACCGGCCCCCCGCCGGGCTCGGCCAGCGCCTCGCGCAGGAAGGGCAGCACCCCGCGCTCCAGCAGCGCCGTGCGCCAGGCCGCGCGCGCCCGCGCCACCTCGTCGGCGAGCGCCCCCTGCCCGCTGGGCCCGCCCGCCCGGATCGCGCCGGCGCCGTGGCGCAGCGCGGTGACCAGCAGCCCGACGGACGCGGCCAGCAGCGAGGCGGCGGTCAGCGCGGCGAAGGCCCAGCCCGCGCCGCGCATCGGCGCGGCGATGGACGGCTCGGGGGTCATCACGCGCAGGACGTGGCCGACCAGGAGGAAGATCACCGCCGCGGTGCCGGCCAGCACGGGAGCCAGGACGGAGACCATCGCGAACAGGCCGGCCCCGCCGGAGCCGGACTGCCCGGGGCCGCCGGCCGCGCCCTGCGCCGAGGGCGCGTGGTCGGGGTGGCGCAGCTCGTCGCGGAGCGACACGAAGTGGTCGTACTCCGCGGCCGCGCAGGCGGCGATCGCCGCGGCGGCGCCGATCGCCATGGCGCGCAGCTGCTCGGTGGTCAGCCGCTGCCCCACGGCGGCCGTTTCGGGGCGGTCGCGTGCGGTGCGCAGTGCCTCGTCGAGGACCCTCTCGAACTCGGGGCGGTCCTCGAGGCGGAGGTGCGGAGCGGTGTTCATGTGCATCCCCCGGTGCTCCGTAAGGCCGCGGGGGCCGGAAACGGAGGAGAGCTCGCTTGGGACAGGGACCCGATGGTAGAGCGGTTCCTTCCGGCGGTGACAGGGTGTTTCCGGAAAATACGCACCACCTCGCGCGGGTGTTCACCTCCGCAACCACCCGCACGGGGGAGGATCAAGCGGACACCGGGGGAGACAACACTCAGGCGGGCAGGGGGAGTTGGGACACCAGTAGCTTTCCGGCCATGGTCACCCCGCCGTCCATGGCGACCGCGAGCGAGTCGGCGTAGACGTGCGGTCCGTGCACCTGCGGCGCGCCGTCCCCGCCGTCCTCGGAGCCGACCTCGCCCAGCAGGTACGGGATCGGGCTGTGGCCGTGGACGATCCGCCGCCCGCCGTAGGTGCCCAGCAGCTCGCGCGCCGCCGTCGCGCCGGCCTCGTCGCGGAAGGCGAAGCGCTTGGTGAACTTGCGGAACAGGTCCCAGGTCTCGTCGGCGTCGTGGTGGGTGAGGGCCTCGGTGATCGCGTCGTTGACGTCGGTGATGGTGTCGCCGTACTCCAGGTAGGCGGTGGTGTCGGAGTGCACCAGCAGGTGGTCGTCGGCCAGGGCCATGGCGTCCAGCCGGGACATCCACTGGACGTGGTGCTCCTGGAGCCGCTCCATGTCGGAGCGCTGCCCGCCGTTGAGCAGCCAGGCCGCCTGGAAGGAGGCGGTGCCCGCGCCGGAGCCGACGGGCGTGTCGCCGAAGCGCTTGGCGCCGATCAGCAGCAGCTCGTGGTTGCCCATCAGCGCCTTGCAGTAGCCGCCGGCGGCGGCGGCCTCGGCGGAGAGCTGCATCACCAGGTCGATGACGCCGACGCCGTCCGGACCGCGGTCGGTGAAGTCGCCCAGGAACCACAGCCGGGCGTTGCCCGCGACCCAGTGGTCCCCGGCGTCGATGAGCCCCTGGTCCAGCAGGGCCGCGCGCAGCTCGTCCAGATAGCCGTGGACGTCGCCGACGACGTACAGCGGGCCCTGCTCGCCGCCGCCCGCGGCGACGGGCGAGGGGGTGTCGACGAGCGTGGGGGTGGGGGCCGGCGCGGCGCCGGCGCCGATGACGGGCAGGTCGCGCCGGGTGGGGGTGTACCCCTCCGGGCGCGGGTCGGCGGCGCCCGGCGCGCCTGGGTCCGTCACGCCCGCGCCGTGCCACATGTCGGACCCCCGACCGGCCCCCTGAGTCATCGACCCCTCCACCATCGCGCGCGCCTGCACCTGCCGACCCTCTCTCCGCCTCCCGCGGGGTTGCCCCGTGTCGAAGGCCGGTCCCGGTGTCGTGCGCCCATCATAGGAACGCAGGTCGCGCCTTGTGACGCACCCGGGGGACGGCAATTCGGGCCGCGGTCGCGCGCAGGCCGGACCGGGCGCCGGTTTGCCCCGGAACGACCGGGTCGCGCGCTCAACCGCGCTGTTCGGGGGAGCGGGGCGCGCTCACCGTCGTCCGCGGCCGGCGGCGCTGCGAGGACGTGCGGACGATCAGGTCGGTGGGCATGATCCGCTGGACGGGACGGCCGCCGCCGGTGCCCTCGATGGCGTCGATCAGCAGCTGGACGACGGTGGTGCCGATGCGCCCCGGCTTCAGCGACAGGGTGGTGATGGGCGGCTCGGTGCCGGCGTAGACGGCGGACTCGCTGCAGCACACCAGCAGCAGGTCGTCGGGGACGCGCAATCCGTAGCGGCGGGCGGCGGCGAGCAGGTCGGTGCCGTTGGGGTCGAACAGGCCGTACACGGCGTCGGGGCGGTCGGGCCGGGCCAGCAGCCGGTCGGCGGCGACGGCGCCCGCGCAGGGGTCGTGGGCGGGGTAGGCCTCGTACACCGGGTCCTGGCCGCTGCGCTCGCACCACCGGAGGTAGGCCTTGGTGGACAGCCGGGTGTACGTGTCGGTGCTGGTGCCGGTGAGCAGGCCGATGCGGCGGGCGCCGGCGGCGGCGAGGTGGTCGAGCAGGCCGGTGACCGCGGCCTCGTGGTCGTTGTCGACCCAGGCGGTGACGGGCAGGTCGCCGCAGGGGCGGCCGTCGGAGACCACGGGGATGCCCTGGCGCACCAGCTCGGTGACGACGGGGTCGCGGTCGGAGGGGTCGATGACGACGGTGCCGTCGAGGGCGACGTTGGACCAGACGTCGTAGGGGCTCTGCCGGGTGCTGCCGGGGAGGATCACCAGGGCGTAGCCGCGTGCCAGGGCGGCGGAGGAGGCGGCGCGGGCCATCTCGGCGAAGTAGGCGAACTCGGTGAAGGTGAAGGGCTCCTCGCCGTAGGTGGTGACCGTCAGCCCGATCAGCCCCGACTTGCCGGTGCGGAGCGTGCGGGCCGCCGCGGAGGGGCGGTAGCCGAGCCGGTCGGCGACCTCGCGGACATGGCGTCGGGTGGCGTCGGGCAGGCGGCCCTTGCCGTTGAGCGCGTCGGAGACGGTCGTGATCGAGACGCCGGCCGCCGCGGCCACGTCCCGGATGCCCGCCCGCCCCAGCCGGCGGCCGTGAGCCCGGCTCACCTGGTGCTTCCCTGCTGCTGTCATGGCGTGCTGATAGTAGGGCTGTGCCACACCGTTTGCAGGGGTGTACAGAAAGGGGCATGCAGAGACGATTCTGCAAGCCGATTCAGTGGTAACGACCATGGAAGAAGCGGCAGTTGAAGGTCTGGTCCATCGTTTCTGCGGTTGTTTCCCCGCTTGCTCCCGCAGAAGGGCCGATGTCTCAAAGCTGTCTCAACTCACCTCCACGGGTGATGCGCGCCACGGCGCGCGCTACAGGCGCGTGCTTATGTGAATGCGCCCTCATGCTCAGCCCCTACGCCGCGCCCCGGAATCCTTCTAAGGTGTGCAGCATTGGTGGTACGAGCGGCGGCACGGCCGCTCCACGACTGGCCCCGGAGGGGCGAGGAGGACCTGGCATGACGGAGATGGCCCCGAAGCTGCGCGCGGTGCTGGACGGGATCCCCACCTACAAGCCCGGCCGTCCGGCGGCCGCCGGCGGTCCCGCGGCGTACAAGCTGTCCTCCAACGAGAACCCCTACCCGCCGCTGCCCGGGGTCCTGGAGGCCGCCACCGCCGCCGCCGGCTCCTTCCACCGCTACCCGGACATGGCCTGCGGCCTCCTGCTGTCGGAGCTCTCGCGCCGCTTCGAGGTGCCCGTGGCCCACCTGGCGACCGGCACCGGCTCCGTCGGCGTCGCCCAGCAGCTCCTCCAGGCCACCGCGGGCCCCGGCGACGAGGTGGTCTACGCCTGGCGGTCCTTCGAGGCGTACCCGATCATCACCCAGATCTCCGGCGCGACCTCCGTCCGGGTGCCGCTGACCGGCGACGAGAGGCACGACCTGGACGCGATGGCCGGCGCCGTCACCGAGCGCACCCGCCTGGTCTTCGTCTGCAACCCCAACAACCCCACCGGCACCGCCGTCCGCCGCGCCGAACTGGAGCGCTTCCTGGACCGCGTCCCCCGCGACGTGCTGATCGTGCTGGACGAGGCGTACCGCGAGTTCGTGCGCGACGAGGAGATCCCCGACGGGATGGAGCTGTACCGCGACCGCCCGAACGTCTGCGTGCTGCGCACCTTCTCCAAGGCGTACGGCCTGGCCGGGCTGCGGGTCGGCTTCGCCGTCGCGCACGAGCCGGTGGCCGCGGCGCTGCGCAAGACGGCCGTGCCGTTCGGTGTGAGCCAGATCGCGCAGGACGCGGCGATCGCCTCGCTGCGCAGCGAGGCCGAGCTCCTGGAGCGCGTGGACTCCCTGGTCGCCGAGCGCGGGCGGGTGGTGCGCGAGCTGACCGCCCAGGGCTGGACGGTCCCCGAGACGCAGGCGAACTTCGTCTGGCTGCGGCTGGGGGAGCGCACGGACGACTTCGCCGCGGCCTGCGAGGCGGCGGGCGTGACGGTGCGGCCGTTCGCGGGCGAGGGGGTCCGCGTCACGGTCGGCGAGCCGGCGGCCAACGACCTCTTCCTCAAGGCCGCGCAGACCTTCCGCAGGGACCTGTAGGTCCCGCCCGTTCCGGGACGAAGGTCCTGCCGGAAGGGACGTTCCTTCCCTCACACCCCCCGGTGTGAGGGAAGGAAAATCAGTGCGTCATACTTCTTGTGAATGTGAACGCATTCACGAGCGCGTGTGCTACGTCACACCATGTCCACTTTTGGAGAGTGCCGTGGACCTAGCTCTGGCCCCGGAGACCCTGGCTCGGTGGCAGTTCGGCATCACGACCGTCTACCACTTCCTCTTCGTCCCCCTGACCATCTCGCTCGCCGCCCTCACCGCCGGCCTCCAGACCGCCTGGGTGCGCACCGGCCGCGAGGTCTACCTCAGGGCGACGAAGTTCTGGGGCAAGCTCTTCCTGATCAACATCGCGATGGGCGTCGTCACCGGCATCGTGCAGGAGTTCCAGTTCGGCATGAACTGGTCCGACTACTCACGCTTCGTCGGCGACGTCTTCGGCGCCCCCCTCGCCTTCGAGGCGCTCATCGCGTTCTTCTTCGAGTCCACCTTCATCGGCCTGTGGATCTTCGGCTGGGACAAGCTGCCCAAGAGGATCCACCTGGCCACCATCTGGATGGTCTCGATCGGCACGGTCCTGTCCGCGTACTTCATCCTGGCGGCCAACTCCTGGATGCAGCACCCGGTCGGCTACCGCGTCAACCCCGACAGCGGGCGCGCCGAACTCACCGACTTCCTCGCGGTGCTCACCCAGAACACCGCCGTGGCGCAGTTCTTCCACACCATGACGGCCGCCTTCCTCACCGGCGGCGCCTTCATGGCGGGCATCGCCGCGTACCACCTGATGCGCCGCCGCCACGTCCCCGTGATGCGCACCTCGCTCCGCCTCGGCCTGGTCACCCTGGTCGCCGCCGGAGCGCTCACCGCCGTCAGCGGCGACCACCTCGGCAAGATCATGTACGAGCAGCAGCCGATGAAGATGGCCGCCGCCGAGGCGCTGTGGGAGACCGAGGCGCCCGCCCCGTTCTCCGTCTTCGCCTACGGGGACGTGGACGAGGGGCACAACAAGGTCGCCGTCGAGATCCCCGGCCTGCTCTCCTTCCTCGCCCACAGCGACCTCTCCAGCCCCGTCCCCGGCATCAACGACACCAACGAGGCGCTCCAGGAGAAGTACGGCCCCGGCGACTACAAGCCGAACATCCCCGTCGCCTACTGGGGCTTCCGCTGGATGATCGGCTTCGGCATGGCCTCCACCGCCCTCGGCGCCCTCGGCCTGTGGCTCACCCGCCGCCGCTTCTGGCTCGCCGAGCGCCACCGCACCACCGCGACCGAGGTGCCCAGGCTCGCCCTCACCCGCGACCGGCTCCTCGGCCCGGCCCTCACCCGCCGCTACTGGCAGCTGGCCTTCCTCGCCCTCGGCTTCCCGTTCATCGCCAACGCCTGGGGGTGGATCTTCACCGAGATGGGCCGCCAGCCCTGGGCCGTCTACGGGCTGCTGCGCACCTCCTCCGCCGTCTCCCCCGGCGTCTCCCAGTTCGAGGTGCTGGTCTCGATGACCGTCTTCACCCTCCTGTACGCCGTCCTCGCCGTCATCGAGGTCAGGCTCCTGGCCAAGTACGTCAAGGCCGGGCCGCCCGAGCTCACCGAGGCCGACCTCAACCCGCCCACCCGGATCGGCGGTCACGACAAGGACGACGCCGACCGGCCCATGGCCTTCTCCTACTAGGTCCTACCGAGGTTTCCCGCGATGGAACTCCACGACGTCTGGTTCGTCCTGATCGCCGTCCTGTGGACCGGCTACTTCTTCCTGGAGGGCTTCGACTTCGGAGTCGGCGTCCTCACCAAGGCGCTGGCCCGCGACCGCCGCGAGCGCCGCGTGCTGATCAACACCATCGGGCCGGTCTGGGACGGCAACGAGGTCTGGCTGCTGACGGCCGGCGGCGCGACCTTCGCCGCCTTCCCCGACTGGTACGCCACCCTCTTCTCCGGCTTCTACCTGCCCCTGCTCCTCATCCTCGTCTGCCTGATCGTCCGGGGGGTCGCCTTCGAGTACCGCGCCAAGCGGCCCGAGGAGGCATGGCAGACCAACTGGGAGCGCGCCATCTTCTGGACCTCCCTGCTCCCGGCCTTCCTGTGGGGCGTGGCCTTCGCCAACATCGTCCGGGGCGTCGCCATCAACGCGGACAAGGAGTACACCGGCGGAGTCCTCGACCTCCTGGGCCCCTACGCGCTCCTCGGCGGCCTGACGACCCTCGCCCTGTTCACCTTCCACGGCGCGGTCTTCACGGCGCTGAAGACCGTCGGCGACATCCGCATCCGCGCCCGCGCCCTCGCCGTGCGGCTCGGCCTGGCCACCGCCGTCCTCGCGGTCGCCTTCCTCGGCTGGACCCAGCTCGACCGCGGCGGCGCGGCCACCCTCGTCACCCTGGCGGTCGCGGCGGCCGCCCTGCTCGCGGCCGTCCGCGCGATCGCCGCCGGACGCGAGGGCTGGTCCTTCACCCTCTCCGGCGTCACCATCGTGGCGGCCGTCGCCACCCTGTTCCTCGCGCTCTACCCGAACGTCATGCCCTCCACGCTCGACCCCGCCTGGAGCCTGACGGTCACCAACGCCTCCTCCACCCCCTACACCCTGACGATCATGACCTGGCTGGCCGCCCTGGCCACTCCGCTCGTGCTGCTCTACCAGGGCTGGACATACTGGGTCTTCCGCAAGCGCATCGGCACCCAGCACATCGCTGACACAGCCGACGCCGCAGCCGACACAGCCGACGCCGCAGCTGACGCCGACACAGCAGCCGACGCCCACCAGGAACCCACTCGCACATGAAGCCCGTAGACCCCCGCCTGCTCCGGTACGCCCGCACCACCCGCGTCTTCCTCGCGGCCGCCGTGGTGCTGGGCCTGGCCGGAGCGGGCCTGGTCATCGCCCAGGCCGTGCTCATCGCCGAGATCGTCGTGCGGGCCTTCCAGCAGGACACGCCCCCCGCCGACCTCGCGACCCCCCTGCTGCTCCTCGCGGCCGTCGCCCTCGGCCGCGCCCTGGTCTCCTGGCTCACCGAGCTGGCCGCCCACCGCTCCTCCGCCGCGGTCAAGTCCGAACTCCGCCTGCGCCTCCTCGCCCGCGCCACCGCCCTCGGCCCGTCCTGGCTGAGCGGCAGGCACACCGGCGAACTGGCCAACCTCGCCACCCGCGGCATCGACGCGCTCGACGACTACTTCGCGCGCTACCTGCCCCAGCTCGCCCTGGCCGTGGTCGTCCCCGCGGCCCTGATCGCGCGCATCCTCACCGACGACTGGATCTCGGCGGCGACCATCGCCGTCACCCTCCCCCTGATCCCGGTCTTCATGATCCTGATCGGCTGGGCGACCCAGGCCCGCACGGACCGCCAGTGGCGCCTGCTGTCCCGTCTCTCCGGCCACTTCCTCGACGTCGTCGCGGGCCTGCCCACGCTCAAGGTCTTCGGCCGCGCCAAGGCCCAGGCCGAGAACATCCGCGCCATCACCGACGACTACCGCCGCGCCACCCTGCGCACCCTGCGGATCGCGTTCCTCTCCTCCTTCGTCCTCGAACTGCTCTCGACGATCTCCGTCGCCCTCGTCGCGGTCGGCATCGGCATGCGCCTGGTCCACGGCGAACTCGACCTCCACACCGGCCTGGTCGTGCTGATCCTCGCCCCCGAGGCGTACCTCCCCCTGCGCCAGGTCGGCGTCCACTACCACGCCGCCGCCGAGGGCCTGTCCGCCGCCGAAGAGGTCTTCGAGGTCCTGGAGACCGACCCCGCCCCCGCCGGCACCGACCCCGCCCCCGACGCCCGTACCGCCACCATCGCCCTCGACGGCCTCACCGTCCGCCACGAGGGCCGCACCGCCGACTCGCTGCCCCCCACCACCCTCACCGTCGGACCCGGCGAGACCGTCGCCGTCACCGGCCCCTCCGGCGCCGGGAAGACGACGCTCCTGAGCGTCCTCCTCGGCTTCACCGCCCCCACCGCCGGGCGCGTCACCGTCGACGGCCGGGACCTGGGCACCCTCGACCCGGCCGGCTGGCGCTCCCAGATCGCCTGGGTCCCCCAGCACCCCCACCTCTTCGCCGGAACGATCGCCGACAACGTCCGCCTGGCCCGCCCCGACGCCACCGACGCCGAAGTGGCCGCCGCCCTCCGCGACGCGGGCGCCCCCGACCTCCCCCTCACCGCGCCCCTCGGCGAGAACGGCGCCGGACTCTCCGCCGGCCAGCGCCAGCGCGTCGCCCTGGCCCGCGCCTTCCTCGCCGACCGCCCCCTGCTCCTCCTCGACGAGCCCACCGCCGCCCTCGACGGCGCCACCGAGGAGACCGTCGTCGACGCCGTGCGCCGCCTCGCCCGCGACCGCACGGTGATCCTGATCGTCCACCGCCCCGCGCTCCTGGCGGTCGCCGACCGCGTCGTCCGCCTGGGCCCGGCCGGCAGCGCACCGCGGGGGCGCCCGGCGCCCATCGCCGTCAACGCAGCCGTCAACCCAGCCGTCCCCACAGCCGTCAACGCACCGGAGGGGACACCGGAGAGGGAGGGGAGCGACGGCCGCACCGGACCGGCTCCGGCGCCCGGCGGCCCCGTACCCGTACCCGTACCCGCACCCGCACCCGCCGCCCCCGGCGGGTCCGCCTCCCACCCCCTCACCCGCGTACGCCGCGTCGCGTCCCCCCTCCGCGGCCGCTTGGCGCTCGCCCTGCTGCTCGGCGCCCTCGCCCTCCTCAGCGCCGTCGGACTGATGGCCACCTCCGGCTGGCTGATCTCCCGCGCCTCCCAGCAGCCCCCCGTCCTGTACCTGATGATCGCCGTCACCGCGACCCGCGCCTTCGGCATCGGCCGCGCCGTCTTCCGCTACGCCGAGCGCCTCGTCTCCCACGACGCCGTCTTCCGCGTCCTGGCCGACCTGCGCGTCACCGTCTACCGCCGGCTGGAGCGCCTCGCCCCCGCCGGGCTGCGCCACACCCGGCGCGGCGACCTGCTCGCCCGGCTCGTCGCCGACGTCGACACCCTCCAGGACTACTTCCTGCGCTGGCTGCTCCCCGCCGCCGTCGCCGCCACCGTCTCCCTCTCGGCCACCGTCTTCACCGCGTGGCTCCTCCCCGAAGCGGGAGCGGCCCTCGCCGTCGGCCTCCTGACCGCCGGCGTCGCCGTCCCCGCGCTCGCCGCCGCCGTCTCCCGCCGCACCGAGCGCCGCCTCGCGCCCGCCCGCGGCGAGCTGACCACCCGCACCGTCGACCTGCTCACCGGCACCGCCGAGCTGACCGTCGCCGGAGCGCTGCCCCGCCGCGCCGAGGCCGTACGCGACGCCGACGCCACCCTGACCCGCCTCGCCGCCCGCAGCTCCGCCGTCGCCGCGCTCGGCGGCGGGCTGTCCGCGCTCGCCGCCGGGCTCACCGTCACCGCCGCCGCCTGGTTCGGCGCCGCCGCCGTCCACGACGGACGGCTGGACGGCCTCCTCATGGCGGTGGTCGTCCTCACCCCGCTCGCCTCCTTCGAGGCGGTCTCCGGGATGCCGCTCGCCGCCCAGCACCGGCAGCGCACCCGCCGCTCGGCCGAACGCGTCCACGAGGTGGTCGACGCCCCCGCCCCCGTCCGCGAGCCCGAGGACCCCGCCCCGGCGCCCGCCGTCCCGTTCCCCCTCGCCCTCACCGGCCTCACCGCCCGCCACCCGGGCCAGGACCGTCCCGCCCTCGACGGGGTGGACCTGCTCCTGACCCCCGGCCGGCGCGTCGCGGTCGTCGGCCCCTCCGGCTCGGGCAAGACCACCCTGGCCCACGTCCTGCTGCGCTTCCTCGACCCGGAGTCCGGCGGCTACCGCCTCGGCCCCGACGCGTCCGACGCCACCGCCCTCGACCCCGACGCCGTGCGCCGCCTCGTCGGCCTGTGCGCCCAGGACGCGCACATCTTCGACAGCTCCCTGCGCGAGAACCTCCGCCTCGCCAGGCCCTCCGCCACCGACGACGACCTCCGCGCCGCCCTGGCCGCCGCCCGCCTCGACTCCTGGGTCGGAGAGCTCCCCGACGGCCTGGACACCCTCGTCGGGGAGTTCGGCGCCCGGCTCTCCGGCGGCCAGCGCCAGCGTCTGGCACTGGCCCGCGCGCTGCTGGCCGACTTCCCCGTCCTCGTCCTGGACGAGCCCGCCGAGCACCTCGACCTGGCCACCGCCGACGCGCTGACCGCCGACCTGCTGGCCGCCACCGAGGGCCGCACCACCGTGCTCATCACCCACCGGCTGGCCGGGCTGGAGGCGGTGAACGAGGTGGTCGTCCTCGACGGCGGCCGCACCGTCCAGCGCGGTCCGTACGGGGAGCTGGCCGCGGCGGACGGTCCCTTCCGGCGGATGCTGGCCCGGGAGCGGGCCACCGAGGAACTGGTCACGGCCCGGGGCTGACGGGGGCGCCGGCCCCCGTCCCCGGACCCGGCTTCCCCTCCCCTCGCCCGGCCCGGCCCGGCCCGTCCCGTTCCCACCCGCCCGCTCCCGGAGCCGGGACCGCCCTCAGGCCGCCTCGTCCAGCCGTCGCCGCTGCCCCTCGTCCAGCCGCAGCTCCATCGCGTCGAACGCCTCGTCGAGCTGCTCGGTCCGGCTCACCCCGACGATCGGCACGACGGCCGGGTCCCCGCCGGTCAGCCACGCCAGGACCACCTGGTTCGCGGTGGCCCCGGTCTCGGCGGCCACCTCGCCGAGCACGGCCAGGCGCCGCGCCGTGCCGGGGTGGTCGTAGTGCTCGGGCAGCGGGCGGTCGGGGCGGGTGTAGGAGCCCCACAGCAGTGAGGAGTAGGCCCACAGGTCCATGTCCGGCTCGCTGCGCACGTAGTCGAGCGACTCGGCGGTCGCGAGCAGGTGCCCGCTCTCGGGGAGGACGACCCCCGGGCGCGGCTGGACGTAGGAGTGCCGCAGCTGGAGGGCGGTCCAGCCCGTCACCCCCGCCCCGCGGGCGATCGCGCGGCCGCGCTCCACGCGCCAGGCGGCGTGGTTGGACGCGCCGAGCCGGCGGGCGAGCCCGTCCGAGACCACCTCGCCGAAGGCGGCGACGGTCTCCTCCAGGGGCACGTCGCGGTCCTCCGCGTGCGCCCAGTACAGGTCCACCCACTCCGTGCGCAGCCGCTTCAGGCTCTCCCGCACGGCCGAGCGCACCACGGGCGCCGACAGCCCCTCGGCGGACTCCGGCCACTTCCCCGGCACGGTCGGCTGCTGGCGCACCTTGGTGCTGATCAGCACCCGGTCGCGTACGCCGGGCCGGGCGGCCAGCCACTCGCCGATCACGGTCTCGCTCTGCCCGCCGACGCCGGAGGGGTCGATCCAGAAGCTGTAGCAGTTGGCGGTGTCGATCCACCGCCCTCCCCGCTCGACGAAGCGGTCGAGCAGCGCCATCGACGTCCCGCGGTCCAGCCGGGTGCCGAAGTCCATGGCGCCCAGGGCGAAATACGGTGTGCTCACCGGTGGTCCTCTCGCTCGTGCGGCGTGTCCGCCGCGTTCGGAGGCACCCATGCTGCTGTTTGGAGGGCACTCCAACACAAGCACCGCAGCCGAAACGTTCCCTCCCGCTCGCCCGCGGACGTCAGACGGCCGGTGGCAGCTCCAGCAGCCGCTCGATGACGGCGGCCACGCCGTCCTCCTCGTTGGCGGACGTGCGGTGCGTGGTCGCGGCCAGCACCGCCGGGTGCGCGTTGGCCATGGCGTAGGAGGTCCCGGCCCAGGACAGCATCTCCAGGTCGTTGGGCATGTCGCCGAAGGCGACGACCTCCCCGGCCGCCACACCGCGCTGCGCGCAGCACCGGGCCAGGGTGCTGGCCTTGCTGACGCCGGGGCCGCTGATCTCCAGCAGCGCGCTCGGGCTGGACCGCGTGAACTCCGCGTGGTGGCCCGCGACGGCGCGGGCCATGCCCAGGAACTCGTCCGGCACCAGCTCGGTGTGGTGGGCGAGGAGCTTGAGCACCGGCTGGTCGGCGAACTCGGTGTCGTCCGACAGCAGCTTCTCGACCGGGGCGACCAGCGCGCCGGGGTCGAGGTGGAACTGCGGGTACTGGGGCTCGTAGTGGATGCCGCCGGTCCGCTCGACGGCGAAGCTCACGTCCGGGGCGGCCGTCCGCAGTTCCTCCACTACGGTCAGCGCGGTGTCGCGCGGCAGTTCGCGCACCTGTACGACCTGCCGCCCGCGGTGCAGGTCGACGACGGCCGCGCCGTTGGCGCAGATCGCCAGGCCGTGCCCGTGCACGTGGTCGCTGACCACGCCCATCCAGCGGGCCGGCCGCCCGGTGACGAAGAAGACCTCGATCCCGGCCTCCTCGGCGGCGGCGAGCGCCGCGACCGTGCGGTCGGAGACGGATTTGTCATCGCGCAGCAGCGTGCCGTCCAGATCGGTGGCGATGAGGCGCGGGCGCGTCATGGAGGGCGCAGGAACGTGAGTCACGCTCCCCATAGTCCCGCATATGCCCGCACAGCCGTGCGCTGAGGTGCCCGAATGAGCCACAGCCCGAACGTATCCGAAACCGGATGGACACGGACAGTCAGGAGGGCGGGCCCCTGTCCGTCCGCGTAGGGAAAACGCTACGGGCCTTCCGCGGGCCGCGTCCGGCATGGCGCGAAACGTACGCGGGCTCCGCCGCGCGGTACGGCGGCGCGCACGCGCTCGCGGCCCGGCACCGTCACCCGCGCGGTCGGGCGAGCCGGGCGAGGGCCTCCGTCGCGATCCTCTCGAAGACCGCCTCGTCGGCGGCGAAGACCGAGTCCGGGATCGGGGCGTGGACGGCGATCTCGGCGAAGCCGAGCTCGAAGTGCCGCCCCGCGAAGTCGACGAAGGCCTCCAGGGACTCCAGCGGCTTGTTCGCCTCCGGGGTGAAGCCGGTGAGCAGGATCCTCTCCACCGTGCCGGGGTCCCGGCCGATGTCCTCGCAGGCCCTGTCGAGCCGGTCGATCTGCCCCCGGATCGCCTCCACCGACTCCTCGGGGGTGCCGCTCCCGTACAGCCGCGGGTCGCCGGTGGTCACCCACGCCTGCCCGTACCGGGCCGCCAGCCGCATGCCGCGCGGTCCGGTGGCGGCCACCGCGAAGGGGATTCGGGGCCGCTGGACGCAGCCGGGGATGTTGCGGGCCCCGTTCGCCGTGTAGAAGGCCCCCTCGTGCGTCACGGAGTCCTCGGTCAGCAGCCGGTCGAGCAGCGGCACGAACTCGCCGAAGCGGTCGGCCCGCTCGCGCGGCGTCCACGGCTTCTCGCCGTCCCGCAGCAGGGCGGTCGCGTCGAAGCCCTCGCCGCCCGCGCCGATGCCCAGGGTGACCCGCCCGCCGGAGACGTCGTCCAGCGTCACCAGCTCCTTGGCCAGGGGGACCGGGTGCCGGAAGTTCGGCGAGGTGACGAGGGTGCCCAGGCGCAGGCGGTCCGTGGCGGTGGCGGCGGCGGTCAGGGTGGGCAGCGCGCCGAACCAGGGGCCGTCGCGGAAGGACCGCCAGGACAGGTGGTCGTAGGTGTAGGCGGTGTGGAAGCCGAGTTCCTCGGCGCGTGTCCACTGGTCGCGGCCGCCCTCGTGCCAGCGGCGCACGGGCAGGATCACGGTGCTCAGACGCATGCCCGCGACCCTACCCGCGGCAGGCCGCCCGCTCCCGGCCGGGCCGAGCCGGTCGCCCTGAGGATCGCGACGGCGGAGGGCGCCGGTCGGGCCCCCGGCTGTCCCGGCGGCACGCGTCACCGGCCGGCAGGCCGGGCCGCGCCCCCACGGACGGGGACGGGGCTCCCGGGCCGCAGGCCCTCGTGGACGCCGGGCAGCGGAGGCCGCGACGGCCCGGACCGCGTGACCGCGTCCGCGAGCGTGGGCATCACCAACGGTTGGCCGCAGGGTGCGCATACCGGAGTATGCTCAGGGCATGGCGGACACGACACGCATCACGGTGACACTGCCGACCGACCAGGTCGCCGAACTCAGGAAGCTCACCGACAACGTCTCGGGATATGTCGCCGAGGCGGTGGCACGTCAGCTGCGGCATCAGCTGCTCGGCGCCGATCTGCAGCGTCACCAGGAGGAACACGGGACGTTCACCGAGGAGGAGCTGGCCGAGGCCCGCTCCAGGATCTTCGGCACGGCCGATGCCGGCGGATCGGCGAGCACGGCGTGATCGAGCACGTCGAGACCGTCGTCCTGGACTCCCAGGGGCTCTCCGCCTGGATCGCCCAGGACCGCAAGGTCCTCGCGATGTTCCAGGTGTTCCACACCATGGGGGCCGATCTCGTCATCGGCGCCAACACCATCGTGGAAGTCAGCCATGCGCGGGTGAACATGCCTCGACTGCAGTGGGTACTCTCCCGCGTCAAGGTCGAGCCGGTGACGGAGGGGGCGGCGAAGGCGTCCGCGCAACTGCTCAAGGCCGCGGGTCTGCACGGCCACAAGTACGCGATCGACGCGACCGTCGCCGAGGTGGCGCTGCGTCAGCCGGGCCCGGTGGCCATACTGACGTCCGATGTTGACGACATGGCCCGGTTGTGCGGCGACCACGTCCGCCTCATCGGCGTCTGAACGGGCGGCCGAACTCGCCGGCCGAAGGGATCCGCGCAGGTCAGGCCGCGATGGGTGAACGAGGCCCGACCGAGGTGACGAGGGCGCCCGGTCGCAGGCCCGGCGTCAGCCGGGGAGGCGCAGGTACTCCGGCGGTACGCGCGGCACCAGCCACACCCCGTTGTCGCTGACCCGGAACTCGTACCCGTCCCGGTGCATCGCCCCGGCGTCCACCACCAGCACCACCGGCCTCCCGCGCCGCGCCCCCACGGCGGCGGCCGTCCCGCGGTCGGGCGAGAGGTGGACGTCGTGGCGCGCCATCGCCCGCAGGCCGTCCCGCCGGATGTCCTCCACGTACCGCCCGACCGTGCCGTGGAAGAGGTACGGGGGAGGTTCGGCGGCGGGCAGGTCCAGGTCCACGTCGACGGTGTGGCCCTGGGCGGCCCGGATGCGGTCCCGCCCGGGGTCGAGCGTGAAGCGCCGCTTGTCGTTGGTGGCGACGACCTCCTCCAGCTCCTCGCGGGTGAGGTGGAAGCCGTCGCGTGCCGCGGCGTCCAGCAGCTCCCCGACGCCCACCCAGCCGTGGGCGTCCAGGGTGAGCCCGATCCGCTCGGGGGCGTGCCGCAGATGCCGTGCGAGGTACTTCGAGATCCGCTTGCGGCGCCGGTCGTCCATGTCGGGTCAGGGTGCCCCGGGGCCCGCCGCGGCGCACCTCCTTTTCCACCTCGCACGGTCCCGGAGCCCCTGGATTCCCCGGAGTCCCCGCAGCCCCCGCAGACCGGTCACGCCCGCACGTTGATCCGCGCGAACGCCCGCAGCGCGCTCGGCGCCACCCGGGCCAGCACCAGCCCGCCCCACGCCTCCAGGTTCACCGGCACCACCGCCTTGTTCCGGATCACCGAGCGCAGCACCGCGTCGGCGACCCTCTCCGGGGCGAACCTGCGGATCCGGTAGGCCTGGAGGGCCCGCTTGCGGCGGCGCTCGGCGTCCCGCTCGTCGGTGCCGCGGAAGCGCGTGTCCTCGATGATCGAGGTGCTGACGACGCCGGGGCAGATCGCCGAGACCCCGATGCCCTCGCCGGCCAGGTCCGCGCGCAGCACCTGGCTGAGCATCAGCGCCGCCGCCTTGGAGGTGCAGTACGCGGGCAGGGCCCGGGTGGGCTCGTAGGCGGTGCAGGAGACGACGTTGACGATGTGGCCGCCCTGCCCGCGATCGGCCATCTGCCGCCCGAAGAGGCGGCAGCCGTGGATGACGCCCCACAGGTTGGCGCCCAGGACCGCCTCCCAGTCGTCCGCGGTGTGCTCCAGGAACGGCCCGGCCGCCGCGATTCCGGCGTTGTTGACCAGGACGTCCACCACGCCGTGCTCGGCGGCCACCCTCCGCGCCAGCGCCTCCATCGCCGCCCGGTCGGAGACGTCGGCCGTCTCCGCCCACGCCCCCGGCGCGCCGGCCCGCCGCGCCAGCTCGGCCGTACGGGCCAGGTCCCGCTCCCTGACGTCCACCGCGACGACCCGGGCGCCCGCCCGGGCGAAGGCCAGCGCCGTCTCCCGGCCGATGCCCCGGGCCGCGCCGGTGACCAGCACCAGCTGCCCGCCGAAGCGCTCGGCGTACGCGTCCTCCCGGGCCCGGCGGCGCCGCCCGCCGCGCCGCGCCGCCGGCGGCGCCTCCCCGCCGGGCGTCCTCTCGCACGCCTCGACGAACGAGCCGATCCAGCCGGCCAGCAGGTCGGGCCGGGTGCGCGGCGCCCAGTGGCCCGCCCGCAGGGTGCGGCGCGTCAGCCGGGGCGTCCACCGCTCCGGCTCGTCCCGCAGCGCCCCGGAGAGGAACGGGTCCCCGGTCGGGGTGACGATCTGCACGGGCACGTGGGCGTAGGGGTCCTCGCGCGGCCGGCGCAGCCGGGCCCGTACGTTGTCGCGGTACAGCCACAGGCCGTGCGCGGCGTCGTCGGGCAGCGAGGGGGCGGGGTAGCCGGGGTCCCGGGAGCCGGACGCCCTCTCCATGCGCCGCAGCAGGGCCGGCCAGGCCTTCCCCAGCGGCCCGCGCCAGGCCAGCTCCGGCACGGCGGGCACGTGCATCGCGTACACGTAACCGGACCGGACGCCCTGCCCCAGCGCCTGGGCGACGCGGCGCGGCGTCGGCCGGGTCAGCCGCCGGCGGAACCAGTGGCCCAGGTGGTCCAGGGACGGCCCGGACATCGAGGTGAAGGACGCGATCCGGCCCCGGGTGCGCCCGGCCGTGGCGAACTCCCAGCCCTGCACCGATCCCCAGTCGTGCCCGACCAGGTGCACCGGGGCGTCCGGGCTGACAGCGTCCGCGACCGCCAGGAAGTCGTCGGTCAGCCGCTCCAGCGTGAAACCGCCGCGCAGCGGCTCCGGCGCCGTGGAACCCCCGCAGCCGCGCACGTCGTACAGCACCACGTGGAAGCGGTCCGCCAGCCGCGCGGCCACCCGCGACCAGACCTCCTTGGAGTCCGGGTAGCCGTGCAGCAGGACCACCGTCGGACGGCGGTTCCCGTCCCCGTCCACCGCGCCGCCCAGCTCGGCGACGCACAGCTCGACGCCGTCCGCGCCGGTGACCCGGCGCTCCCGCGCGCCTCCGAGACCGCCCGCTCCCGTCTCCATGCGTGCCCTTCCTCCCACCGCGCCCGACGCTCGGTCCGACGATCTGCCCAACGCTCGGTCCGACGATCTGCCCGACACTCCTGGACTCCGGGTAGCCGCTCCCGGCCGCGTGACACCGGACGCGGGTGGACCGGCACCATCGGAGGAGCACCCCTAAGGGCATGTACACCTCCAGTACGAGGAACAACCACGTCCCCGGGGTGAGGTGGCGGACGGCCCGCGGCACTACGGTCATGAGGGTGACTGTGATCGCGACCGAAAGCCTCAGCAAGCGGTACCCCCGGGTCACCGCGCTCGACCGGCTCACCATGCAGATCGAACCCGGAGTGACCGGTCTGGTGGGCGCCAACGGTGCGGGCAAGTCCACCCTGATCAAGATCCTCCTGGGACTCTCCCCGGCCAGCGAGGGCACCGCGTCCGTGCTCGGCCTGGACGTGGCCACCGAGGGCGGCGCCATACGCGAGCGCGTCGGGTACATGCCCGAGCACGACTGCCTGCCGCCCGACGTCTCGGCGACCGAGTTCGTCGTCCACATGGCGCGGATGTCCGGCCTGCCCGCCTCCGCCGCCCGCGAGCGCACCGCCGACACCCTGCGCCACGTCGGCCTGTACGAGGAGCGCTACCGCCCCATCGGCGGCTACTCGACGGGCATGAAGCAGCGGGTCAAGCTGGCCCAGGCCCTCGTCCACGACCCGCGGCTGGTGCTGCTGGACGAGCCGACCAACGGCCTCGACCCGGTCGGCCGCGACGACATGCTCGGCCTGATCCGCCGCGTCCACACCGACTTCGGCATCTCGGTGCTGGTCACCTCCCACCTGCTGGGCGAGCTGGAGCGCACCTGCGACCACGTCGTCGTCATCGACGGCGGGAAGCTGCTGCGCTCCTCCTCCACCGCCGACTTCACCCAGGAGACCGCCACCCTGGCCGTCGAGGTCACCGACACCGACGCCCACCCCGACGGCGCCGCCGCCCTGCGCGCCGCCCTCACCGGGGCCGGGCTCACCGTGGCGCCCGCCGGCGCGGGCGGCGAGGGCCTGCCCGGCGCCGGGCACGTCCTGCTCGTCGAGGCGGGCTCCGACTCCGTGTACGACGCCGTCCGCGACACGGTCGCGGAGCTGGGCCTGGGCCTGGTCCGCATGGAGCAGCGCAGGCACCACATCGCGGAGGTCTTCCAGACGTCCGGCGCCGCCGGCACCACCGGCACCACCGGCACCGCCACGGAAAAGGGAGGCAGCACCGATGCGGCCTGAAACCGGCGCCCACACCGGCGCCCACACCGGAACCGCCGTCCCCGCCCCGCGCGGCGAGGACGCCAGCATCCACAACATCGGCTACCGCCACTACGACGGCCCCCGCCTCGGCCGCTCCTACGCCCGCCTCTCGCTGCTGACCCAGTCCCTGCGCGGCGCGTACGGCCTGGGCCGGTCGGCGAAGTCCAAGGTGCTGCCGTTCGTCCTGCTGGCCGTGATGCTGCTGCCCGCGGGGATCATCGTCGCCGTCGCCGTGGCCACCGGCGCCGACGAACTGCCGCTGAGGTACACCGACTACGCGCTCGTCATGCAGCCGGTCATCGGCCTCTACCTCGCCTCCCAGGCGCCCCAGTCGGTCTCCCGCGACCTGCGCTTCCGCACCGTGCCGCTGTACTTCTCGCGCCCGATCGAGCGCACCGACTACGTGGCGGCCAAGTACCTGGCCATGTCCGCGGCGATGCTGCTGTTCACCGCCGCGCCGCTGGTGATCATGTACGCGGGCGCGCTGCTCGCCAAGCTCGACTTCGGCGACGAGACCACCGGCTTCCTCCAGGGCCTGGCCTCGGTCACGGTGCTCTCCGTCCTCCACGCGGGCATCGGCCTGGTCGTCGCCGCGCTCACCCCGCGCCGGGGCTTCGGCGTCGCCGCGATCATCGCGGTGCTGACCATCCCGTACTTCGCGGTCACCACCGTCCAGGCCATCGCCGACGCGCAGGGCAGCGGCGGTGCGGTGCCCTGGATCGGCCTCGCCTCCCCGGGCTCGCTCATGGACGGCTTCCAGTCGGCGTTCCTCGGCGGCGTCTCCAACTTCCCCGGCCAGTACGAGCCCTCCGCCGCGGCCTCGGCCGTCTACGTCCTGGTGATCCTCGGCTTGATCGCGGCCTGCTGGGCCGCGCTGATGGCCCGCTACCGGAAGGCGGGACTGTGAGCGAGAGCCCCGCGGCGAGCGCGGCGACCACAGCGAGCACAGCGAGGAAGAGGGCGGCCTGACCCATGACCACCATCCACATCGACCACGTCTCCCGCTGGTTCGGCAACGTCGTCGCCGTCAACGACGTGACCATGGACGTCGGTCCCGGCGTCACCGGCCTGCTCGGCCCCAACGGCGCGGGCAAGTCCACGCTGATCAACATGATGGGCGGCTTCCTGCCCCCCTCCGCCGGCGCCGTCACCCTCGACGGGACGCCGATCTGGCGCAACGAGCAGGTCTACCGGGAGATCGGCATCGTCCCCGAGCGCGAGGCGATGTACGACTTCCTCACCGGCCGCGAGTTCGTCCTCGCCAACGCCGAGCTCCAGGGACTGCCCGACCCGGGCGAGGCCGCGCGCCGGGCCCTGGCCACCGTGGAGATGGAGTACGCCCAGGACCGGAAGGTCTCCACGTACAGCAAGGGCATGCGGCAGCGCGTGAAGATGGCCTCCGCGCTCGTCCACGACCCGTCCGTGCTGCTGCTGGACGAGCCGTTCAACGGCATGGACCCGCGCCAGCGCATGCAGCTGATGGAGCTGCTGCGGCGGATGGGCGCCGAGGGCCGCACGGTGCTGTTCTCCTCGCACATCCTGGAGGAGGTCGAGCAGCTCGCCTCCCACATCGAGGTGATCGTCGCCGGGCGGCACGCGGCCTCCGGCGACTTCCGGCGCATCCGCCGGCTGATGACCGACCGGCCCCACCGCTACCTGGTGCGCTCCAGCGACGACCGCGCGCTGGCCGCCGCGCTGATCGCCGACCCCAGCACGGCGGGCATCGAGCTCGACTGGTCCGAGCGCGCCCTGCGCGTCCAGGCGGTCGACTTCGGGCGCTTCACCGAGCAGCTGCCGCGCATCGCCCGCGAGCACGGCATCCGGCTCCTCACGGTCTCGCCCTCGGACGAGTCCCTGGAGAGCGTCTTCTCCTACCTCGTCACGGCGTGAGAACGCCCGGACCGCCCGAGAACGCCTGAGACCGCCTGAAACAAGGAGCCCCACCGCGATGTACGACCCCACGGTCGCCCGGCTCACCTACCGGGCCCTGCTCGGCCGCCGCCGGGCGCTGATCCTGTTCGTCCTGCCCGCCCTGCTGATCGTGATCTCCGTGGCGATCCGCCTGCTGGTCGGCGCCGACGACGGCGTCGCGAGCGAGGTGCTCGGCGGCTTCGCCCTGGCCACCATGGTCCCGCTGATCGGAGTGATCGCCGGGACCGGCGCGATCGGCCCGGAGATCGACGACGGATCGATCGTCTACCTGCTGGCCAAGCCGCTGAAGCGGCCCACGATCATCCTCACCAAGCTGACCGTCGCCGTCGGCGTCACCATGGCGTTCTCGGCGATCCCCATGCTGATCGCCGGATTCGTCCTCAACGGCAACAGCCGGCAGATCGCCGTCGCCTACGCCGTCGCCGCCGTCGCCGCGTCCGTCGCCTACAGCGCCGTCTTCCTGCTGCTGGGCACGGTCAGCCGGCACGCCGTCGTCCTCGGCCTGGTCTACGCCCTCATCTGGGAGGCGCTCTTCGGCAGCCTGGTGCCCGGCGCCCGCACGCTCAGCGTCCAGCAGTGGGCGCTGGCGCTGGCCGAGAGGACCGCTCCGAACACGGCCGCCGTCTCCGACGTCGGACTGCCGGCCGCCGTGGTGCTGCTGGTGGTGGTGACCGTCGCGGGCACCTGGTACGCCGGTCGGAAGCTGCGCACCCTCACCCTCGCCGGCGAGGAGTGAGCGCCGCACCGCCGCCGTGAGGGGGCCCGTGCCCGGGACACCGCGTCCCGGGCACGGGCCCCTTCATCGCGCCACGGTCCCACGGTCGCGCAGTTGCACGGCCGCACGGCCGCACGGCGAAAGTCTTCCCGGAACGCCGTGAACCCGGGCGGCCCCGCGTCATCACGGTGCCGCGCAACAACAACGACCGGATCTGGATGGACGTCAACGTGGTGGCCGCCCAGGACATCGAGAACATCACCCTCCACAACGGCTTCAACGGGGATGTCAACGATCACGTCTTCGACCACAGGTACTGCAGGTTCAGCGCGTCCACGGTGAACATCGGCCGCGTCCTCGACTGCAAGAAGAGCGCGCAGGACCCGGACCACACCTGCACCAGGATGTACCACTCGTAGGCGGGGCGCGGTGCGACGGGGTGCCCGCCCCGCGCGGGGCGGGCACCCCGTACGTCCGTTTCCTCCGGCCTCGTACGCTGGAAGCATGGGCACGACACGTTGGCTGGACGACGAAGAGCAGCGGACCTGGCGCGCGTTCCTGGGAGCCACCCAGCGCGTACGCGAGGAGCTGGACCGGCAGTTGCAGCGGGACGCCGGGATGCCGCTGGCCTACTACCAGATCCTGGCGATGCTCTCCGAGGCGCCGCAGCGCACCCTCACCATGAGCCGGCTCGCCCGGACCACCCGCTCCTCGGCCAGCAGGCTCTCCCACGCGGTCGCCCGGCTGGAGGCCAAGGGGTGGATCAGCCGGTGCCAGCACCCCGCCGACCACCGCACCACCCTGGCCACGCTGACCGATGAGGGCTTCGAGGAGCTGGAGGCCCTCGCGCCCGGCCACGTGGAGCAGGTCCGGCTCTCCCTGTTCGACCACCTCACCCCGGAGCAGACCCGGCAGTTGCACGAGATCTGCCGGGCGGTCCTGGAGGGCACCAAGGAGGGCCCGGCTCCGGACTGACCGCCGCCGTTGCGCGCCGTCCCCGTCCCGGAGCGGGAGGCGGGCGCGGCGGGGCGGGCGCGCACCCGGTTCCCCGGCTACGGGCCGGCGAGCAGCCGTTCCAGCACGACCGCGATGCCGTCCTCGTCGTTGGATGCGGTCACCTCGTCGGCCACCGCCAGCAGTTCGGGGTGGGCGCCGGCCATGGCGACGCCGCGGGAGGCCCAGGCGAACATGGGGATGTCGTTGGGCATGTCCCCGAAGGCGATCGTGGACGCCGCCGGGGCTCCCAGCCGGCGCGCGGCCATCGACAGGCCCCTGGCCTTGGACAGCCCCAGCGGCAGCACCTCGACGATGCCCTCGCCGGAGACGACCACGCTCACCAGGTCGCCCGCGGCCCGCCGGGCCGCCTCGGCCAGGGCGTCGTCGCCCATGCCGCCGGGGTGCTGGAGGTAGAGCTTGTTCACCGGCAGCTCCCACAGCTCGTCCTGGCCGGAGACCAGGGTCGAGGGGAGCGTGGTCTCCCCCTCCAGCCGGTAGCCGGGGCCGAACACCACGTCGCCGTCCACCCCGTCGCGCGAGACGGCCACGGCCAGCCGGCCGACCTCCGCCTCGATCTTGGCCAGGGCGGTGCGGGCCTGCCGCCGGTCCAGGGTGACCGAGGTCAGCACCCGGTGCTCGCCCGCGTGGTAGAGCTGCGAGCCCTGCCCGCAGACGGCCAGCCCGTGGTAGTCCAGCTCGTCCAGGATGTGCTTGGTCCAGCGCACGGAGCGGCCGGTCACCACGATGTGCGCGGCGCCCGCCGCCGTGGCGGCGGCGAGCGCGTCGCGCGTGCGGACCGAGACGGTGTGGTCGCTGCGCAGCAGCGTGCCGTCGAGGTCGGTGGCGACCAGCCGGAAGGGGAAGGCCGGTGGTCTGGCGCTCACGCGGAGACGGGCTCCAGCACCTCGCGCCCGCCGAGGTAGGGGCGGAGCACCTCGGGGACGCGGACCGAGCCGTCGGCCTGCTGGTGGTTCTCCAGCAGGGCCACGATGGTGCGGGGCACCGCGCACAGCGTGCCGTTGAGCGTCGCCAGCGGACGGACCTTCTTGTCCTGGCGCATGCGGATGGACAGCCTGCGGGCCTGGAACTCGTTGCAGTTCGACGCCGAGGTCAGCTCGCGGTACTTGCCCTGGGTGGGGATCCACGCCTCGCAGTCGAACTTCCGCGAGGCGGAGGCGCCCAGGTCGCCGGTGGCCACGTCGATCACCCGGAACGGCAGCTCCAGGCCGGTCAGCCACTGCTTCTCCCACTCCAGCAGGCGCGCGTGCTCGGCCTCGGCGTCCTCGGGGGTGACGTAGGAGAACATCTCCACCTTGTCGAACTGGTGGACGCGGAAGATGCCGCGGGTGTCCTTGCCGTACGAGCCCGCCTCGCGCCGGAAGCAGGGGGAGAAGCCCGCGTAGCGCAGCGGCAGCTTGTCCGCCTCGACGATCTCGTCCATGTGGTACCCGGCGAGGGGGACCTCGGAGGTGCCGACGAGGTAGTAGTCGTCCTTCTCCAGGTGGTAGACGTTCTCGGCGGCCTGGCCGAGGAAGCCGGTGCCCTCCATGGCGCGCGGCTTGACCAGCGCGGGGGTGAGCATCGGGATGAAGCCCGCCTCGGTGGCCTGGGCGATCGCGGCGTTGACCAGGGCCAGCTCCAGCAGGGCGCCGACGCCGGTCAGGTAGTAGAAGCGCGATCCGGAGACCTTGGCGCCGCGCTCGACGTCGATCGCCCCGAGCGCCTGGCCGAGCTCCAGGTGGTCCTTCGGCTCGAAGCCCTCGGCGGCGAAGTCGCGCGGGGCGCCGTGCGTCTCCCGGACGGTGAAGTCGTCCTCGCCGCCGACGGGCGCCTCGGGGTGGACGAGGTTGCCGAGCCGGAGGAGCAGCCGCTGCGTCTCGGCCTCGGCCTCGTCGCGCTCGGCGTCGGCGGCCTTGACCGCGGCGGACAGCTCGCCCGCCCGCTCCAGCAGCTCGGCCTTCTCCTCGCCGGCGGCCTTGGGGATCAGCTTGCCGAGCTGCTTCTGCTCGGTGCGCAGTTCGTCGAAGCGGACGCCGGACGACCTGCGCCGCTCGTCGGCGGAGAGCAGGGCGTCGACGAGGTCGACGTCCTCTCCACGGGCGCGCTGGGAGGCACGCACACGGTCGGGGTCCTCACGGAGCAGGCGAAGGTCAATCACGTCGCCAGAGTACCGGGGGAGGACCATCCGATCGACCCGTTATGGCAGTACGTACCCTTATGTACCTTTTGCCGTTTCTGCCGGAAAAGAGAAAAGGAAGCCGTCAAGGGAATTCCCGTCGTCACCGTACAGGGGGTCGCGGGAGCGCGGGGGTGGACGGGAATTCCCGCTCCGGGAGGGCCGGGCGGAAGGGGCCGCCGAGGCCGCGCGGGGCCGGAAGAGGGGCCCGGAAGAGGGGCCGTACGGGGCTCACCGCCGGGGATGGGCGGCGATGTTATCCACAGGCGCGGGGATCCGGGCCGAGTTTTCCACAGGATCTCTGGAAATCCTGTGGAAGACGGTGGGGATTGCTCCGCCGGGACGCGTGCTCGGCCATCGATTCCCCCTCTCCGTCTTCCCTACACGCCTTTTCGGATGGAAATGCCATCCGCTCGGGTGTCGAGCAAGCAAATTGGGGGAGTGGGTGGCGTCTGCCCCGTTGTGTACGGTGAGGCGAATGATTGGCGTTTTGCGTGAAATGCCCGTTTTACCGTTTCAGGTTGTGCACAGGTCGTCCACCGGGCCTGTGGATAACGTCGCGGGTTCTCCCCCGTCCTCTCGGGCGCCTCCCGGACATCTCCTCGGACGCCCCCTCAGGCGCGCCCGTCGACGCAGCGCGTCAGCCAGTCCGCCGCCTCCGCGAACTCCTCGTCCGACGTCCCCCGCCGCAGCGGCGTGGCCTGCGACGGGTCGCCGCCCGCCCGCGGGTACGACCCCAGGAACCGCACCTTCGGGCAGATCCGCCGCAGCCCCATCAGCGCCTCGCCCACCCGCCGATCGGAGATGTGCCCCTCGGCGTCCACCGAGAAGCAGTACCGGCCGATGCCCTCACCGGTCGGCCGTGACTCGATCCGCACCAGGTTCACGCCCCGCACCGCGAACTCCTGGAGCAGCTCCAGCAGCGCGCCCGGATGGTCGTCGGCGAGCCACAGCACCACCGAGGTCTTGTCCGCGCCCGTCCGCGCCGCGGGCCTCCCCGGCCGGCCGGCCAGCACGAAGCGCGTCTCCGCGTTCTCCGCGTCGTGGATGCCGGTGACCAGCGGCACCAGGCCGTACGTCGCCGCCGCGAACTCGCCCGCGAACGCCGCGTCGTACCGCCCCTCCTGCACCAGCCGGGCGCCGTCCGCGTTGGAGGCCGCCGACTCCCACTGGGCGTCGGGCAGGTGCTCCGCCAGCCAGCGGCGCACCTGCGGCTGGGCGACCGGGTGCCCGGTCACCGTCTTGACCGCCTCCAGCGCGGTGCCGGGCCGCACCAGCAGCGCGAACGCGATCGGCAGCAGCACCTCGCGGTAGATCATCAGCGGCCGGCCGGTGGCCAGCTCGTCCAGGGTCGCGGTGACGCCGCCCTCCACCGAGTTCTCGATCGGCACCAGGGAGCCGCCCGCCTCCCCGTTCCGCACGGCGTCCAGCGCGGCGGGCACCGACACCATCGGCACCAGCTCGCGCGTGGCCGCCTCCGGGAGGGTGCGGAGCGCGGCCTCGGTGAAGGTGCCCTCGGGACCCAGGTACGTGTAGCGGCTCGCGGGTGACATGCCGCCCACAGTAGTCCCGCCGCCGGGGCGCGGACTCCCGGTCTCAGCCTTCGAGCAGGCGCTGGCCGACGTACTCGCCTCTCCGCGCGCCCCCCGGCACGGCGAACAGCGCGCTCGCCTCGTGCCGGACGAAGCGGGAGAGCGCGTCGCCCCGGTCGAGCTTGCGCTGCACGGGCACGAAGCCCCGCAGCGGATCCGCCTGCCAGGCCACGAACAGCAGCCCGGCGTCCGGCGCCCCGTCGTCGCGGAAGCCGTCGTGGTACGAGAAGGAGCGCCGCAGCATCGCCGCGCCGCCGTTGGTCTCGGGCGCCGAGACCCGTACGTGGGCGTCGGCGGCGACGGCGAGCTCGCCGTCCGCGTTCCGCTTGGCCAGGTCCACCGGGGTGGTCTCGGAGCCGCCCGACAGCGGGGCGCCGTCGGACTTGCGGCGGCCGATCACCTCCTCCTGCTCGGCCGGCGGGACCCGCTCCCAGTCGTCCAGCAGCATCCGGATGCGCCGCACCACCGCGTACGAGCCGCCCGCCATCCACTCCGGATCGCCTCCGGCGGGCACGAAGACGCGGCGCTCGAAGTCCTCGTCCGTCTCCTTCGGGTTGTTGGTGCCGTCCACCTGGCCCATCAGGTTGCGGGCGGTGCGCGGGGAGGCGGTGGCGCCGGGGGAGCGGTTGAAGCCGTTCATCTGCCAGCGCACCCGTGCCGTGCCGGCCGCCTCGCGCTGGAGGGCGCGCAGCGCGTGGAAGGCGACCAGGGCGTCGTCGGCGCCGATCTGGACCCACAGGTCGCCGTCGGAGCGCTTCGCGTCCAGTTCGTCGGCCGAGAACGGGGGCAGCGGGGCGAGGGCGGCGGGGCGGCGCGCGGCGAGGCCCGTGCGGTCGAAGAAGGTGCGGCCGAAGCCGAGGGTGACGGTGAGGGAGGACGGTCCGGCGTCCAGGGCGACGCCGGTGTCGTGGAGCCGGGAGGAGGGCGCCTCGCCCGCCATCAGCGCCTCGGCCGTCCGGGACCAGCGGCGCAGCAGCGCGGCGGCCTCCTTCCGTCCGGCGCCCGGTGCCAGGTCGAGGGCGAGGAGGTGGCCGTGCGCCTGCGCCGGTTCGGTGATGCCCGGCTGGTGGGCGCCGTGGAAGGGGACGCTGCTGCTCCCGACCGTGGACAGGGCGGTGGGCGGTTCGGCGGCGGCCGCCGCGCCCAGGGCGCCGCCCGCCGCGCCGAGCGCCAGCCCGGCGGCGCCCGCCGCGCCCGCGGCGCCGAGCAGGCGGCGGCGGGAGGGGCCGGACGGGCCGCCGGGGTGCTGGTCCTTCGTCATCTTCTGCTTCTGTTCCATGAGGTGGTGCGGGTGCGGGTGCGGTGGCCCGGTGAGGGGCTCGGGACGCGGGGTGGGATTCGGGAGGGGGTCAGGGGAGGTGGAAGGTCATCCGCTCGGTGGTCTGGTCGATGTCGGAGGTCCGTACGGTCACGGCCGCCTTCCAGGTGCCGGACATGGGGAGCTGGAGGCCGGAGGCCGTCCAGTGGCCCGCCGAGGCCTTCTCCAGGGTGGCATCCAGCGGCCCGATGTCCTGCGCCTCCAGGGTGAAGGAGACCTTCACCTCGGGAACGTCCAGGGTCCGGCCGCGGGGATCGGTGACGCGCAGGTGCAGGGTGTTGTCGCCGCTGCGGCCGGGGTCGATGTCGAGATGGACGGAGCCCTTGCCCTCCGGGCCCCCGGTGTCGAAGGGCGAGACCAGGGAGACGGGCTCGCCGCCCGCGGCCGGCTGCCCGGTCGAGGCCGTGCCCGCGCGGGCGGCGGCCTCGGCGGTACGGGCGGGCTCGGTGCCGGTGAGCACGGTGGTCACGGTGAGGACGGCGACCGCGACGGCCGCCTCGGCGAGCACCGAACGCCGCAGTCCGGCCCGTACGGGGTCGGCGTCGCGCTCCCGCCTGCGGCGCGCGGCGTCGGCGGCGGCGCGCTGGCGGGCTAGCTGGGCGGCGCGCTCGGGGGTGGGGACGCCGGCGGGGTCCGGGGCGGGCCCGGACCCGGCGGCGACGCGGGCCGAGGCCTTCCGCCCGGCCGTGTCCTCCGTACCCGCCGCGCCGTCCCCGCCGTCCGTCCTCCGCGCTCCCCCTCCGGGCTCCCCGGGCTCCTCGCGCTCCCCGGGCGCCGCGTCCGCCAGCCGCGCGGTCCAGCGGCGGGAGGCGCGGGCGACACCGATCATCAGCGCCACCAGCGCGACCTTGGCCAGCAGCAGCCGCCCGTACGGGGTGGAGGTCAGTGCCTGCCAGCCGCCGACCTGCCGCCAGGACTGGTAGAGGCCGGTCGCGGCGAGCACGGCCACGCAGCCCAGGGCGAGCCGCGAGAAGCGGGCCACGGCCTCGCGCGGGACCGAGGGGCCCCGCCACAACGCGGTGAGCAGGACCGCCAGACCGCCCAGCCAGCCGGCCGCGGCGAGCAGGTGGACGATGTGGACCGGGATCGCCACGCCGGTCTGGATGCCGGTCGAGGCGTGCTCGGCCGTCGCCCAGGTCGCGGCGAGCCCGGCGGCGACGACCGCGCCGCCGACGGACAGGCCGAAGACCAGGTCGCGCCGGTCGCGCTGCGCCTGCTCGCCGCCGGGAGCGGTGCCGGTTCCGGTTCCGGTGTCGGTGCCGTCGGTGTTCCGCCGGGCGTACGTCCCGAGGAGCACCGAGACGAACAGCGCCGCCACCGCGAGCAGCAGCAGCCGGGAGACCAGTGCCGTCCCCGGCCCGGTCCCCAGGACCGCCCGGATCCCGTCCGCGTCGAAGGCGTCGCCGAGCCGGCCCGAGCCGGTGTACGGGCCGCGCAGCAGCAGCGCCGCGATGGTGGCGGCGGTCAGCGCGACCCAGCCGGCCACCACCAGGCGCTGCACCGGGCGGACCCGGGCGGCGCCGGGCCAGCAGGCCAGGACGAAGGCCGCTCCGCCGACGAGCAGCAGGAAACCCGCGTAGGCGGTCCAGCGGGCGGTGGCGTAGAGCGCGCCGACCAGGCCGCCGCCCGCCTCCTGCGCGGGTACGGCGACGGTGGTCTCCGAGGGCGCGCCGACGGAGAAGGTGAAGCCGCCGGCGACGGGATGGCTGTCGGCCGAGACGGCCTTCCAGGCGACGGTGTACGTGCCCTCGGGCAGGCCGTCGCGCCGCAGCTCGACCCCGTAGCGGAAGCCCTCCCCGCCCGGGAGCCGCTTCGGCGCCCCGGCGTCCACCCGCTCGCCGTCCGGCGCCAGGACGCGGATGGAGTCGTCCGACACCGCGATGCCCTCGGTGAAGGTGAGCGTCACCTCGCTCGGCGCCTCCTCCACCACCGCCCCCCGCGCCGGGGTGCTCGCGGTCAGCGCGGCGTGCGCGCCGGCCGGGGTCGCGCCGCCGAGGAGGCAGAGCGCCGCGAGCACGGCGAGCACGACGGCCGGCAGGGCGGCGCGTACGGTCCGGTGGATCCGGGGTGCGGCGGTGGTCATGGCGGCGGTGACCTCACTGCTCGGGACCGCGCGGGGCGGTCGGGCGGGGGGACAGCGGGCGGTCGGGCGGGGGTCGGCAGGGCGGTCGGGCGGGGGTCGGGAGGTCAGGGCACGTGGTTGGTCGCCTCGACCGGGACCTCGACCGTGATCGGGCCGGACTTCTCGAAGCGCAGCTCCACCGAGACCTTCTCGCCCTCGGCGGGCCTGCGGTCGAGTTCCATGAACATCAGGTGGCTGCCGCCGCGGCGCAGTTCCAGGGCGCCGCCCGCGGGCACGGGCAGCGACTCCACCTGGCGCATGCGCCCGCCGGTGGTCTCGTGGATCTGCACGTCGTCGGAGATGTCGCTGCTCACCGCGGTGAGCGCGTCGTCGGCGCCGCCGCTGTTGCGGATGGTGAGGAAGCCTCCGGCGGTGTCGGCGGTCACCGGCTCGGGCACGTACGCGCCCTCGACCGTCAGCTCGGGACCGGAGCCCGAGCCGTCACCGCAGGCGGCGGCGGAACCGAGGAGCAGCGCGGCGGCGAGGGCCGCCGCGCCGGCGCGCCGGACGCGTGCGCGGCTCACGGCAGCCGCCCCTCGACGAGGGCGGGCAGGTCCTTCTCGTACACCTCGACGGGGACGTCCGAGGTGTACAGCACGTGCGCCCTGTCGTCCTTCGGCAGGAAGGCGAGGACCTGGGTGCCGTGGGTGGAGATGATGTCGCCGTCCTTCTCCTTCACCGGCGGCTCCAGGCCGATGCCCAGGGTGCGGGCGCCCGCCCGGATCTCCTCGAAGTCGCCGGTGAGGCCGATGAAGTCGGGGTCCTGGGCGCGCAGCCACGTGCCGAGCGACTCGGGGGTGTCGCGCTCGGGGTCGGAGGTGATGAAGACGACCCGCAGCTTCTCCTGGTCGGCCTCGGGCAGCTTGGACTTGGCGACGGCGATGTTGCTCATCGTCAGGGGGCAGACGTCGGGGCAGTGGGTGTAGCCGAAGTAGACCAGGGTCGGTCGGCCCTCGGTCTCCTCGACCAGGTCGTAGCTCTTCCCCTCGGTGTCGGTGAGGACGAGGTCGGGCTTGTCGAAGGGGTCGGTGAGGACGGTGCCGCGCTTCACGGAGTCGGTGGACTCCGTGGAGAGCACGGCGTTCTCGGGGCTCTCGGAGGTGCCGCAGGCGGCGGTGCCCGCGGCGAGCAGCGCGGTGGCGAGGGCGAGCCCGAGGGCGCGGCGGGTGCGCCGGGGGTGGCGGCGCGGGGCGTGGTGCATGGGGTCCGTTCTTCCTTGCGGTGGTGGGTGCGGCCACGGGGTCCGGAAGGGCCCGGCCCGCTGTCGGACGCGGGCCCTTCCGGCGCGGCCGTCAGGAGGTGCGGCGGCGTCCGGCCAGGACGCCGAAGGCGACGCCGCCGATGCCGAGGGCGATGCCGATGACGGCGAGGACGCGGGCGGTGGTGTCGGAGGCGTCCTGCGCCGCCCCGCCGTCGCGGCTCTGCGCGGCGGTCTCCGCGGTGTCGTCGGTCCGCTCCTCGTCGGCGGCTCCGTCACTGGCGCCGTCACCGTCACCGTCACCGGCCCCGGCACTGGCGCCGTCACCGTGGCCGTCCTCGCCCTCGGCGGGCGCGACCAGTCTCAGCACGGGCGCCGGGCTCTCCGGCTCCTCGCCGCCCTCGGCCGGCGGCTCCTCGATCCAGCGCACGACCTCCTTGTTGCTGTACGTCTGGACGGCCTTGAGGACGAGCCGGTCCACGTCCTCGGGGAGCTGCCCGACGGAGACGGGGAACTGCTGGAAGGTGCCCGGCTCGATGCCGCCGTCGGTCTCCGTCCAGGTGATCTTGGAGGGGACCTCGGTGAGCTTCCTGCCGTGGGCCTCCACCGGCTCGGCCGGCTTGGTCTTGGTGACCTTCACGTCCCAGCCGGGCACCGGCTGCGGCATCACCGAGGCGAGCGGGTGGTCGGCGGGGAAGGTGAGTTCCACCTTGACGGTGGAGGCGTTGTCCCGCTCGTTGGGGACCTTGACGTTGATCGTCGCGTAGCCGCCCTGCTCGACCTCGTCGGGGTTGACGGTGATGTGGGCGGCGGCGGGTCCGGCGAGGGCGACGGCGCAGACGGCCGCGACGGCGCCGGCGGCGGCGAGACGGCGGGTGGTCGGCACGGTGAACCGCGTCGGGAACTGCATGCTGGGGACACTCCTCGTGGAACGTGGGGTGCTCCCCGGCCGTGACCGCACTGGGTCACGGAGGCGTGCGCCTCCGGGCCGGGTGAGCCTGGGCGTGGTGCGCGGCGGTACGCGCACCTCACCCGTGGACCACGTGGGCGGGGAGCGTGCGCGTCAGGCCGCGAGGGCGAGGCCGTGCGCGGGGCTCGGCGGCCCGCGCCTGATCACCGAGTGCGCCGGCAGCAGGGAGGCGGGCGGTACGGGGCCGTCCACCGCGTCGGCGCGCGGGGCGCGCACCGCCACGGCGTCCTCGGGCAGCAGTCCGCGCAGCAGGGCCTGCGCACAGCGCAGTGCCGTGCGCAGGGCGCGTACGAGCGGTCCGCCGCCGAACCCGTCGGCGCAGTGGGCCGACAGCCGCACCAGCCGCCACAGCGCGGCGTCGCCGCGGCGCAGCAGCCAGCCCATGGCGAGCGCGGCCAGCAGATGGCCGAGCAGCATGGGGCCGGAGAACAGCGACAGGGCGGTGCGCACGGCGAACTGGAGGCAGTCGGCCGTACCGCCGCCCGCCGCGTCGGCGGCGGGCGCAGTCGCGTGGCCGCCGTGGAGCGCGCCGGAGAGCCCGGCGTCGGCGACGATGCGGCGGGCCTCGGCCTCGGTCAGGGAGGCCGCGGCCCGGTCGTTGCAGAGCAGCCGCCCGGCCAGCGCCAGCAGCCCGCCGCCGGCCCGGTCCGGGTCGGCGGCCGGGGCCGCCGCGGCCTGTCCGGCCGCGGCCTGTCCGGCCTGACCGCAGGAGAAGAGGAAGTGCAGGACGAGCTGCCCGAGGGCCAGCGTCGCCGCGATGCCCGGCAGCGAGCGCTCGCGTCCGGCCAGCGGCACGGCGGTGGCGAACACGGCCGCGAAGCCCGCCAGGAGCGTCCACGCGGACAGGGCCTGCCCGGCGGCGAACACGTGCCCGGCCGCGGACAGCGTGACGCAGACCGCGGCGAACACCGCGGCCCGCAGCAGTCGCAGGTCGGGGGCGGCGCGCGCGACGGGGGCTCTCATGGCCGGGCCATCATCTCATCACCCCTCCGGCGGCGAAACGGGGCACCCTTCCAGGACGTCGGACAACCGGACGAGGGGTTCGTCTCGTACATTTTCCGTACATGGCGGAACTCATCGGGTCCGCCGATTGAGCGGTAGCGCGCCGCCACCGTGCTTACCACCGCCGCCTCGGGCAATACGTATGCGTATGTCGAGCCGCAGCCAGGAGGCTGAGCATGAGCATCTGGTGGTCTCTCCACTTGCGGCGTGAGGCTGCGAGCGTCCCGCTCGCCCGGCGGCTCCTGCTCGGTGCCATGGAGACGGCGGGGGTCGATCCCGACGTCTCCTACGACCTGTCGGTCGCGCTGTCGGAGGCGTGCGCGAACGCGGTCGAGCACGGCGGTCCCGGGGGATCGGGGCGGTCGGGGACCGGGGAGTACCACGTGACGGCGTACATCGATGACGACATGTGCCGCATCGAGGTGACCGATCACGGGCCGGGCTTCGTGGACGGACACCGCAGCGCGCCCCGCACGGCCGGCGCCGCGAACGGCGGCACCAACGACACGGCGGACGTCGGAACGGCGACCGCCTTCGGGCCCCTGTTCGCCAGAAGCGCGGCCCCCGCCCACGACGGGAACCGCACCGACGAGCACGGCCGGGGCCTGTTCCTGATCGAGGCGCTCGCCGACCACGTGGACTTCCGCAACCGTCCGGGCGACGGCGCGATGGTCTGCTTCGACAAGCTCCTCAAGTGGAAGAAGGATGCGCTGCTGAAGGCGTCCTGACCGGCCCCTCCGGCCGGCCCGGGCCTCCCGCGCACCGTGGCGGGGTTCTCCCGGCGGCACTACCGTTACCGCCGGAAACCCCCCACGGCTGAAGGGAAACCCCCATGGGACACCCTCTCCCGGGACGCCTCTTACGCGTCCTGCGCGGGCCGGCCGCCCTCGTGCTGACGGCCGGGCTGGTGACGACCGGAGCCGCCGCCCCCCGGACCGCTCCACCGCACGCCGCCGCTTCCGCGACCACCGCGACCACCACGACCACCACGGACGCCCCGCCCTCCCCGCCGCCCGCGCTGACGGTGGCGCCGAAGCGCGGCGCGGACGGGCGGCGCACCTGGAGCTTCCGCGACTCCCACGGCCGCGAGGTCACCCTGCGCGGCTTCAACGTCTCCGGCAGCACCAAGCTGTACGAGAACGGCCTGCTGCCGTTCCGGAGCACGGCCGACGCCGCGCGGTCGGCGCGGGCGATGCGCGACCTGACCGGCGCCAACACCGTCCGCTTCCTCATCACCTGGGAGGGCGTGCAGCCCGAGCCGGACCGCGTCGACACCGGGTACCTCGACCGGGCCGCCGCGCAGATCCGGGAGTTCACCGACCGCGGCTTCCACGTCCTGCTCGACTACCACCAGGACCTGTACTCCTCGCACCTGTTCCACCGGGACAGCTGGTACACCGGCGACGGCGCGCCGAAGTGGGTCGTGGACGGGGGCGGCTACCCCCGGGAGTCCTGCGGCGTGTGCCTGGTGTGGGGGCAGAACATGCTCTCCAACAAGGCGGTCCGGCGGGCCGCGTACGACTTCTGGCACAACCGCACGATCACCACCGCCGCGGGCGAGGTCGCCGTCCAGGACGCCTACCTGCGCCAGGCGAGGGCCGCCATGACCCATCTGCGCCGCGTCCTGCCGCCGTCCTCCTTCCGCGCGGTCATCGGCTTCGACGCCTTCAACGAGCCCTACGACGGCGGGCTGGACGGGACGACCGGCGCGCGGTGGGAGAGGGACTTCCTGCTCCCCTTCCACCAGCGCTTCCGGGCCGCGATGGACGAGGCGGGCTGGACGGACAAGCCCGTGTTCGCCGAGCCGCTGGTGTTCTGGAACACCGGCTTCCTGGAGCAGGGCGGCTTCACGGAGACCGGCCCCCTCGGCCCCCGGTACGTCTTCAACAGCCACTACTACGACGGCGCCCGCATGACCGTCGACCCCACACCGGCCTCCGACGGCACCTACGCCGCCGCGACCGGCCGCATCCGCGACCGCGCCGACGAGCTGGCCACGGCCCCCTTCGTGTCGGAGTTCGGCCACCGGATGACGGGGTGGGGCAGCGACCGCGGCCCGTGGATGACGCGGGCGATGTACCAGGGCATGGACCACGGTCTCAGGGGCGCCGACTGGTGGGAGGACGCCGCCTCCTCCGGGACCGTCCTGTCGGGCACCCAGTGGCACTGGGACGTCTACAGCGGGCGGCACCGCGAGCCGATGAACGGCAACCCGGACAAGGTCCTCACCGGGGGCGACGCCTGGAACGACGAGGACCACTCGGTCGTCGCCTCCGACGACGACGGCACCGTGCGGCTCCGCCTCGACCGCCGGGTCCTGGACCGGCTCCACCCCGCCGCCGTCTCCGGCGACACCCTCGCCTTCGCCTACGAGGACATGGCCCGCTCCGACTACGTCCGCGGCGGGGAGGCCGGCGGTCGGGAGGAAGCCTGGCTGCCCCCGCCGTCGCGGCTTCCGCACGTCGCGAAGCTGCTGGAGGGCGGCCGCCAGTTCGGCGTACTGGTCTGGCGGGGATCGCCGGACGCCGCCGCGGACGGGGCGCCGACCGCCCTGCACCTGCCCGCGTCCTTCCGGCCCTCGGACACCGTCGTCGCCGGGGACGTGGCGTCGGTGCGCGGCCTGCCGGACTCCGGCCCCGTCTCCGTCGGCCGGGAGGAGGGCTCGGACACGGCCAACCGGCTGCTGATCGCGCCCACCGGCGACGACCGCGTGCACGTCGCCCTGGTCGTCGGCTCCGGCGCGGGCGAGGTCTCGCGGGAGGAGCTGTCCGCCGCCGCCCGCGAGCTCACCGACTGGAAGGACCGCACCTTCCGCTGAGCCGGACGGCCGGATGTCCGGAAGCCTGGACTGCCGGACCGTCGGATGCCCGGACCGCCGGACGCCCGGACCGCCGGACGAAGGAGGCCCCGCCGGTACGCCGCGGCGTACCGGCGGGGCCCGAACGGACCTCGGTGAGCCGGCGCGTCAGCCCCGCAGGCGCGCCATCCACGCCTCGACCTCGTCCGAACGGCGCGGCAGCGCGGCGGAGAGGTTCCGGTTGCCGTCCTCGGTGACGAGGATGTCGTCCTCGATGCGCACGCCGATGCCCCGGTACTCCTCGGGCACCGTCAGGTCGTCCGGCTGGAAGTACAGGCCCGGCTCCACGGTCAGGCACATGCCCGGCTCCAGGGTGCCCTCGGCGTACGTCTCGCGGCGCGCGGCGGCGCAGTCGTGGACGTCCATGCCGAGCATGTGGCCGGTGCCGTGCAGCGTCCAGCGGCGCTGGAGGCCGAGCTCCAGGACGCGCTCGACCGGGCCCTCCACCAGGCCCCACTCCACCAGCCGCTCCGCCAGCACGCGCTGCGCGGCGTGGTGGAAGTCCAGGTACTTCGCGCCCGGCCGCACCGCCGCGATGCCGGCCTCCTGCGCGTCGTAGACGGCGTCGTAGATCTTCCGCTGGAGGTCGGTGAAGCGGCCGTCGACCGGCAGGGTGCGGGTGACGTCGGCGGTGTAGAGGGTGTGGGTCTCCACGCCCGCGTCCAGCAGCAGCAGGTCCCCGGAGCGGACCGGACCGTCGTTGCGCACCCAGTGCAGGGTGGTGGCGTGCGGCCCGGAGGCGCAGATCGAGCCGTAGCCGACGTCGTTGCCCTCCACCCGGGCGCGCAGGAAGAACGTGCCCTCGATGTAGCGCTCGGAGGTGGCCCGCGCCTTGTCCAGGACGCGGACGACGTCCTCGAAGCCGCGCACGGTCGAGTCGACGGCCTTCTGCATCTCGCCGATCTCGAAGTCGTCCTTGACCAGGCGCATCTCGGAGAGGAAGACCCTCAGCGCCTCGTCGCGCTCGGCGGTCGTCTTGTCGGAGAGGGCCGCCTCGACGCCCGCGTCGTGGCCGCGGACCACGCGGACGTCGCCGGACGCCTCCCGCAGCACGTCGGCGACGGTGCGCACGTCCCGGCAGGGCATGCCGTAGAGCTTCTCGGCCTCGGTCAGGCTGTCGCGGCGGCCCACCCACAGCTCGCCCTGGCCGTCGAGCCAGAACTCGCCGTTCTCCCGGTCCGAGCGCGGCAGCAGGTACAGGACGGAGTCGTGGCCGCCGGAGGCGTCCGGCTCCATGACCAGGACGCCGTCCTCGGTCTGGTTGCCGGTGAGGTAGGCGTACTCGACGGAGGCACGGAAGGGGTACTCGGTGTCGTTCGAGCGGGTCTTGAGGTTGCCCGCGGGAATCACCAGCCGCTCGCCGGGGAAGCGCGCGGAGAGCTTCGCGCGCCGCTCGGCGGTGCGTCCGGCCTGGGGGATCGGGTCGAGGTCGCGCAGCTCGGTGTCGGCCCAGCCGGTCCTCATGTTCTCGGCGAGCTCGTCGGAGACGCCCGGGTACAGGCCGTTCTTCCGCTGCTTGATCGGCTCCCCTTCGGGCTCGGGCTCTACGGCCGCATCGTCCGGGGTCTCCGGCGTCTGCTGGTCAGCCACGTCGCTGCCTCCTCCTGCTGGTGGTGTGGGCCGGGTGCGGGCCGCCTCCCATCGTAGGTCCGGCCCGGTCGGGGCGGCCGGGACCCCGCGATCCCGGAGGGAGCGGCCCGGAACCGGAGCGGCTCAGAACCGGGCGGCCAGCAGCACGACGTCTTCGGCGTCCCCGGCTCCCCCGACTCGCCCGGCGCTCCCGGTGCCGTCCGCGCCGCCCCGCCCGTCGGGCAGGACGGAGCGCAGGATGTGGTCCACCAGCGCGTCGGGGTCGGCGCGCACGGCCGGCGCGGCGGCGACGGCGGCGGCCCGGAGCCGGGCGAAGGCGCGCTCCATCGGCTCGCCGGTGCGGTGCAGCAGTCCGTCGCTGTAGAGCAGGAGCGTTTCCCCGGGGGCCAGCCGCACCTCGACGCTGGGCGCCTCCCAGCAGGCGAGCATCCCCAGCGGCGCGGAGAGCGCGGTCTCGACGACCTCGGTGCGCTCCGGACCGACGACCAGCGGCGGGCAGTGCCCGGCCCCGGCCAGCACGATCCGGGTGCCCGCCTCCGGACCGCCCGCGGCGGACGGGGTCCGCTCGGCGTACCCGAACAGCGCGGTCGCCGAACGCGCCGGCTCGGTCAGCCGCAGCAGCAGCTCCAGGTCGGACAGGACCGCGACCGGGTCCTCGCCCTCCATCACCGCGTACGCCCGCAGCGACGCCCGCAGCCGCCCCATGGCGGCGAGCGCGTCCGGCCCGGAGCCGGTGACCCCGCCCACGGAGAGCCCCAGCGCCCCCTCGGGCAGCGGCAGCACGTCGTACCAGTCGCCGCCGCCGCGCGGCCCGGTGCGGTGCCGCACCGCCAGCCGCACCCCCGGCACCCGGGGCAGCCGGGCGGGCAGCAGCTCCTCGCGCACGGTGGCCACGGCGGCGCGGGCACGGGTGAGGTCGACCTGGCGGGCGATGTGCTCGGCGGCGTGCCGCACGTACAGGCCGAGCAGATGGCGCTGGCGCTCGGTGGGCTGCGCGGGCTCGTCGTACAGCCAGACGGCGGCGCCGACCCGTCCGGTGCTCTCGGCCGTGAGCGGGACGGCGTAGCTGGCGGCGTAGCCGAGGCGGGCGGCGACCTCGCGGTGGCGCGGGTCGAGGTCCTCGTCCCGGGCGATGTGGGGGTGGGTGATCTCCCGCGGGCCGTCCGCGGCCCCGGGACCGGCGGCGCCGGTTCCGGGGAGTCCGTCGAGGAGGCGCGCGTAGGAGGCGGAGTCGCGCGGGACGGTCTCGATGTGGCCGAGGTCCGCCGCGCCCAGGCCGAGGCCGACGGTGGTGTCGGGTCCGAGCCCGTCGGCCGGCTCCAGGGCGATCAGCCCGCGCCGGGCGCCCACGAGGGCGGCTCCGGCGCACAGGGCCTCGTGCACCGCGCTCTCCAGGGTGTCGGTGCGCGCCAGGCGTTCGGTGAGGTCGTGCAGGGTGGTGAGGTCGGAGATCCACCCGGCGAGGCGGTCCTGGACGGCCGCGAGGTGCTCGACGGGCCGCGCCAGGGCGGGGTCGTCGACGGCGGGCGGCCGGGGGGAGGAAGCGGGCTGCCGGTGGGGCGCGGTCGCCGCGGGCGGGACAGTGTGCTGGGGAAGAGCGGAAGGCAAGTCGATTCCGGCCAGTTTCGGCGGTTGCTGGCCGCTCATGGGCGGCGGCCCTCAGTGCGGACCAGCGTCGTCAATAGCATCGCAAACCCCCATGTCGTGCTGCTCCGCTATCAATGTCTTCAGGTGTACACGCCCTGATGACAAGATGTCCAGCATTGTCCCGGCAGGCCGCGGGCGCGCCTGCGGGCCGCCTCGGGAACAGGGTCCGCCCGCCGTCCGCGAAACATCCGGAGGCTGCACGGGGATGGCCATAAGCTTGGCCGAAAACGTACCCTGTGTCAGGCGGCGCGCGATCGACTGGCGTCCGTACGGCAGCGCGTCATCACGGTCGTTGTGGGTACGTGGATACCTACGGCACGAGGGGTCGGGCGAGCGAGCAGCGGTCGGGTTCCGCCGGAACCCGATGACGGCACCCGTGCGTCTCACGAGGCGGGAACGAGGCGCGCTCTCGCACGCGGCGATGAGGGTTCAGGGCACGGTCGGCGGACGGTCACCGGGCAGTACGGCGGTACGGACGGGTGCGAGCGACGTCCGGGCGGTGCCGCCGCGCCGCGTTCCACGCCCGGCCCATGGGACGCCCCGACCGCGAGCCGCGGAGAGCACTACGGTGACGCACCGCCCGGCCATGGGTGTGCGGTCACGTGAGATCCAGGTGTACAGGTGTGAGGACCGGAAGGCCGCTACCGGCTTCCCGGTTCCGATAGGTCCTTGTCGATCCTTGGCGTTACGGAAAGGAACGAGCGCTGATGCGCGAGATCCTCGGAAGGCGACGCATGACCCGCTGGGCGCTGCGCGACGCGGCGCTCGTCTGCGCGACACGGTGGGGGTGGCCCGTGCTGCCCGGTGTGGCGCCGCGGGAGTCCAGGCGCCTGACCGCACGCCAGTCCGGGCAGCCGCGGGGGCGCTGCTCCTGCCCGCGGCCCGACTGCGCCGTGCCCGGCGCCCATCCCTTCGACCCCGAGCTGCTGGCCGCCTCCACCGACGCGCGCATGGTGCGCTGGTGGTGGACCAACCGCCCCGACGCGCCGGTCCTGCTGGCCACCGGAGGCCGCGCGCCCTGCGCGCTGAGCCTGCCGGCGGCCGCGGGGGCCAGGGCGCTGGAGGAGTTCGACCGGCTCGGTCTGCGCACCGGCCCGGTCGTGGCCGGCCCGACCCGCTTCACGCTGCTGGTGGCGCCGTACGACCTGGAGGAGCTGGGCGAGCTGCTCTACGCCCAGGACTGGGTGCCCAGTTCGCTGCGGTTCCACGGCGAGGGCGGCTACGTGCCGCTGCCGCCGTCGCGCACCGGCGCGGGGCAACTGCACTGGGAGAGGCCGCCGGTCGTGCTGGGCGGCGGGGAACGGGGCGCCCGCGGCGGTGACGGTGCGCCGTGGCTGCCGCGGATGGAGCCCCTGGTGGACGTGCTGGTGCGGGCGAGCGCCGCCGTCCCGGACACCGGCAGCCGGCTGGCGTACTGACCGGGCGGCCCGTCCGGGCCGCCCGGGACCCCGGCCACCCGTCACTCGTACGGGTAACAGCGCGCCGGAGTTGGAGGGAAACAGGCGCTCTGTCCGGTGGGGCGCCGTCTTCCTCCCGATATGTTCGGCCCACCGAAGAGCTTCTCCCGTCAAGCGAGTTGCAGGTGGACCGCCCATGTACGAGCCGCAGCAGCGTGCCTCGAACCTCCGCGTGATCGCGCTCGCCAGCGGGGTCGCGCTCGCGGTGGTCCTGCCGCTCGCCGTCGCGACCGCCGGCCCCGACGCGCCGCGGGCGGCCGGCGGGCGCGACGGCCGCCCGGCCGCCTCCGCCGCCTCTCCCGAGCCCGAGCCGGGGCGCGGGCCGGAGCCGGGGCGCGGGCCGGGATCCGGTCCGTCGCCGCTCCCTCTCCCGTCCGGGCCCCTCTCCGGCGGCGGCCTGTCGCGGGCCACCGCGGTCTGCGGCCCCCAGTCCGTGTCCCCGGAGGGGGTGCGGGCGCAGACCTGCGTCCTGGCACGGGACGGCGCCACCTGGGGGCGCGTGTACTACCGGAACACCACGGGCGAGCCGCTGCACGGCGCGCTGAGCCTGCTGGGCCCCGGCGGGCGGACGGTCAGCACGCCCTGCGAACTGCCCGCGGCGGACCGGCCGGGCGTGTGCGACACCCCGCGCCGGCGCACGGAGCGGACGTTCTCCGGCGATGAGCCGTACACGGCGGTGGCGGAGGTCGCCGCGCCGGACGGGGAGGGGCTGCTGCTGCGCTCCGGCAGCGGGGCCGGCGAGGCCGGTGACGCCGACGTCCGCGGTGTTCCGGGGAGTTGAGCGCCCGGCCGCCCTGCCGGCGGGATCCGCGGAATGCGGACATGGAAAGACCCGGTCGCTGGCGACGGGGGATGCACCAGCGACCGGGCTGCAAGAACGGTAACAAGTAATGGCCCGTTCGCAAATTCCACCGACCGCTTCAAGCCGCCGATTTACCTGCGGTTACGGCCCATTGTGACGGGAATCACGGTGCATTCGTTCTCGCACTTCCCCGGAATTCGTCTGTCAGTTGAGAGTTACCTGTCGATTGGTGAATCCACTGCGCGCCCGGCGCTCCTCCGCGGTGAGCGGAATGCTGGCCTCCAGCGCCTCCGCGAGCCGTTCCGCGAAGGCCGCCGCGGGCTTCTCGCACTCCTCCGCGCCCATCGTGCGCGGCAGGTCCCACACCGGAACCGTCAGGCCGTGCGCACGGAAGGAGCCGACCAGCCGCGTGCCCTCCCCGAGCGACGAGGAGCCCGCGGCGTGCAGCCGGGCGAGCGCGTCGAGCAGCCGCTCCTCCGGATGCGGCATGACCCAGCGCAGGTGGTTCTTCTCCGGGGTCTCGCACCAGTACGCGGCTTCCACGCCCTCCAGCCGGGCGGTCGGCAGGGCGGCCGAATTGGCGCGTTCCAGCGAGGCGGCCACCTCCGGGCTCTGGTTGCCGGCGTCCTCCACCCAGAACTCGAAGCCGCTGTGCACCTCGGGCACGAAGGGCGCGTCCGGGTCCAGCAGGTCCTGCAGGCGCGGGGCGTCGGCCGGGGCGCGCTCGACGGCCACCGGGGTGCCCGGCTTCGCCGTCAGGGCCCGCCGCAGCACGTCGGCGAGGTCCCGGCTGATGTCGCCGGAGGGGGTGTCGTTCTGCAGTCCGAGCAGGACGGCCCCGTTGTCGCGGCGCAGCGCGGGCCAGGCCATCGGCAGGACGGTGGCCAGCGTCAGCGAGGGAACGTCCTCGGGCAGGCCGTCCCTCAGCCTCAGCGGCACCGTCGCGGCGGGCACCAGTTCGCGCAGCGCCACCCAGTCGCACTCCCCGGGCAGTCCCTCGAACGGGCGGCGCACCAGCTCGGTCACCGCCTGCGCGGCGGCACGCCCGTGGCACGCCTTGTAGCGGCGGCCGGATCCGCAGGGGCAGGGCTCGCGGGCGCCGACGACGGGGACCTCACCGTCGGCGAGCTGCGGCTTGGCGGCCTTGGTCTGGGGTCGGCGCTTCTTGGCCATGGCGTGCGGATCTCCCGGTCGTACGGACGCTGTCGGCGCGAGCCTAGTCCGTGGGGCCGGGGCGTCACGCGTACACGGAGGGCCGCCACCCGGAACGACTACGCGAAGTCCTCCAGCCCCGACAGGTCGAAACGCATCGAGGAGGCGAACCCGTCGTCCTCCGACGGCGCCACCACCGCCCAGACCGTCACCCCGCCGCCGTGCCCCCGGCCGCCGCGGTCGTCGCGCACGCCCCAGTCGCGGGCGAGGGAGGTGATGATCGACAGGCCTCTGCCGCCCCGCGCGGTCACCGACGGATTGGACGGCCGCGGCCTGGTCGGGCCCCCGCCGTCGGTGACGGAGACGCCCACCCCGCCGTCGGGCGTACGGCCCCAGGCCGCGCGCACGCAGTCGCCCGCGCCGATCGGCCTGGCGTGGCGGTACGCGTTGCTGAGGAGTTCGGAAAGGATGAGGACCGCGTCGTCGACGACCGCTTCGGGCGTCCCGGAGCCGAGGAGTTCCTCGCGCATCCGGCGCCTCGCCGCACCCACGCCGGCCGGACCGTGGGGTACGGCCATCGTCGACGACGTCGGCGCTTCCCGTGCAACCACCAACGCCACCCCCGAGACCTCCTTCTTCGCCCCACGCCACGTGATGGATGCCCCTTTGTCCACCGGCGGAAACCGTCCGGCGCCTTCCCGTGACGCACCCCTCACCGGCGCTTCACCACCGGTGGGGCACGAGTGCGCCGGAGCGCGCGGCGCGGTCCCGGCCTCAGCCCCGGTGCATCTCGTCCAGCTGGGCCAGCACGCGCCGGGGCCGGTTGGTGATGATGGCGTCCACGCCGAGCAGCGCGCACAGCTCCACGTCGGCCGGGTCGTCCACCGTCCACACGTGCACCTGGTGGCCCTCGCGGTGCGCCCACGCCACGTACTCGGGGTGGGCGCGCAGGATCCGGATGCCGGGTCCGGCGATCCCCACGCCCGGCGGCAGCTTCCCGTCGCGGTGGCGCGGCAGCAGGAACTGCATCAGGTAGACGGTGGGGATCCACGGCGCCGCGGCCCGCACCCGGTGCAGGGAGCGCGCCGAGAAGCTCATCACGCGCACGGGAATGGCCGGATCGTGACGGGCGAGCACGCGCAGCAGCTCCTCCTCGACCTGCCCGGCCCAGCGGGTGGGGTGCTTGGTCTCGATGGCCAGCTCCACCCGGCGCCCCGCGGCGGCCTGCTCCTCCACCAGGCGCAGCAGCCGCTCCAGGGTGAGGACGGAGGTGTGCTCGCGGCTCTCCGTCTCGGGCGACTCCCCGTCGTTCAGCCGGCCCTTCCAGGAACCGAAGTCCAGCTCGGCCAGGTCGGCCAGCTCCAGCGCGGAGACGGCGCCGCGGCCGTTGGAGGTACGGTTGATCCTGCGGTCGTGCACACAGACCAGGTGCCCGTCGGCGGTGAGCCGCACGTCGCACTCCAGCGCGTCGGCGCCGTCCTCGATGGCCCTGCGGTACGCGGCCAGGGTGTGCTCCGGGGCGTCCTCGGAGGCCCCGCGGTGGGCGACGACGGAGATGGGGCGCCGGGCCCCGGGCGACCCCTGGTGGTTGTCACGGCTCACCGCGTTATGGTGCCACCCCGTCCCGTGTGCGCGGTCCGTCCGGGGTCCGTCCGGGGTCCGTTCGGGGTCCGTCCGGACGGACGCGCTTACGCCGGTCTGACGTGCGGGCGGAGAAGCTTGTTGCCACACACCTGAATACGCACGCCGTCCCCGGAAAGACGTGCGACTGTCGTGTACCTGAGGAGAGAGCTGTGAGCACCGAGAACGAGGGCGCCGCCGACGAGCACGCGGCCGGCGCCCCCGTGCCGCCCCCGCCGGCCGACCGGTCCGGCGCGAACGACGCCGCCGCGCCCAGGACACCGACCGACAACCCGTCGGAGGACTACGACCTCCCGGCCCCCGCGCCCGCCCCCTCCCCCGCTCCGGAGGCGGCGCCGAGGGACGAGTCGACGACCCTCCTGCGGAAGATCGAGCCGGACGCCCCGGAGCCGGCCCACCCCCAGTCCGCCCCGCCCGTACCGCCCGTACCGCCCGCCCCCCAGGACCACCCCGCCGCCCAGCAGCCCCCGGCCTCCCACCCCTCCGCCGGGCAGCAGCCCCCCGCCCCCCATGCCCCGGCCGGGCAGTGGGGCGCGCCGGGCGGCTACGACGGCTTCGGCGGCCCGCCCCCCGCCCCGGGATCCCCCGCCGCTCCCGCCTCCCCCTGGGGCGTGCCGCCCGTGTCCCCGCCCCCGGAGCGCAAGCGCCGCTTCGGCGGCCTCGTCGCCGCCGTCGCGGCGGCGGCCCTCCTCGCGGGCGGCGTCGGCACGGGCATCGGCTTCTGGGCCGCCGATCGCGCGGACCGCTCCTCGACGACCATCTCCGCCGACGGCGGCCTCGAGCAGGTCAACCGCGCCCCCGACTCCGTCGCCGGCATCGCGGCCAAGGCCCTGCCCAGCGTCGTGACGATCCAGGCCGAGGGCGGCGGCGAGAGCGGCACCGGCACCGGCTTCGTCTACGACCAGCAGGGCCACATCATGACCAACAACCACGTGGTGGCCAGCGCGGCCGACGGCGGCGAGCTGACCGCCACCTTCTCCGACGGCCGCCAGTACGACGCCGAGGTCGTCGGCCGGGCCCAGGGCTACGACGTGGCGGTCATCAAGCTGAAGAACGCCGACGACGCCAAGCTCACCCCGCTGCCGCTCGGCGACTCCGACAAGGTCCAGGTCGGCGACGCGACCATCGCGATCGGCGCCCCGTACGGCCTGTCCGGCACGGTCACCACCGGCATCGTCAGCGCCAAGAACCGTCCCGTCGCCTCCAGCGACGGCCAGGGCTCCAAGGCGTCCTACATGAGCGCCCTGCAGACCGACGCCTCCATCAACCCGGGCAACTCCGGCGGCCCCCTGCTCAACGCCAACGGCGCGGTGATCGGCATCAACTCCGCCATCCAGTCGGCCGGCGGCGGCCTCGGCCAGGGCTCGCCGGGCAGCATCGGCCTCGGCTTCGCCATCCCGATCAACCAGGCCCAGCGCGTGGGCAAGGCCCTGATCGAGACCGGCGAGCCCGTCTACCCGGTCATCGGCGTCCAGGTCGACCTCCGCGCCCAGGGCAACGGCGCCCGCATCATCGAGGACACCGACGACGGCAGCGAGCCGATCACCCCCGGCGGCCCGGCCGACAAGGCCGGCCTGAAGCCGGGCGACGTGATCACCGAGCTCGACGGCGTCTCGATCGACAGCGGCCCCACCCTGATCAGCGAGATCTGGGCCCACGAACCGGGCGAGAAGATCACGGTCACCTACGAGCGGGGCGGCAAGGAGAACAAGGCCGAACTGACCCTGGGTTCCCGCGAGGGCGACTGACGGACCGGCTAGGCTGTCCCCACGCCGCCCGCGGCACGGCGCGGCGTGGGGAGGCTTGCCCGAGCGGCCTAAGGGAACGGTCTTGAAAACCGTCGTGGTGGCGACACCACCGTGGGTTCAAATCCCACAGCCTCCGCAGAGGTGACAGAAGCAGCAGTTCAGAGGGCGGGTCTCCGATTCGGAGGCCCGCCCTCCGCGTTCACCCCGTCTCACCCGGGGCGTGCCCCTACCCCGCCTTTGACCGGGCTCTGTGGGCCATGTGCGGGCCGTGCGCGGCCAACCTGCGGCCAGGACAAGAGGGTTCCCAACTCCCCCTTCTGAGGACGTAGTCGCCCGAGCTGGCTCACCGGCCGGTTACGAGCCTTTGCCCGGCGGGCTTTGAGGATTGAGAGGAGCCACGCCGTACCGCTGCGGGATAATGGGTGTATGTCAGCCGTGCCCAGCGTCTCCGATCTCCGCCGTGCCAAGTTCACCCGACGCCTCCCCGGCGCCCTCACGGAACTCACCGGCCCGGTCCACGGCACCGTCGACCTGCCGCTGCACCTGGCGTGGTCCGGGCTGACCCGGTTCGACCTCGATCAGCCCCGGCTGAGGATGAGCCTGTACCGGATCGTCCTGGCCGAGGGCATGCACGACGACCTGGTCCGGTACCTCAACCACGAGCTGCTGACCGACCTGTGGCCCGTACTGCGCACTCTGGTCAGCCGTGACATCCGCAGTGTGTGGGAGGGTGCTTTCCCCGAGCTCGCTCCCGGCACCTCCGCCGTCGCGTGAACCTCACGGATCTGCACAGGCGGCTCCTCACGGACGTGCTCGCCGTGGGCGGCTCCTATCCGCTCGTCCTCACCGGAGGCTACGCGGTGCAGGCGCACGGGCTGGTCGACCGGATCAGCCAAGACCTGGACGTCGCCACCGAGAATCCGGAGCGGATGGAGGACATCGCACGGACCGTACACGTCGGCCTGGAAGAACGCGGGTGGCGCGTACGGATGCTGGAGGCCGCTCCGCTGTCGGCCCGGCTGGTCGTCACCGACCCGGAAACCGATGCCCAGTGCGAGGTGGACATCCTCAAAGAGGTGCTGTGGCGTCCTCCGGTGCAGACCGAGCACGGCCCGGTGCTCTCCCTGGAGGACGTGGTCGGCACCAAGGTCCGCGCGTTGGCCGACCGTGGTCTCGCCCGCGACCTCGTCGATGTCCGGGCCGCAGCCGATCTCTGGAGCCACAGGGAACTTGAGAAGCTCGGTGGGCGCCATGCCCGTGACGCCTTCGACCTCTCCGAACTCCAGGCCCGGCTCGCCGGTGCGGACTGGATCGACGACACCGAGTTCGCCGCTTACGGCTTGGACGACCAGCGGATCGCCGAGCTTCGCCGATGGGCCCGGGACTGGGCCGATGACATCGCGGAACGGCTCCACGAAGCCGAAGCCGAGAGCGGAGGCGACTGGTGAGGACGCGCCCGGAGACTGCGGCTCATACACGAACCGGATGACGCCGGACCCGCCCCGCCCGACGACCGGGCAGGGCGTCACGGCAGTCAGCCCGGCTCACGCGCAGAGGGCGTCTAGGTCCACGGGGGCGCAGTCGTGCAGCGTCACGACCAGCCGGTGGGCCAGGGTCCACCGGATCGCGAGGTCCTCGTAGGACACCTCGTGCAGGGCGGTGTCGAGGGGCTCCAGCGTGACCGGGTGGTGGACGATCCCGGCCACGCCCCAGGCGTACGGCCGGTCCACCAGCGCGGCGACGTGCCCCTCCCGCAGCCGCGGGCACTCCCGTACGGAGATCCGGGCGCAGGGCACGCACACCGGCGGCGCCGTGGTCCGCTCGCTCTCCTCCACCGGGCGGCCGACGTCCCGCAGCACGAAGAGGCGCGGACCGTCCTCCGGGGTGGGCCCGCCGCACACCCGGCAGAGCATGCGCCGCATGGCCCTGCGCTGCCGCAGCGTGTGCACCGTGTAGTACTGGGGACGCCCCTTGCCCCGCGCGAGGGTCTGCCTCATCCACAGCACTCCGCGCCCGTCCCGGTCGTACGCGGACTCCCCGGCGAAACCGATCCCCTCGCCCTCCGCCCCCACCCGCCGCACCACGGGCGGGCGGCGCATCCGCTCCTGGCTCCACGAGGCGATGTAGGGAACCGTGCTCAGCCGGCCGGTGCGCGGTCGCGCGGGCGTGGCGGCGGGCTCCGCCGGGCTTCCCTCCGCCCCCACCGGGCGCACCCCGTAATCCCCGCGCCCGTCCGCAGAGCGCGCACGCCCCTCCCCGATCCGCTCCTCGACCCTTTGTGAGAAGGCGCCCCGCCCATATACGCCCTTCCTGACGCTCGGTTCCGTACTCACGGATACGTAACCGTGCGATTACTCTCGGCGGTACCGTGGGTGGAGCGGCAGCGCGTGAAACCCATGAAAGATGCGTGGATGCGGGGGAGTGGACATGGGAGCCAGGAAGCCGAACGAGGGCTTGCGGCGCGTCCTGACCGAGAGCCAGTGGTCGCAGTCCCAACTCGCCCTGGCCTTCAACCGTATCGGGGCGGAGGCGGGGGTGCCGCTGCGGTACGACGAGTCGGCCGTGAGCCACTGGCTGAGCGGCACCAGACCGCGCAAGGCCGTACGGCCCTTCATCCGCGAGGCCCTCTCCCGTCGGCTGCGCAGGCCGGTCACGCTGGCCGAGATCGGTTTGGAGGCCGAGGAGGCGAGCTGTGGCGCGGATACCGTGGAAGGACTGATGAACCTCGGGAGGACGGACATGGACCCATCCCGCAGGAGCGTTCTGGGCGTCGGCCTGTTCTCCGTGGCGTTGACCGTCCCCGACTGGCAGGACGTGGTGGGCCGGATGGAGGCGGTACGGGCCGGCCGCGCCTCCCGCATCGGGCGGCCGGAGGTGGACATGGTGGTCGCCATGACCGAGCGCATCAGCGAACTGGACGACCAGTTCGGCGGCCGTCACGCCCGGCCCATGGCCGCCTCGTTCATCGTCAACACCGTGGCGGCCTACCTGCGCGCCGACGCCCCCGAGCCGGTGCGCAAGGACATGCTCTCGGCCGCCTCCGACCTGTGCTACCTCACCGGCTACATGGCGGTGGCCGAGGGCCTGCAGGGGCTGGCGCAGCAGTACTACCTCAAGGCCTTGGAACTGGCCGGCGCGGCCGAGGACCACCTGACGTACTGCACCACGCTGCGAGGCATGAGCGTTCAGGCCGTCGACCTCGGCCACGGCCCGGAGGCGCTGCGCCTGGCCGACGCGGCAGCCGCCGCCTCACCCCAGGCCGGGCCGCGCATGCGCGCCTTCCTCGCCGGACAACAGGCCCACGCCGCCGCCCAGACCGGCGACCGCCGCACCGCCTTGGCCCACCTGCGCGACGCGGAAGTGGCAATGGAGAAGGCCGAGTCACGAGCGAAGACCTTCGGCTCCTACGACCCCGCCGCGCTTGCGTACCACACGAGCCAGGTGCGGCACGAACTCGGAGACACCAGCGGGGCGATCAAAGCCATGACCGAATCTAACCGGCTCCGGGAGCCCGTGTACCGCAGGACCCGAGTGCTACGCCTGGCAACCGTCGCCGAACGGCAGATGCGGCTTGGACACCTCGAAGAGGCGTCCGCTACCTGGCACTCGGCCTTGGACGAGTACCCGCATGTCCAGAGCGGACGGGCGGACGACCGCATCCGCACCATGGTCACCCTGATCCGCCCCCACCTGCGCAACCGCACCGCCCGCGACCTCCACGACCGCGCAAGGACGCTGGCACCCTCAATCCTCCGTGCCTGAGGAATCATCGAGGCGGCACACCAGGTCCCCTCACCATCTCGACCCCAGCCTCCTGCTGCACGTTGTAATGACGCTCGCAGAAAAACTGAACACAGCCACGGTCAACCATCAGCTGGTACCGAAGCGTCAAGCATCTACCGGGACCGGAAAAGCCCAACCACCCCACTGAGTAACAACCTTCTCTACGGGTTTAAGGCGGCTCGCTCTGCTCGCCGCGCGCGGCCCGGCTCCCCACCGAGCCTGCGCTCCTGTCTCCACCCCGCTCCAGCTCGGCCGACACCTGTGCCGCACGTACAGCAACAAGTCGCCTTACGAGAAAGAAGAGGTACGCCGTGACTGGGGCGGTCGGCTCCATGACTTTACGGGACCATATGATTGCTCGCGCCACAAAGCAGCGCCACCCCAGAGCCGTACCACCGCAATCAGTTTATCTTCTTGCATTCCCGTGCGCCCATCTCTGCCGAATCAATGGCTGCAGAGCTAGGTAGGACCGGTAGGCGTCTCTCGGAGACGTCCCATCCACTCTGGAACGGAAAAGATCGAAACCTCTTCGCATCAGATCTTTGTCGGCACTCCATGCCCCAACAAGAAACTTGCTTTGAATCCATTTTTCAATTGTCGCCTTATAGAGCATCAGATTGAACTCGCGTACAGCGCTAGTGCATATGAGTGCAATTTTTTGCAAGTGGGCGAAATCTAGGACGATCTGCGTCGCCTCTTCCTTGCTTTTCAAGCCTAATGCTTTAGCATTTCCTCGACTTAGAACGCCGTGTGAGTGCACACTCGCATGGCGAATATGACACACGACATCGAAATTACTAAGAGCAATCCCGAGAGAGCTATTAGGTTGCCATGAAAAACCTAGAAGGGCCCCACTTCTCTTCTTAATCTCAGACTCGCTAGCAAAACTAACACCTTCAAACAGTCCCATTCCCAGCTTACTGGGTCCGTAGTAGTCAAATGCCCCTAGGGCAATCAGTTGGTCAGCGGCCTTATCTCTAACGAGAGGGCAAGTATTTATTAGACCTAAAAAGATAGATCTGAAGTAGGCTTCTGTCCCTGTGACAATTCCCAGCGCCAGCAGTCTGCCAAGGGTGTCGTTCTTTGCGAGGTCATCAGGGAGTCCAAGGCGAAGAACATCGCCCAGACTTCCGTAGAATGCGTCGATGGGGCTGTCGCCGATCTCAGATTTCACGCAGCACGCCGAGAACTCTGTGTCTGTGCTCTCGGGCGGCAGATTGACCCTCTCCCAGGCCGCCGAGGATTTCACGTTGCGCTTTTTAGACACTTACGAACTCCTGCGCGTAGCTCTTGATTCGCTTTGCCCAAACCGGGCCAATGTATGGAACTCCACGAATCTGCGCATTCTCCTCGTCAAGTAGAATATCGTTAACGGTTCGAATCTCGGTGTACTTGAGCAGCCCGTCACGCTTTTTCTTCGGTAGGGGAAGGTTGTCGATCGGAGCCTTGAGTAGCTCTTCATAGATTGACGCTGTTCTTAGTTGACGACCGCATTTCATGCAAAACTGTGCATCTTCAGAATAGCGCGGCGCCCCACAATTTTGACATGGAAGTAGGTCCAAGGTGCACCTATCTTCGTAATCTACACCTAGGACATTACTTGGCTGCAGTCGCGAAAAGGCATGAGCGTCGCGCGTAACTAGTGCGGAAATGATATCCGAAACAGCAAAAGCCCTGCCAAGGCTGAGTGCATTCCCTTCGATTAGAATCGCATAATGGAGCATGTAGCGATGGAACACGCCTTTCACGCCTCGCGATACCGTATGGGCATCTCGGAAAATGCCTGCATATTCCAGCATGGCGACCATCCTGGTTAGCTTTGCATCCATCGGCTCACGAAAGGCGACAACTGTCGCCTTAGAACGGTCACGTCTGGCTGAGTTGAAGCTCTGCAACTGACGAACGGAACCCGCTTCCAACTCCTGTCCGAAATCTACGAAGTGCTTATACCGGGGAAGCTTGCCGGCGAGGGTGCTGAAAATTTGACGGACAGAGGCAGCGTGATCGGAGATTGCAGTCTCCGCCATTTTTCGTGTAGGGTTATGGGTTTCATCCTCTTCAACTCCTAGTAGCTGCGAAAGCATGACTAGGAAGCCGCGCGGCAATCCGAAGGAGGCCAGGGCGAGGTAGTCAATTAGTTCCTCACGCCCCTTAAGTCTTTTCAAGTGAGAGGCTGGAATGCGCCTGTTTACGATTTCGCGCATAACTTCGAGATAGCCGTCTTCGTCCGGACGAAGCCAGGACTCGACAAGCTCGGCCTCATGTCCAACGTGAAAATTCGGCGAGTAGCTCGTGATGCCTGGATATACAGCGGCCTTCGCCGAAACTGTCCGCGAACGAAGCTCTCGGAAGATCTCGAAGAATTCCCGTTGCTGGTCTGGCGAAAAAGCATGTGCCGCATCATCCAGGAGTAGGACACATCTCTTCATTCCACTATCTTGCGTCCATGATTCCAGGGCATGCAGTAGTTCGGTAGGCGTGGTGTAGACGTCCGGGATAGAGCTTGCAGTCCCCGCCTCTAGGGTCTTGATATATGCCTGAGCGTCACTTGTCAGTTCTGCTAGTGTATGGGGGATTTCGCGATTACCCTCCTCTAGGGTTTCCTTAACGCCAACGGCAATCTTGAGTAGAACCCATTGGCGAAACAACTGCAGAGCGTTCGCCGCCTTATGAAACAGAGGTTCCAATGCAAGGGACTTGCTGTAATTAACGTAGACGCCGAGATGTGCCGCTTCCTCTTGCAACTCAAAATAAGCGCGGCGCAGCAGGGTGGATTTACCGCACCCTCGTGGACCAATGAGCAGTTTCGCGCCTGGACCTTTGAGTTTCGCAAGGATGGCTCTATCTGCTTTGGTCGACGCTGTCCATGCCGCTAGTTCACCTTTAGACAGGTACTCGGCGCGCTCTTCGAAGACGTTAGCCGTTAGCGACTCGGTGGAGTTATTTGTCATTCCTTGCCCACTGGTAGGTTTCGATTTTGCTGCTTCATGGCTCATTATATATCTGCGCTTGGGGCTCCAAGGGGGTACTATGACTGCTCTAAGTTTCACTCAGGGATACGTGCAATATCTCGTACCCTGGGGACAGGATGCAATAACTCTGACGAGCAAATGCAAGGTGACAGGTGCAGCAGTTCTGGCAGCAACGCCAGCGCATGGGAACGCCCGATCGATGGCCCGGCGACCGTAGTCCGCCAAGCACTGGCATCGCCTGAGTAGCAGGGCCTATGCCGGGCAGCGGCGCCGCTGCATGACATGACTCTCTGCGGGTCGTTGATCCTGAGCAGTCCACGGGGTTATTAGCGCACAGACCCACCCCTCGGCGCAGCTAAGTTGGGTGAATCAAGCAGTCATGGCTGGAGCAGTCGTGCGCCCTCGTTCGTCTACGCACCACCCCACAAGCACACCAGACAGAGCAAGGAGCAACTGGAGACCACTGTGAAAGCAACCAGCCCGATGGGGCTGTACCAGAGCCGTTCACACAGGTCAGTGCTCGCTCCGGCCCCGAGTGCTCGCAGGTTCCCAAGCCGAGAAATTAAGACAAAGTGGACCTAAAGGGACGTCTCTTGCGGTCCGACTGGCGCGGCTTGCTCTGGTCGACAATCTGGCAGCGTGGCCGAGGCTGGCGGGGTCCAGCGAGGCACACGCGTGCGTAGTCGGTCGGCGCGCCTGCCGTCGTGGCCGACTGTCGTCGGCTGAGGTTCACATGGGCCGCACTGTAAGTTTCCGCCTTCGGTCGACCCGCCCACGCGATGATCAACGCTGGGCCGTCCCCCGAGTATCGCGAAGTGGCGGCCCTCAGACCGCGCACGACAGCGCTTCCGCACCAGACCTCGGTGCGGGGGCGCTACGTGATCGACTTTGAGTTTCTCCTACAACCCGTCAGCGTTCAATGCAGCCAGGTGTTCCCGCAGGAACCGGTGCGTCTGCTCGTCGGTGGCGACGTATTCGTGGTCGAAGCGGCTGTCTGCCCATGACGTCTTGCCGCTGGAGCGGATGTGCAACTCCCCTGCCGTGATCCGGTACCGTCGGTACTCGGTGATGTTCTTTCCTGAGTAGCTGGTGTTCACCTCGAAGTCCTCGTTCTGGTGCAGCAGTTGCTGGCGCACTTCCCTCGTCAAGTGCATGGTCCCCCACGATTCATAACGGGTAGGAGGATCATCCCATGTCTAAGTCGCAAGCTGTCCTTTCTCGGCGGAAGGCAGTGCGAACCACTGGCGCTTCCGCGGCTAAGGCGGCCGAGCCGCTCTCGCTCCGCACTTGTCCGCACCCCTGGCAGTACGCGGGTGGCGCCCTGCCATCACCTCCGCGGGCGTTGATGAGGCCATTGCAGTCATGCGGCATATCGAGGCTATGGCGGTGCGCGGCCATGTTGAGGGCGGTCTCCAATGGAGTTCAGAAGCCCCAGGGGCAGGCATAGACCGAACTTGTAAGGCGGTGGTCAGCCGACTGTGGTGCTGTATCCGCTACATCTTGATCAGGTTGCCGTGCCCGATCGGGTGCCCGGCCGGGTGTCCGTCTGCGCGGCCGTACGCGGGGCCAGCACCGCGGGGATCACCGTGCGGGACGAGGCCATGACGTCGGCCACGGAGCGTCGGCGCCCGGGGCCGAGGCGGCGCAGTGCCGGGTCGTGACCGGTGGCGACGACGAGGCAGGCGGCGAGGAGTAGGAGCCGCCACAGGCCCGGGGCCGAGGCGGCGCAGGGGGTCGGGAAGTCGGGCGAGGGAGGCGTGCAGCCGCTCGCAGTGGAGCGGTACGTGGCGCTGCTCGTCGGCCAGGATGCGGCCCGCCGCGTCCGAGGTGAGCGGATCGCCGTCGCCGTCCTCGCCCGCCTGGACGCGCTGGACACCGCTCCGCACCGCCGGGTGGAGGTGGCGCCCCGCTCCCAGCCGGGATCCCCCTGGGCGCGCCTGCGCTCGCGCTCGTCCTCGAACCGCCCCGCCCACCCGGCGAATCCACTCGTACCCGCGCGGCCTCCCTCCCCCGGGGCGGAGGTCAGGGCAGGTCGCGCGGACGGATGACCGCGGTGCCGCGCCTCAGGTCGACCGTCGAGTGCGGAGGGGCGCCGTCGCCCTCCTCCTCGCGCATCAGCGCCACCGTCCGGCGCTGCTTCAGTTCGTGCTCCTTGCCGGGCAGGAGGCTCGCGTGGAGCATCTCGAAGCCCGTCGCCGAGACCCTGCCGCCGCGCCCCCTGCCGAGCCGGGGCAGCAGCACCCGGTCGACGAAGGCCACGGCGGTCAGCAGGATGACCAGTCCCGGCAGCGTCATGAACACCACGAACTCCACGGCATCCCCTCCCCGCTCGTCCGCCAGTCTTCCCCACTTCCGCGAACCGGTCGACGCCCCCGGCGGTCTCGCCGGGCGGGCCGGCCGCGGTGCCGCCGCTGCTGCGGAAGAGTGACAGGGGGTTCTGCGGTTGCATGGGAGGTTTATCGACACGTCGTCATTCTTGCGAGTGGATGCGGTGTTGTGGGTGGTTCGCCAGGTTTCCGGCGGGCAGTCTGAGTGCGCGACGTCGCTGCGAGATCAGGAACACGCTCCGGAAGGACAGAACATGGCACGTACCCGCATCACCCGGTTCGGGGCCGTGGTGGTGCACGCGCTTCACGGGCTCCGTTGAGCCGACGGGCGCCGGCCGGGCGGGGAACCGGGCCGGTGCCCCGGGAGAAGGGATGGGTCAGCGCGGCCGCACTCGGTGCGGCCGCGCTGCCGTGTGCGCGCGGACGTACGCGGGGGACCCCGAGGCGGTACGGGGGTCCCTCCCCCTCCGGGGGGTGGAGGCGGCGCCGCGCCTCCGACCTGAGGGGGACCCGGCATCGGGACCTGGGGCCGATCCCAGCGGGGGCGCGGGCTCCTAGCGTTGAGCCATGACCACGCATGGGACGGCCGCGACCGTGGCGCCGTTGACGTTCACCTCGTACGTACGGGCCCGCGGGCCGGTGCTGCTGCGCACGGCGCGCTCGCTCACCTCCAACCCGAGCGACGCCGAGGACCTGCTCCAGACCGCGCTGACCAAGACGTACCTGGCGTGGGAGCGAATAGAGGACCAGCGCGCGCTCGACGGCTACGTGCGCCGCGCGCTGGTGAACACGCGCACCTCGCAGTGGCGCAAGCGCCGGGTGGACGAGTACTCGTGCGAGGAGCTGCCCGAGCCGGAACCGGTGCCCGGCCCCGACCCCGCCGAGCAGCAGGCCGTGCGCGACGCGGTGTGGCGGGCGGTGCTGGCGCTCCCGGACCGGCAGCGGGCCATGGTGGTGCTGCGGTACTACGAGGACCTGAGCGAGGCGCAGACCGCCGCGGTGCTCGGGGTCTCGGTCGGCACGGTCAAGAGCGCGGTGTCGCGGGCGCTGGCCAAGCTCCGGGAGGACGCGCAGCTCCTGGCGGACGTGCCGGGCGGGGCGGGGAAGGGCGTGAGAGGCGCGAAGGTGGCGAAGGGCGCGAGGGGGAGTGGCGGGAGAGGCGCGGGAGACGTCAGGGAGCTGAGGGACGCGGGGGGCTTCGAGAAGGAGACGGCGGTCGCCGCGTAGGGGGCACGGCGGCGCGACGGGGTGGAAAGACGGCGACGTATCGGGCTCCGGGCTAGTGACATACCGACCGGTCGGTGGCAGGCTTCCGGGCAACGACCGCGTTACCGCCGCGTAGCGCCCGTATATCTCTTTTCGGGAGGCCCCGGTGCTGAGCACGATGCAGGACGTACCGCTGACCGTCTCGCGCATTCTGCGACACGGAAGCACGGTGCACGGAAAGTCGCGGATCACGACCTGGACCGGGGAAGGCGAGCCGCACCGCAGGACGTTCGCCGAGATCGGCGACCGCGCCGCCCAGCTCGCCCACGCCCTGCGCGACGAGCTCGGCGTGGCCCGCGACGACCGCGTGGCGACCCTGATGTGGAACAACGCCGAGCACGTCGAGGCGTACTTCGCCATCCCGGCCATGGGTTCGGTCCTGCACACCCTCAACCTCAGACTGCCCGCCGAGCAGCTCGCCTGGATCGTCAACCACGCGGCCGACCGCGTCATCCTGGTCAACGGCTCGCTGCTGCCGCTGCTGGCGCCGCTGCTGCCGAAGCTGGAGCCGGTCGAGCACGTGGTGGTCGTCGGCCCCGGCGACACCTCCCTGCTGGAGGGCTGCCGCCCGGCCGTCCACGAGTACGAGGCGCTGATCGAGGGCCGGCCGACCAGGTACGACTGGCCCGAGCTGGACGAGCGCACGGCCGCCGCCATGTGCTACACCTCCGGCACCACCGGCGACCCCAAGGGCGTCGTCTACTCCCACCGCTCCGTCTACCTGCACTCGATGCAGGTCAACATGGGCGAGTCGATGGGCCTGACGGACGCCGACACCACCCTGCCCGTGGTGCCGATGTTCCACGTCAACGCCTGGGGCCTGCCGCACGCCGTCTTCATGACCGGCGTCAACCTGCTGATGCCCGACCGCTTCCTCCAGCCCGCCCCGCTCGCCGCGATGATCGAGGCCGAGAAGCCGACGCACTCGGCCGCCGTGCCCACCATCTGGCAGGGGCTGCTGGCGGAGCTGGCCGCCAACCCGCGCGACATCTCCTCCCTGAAGAACGTCACCATCGGCGGCTCGGCCTGCCCGCCCTCCCTGATGCGGGAGTTCGGCGAGAAGTACGGCGTGACGGTCACCCACGCCTGGGGCATGACCGAGACCTCCCCGCTGGGCACCGTCGCCCACCCGCCGGCCGGGCTCAGCGACGAGGAGGCGTGGCCGTACCGCATCAGCCAGGGCCGCTTCCCGGCCTCCGTCGAGGCCCGGCTGATCGGCCCGGACGGCAGCGAGATGCCGTGGGACGGCGAGTCCGCCGGTGAGCTGGAGGTGCGCGGCCCCTGGATCGCCGGGGCGTACTACGGAGGCGCGGACGCCGAACCCACGCGCCCCGACGACAAGTTCAGCCCCGACGGCTGGCTGCGCACCGGCGACGTCGGTGTGATCACCCCCGACGGCTACCTGACGCTGACCGACCGGGCCAAGGACGTCATCAAGTCCGGCGGCGAGTGGATCTCGTCCGTGGAGCTGGAGAACCACCTCATGGGCCACCCGGCCGTCGCCGAGGCCGCCGTCGTGGCCGTGCCCGACGAGCGGTGGGGCGAGCGCCCGCTGGCCACGGTCGTCCTCAAGGAGGGCGCCGGGGAGGTCACGTACGAGGAGCTGCGCGAGTTCCTCTCGGACAAGGTCGCCCGCTGGCAGCTCCCCGAGCGGTGGGCGGTGATCCCGGCCGTGCCGAAGACGAGCGTCGGCAAGTTCGACAAGAAGGTGATCCGGGCCCAGTACGCGCAGGGGGCGCTGGACGTCACCAAGCTCTGACCGCGAGCGCGACGACGGGCGCGGACGGCACCACGGACGGCACCACGGACGGCACCGCGTACGGCGGTGCCGTCCGGCTCCGGGAGCCTTTGCCCGGCCCGGCTGCACCCGGCCGTGCCCGGCTGCACCCGGCCGTGGCGTCGGCCGCACCGCCGGGACGGAGCGGGATGCACGGATTCGACTTGACCCTCACGCCGCGTGAGGCCGGAAGGTGGGGCGCATGAGCGACCACTACAACGCCTTCGAGATGAGTCCCGTGCCCCCTCCCGGCCCGGACGCCGTCGCGCCGGAGCCGTTCCGCGGCATCTACGGAATGCCCGCGTTCGTGACGATCCCCACCGACGACCTGGCGGCGTCGGCGGACTTCTGGGTTCGCGGGCTCGGGTTCTTCGAGCTGTTCGAGATCCCCGGCAGGCTCGTGCACCTGCGCCGCTGGGCGTTCCAGGACGTGCTCCTCGTACCGGCGCAGAGCGTTCCGGAGCAGCCGCCGGCGATCGGTGTCGGCTTCGCGTGCGTGCTCGGCCAGGTCGACTCCCTGGTCGAGGCCTGCCGCGCGTTGCGCCCGGACTCGGTCGACGGTCCGCGGGACACCCCCTGGAACACCCGCGATGTGACGGTGACCACCCCCGAGAACGCGCGGATCGTTCTCACCGCGGCGAAGCCCCTCGATCCGGCCGGCCAGGAGGCGCGGAACCTCGAGGCCGTCGGGATCACCCCACCGGACTCCGTCCGCGGCGACGAGGAGGAGCATGCCCGTCGCCGCTGACGCCGACGGCCTGACCGTCGGTCAGGTCTCGGCGCGTCTGGGCGTGACAGTCCGTGCGCTGCACCACTGGGACGAGATCGGCCTGGCGCGGCCGTCGCTGCGCACGGCCGCCGGGTACCGGCTCTACACCGCCGGTGACCTGGAACGCCTGCACCGCATCGTCGTCTACCGGGAGCTCGGCCTCGGCCTGGAGGGGATCCGGTCCGTCCTGGACGACTCGGCCGCGGACGTGCCCGGCGCGCTGCGCGCGCAGCGCGCCCGGGTCGCCGAACGGATCGACCGCCTCCGGCGGCTCGGCGCCGGACTGGACCGGATGATCGACGCCCACGACCGCGGCCTGCTGCTGACGGCCGAGCAGCAGGCCGCGGTCTTCGGCCCCCGGTGGGACCCGGAGTGGCCCGCCCGGGCCCGTGAGCGCTACGGGGACACGGAGCAGTGGCGGCAGTACGCCGAACGCTCGGCCTCCCGGGGCCCGGAGGAATGGCAGGCCGTCGCCGACGCCGTCGCCGGCCTGGACCGCGCCCTCGGGGACGCGATGGACGCCGGCGTCGCGCCCGGCAGCCCGGAAGCGAACCGGCTCGTCGAGCGGCACCGCGAGGTCTTCGCCTCGTACTTCCCCCTCACCAGGCGGATGCAGGTCTGCCTCGGCCGCATGTACGAGGCCGACCCGGCGTTCGCCGCCCACTACGACGGCATCCGCGCGGGCCTTGCCGCATGGTTCCGCCGCATCGTCGACGCCAGCGCGCGAGCTCACGGCATCGACCCCGACACCGCGACCTGGCGGTAGGGCACGGGCCCGCGAGTCCGTACCCGCGGGGGCGTCCCGCCGCGTGAAGCGGCGGCCCGGACACCGCGACGGCGAACGCCGCCACTCGGCCCCGGAGACCGCCCGCCGATCAGCCGGCCGCGACCGACCTCGCGACCGACCTCATGACCGACCTCGTGACCGGGCACACCCGGCCGGCGCCTAGTTGGCGCCTATCTTCGCCAGCAGGTCCACGATGCGCGACTGCACCTCCGCGCTCGTGGACCTCTCCGCCAGGAAGAGGACCGTCTCGCCGGACGCCAGGCCGGGCAGTTCGGCCGGGTCGATGCCGGCCGAGGTGTAGACGACGAACGGCGTGCGGTTGAGCATGCCGTTCACCCGCAGCCAGTCGATGATCCCGGCGCGGCGGCGGCGCACCTGCATCAGGTCCATCACCACCAGGTTCGGCCGGATCTGCGCCGCGACCTGCACCGCCTCCGCGTCCGAGGGCGCGTGCGCGGTCTGCATGCCGCGCCGCTCCAGCGTCGCGGCCATGGCGTCCGCTATGGCGGCGTGCTCCTCCACCAGCAGCACCCGCGGCGGGTGCTGCTCGCTGTCGCGCGGCGCCAGGGCCTTGAGGAGGACGGCCGGGTCCGCGCCGTACGCGGCCTCCCGCGTCGCCAGCCCCAGCCCGGCCGTCACCAGGACCGGCACCTCGGCGGCGACGGCCGCCTGACGCAGCGACTGCAGGGCGGTACGGGTGATGGGGCCGGTCAGCGGGTCCACGAAGAGGGCCGCCGGGTACGCCGCGATCTGCGCGTCCACCTCCTCGCGGGAGTGGACGATGACGGGGCGGTAGCCGCGGTCGGTCAGCGCCTGCTGGGTGGAGACGTCCGGCTCGGGCCACACCAGCAGCCGCCGGGGGTTGTCCAGGGGCTCGGGGGGCAGCTCGTCGTCGGCGGGCAGCGGCGCCCGGCCGCTGCCGCCGGTGACCTCGACGGCGCCGCCCGGGCCGTCCAGGTGCTCCGGCCCCTCGGCCCCCGCCTCGGGCGCGCCGATCGCGAACTCCCGCCCGCCGTGGGAGTGGTGGGCCGGGGGCTGCTGGGGCCGGCCCTGCGGCGGCGCGGCGGCGGCCGCGGCGGCGGCCGCCTCGGCGGCGCGCTCCTTCTCCACCGGCGGGGCCGCGAGCTTGCGCCGGCGGCCCGGTCCGGCACTGGTCTGCGCGGGCGTGTGCGTCGGAATCGGCGTGTGCGTCGGCGTGTGGGTCGGCGTATGCGTCGGTGTGTGCGCCTGGGCACCGGGCGGTACGGGCGCCTGCGGCGCGGATGCCCGCGGTACGGGCGGGGCCTGCGGCGCGGGCGGCTGGATCGCGTGCTGGCCGGTGTGCTGCTCGCCCGCCTGACGGGCGAAGGGCACGCCCTGCCCCAGGGTGCGCACACTGACGCCGGACGTCTGCTCCGGCTGTGCCGCGGCGCCGCCCGGCATCGGCAGCGCGCGCTGCCGGGGAGCCGTCGGCGGAACCGCGCCGCCGAGGATGGGACTGGCCGCGACCACGGTGAGGTCGGCGGCCTGGTGGGGCTGCTCCGCGCCGTTGGCGCCACCCTGCCCGGCGTGCCCACTGTGCCCACCGTGCCCGGCGGGCTGGTCGTGCTCGGCGGGCGCGGGCCGCTCGGGTCCGGGCGCGGGCCGGGGGGCCTGCGGCTCGGCGGGTACGGGAGCCGGCTGCGCGGCGGGCGCGGCGGCCGGCTGCGGCGCCTCCTCGGCCGGCGGTACGCGGCGGCGCCGCCCGGTCGGCCGGTCGTCCTGGGCGGCCGGGAGCGGGACCGATCCGGTGCCCGAGCCCGAGGCCGAGCCCGAACCTGCGGCCTCGGGCACCGGGGGCTGGGGACGGGACTGCTCGGCCGCGGGCTGCCGCCCCTGCTGCGGCGGGGCCGGAGGCTGGACCGGAGCCGGAGCCGGAGCCGGAGCCGGAGCCGGAGCCGGAGTCGGGCCGGGCGGCAGCGCGAACGCCGTACGCTGCTCCGCCGGAGCGGCGGGAGCCGGGGCCTCGGGCCCGGCGGCCCGGCGGGCGCGGCGGCCGGTGCCCTGCTGGGGGAGCTGGGGAAGCGCGGGCGCGCCCCCGCCGTTCGCGGGCGACCGCGGCAGCGCGTGCTCGCCGCTGTCCTCCCCGTCCTCCGCGCGTTCGCCGCCCTGCGCCAGCACGCGTCGCGCCCGGCGCCGTCCGCTGCCGGCCGGGACCGGTGCGGCACCGCTGTCGCCGTCCGGCGCGGCGGGCACGGACGGGTGCGCGGGAGTCTCCGCCTGGGCCTGGGGACCCGGAGGCAGGGCGATCGCCCCGCCCGCAGCGGCCCGTGCCTCGCCCGCCGCGTGCGCGGCGGGCGTGCCCCGGGCCGGCTGCGACGGTACGGGCATCACCGTCGTCTCGCCGCCGCCCCGGGTGGCCTGCGAGTCCTGCGAGTCCTGAGAGCCCCGGGTGCCCCGCGCCTCCTGCGCCTCCTGCTTCCGCCGCGCCGCCTTCGCCGGATCCGGGGACCCCACCGGCACCTCCAGGACGTAGGCGCTGTCGCCGCCCGCCCCGGGCACCCGGTGGGTCTGGAGCACACCGCCGTGCCGCCGCACGATCCCGCGCACCAGCGGTTCGTGCACCGGGCTGCCGCCGCCGTACGGCCCGCGCACCTCGATGCGCACCACGTCCCCGCGCTGCGCCGCCGCGACGACGATCGTCGAGTCGCCGGAAGCGGGGCCCTGTGCGTTGCCGGTCGCGTCCACGCCGGCCACGTCCGCCACCAGGTGGGCCAGCGCCTGCGCCAGCCGCACCGGGTCGACCTCCACCTCGATCGGCGGGGCGTGCACCGCGAACTGCGCGCGCCCGGGCCCGATCAGCTCGATCGCGCCCTCGACGCCGGCCGAGACCACCTCGTCCAGCGGCACCGTCTCGCGCGCGAGCCTCTCGGCGCCCGCGTCCAGTCGCTGGTAGCCGAGCACGTTGTCCACGAGGGTGGTCATCCGCGCGTAGCCCGCGGCGAGGTAGTGCAGGGTCTGGTTCGCCTCCGGCCACAGCTGCCCGGCCGGGTCGGCCGCCAGCCCGCCCAGCTCGCCGCGGAGCTGCTCCAGCGGCCCGCGCAGCCCGCTCTCCAGTACGGCCAGGAGCTGCTCGTGGCGCGCGGCGAGGGCGTCGTAGGCGGTGCGGTCGGTGAAGGCGAGCACCGCGCCGACGAGCTGGTCGCCGTCGCGCACGGGCGCGGTCGTCATGTCGACCGGCACCGCGCGCCCGTCCTTGGTCCACAGCACCTGCCCGCGCACCCGGTGCTTGCGCCCCGAGCGCAGGCTGTCGGCGAGCGGCGTCTCCTCCCACGGCAGCGGGCTGCCGTCGGGCCGCGAGTGGTGGACGAGCGGGTGCAGCTTCTGCCCGCCCAGCTCGCCGGCCCGGTGGCCGAGGATCTGCGCGGCGGCCGGGTTGACCAGGACGACCCGGCCCTCGGTGTCCACGCCCACCACGCCCTCGGCGGCGGCGCGCAGGATCATCTCGGTCTGGCGCTGCTGCCGGGCCAGCTCCGCCTCGGTGTCGACGGTGCCGGTGAGGTCGCGGACGACGAGCATGAGCAGTTCGTTGCCGGTGTAGCTGTGGCCGTGGTCGGCGAAGGCGGCCTCGAAGGAGGACTCGTAGGGCGTGCGCCCGTCCTCCAGGTTGGCGCTGGTGACCTCGACCATGAACTGGGTGCCGTCGGTGCGCCGCGCCACCATCCGCGTCGGCTTGGTGCGGGGCTGGGGGACGTCGTCGGGACGGCGCATCGAGCCCGGGATGAGCTTGGAGTCGAAGTCCGGGAGCAGGTCGAGCAGTCCGCGCCCGACCAGGGCCGTGCCCGGCGACTCGAAGACCTCCAGGGCGATGCTGTTGGCGTTCACGACGGTGCCGTTGCAGTTCACCAGCAGCAACGCGTCCGGCAGGGCGTCGAGTATGGCTGCGAGGCGAGCAGCGCCTCGGGATGGCCTGCTGCTCACGACGACGCATCCTCCCTGCTGACCAGCTGGTGCTCCGTGGCGGCACCGGAACCGCGGTCGGTCTGCCGTCCCCCGTGCGTGCCACTAGAGGGGAGTCTACGGCCAGCGGTAGCGGAAGCGACGGCGGATGCGTGGGGAGGGTGCGGAGAACGTGGAGGCGGACCCGGCCCGGCGTATGACGTCCGTCACTCCCCCAGGTCGGGGAGGGCGGGGACCAGGGCGTTCCAGCGGGCGATCTCGCAGCCGTCCGTCCGTTCGAACGAGGCGTCCACCCGCCGCCCCTGCCACATCCCGGTCACGCGGGCGGTGGCCGGGCCTCCGTACACCTGGCCGCACAGCGCGTCCTCGGGGACGGGCCGCCAGGGGTCGCGCGGGCCCTGGGCGGCCCGGTCGACGGCGTCGCAGGCGGCGGGGGGATCGGGGTGGCTGCCCCCGGCGGGGTGGCAGTCGAGGGTGTACGTCCGCCGGGTCGGCGCCCCGCCCCCGCGCACCGCCCTCGGCGCCGCGTGCGGCGCCGCCACGCCGTCCGGGGAGGAGGCGACGGTGATGGTGAGCTGGTCCTGCCGGGCGGCCGGCATGACGGGCTCGGGCACGGGCCAGGGACGGGCGGCGGCCGGTACGGCCACGGAGGCCGCGGCGGAGACGGCGGCGGTGAGCGCGACGGCCCCGGCGAGGACGGCGGCGGTACGGCGCGGCATGGCGACTCCCGGAAGGTGGTGTGCGGGCGGCCCGCGGGACCGCGGGTTCTTCCCTCCCCCTTCCAACGCGTCACCGCGCGCGCCGTTGCGCACCTCCACCCGCCCGCCCCACCACCCTGCCGCCACCAGGGGCAAAGCCCTTTGCCCGGGGACCCGCCAGCCGGGTAACGTAGGTGGCGATTGGAGACAGCCTCTGGGCTGTGCCATCATCAGCACACACACCTCGCGGTGACGCGGTTGTGTGGGGAGGCTTCGCCTAGTCTGGTCTATGGCGCCGCACTGCTAATGCGGTTTGGGCCTTAAAGCCCATCGAGGGTTCAAATCCCTCAGCCTCCGCTCGATCATCACGATCACCGAAGCCCCGGCCCGTACGGCCGGGGCTTCCGCCGTTCCGGGGACTTCGCGGGGGCGCGGGGGCCGAGGGAGCGCCGCCAAGGGGCTCCGGAATCCCTTCCGGGGGTATCGCCGCAGGTCAGGCAGGGTTGACCGAACGGATTTCACCTCTGGGCGGAGGTCATGTAATGTTGTTCCCGCAACGCCGACCGGCAAGGAAACAGCCGGGAAGCCAAGCGCTCGTAGCTTAACGGATAGAGCATCTGACTACGGATCAGAAGGTTGCAGGTTCGAATCCTGCCGAGCGCGCAGCAGGTGAGAGGCCCCGCCGGGAGACCGGCGGGGCCTCTTCCGTGTGGACGGGGGGCGCGGTGCTGGGCACGGCGACCGGTGCCCCCGGCACCTCGGTGCCCGGTAGCGCGCGCGGTCGGCGGGCGTCCGTCACGCGGACCAGAGCGAACCGTGCCGGTGGCGGGCCGGCGGTACGTCCAGGGCGTCGGCGGCGTCGAGCGCCAGTGCGTCGGCGCCGGAGTTCACCAGCCGCCGCAGGGCCGTCGTACGGGCGCGCAGCCGTTGACGGGCGCGGCGTTCCTCCACCGCGGACCAGCGGGCGACCGAGCGGTCGCGGTTGTGCCGGGGGAAGCGGTGGACCTCCACCCCGCGGCGGACCGGCTGCGGCCGGGGCCTGCGGGACGCGCGGGCGGCCTCGGCGAGGATCCCGGCGCTGTAGCGGAGGTCGTGGAGGACCGCGGAGCGCCAGGGGGCTTCCGGCGGGCCGGCGTGACTGTTCTCTTCCCTCTTCCGTCCCTGTCCCCGTTGCTGTTCCGGTGACGGGGACAGGAACGGTGACGGGGACGATGACGGAGACGGGTGATGGGCGGTGCGGGCCATGGAGGCTCCCTCGGCGGCGACCGCTGGGCGTGTCCCGGCGGAGCTACCCGAAGCCCGCCGGGCCCGTACGGCGTTCGCCTCCGTCGCGGCGGACCGGGGTCCCGCGCGAGGCGGTCCCATGGGCGTGACCGGGCGGGGCGGGAGGGCGCCCGGAGGCGGGGGTCATGGGACGACGATAGTCCGCCGGAAGGCAGTCGTTCGGCCGGAGCGGGGATATGTCGTACTGCGATGTTTCACGGGAAACATTCGCCCCGTCCGGCGGATCGGGCCGGGGACGGGCGGGGGCCTCGCGCCTCCGCGGGGGACGCACTCCGGCGTGCACGAGGTCCGGTTGACGTCCCGCCAGGCCCGGTGCGCGGTCGCCGCGGCCCTCCCCCCGTCGAGGCCCGGCCGGACCGCTCCCTCCTCCGTCCAGGGGCGGCCACACCGCACGGGGCCGGAACCGCACGCGCGGTTCCGGCCCCGGGGGTCCCGGACGGAGGAGGAGGGCGGGGAGGTCAGACGGTCCGGCCGGCGGCCTCCCCCGGCTGCCCGTCCTTCCCGGTCCGCTCGGCGTGGTCCTCCAGGTGGGTGCGCAGCGGCACCTCCTTGACGAACAGCACCAGCAGCAGCGCGACCACCGCCATCGGCGCGGCGTAGAGGTAGATGTCGGCGACGCCGTGGCCGTACGCGCTCTCGACGACGGTGCGGACCGGAGCCGGGAGGCTCTCCAGGTCCGGGATGGCGCTGCCGTTGCCGCCGGTCGCGCCCTCGGGCCGGATGCCCAGCCTCGTCATGCCGTCGGTGACGTAGTCGGTGATGCGGTGGGCGAGCACCGCGCCCAGCACCGAGACGCCGACCGCGCCGCCGAGGGAGCGGAAGAAGGCGAGCACGGAGCTGGCCGCGCCCAGCTCGGAGAGGGCGACCTGGTTCTGGGTGGCCAGGACGAGGTTCTGCATCATCATGCCGACGCCGGTGCCCAGCAGCGCCATGAAGAGGGCGATCCGCCAGTACGGGGTGTCGTACCGCATCGTGCCCAGCAGCCCGAGCCCGGCCGTCAGCAGGACGCCGCCCGCCACCAGCCATGCCTTCCAGCGGCCGGTGCGGGTGATGACCAGGCCGGAGACGGTGGAGGAGACGAACAGCCCGCCGATCATCGGGATCGTCAGCACCCCGGACATCGTCGGCGACTCGCCGCGGGCGAGCTGGAAGTACTGGCTGAGGAAGACGGTCGCGCCGAACATCGCGATGCCGACGAAGAGCGAGGCCAGCGCGGTGAGCGTGATCGTGCGGTTGCGGAACAGGCCCAGCGGGATGATCGGCTCGGCGGCGCGCGACTCGGTCAGCACGAAGGCCAGACCCAGGACGACCGAGACGCCGACCATCGTGTACGTCTGCCAGGACAGCCAGTCGTACCGGTCCCCGGCCAGCGTCACCCATATCAGCAGCAGGGAGACCGCGGCGGTGACGAGGGAGGCGCCCAGCCAGTCCACCGTCACGTTCTCCCGCTTCACCACGGGCAGGTGCAGCGTCTTCTGGAGCACGACCAGCGCGAGGATCGCGAAGGGCACGCCGACGTAGAAGCACCAGCGCCAGCCGAGCCAGGAGGCGTCGGTGATCACGCCGCCGAGCAGCGGTCCGCCCACCGTGGCGACGGCGAAGGTCGCGCCCAGGTAGCCGCTGTAGCGTCCGCGCTCACGCGGGGGGATCATCGCGGCGATGATGATCTGGGACAGCGCCGCCAGACCGCCCGCGCCCAGGCCCTGCACCGCCCGGAAGGCGATCAGGGTGCCGGTGTCCTGGGACAGGCCGGCGCCGGCCGAGGCCAGGACGAAGAGCACCAGCGCCGACTGCACCAGCAGCTTCTTGCTGTAGAGGTCGGCGAGCTTGCCCCACAGCGGTGTGGAGGCGGTCATGGTCAGCAGCGCCGCCGTGACGACCCAGGTGTACGCGCTCTGGCCGCCGCCCAGGTCAGAGATGATCTGCGGCAGGGCGTTGGAGACGACCGTCGAGGACAGGACGGAGACGAACATGCCGAGCAGCAGCCCGGACAGCGCCTCCATGATCTGGCGGTGCGTCATGGGCACCTGTTCGGCGCCCGGGGCGGTGCGGGCGGTGTCGCCCTTCCGTACCTCCGAGGGTGTGGACGTTGCCATGCGCTCCTTGCTTTCCGTGTCTCTTCTCGCGTCGGGCGTCGTGTCACGGCGCGCCGTACGCCTGCGGGTCCGGGGCGGTCCGGACGGCCGTGCGTCCGGGCGGGGCCGTGTCCCGGCGGCGCGGGGCACGGGCGGTACGTGTTTCTCCGGGGTCAGTCGTGTGCGGCGGTGCGGTACGGGGCGTGGCCGGCGCCCCGGGAGGCCGTACGGCAGCCGCGGTCGCCGAAGCTCGCGCGCAGCCGTGCCAGCAGTTCGGTGAGGCGGCCCACGTCCTCGGCCGGCCAGTCGCCGAGGTGGTGCGCGAGGGTCTCGCTGACGCGGCGGTGCGTCTCGGCCAGCAGCCGCTCACCGCTGCCGGTCAGCCGCAGCAGCCGGACCCGGCCGTCGAGGGGGTCGGGCCGGCGGTCGACCCAGCCGTGCTCCACGGCGTACGCGACATGGCGGCTGGTGACGGACACGTCGACGCCCAGCAGATCGGCGAGCCGCGTCATCCGCAGCTCGCCGTGCCGTCCCAGCAGGGTCAGGAGGACCGCCGGTGCGGGCGGGCAGTCGTACGGCAGGTCGCGGGCCAGCTCGCGCCGGACGGTGCCGATGGAGCCGAGCTCCCGGGCCAGGTCCCGGTAGGGAGCGTGTGATGTCACCGGATGCCTCCTCACGGCCCGCAGAAATCGTTGCTTAGGGCAAGCATATGTTTGTTGGTTGCCTCAGGCAAACGAAAACGGACGTGTGGGGGCAAACAGTTTCCCAAGACCGGGTGTGCCGCTCACCAAGTCGGCCGGCGGTCCCGCGACGGCTCCGCATGTCGGTGCACGGGCGGGGCGGGGTCGGTGTGCGGGCGGGCGCGGCCGGTGCGCGGACGCGACCTGGGGTGACCCGCGCCCGGCCCGTTCGCTAGGGTCCGGAGGCATGGCTCACAACCCCCAAGCACCCCAGGGCCCGGCCGGCCAGCACGACCCGGCCGGAAGCACCCAGATGTTCCGCGCCTTCGTCGACGAGGACGGGCCGCGCCCGCCCGCCGCGACCTCGTCCTCCGGCCCCCGGGTCGGTCTGATCGTGGGGATCGCCGCGCTGGTCGCGGTCGTCGCCGCGGTCGTCTGGTTCGCCCTCTCCTGAGCGGGGCGGCCCGCGCCGCGAACGCGGACAGCCGCCGGGACGGTGTGGTGCCGTCCCCGGCGGCTGTCCGCGTCTCCACGTCCACCCCCGTGCGGGGGCCGGGCCTCACTCCTCCGAGACGAGGCCCTCTCTCAGCTGCGCGAGCGTACGGGTCAGCAGGCGCGAGACGTGCATCTGGGAGATGCCGACCCGCTCGCCGATCTGCGACTGCGTCATGTTCGCGAAGAAGCGGAGCATGATGATCTGCCGCTCGCGCGGCGGGAGCTTGGCGAGCAGCGGCTTGAGCGACTCGCGGTACTCCACGCCCTCCAGCGCGCTGTCCTCGTACCCCAGCCGGTCCGCGAGGGAGCCCTCGCTGCCCTCCTCCTCCGGGACGGGGGAGTCCAGGGAGCTGGCCGTGTAGGCGTTGCCCACGGCCAGCCCGTCCACCACGTCCTCCTCGGACACCCCGAGGCAGGCGGACAGCTCGGCCACCGTCGGGGAGCGGTCGAGCTTCTGCGACAGCTCGTCGCTGGCCTTGGTGAGCGCCAGGCGCAGCTCCTGGAGGCGCCGGGGGACGCGCACCGACCAGGAGGTGTCGCGGAAGAAGCGCTTGATCTCGCCGACGACCGTCGGCATCGCGAACGTCGGGAACTCCACGCCCCGTTCGCAGTCGAAGCGGTCGATGGCCTTGATGAGGCCGATGGTGCCGACCTGGACGATGTCCTCCATCGGCTCGTTGCGGCTGCGGAAGCGGGCCGCCGCGTACCGCACGAGCGGGAGGTTCAGCTCGATGAGGGTGTCTCGTACGTAGACGCGCTCCGGGCTGTCGGCGTCGAGCGTGGCGAGCCGCTGGAACAGGGAGCGGGAGAGGGTCCGGGTGTCGATGGCGTCGCAGTCTGAGGGAACGTGCGGTGCGGCGTCGGCCTTGGTCTCGGGCTCGGCGAGCACCTTCGAGCTGCCCAGTTCTACGGACATGCCACCCCCTTGAGGTCGCGGACGGATCGCGGCGGCGCCCTCGGACGTGAGGGAGGCACCTCCCGGTCAATACCGGCGGCGCCGTCGCGGCAAACGCACTTCTCGCAGAATGTCACAAGTCAGCAACACGACGTAGCCCCAAGTCGATAAAACTGCACAGCTCGGGATGGGGATGCGCCTGAACGAGTGTCACACGCGCGGGTTACGCGTCGAGGGGATTTGCGGCACGCAGGCGGGCGAAGCTCCGCGACAGCAGCCGGGACACGTGCATCTGCGACACGCCGAGTTCCGCGCTGATCTGGGACTGCGTCAGGTTCCGGTAGTACCGCAGCAGCAGGATCCGCTGCTCGCGCTCGGGGAGCTGGACGAGCAGGTGCCGCACCAGGTCGCGGTGCTCCACGCCGTCCAGCGCCGGGTCCTCGTAGCCGAGCCGGTCGATCAGTCCGGGCAGGCCGTCCTCGCGCTCCTGGGCGGCCTCCAGGGAGGTGGCGCGGTAGGCGCGGCCGGCCTCCAGGCAGGCGAGGACGTCCTCCTCGCCGATCCGCAGCCGCTCGGCGATCTCGGCGGTGGTGGGGGAGCGGCCGTGCAGCACGGTCAGGTCCTCCGTCGCACTGCTGACCTGCACCCACATCTCGTGCAGCCGGCGCGGTACGTGCACGGTGCGGACGTTGTCGCGGAAGTAGCGCCGGATCTCGCCGATGATCGTCGGCATCGCGAACGTCGGGAACTGCACCCCGCGGCCGGGGTCGAAGCGGTCGATGGCGTTGATGAGGCCGATGGTGCCGACCTGGACGACGTCCTCCATCGGCTCGTTGCGGCTGCGGAAGCGGGCGGCGACGTAGCGCACCAGCGGGATGTTGGCCTCGATCAGGGCCCCGCGCACCCGCTCGTGCTCGGGGGTGCCGGGCTCCAGGCCGGAGAGCCGCTCGAAGAGCACCTGGGTCAGGGCGCGGGTCTCCGCGCTCCGACGGCTGGGGGCCGACCCCGTCGGGGTCCGGGGAAGGGTCTGCGTGACCGCCACCGATCGTCCAACCCCTTCACGGTTGTTTCATCCGGCAAAAGCGGTCATAGCATCACAAGTTATATGCACTGTGTGCAAGCACCGTGTAACTCCGTGTTGTTACGGAGGGGCGCACGGCGGACCGCCGTCCGGGGGCCCGCCCCCGTGCGGCGGGGGGAGGCGGAGGACGGCCGGGGGGAGCGGAGGGGGAGGGGTCCGTACGGACGGCCCGGCTCAGTTCACCAGTTCGGTCATGAAGGTGCCGACGCCCTTCGCCGCGCTGGAGATGCCCTCGAACCCGACGCCGACGAGTTCGGCGGAGCGGTCGGGCGAGGTGATGATCGAGTAGAGGATGAAGACGAGGAGTACGTAGAGCACGACCTTCTTCACGTCCACGGCGTTCTGCCTCTCCCCGAACATCCCCGAGTGTCCCCGAACACGGGACCGCCCACGCGGTCGCGAGAGTCTAACCGGCACCGCCCGGTGGTCCCAGGGGTTGCGCGGGCCGGCGCCGTACGGGGCGCGGACGGGGGACGGACGGGGACGGGCGGAAGGCGGACGGAAGGCGCTGCGGGGCGCACGGCGAAGGGCCCCTCCGGAGAGGGGCCCTTCGACTGCGGCGGTAGCGGTGGGATTTGAACCCACGGTGGAGTTGCCCCCACACTCGCTTTCGAGGCGAGCTCCTTCGGCCGCTCGGACACGCTACCGGGAGGAAGCCTAGCCCATGGTCGGGCGTGCGCCGAAATCGGTATCGGGACGGGCGCCGCTCCGGCCCCCCGGACCCCTGTCCGACGGGCGGGAGGGCGCGCGGAAGAAGTCCGTCAGCAGTCTCCCGCACTCCTCGGCCAGCACCCCGGAGACCACCTCCGGCCGGTGGTTGAGCCTGCGGTCGCGCACGACGTCCCACAGGGAGCCGGCCGCGCCCGCCTTCTCGTCCACCGCCCCGTAGACGACCCTCTCCAGCCGCGCCAGCACGATCGCGCCCGCGCACATCGTGCACGGCTCCAGCGTCACCGCCAGGGTGCAGCCCGTCAGCCGCCACTCGCCGACCGCCCGGGCCGCCTCGCGGATCGCCACGACCTCCGCGTGCGCCGTGGGGTCGCCGGTCGCCTCGCGCTCGTTGCGGCCGAGGCCCAGGACCGCGCCGTCCGGGCCCAGGACGACCGCGCCGACGGGTACGTCCCCGGTCTCCGGGGCCCGTACGGCCTCGGCCAGGGCACGGCGCATCGCCGCCCGCCACGGATCGCGCAGCGGATCCGGGGCGGGCGTCTCGCTCGGTGGAGCCGGAGGCGGCGGAGGGGCGCTCATGGGCTCAGTTTCTCCCACCCGTCCGGGCTCGGTTTCCCCCGCCCGCCCGGGCTCGGTTTCCCCCACCCGCCCGGCCCGGCGCACGGCGGGCGGGGCGGCGTGCGCCGGGCCGGAGCCGGGCCGGGTGGGACCGGGGCGGGCTACCGGACGGCCTCCAGCATGTCCGTGCAGCCGAGCGCGTCGGCGATCTCGCTCAGGGCGTCCTCGGAGGTCAGCGAGAGCAGCGCCTTGCCGTCCAGGCCGAAGTCGGCCAGCAGCTCGGCGTCGCCGACCGGTCCCGCCGGGACCGTGCCGGGGGACCCCGCGGCTGTCTCCCCGTCGTCCCCGTCGTCCCGGCCGTCCCCGTCGTCGCCCGCCGGTTCGCCGTCCTCCGTGCCGTCGAGGTCCACGAGGAGGTCGAGGTCCTCCCCGTCGGCCGGTTCGCGGCCGAGGATCTCGTCGGTGAGCAGGATCTCCCCGTAGGAGCTGCGTGCGGCCCCGGCCGCGTCCGAGACGAAGATGCGGGGGTCCTCCTCGCCCTCCACCCGGACGACGCCGAACCAGACGCCCTCCTGTTCGATGCAGACCAGGACCGGCTCGTCGTCCTCCGCGGCCTCCCGGGCCAGGTCGGCGAGATCGGCCAGCGTCTCGACCTCGTCGAGTTCTGTGTCGCTCGCTTCCCACCCGTCTTCGGTGCGCGCGAGCAGTGCGGCGAAGTACACCGTGACTCTCCCACTGGTTTCAGGTGCCCGAGTGATGACGGGACCGCGCCCCGCCCAATCGGAATCGTGGCAGAAACCGGCGCTTCGCGAGAGGTCTTCGGCTGTGCGTCGTGCGGGTGTTGCGGCGGACTACCAGCGAAATGTCCTCATCCGCATCGCCTGGCGCATGCGCGCGGCGCGGGCGCGGCGTGGCTGGACCCGCTCGCGCAGGGCCTTCGCCTCGTTCAGCTCGCGCAGGAAGACCGCTCGGCGGCGGCGCCGTTCCGCGTCGCTCTCCAGGTCGGTGGGGACCGCGGGGCCGCCGGGGGCCCGGGTGCCCCCGCGGCGCTCCCCGGGCTCCTGGAGGTCCCGCCGGTCCCGCCGTTCCTCGCGTATGAGCGCCCGACGGTCGTCGGGCGTGTCGCCTTGTCGCTGCCTGGGTTCGGTCATACGGCCACACCTCCGGTCGTACCTGTCCACTGTCCCCCGAAAAGACGCTTGTACGCCAGTGCGAGCCCGGATCGTGCCTCGGTTACTGTCGGGGGCATGCGGATTCACGTCGTCGACCACCCGCTGGTGGCGCACAAACTCACCACGCTGCGCGACGAGCGCACCGACTCCCCGACCTTCCGGCGCCTCGCCGACGAGCTGGTCACCCTGCTGGCCTACGAGGCCACCCGGGACGTGCGCATCGAGCCGGTCGACATCAGCACCCCGGTGACGGTCACGACGGGCGTGCGGCTGTCCCATCCGCGTCCGCTGGTGGTGCCGATCCTGCGGGCCGGGCTCGGGATGCTGGACGGGATGGTGCGGCTGCTGCCGACCGCCGAGGTGGGCTTCCTGGGCATGATCCGCGACGAGCGCACCCTCCAGGCGTCCACGTACGCCACCCGCATGCCCGACGACCTCTCCGGGCGCCAGGTGTACGTCCTGGACCCGATGCTGGCCACCGGCGGCACGCTGGTGGCGGCGATCCGGGAGCTGATCCGGCGCGGCGCCGACGACGTCACGGCGCTCTGCCTGCTGGCGGCGCCCGAGGGCGTGGAGCTGATGGAGCGCGAGCTGGCGGGCACGCCGGTGACGGTGGTGACCGCCTCGGTCGACGAGCGGCTCAACGAGGACGGCTACATCGTCCCGGGCCTGGGCGACGCGGGCGACCGCATGTACGGGACGGCGGGCTAGGACCCGTACGGCACGGCACGGCACGCCCGGCGGACTCGTGCGCCGCTCAGCAGCCCGAGGGGGAGGGCGAGGGGGAGGGGCTGGCGAGGGCCGCCATGGCCTTCCGTGCCTCCTTCTCGGCCGCCAGGCCGGTGAAGGCCTTGCCGATCACCAGGTCGATCTCCTCGCCCTTGCGGTCCACCGCCCTGACCTTCGCGCCGGGCAACTGGGTGCGCAGGACGTCGAACGCGCCGCTGCGGTACGCGGCGGGCGGGCCCACGAGCAGCCCGGCCTCCTTCACCTTCTTGTCGAGGGAGGCCGGTGCGTTGGCCACCTCGCCGATGGTGAAACCGCGCTTCTCCAGCGCGTCCGCGGTCTTCTTGGCCAGGCCGCCGCGGGTGGTCGCGTTGTAGACGTTGACCGTGACGGCCGACGGCTTCGGCAGGGCGCCGGGCGCGGCGGTCCGGCCGGGCTCGCCCGAGGCGCCGGAGTCCCTGGCGGGGTGCGCCGAGACACTGCTCCCCGGGCCCGCGGAGTCGCCGCGCCCCCCGTCGCCGCGCTCACAGCCCCGGTCGCCGCCGGCGGCCCGCACGGTGGTGGTACCGCCCGTGAAGGCGTCGAGGAGCTGCACCGTCCCCCAGGAGAGCACACCGAGGGCGGCGGTCGCCGCGACGGCGGCGACGACGATCCTGCGGCGCCTGCGCGGGCGCCGCATCCGCGGGTAGCTGTCACCCGTGATGCGGTACTTGCCGCCCATGCCGGGGGGAGTGAGCATGCTCATGGGCGCAGCGTAGTGCGGAGACGGCGTAATGCCTACTAAACGATCAATGCGCGCACCGCAGTCGGCCCCGAAAGGGCCAACGCGGGCACCCGCCCCCGAGCGCGGGCGGGTCCGGCCCGGGACCGGACCCGGTCCGGGGCGTCAGTCGAGTTCGAGCACGCGGGCGTGCAGGACCTGCCGCTGCTGGAGGGCGGCGCGCACGGCGCGGTGGAGCCCGTCCTCCAGGTAGAGGTCCCCGTTCCACTTCACGACGTGCGCGAACAGGTCGCCGTAGAACGTGGAGTCCTCGGCGAGCAGCGTCTCCAGGTCGAGCTGGCCCTTGGTGGTGACGAGCTGGTCAAGGCGCACCGGGCGTGGGGCGACATCCGCCCACTGGCGGGTGCTCTCCCGGCCGTGGTCGGGGTACGGCCGCCCGTTTCCGATTCGCTTGAAGATCACACGGAAAGCCTACCGGTCCGGCGGCGCGGGGCGCAGCCTTCCGGCGGAGGGTCGGAACGGCGATCCGGCTCCCCGCGCGGCCGGTGCCGTCCGGTGCGCCGCGCGGAAAGCGCCGCGGGCGCCGGGGCGGGTGCCCCGGCGCCCGCGGTGGGTGCCGTCCGAGGGGTGTCCGTCAGGCGGTCAGGTCGTGGTCGTGGTCGTGCAGACCGCCGCCGCTGCCCGCGGTGCCCTTGGTGGGCTCGAAGGGCACGTCCTCCTCCAGGGAGGAGGTGTCCCAGGCGTAGGTGCCGACGGCGTCGGCGATCACGTCGACGTTGATGCCGAGCGCCTTCTCGCTGACGTTGCCCAGGTCGTCGCACGCCTGGTGGTAGCACTGGTCGTACGCGAGGCCGGCCTCGCCGCCCCACAGGGCGGCCTCCTCCTCGCTCTTGATGCCCTCGGCGCCGGTGAAGGTGCCGCCGGAGGGGATGCCGGCCTCGATGAAGGGGCCGTAGTCGGAGCGGCCGGTGAAGTCGGTGCCGCGCGGCTCCTGGCCCTGCGACCGCATGAAGGTGTTGATCGCGTGCTCCAGCTGCGCCGAGCCCTCGGGGCCCGGGCCGGCGCCGACGCCGTCGGAGTCGTCGCCGTCGTAGACGAACAGGCCGTAGTTCGGCGAGGCGATCATGTCGAAGTTGAGGTAGAGGGCGATCTTCTCGCGCTCGGCCTCGGGCAGGTTCGTCACGTAGTGCTCGGAGCCCTGCAGGCCCACCTCCTCGGCGGACCACAGCGCGAAGCGCACCTTGTTGGCGTGCTTGCCCTTCCGGTCGGCCTTGGCGAGCTGGAGGGCGGTCTCCAGGATGCCGGCGGAGCCCGAGGCGTTGTCGTTGATGCCCGGGCCGTCGGCGACGGAGTCCAGGTGGGCGCCGAACATCACCACGTTGTCCGGGTCGCCGCCGCGGGTCTCGGCGATGACGTTGGGCGTGGAGCGGGTCTCGTGGAACTCGCGGATCTCCAGGCTGACGGTGACGGTGCCCTGGGCGACGGCGGCCGCCAGCTCCTCGCCCGCCGCCCGGGTGATGCCGCCGGTGGGGATGCGGCCCGCGGAGGCGTCGCCGAGGGTGCCGTTGAGGTCCCCGTCGGTGTTGTTGTAGATGACCGCGCCGATCGCGCCGGCGTCGGCGGCGTTGGCCTGCTTCTGGGCGAAGGCGCAGCCGCCGCGCTGGATCAGCGCGATCTTGCCGGCGAAGTCGCCGGAGGCGAAGTCCCCGGCCTCGCAGCCGGTGGTGCCGTCGGCGTCCACCGGCACGGCCGCGAGGGCGGCCTCGACGCCGCCTTCGGGGGTGCTCGCGGTGTACGTCATCAGCTTGATGGGGACGTCGCGCTGAGTGGGCGTCAGGACGGACAGCTTCTCCGCGAGCGTCTCGCGGTAGACGAAGTCGAAGTTCTGGTAGGTGACCTGGTAGCCGGCCGCCTTGAGCAGGGTGCCCGCGTACTTCGCGGACCAGTCGTAGCCGGCGGAGCCCGCCGCTCGGTTGTCGTCCCTGGCGTCGGCGATCGCCTGGAACGCCCGCAGGTGCCTCATGGCGCCTTCGGAGCCGGTCTTCTTGACGAGCTGCCTCGCCAGCTTCTCGCCCTGCCTGCCGGGGTCGGGCTTCGCCGCCGCCGGGCCTGCGGACGCGGCGAGCAGCAGCGGGGTGGCGAGGGACGCGGCAGCGGCGACCGCGATGATTCTGCGCTTTCCGCCTCTGAGGAGAGGTGCGTGCACGGGAGGATCCTTCCGGTGCGGACAGCTGGGACGGGCTGTTCGACGTCAGGGGTTGCGTGTCCGGGTTACGGACGCAGTGCAAGGGAAGGTAGCGACTGGGCGGCCCGGTGGGAATGAGTCGGGCACAACCGGCCCGGTTTGGGGGAGGTGATCCGCCCGCACGGAGAGGTCAAACCCATCCGTTCTCGGGAACATCGGGCATCTGCCGGATCCCCCTCCCGGTGCCCCGCCCGGCCGTGGGGCGCCGGGCGCCGGGCGCCGGGTGCCGGGTGCCGCCCCCCGGCCGCCGGCCGGTCAGCGCGGGAAGTACCGGTCGATCAGGTCGTTGCGGAACGTGCCCGCCGGGTCGAACCGCCGCAGCAGCGCGCGGAAGTCGTCCCAGCGTTCGTAGGAGGCGCTCAGGACCCCGGGGTCGGTGGACGACAGCTTCCCCCAGTGCGGGCGGGCGTCGAAGGGGGCGAGCGCCTCCTCGACGCGGAGCAGCACGGGCGCGACGGCACGGGCGTCGGACGTCCAGGTGAAGTGGAGGGCGACGCTGTCGCGGCCGTGGGCGGGGCTGAGCCAGTGCGGGTCGGCGGCCACGGTGCGTATCTCGGAGACCTGCAGGACGGGGGCGAGCAGCGGTCCGAGCTCCCTCAGCGCCGCGAAGGCCCCGGCGGCGCGGTCCCGGGGGACGAAGTACTCCGACTGCAGCTCGTCCCCGGCGCTGGGCACGAAGCCGGACCGGAAGTGCGGCAGCCGCTCGTCCCACGGGCCCGGCACGCCCCGCTGCTCGGTGGCGTTCCCGGCCGGCATCCCCGCGATCGGGTGGCGGGGGCCGTCGGCGGGGCGGGCTCCGGTCCGGGCGAGGTCGGGCAGCGGGTCGCCGGTGCGGCGCTTGACCCACACCCGTACCGAGTCGGCCCAGTCGGTGAAGACGCTGACGCTGTACGCGGCGCCGAACACCTCCTGCGGGTGCTCCGCCAGCACCGTCCAGGGAAGGCCCTCGTGGACGTACTGCTCGACCTCGAAGGCCGGGCACGCCTCCACGGTGAGGGCGGTGACGACGCCCAGGGCGCCGAGCGAGACCACCGCCCCCTCGAAGTCCCCGTCGCCGCGCGAGACGGTGGCGGTGCCGCCGTCCGCGGTGACGAACTCCACCGACCGGACGGCGGCGGCCAGCGTGCCGCCGGTGTCCCCCGAGCCGTGCGTACCGGTGGCGTACGCGCCGGCGAGGGTGAAGTGCGGGGTGGAGGGCAGGTTGGGCAGGGCCAGCCCGTGCCGCCGCAGCACCGGGCACAGCTCGCCGAACCGGACCGCGCCGCCGACCCGGACGGTGGCGGTGGCCGGGTCGACCTCGACGGCGCGGGGCAGGTCGTCCAGGGTGACCAGGTCGCCGCTGGTGTCGGCGATCCGGTTGAAGGAGTGGCCCGAGCCCAGCACGCGTACGCGGTCGGCACCCGCGACGATCTCCCGGAGCCGGTCCGCCGACGCCGGGCGGTGCAGTCTCCGGGCGGCGAACTCGACGTTCCCGGCCCAGTTGGTCAGCGTCGCGGCCATGGGGTCTCCTGCCTCGCGGATCGATCGGCTGTGCGAGCGTACGTCACCCGTGCGGCGGCTTCCGGCCGGCCGCGCCGGGTAGACGGACACGGGCGGCGGGACAGCGAGGCGGCGGGACAGCGAGGGGGGCCGGAGGCCGTGGCGGAGAGGGCGCTCGTACTGGGCAGCGGCGGGCACGCCGGCGGGGCGTGGGAGGTGGGGGTGCTGGCCGGGCTGGCCGCCGCCGGAGTGGACCTCTCCGACGCCGACGTGGTGATCGGCACCTCGGCGGGAGCGGTGGTCGGCACCCGGCTGGCCGCCGGAACCTCCCCGGGGGAGCTCTACGAGCGGCGGTCGGAACCGGACGCGGCCGGCCCCCCGCTGCGGCTCGCCCCCGGCGCGGTCCTCCGGTTCCTGCGGGCGCAGCTCGGCCGCCGCACCCCGGAGGCGACGGCGCGGCGGCTGGGGAGGATGGCGCTCCGCTTCCCCACCGTCCCGGAGGACGAGGCGCTGGAGGAGATGGCCCGCCTGCTGCCGCTGCGGGAGTGGCCCGGCAGACCGCTGCGCGTGACCGCCGTGGACGCGTACAGCGGCTCCCTGCGCGCCTTCCACTCCGGCAGCGGCGCCGACCTGCTCCGGGCGGTCACCGCGAGCTGCGCGATGCCGGGACTGTGGCCGCCGGTCGCCCTGTGCGGGCGGCGGTGGATGGACGGGGGCGTACGGTCGACGACCAACGCCGACCTGGCGCGGGGCCACCGGCGCGTGGTGGTGCTCGCCCCGATGCCCAGGGCCTTCGGGCCGGGGCCGAGGGCGGAGCGGCACGCGGCGGCGCTGAGGGCGGGCGGGGCGCGGGTCGCCCTGCTCACCCCGGACTCCGCCGCGCGCCGCGCCGCCGGCCGCAACCCCCTGGACCCGTCCCGCGGAGCGGCCTGCGCACGTGCCGGACGCGCGCAGGCCGCCTCGCACGCGGCCGCCCTGGCCGGGGTGTGGCACGACTGAGGGCCGCACCCCGGCCGTACGGTCAGCGGCGGCCGGGTGCGGGCGCGCCGGGTACGGGCACCCGCGACCAGTCGGTGTCCGCGCCCAGGTGGAAGGACGGGTACGCCGGCTGGTTGTACGTCGTCTGCTGCCGCGCCACCTCGACCCGGTACTGCGGGTCGTGCATCAGCGTGTACAGCTTGCGGTCGGTCACCTCGGTGCTGGTGTAGAGCCGTATCGCCGAGCTGTCGGCGGTGCGCACCAGCAGCTCCTCGCGCCAGTCGCCGAGGACGTCGGCCACCAGGGACGGGTTGCCCTTGGTGCCGTTGTTGGTGCGGGTGCCCCCGGCGGTCAGCAGCGTGCCGCGCCGCCAGTCCCTGATCACCGGGGCGTTCTCGCCCGCGCCGTCCACGATCTGCGTGGTCATGTCGGCGGACCAGCGGATGCTCGCGTTGGTGCCGGGAATGGCGTCCCCGAGCCGCTGCCCGTCCGCGCTCCACAGGCCGACGCCGTTCGAGCCCCAGGTCTCCAGGCCGGGCCGTGCCGGGTCGACGTCGCCCACCATGCCGCGGCCGGTGTCGACGCCGGTGTAGCCGCCGTACAGCACCTCGCCGGTGGCGGCGTCGCGCAGCGCGTGGCCGTAGGGGGCGTGGCGCCCGCCCTCGTGGACGGTGTGGATCTCCAGGCCCGGCCGGGCGGGGTCGACGTCGGCGACGTGCAGGGCGTCGCCGTGGCCGAGCCGCACGCGCTGCCCCGGCACGGCGCTGCCGGGCGGAGCCTCGGCGAACGAGCTGTAGAGCAGGGAGCCGTCGTCGTCGAGGGTGGCCGCGCCGTAGACGATCTCCTGGCGGCCGTCGCCGTCCACGTCCGCCGCGCTGAGGGAGTGGAAGCCCTGGGTGGTGAGGGTCCCGTACTCGGGATCGGTGCCGTCCACGCCGTGGGGGGAGTCGTCGAAGGGGTTGGACATGGGCGTCCAGCCGCTGTCGGCGTACCAGTCGCGCTTCAGGCGCTTTCCGTCCCAGCGGTAGGCGGCGAGGGCGGCGCGCGTGTAGTAGCCGCGGGCGAAGACGGCCGAGGGGCGCTTTCCGTCGAGGTAGGCCACGCCCGCCAGGAAGCGGTCGACGCGGTTGCCCGGCTCGATGCGGCTCATGGCGTAGTCGCCCCACATCAGGCCGTCGTCGTGCCGCCCCGGCTCGTAGCGCACGGTCTGGAGCTCGCGGCCGGTGGCGCCGTCGAACACCGTCAGGTACTCGGGGCCGGTGAGGACGAAGCCCTCGAAGGCGCGCAGGTCGTTGCGGGCGCTGCGGCCCGGGGCGTAGACGTCGAGGAAGTGGTCGGCGAGGTCCTCGGCGGCGGCGCGGGAGAGGGGGTAGGCGTGGCGCCGCCCGATGCCGAAGGCCTCCTCCAGGGTGGCGGGCCAGTTCCCGGCCGCCACCTCGGGGTGCTCGTGCCAGCCGAGGAACGTCCCGACCAGGTGCTCGCGGTAGTCCGCGGCGCTCATCCGGTAGTCGTCGCGGTGGGAGTACCCGGCGCGGACGTCCTCGCGCGGCATGGTGACGTACCGCTCGGAGACGACGCGGCCGTCCTCGCCGTAGCGGATGCTCCTGGTGCCGGGTGCGGTCTTGACCATCATCTCCGCGCGTCCGTCGCCGTCGAAGTCGTAGACGGGGAACTGGGTGTAGTGGGCGCCCGCCCGGATGTTGACGCCCAGGTCGAGGCGGTGCAGGAGGGTGCCGTCGAGGCGGTAGGTGTCGATGTGGACGTTGCCGGTGTAGCCCTTCTGCGAGACGTCCTTGGAGTTGGACGGGTCCCACTTGACGACGTACTCGTAGCGTCCGTCGCCGTCCACGTCGCCGACGCTCATGTCGTTGGCGGAGTACGTGTACCGCTCGCCGGCCGGGGTGACGCCGTCGGCGGGTCTGCGCAGCGGCAGCTCGGCGTACGCGCCGGACCAGGGGGTGACCGTCCCGCCGCGGCCCGCCGTGCGGCTCTCCCGGCCGTCGACGACGGGGACGACGCGGTACTCGGCGTCCGCGGGGGCGCCCCGGTCGAAGTGGTTGGTGCTGTCGGTGACGGTCGCGATCCGCTTCCCGTCCCGGTAGACGCGGAAGTCCGGGCCCGCCATGCCGGTGGCGGTGGAGCCGGTGACCTCCGTGCCGAGCAGCCGCCAGCTGAGGAAGACGCCCTCGCCGGTGGCGACGGCGACCAGGCCGCGGTCGAGCCTCTCGAGGCGGGGGGACGGCCCCCCGGCGCGGTCGGTGCGGTCGGTGCGGTCGGCGCGGTCGGCGCCGGAGGGGGCGTCGGCCTGGGCGGCCGGGGCGCCCGTGGCCAGCAGGACGGCGGCCAGCAGGACGGACGTACGCCGCCGGGGTCCGGACCCGGATGCCGGACGTCGCCGGGGCCGCTGTGACGGCCGGGGTCGACGGTGTTGCCGCAGGAGTCGTCTCATCGCGCGGTCCTTCCCGCCCCCGGCCCGCACCCGTGGAGGGCCGGAATACCGGAGGGACTGGGTTGATACGTTTCAATTGATTCGTTTCAAGGAGCGGGCGCGACGGTACGAGCGCTGAGGTGGGCCGTCAAGACCCCTCGTCGGGATTCGTGCCCCGCCCGCCCCTTACCGGCCGGCCTTCCCGGCGAGTCCTCCCGGCGGGACGGACGCCTGCGCACCGCTGCGGCGGGATCGGGGACGGGACGGGGACGGGGACGGCGCGGTCCGCGGCCGGCGGTCCTGTGGTGGCCCGTACCGCGCGGCGGGCCGCGGGGGAGCGGTGGTCCCCGCGTGCGCCGACGTGCCGCGCCGTCCTCCCGTCCTCCTGTGCCGGGTCCTCCTCCGGTTCCCCCGCTACACCGCGGCCTTCTCCCGCTTGTGCCCGTTGCTCATCGCGGGCTTGAGCAGCACCTTGGTCCAGCCCTCGTCGCGCCGGTCGAAGTGCTGGTAGGCGTCCGGGGCCTCGTCCAGCGGGACCCGGTGGGAGACCACGAAGCTGGGATTGGCCCGGCCGGCGATGATCATGTCGCGCAGCTGGCGGTTGTACGACTTGACGTTCGCCTGGCCGGTGCCCATCCGCAGGCCCTTCTCGAAGAACCGGCCGACCTTGAAGAGCAGTTCGCCCTTCTTGGCGCTCTCGCTGGGGCCTCCGGGGTCCGACGGCACGTACAGCCCGACGACCCCGAGCATCCCGGTGGGACGCACGGCCTCGACCAGGGTGTTGAGCACCATCGCCGGCTGCTCCTCGCCCTCGGGGACCGTGGCCTGGTAGCCGACGGCGTCGATCCCCTTGTCCGTGCCGTCTCCGTCGGTCTGCTCCTGGATCTGCTCGGCGGCGTCGCCCTTGCTGTAGTCGACCGGGATCGCGCCGATCCGGCCCGCGAGGCGGAGCCGGTCCGGCTGCTTGTCGACCACGAAGACGCGGGACGCGCCGCGCAGGACCGCGGAGTAGGCCGCCATCAGCCCGACCGGTCCGGCGCCGAACACGCATACCGTCTCCCCTGGGGAGACCTGTGCCAGCTCGGTGGCGTGGTAGCCGGTGGGGAAGATGTCGGCCAGCAGGGCGAAGTCGTCCTCGTGCTCCTCGCCCTTGGGCAGTTGCAGGCAGTTGAAGTCGGCGAACGGCACCCGCACGTACTGCGCCTGTCCACCGGCGTAGGGGCCCATCGACACGTAGCCGTAGGCGCCGCCGGCGAAGCCCGGGTTGACGGTCAGGCAGAAGCCCGTCCGGCCCGCCAGGCAGTTCCGGCAGAAGCCGCACGCGACGTTGAACGGCATGACGACGCGGTCGCCCTTCTTCACCGTCGCGACCCCGGAGCCGACCTCCTCGACGACCCCCATGTTCTCGTGGCCGAACACGATGCCCGGCTCCGCGCCGGTGCGGCCCTCGTACATGTGCAGGTCGGATCCGCAGATGCACGACGTGGTGACCTTGACGATCACGTCCGTGGGGGCCTGGATCCGGGGGTCCTCGACCTCCTCGACGGCGACGCTGAACGGTTCCTTGTAGACGACGGCTTTCATCGGTGCCTCCTCCGGTGCGGCGCGGCGCGCGCGGTCCGCGGGAGCGCCGCGTCACATGTGGTGGATTCCGCTCATACTTCCCATTCTGATGGATGAGACCGCGCGGGTGTCCAGGGGGAGCCTGGTGAAACATGCCTGAACCCACACAGGAGGGGCTTTCCGCGCGATGGGTCCCAATGCCGCACGACGCACTAATCTGGGCGTGTGGAGCGGTCGACCGGGGGTGATGCCGGTGTACCCGGCGCCACCCCGGCCCGTACCGCCCCCCGCCCCCGGCGAGCGCCCGCCACCGCCTCCGGCGCGCTCCGGCCACCACGGGACGCCCGCGGGACGCCGTACCCGCCGCACCCGCCGTACCGCGCCCCGTACCGCGCCCCGGACGGCGACCGGACGGTGACCGCGGCGTCCCCACCGGGACCGCGCCGGCGACCGGACCGGAGCGACCGAGCCGAAGAGACCGCGCCAGGGATCGGGGCAGGCCATGGAACCGCACGACTTCCCCCTCGTCGCCGCAGTCCTGGCGCTCTCCGCCGTCATGGGCCTGCTGGCGACGCTGCTGCGGCAGCCGCTCATCGTCGCCTTCATCGGCGTCGGCATCCTGGTCGGCCCCGCGGGCGCCGGCCTGGTGGAGGTCGAGGGCACCGTCGAGCTGCTCGCCCGGCTGGGCATCGCGGTGCTGCTGTTCCTGGTCGGGCTCCGGCTCGACCTGCACCTGGTCCGCACCACGGGGCCCATCGCGCTGGCCACCGGGCTCGGCCAGGTCCTGTTCACCTCGGTGATCGGCTTCCTGATCGGGCTCGGGCTGGGCATGGACGCCGTGACGGCGCTCTACGTGGCGATCGCGCTCACCTTCTCGTCCACGATCATCATCGTGAAGCTGCTGTCCGACAAGCGCGAGCTGGAGCAGCTCCACGGGCGCATCGCGGTGGGTTTCCTGATCGTCCAGGACATCGTCGTGGTGCTGGTCATGATCGCCCTGACGGCCTTCGGGCAGCGGGTCGGCGGCAGCGGCGGCGAAATGGCCCTGGAGGTGGCCCTGGTCTTCGCCAGGGGCCTGGGCCTGCTGGCCGGCGTCGCCGTGCTGATGCGCTACGTCCTCCCCGGCCTGCTGCACCGTGCCGCCCGTTCCCAGGAGCTGCTGGTGCTCTTCGGCATGGCCTACGCCGTCTCGGTCGCCGCGCTGACCGAGTGGCTCGGCTTCAGCTCCGAGGTCGGGGCGTTCCTGGCCGGGGTCTCGCTGGCGGGCACCCCCTACCGGGACGCCCTGGGGGCCCGGCTGGTCAGCCTGCGCGACTTCCTGCTGCTGTTCTTCTTCCTCGAGCTGGGCGCCCGGCTGGAGTTCTCCGACACGGGCACGCAGATCACCGAGGCGCTGGTCTTCTCGGCGTTCGTGCTCATCGGCAACCCGCTCATCGTCATCGCGATCATGACCGCCATGCGCTACCCGGTCCGGGTGGGCTTCCTCGCCGGGCTGACGGTCGCCCAGATCTCGGAGTTCTCCCTCATCCTGGCCGCCCTCGGCAACAGCCTCGGCCACATCACGAGCGCCACCGTCAGCCTGGTCACCGTCGTCGGGCTGGTCACCATCGGCGGCTCCACGTACCTGATCCTCTACTCCCACCGGCTCTACGGGCGCCTCGGACGCCGGCTGGAGAGGTTCGAGCGGGCCGACAGCGTCCGCACCGAGCTCACCGGCTCCCACCGCGACACCGACGTGATCCTCTACGGGCTCGGCCGCTTCGGCGGTCTGCTGGCGGACCGGCTCGGCGGCGCCGGGCACCGGGTCCTGGCGGTCGACTACGACCCGCACCGCGTGACGCGCAACGACCGGGAGGGGGTGGCCGCGGTCTTCGGCAGCGCCGAGGACGTCCACTTCCTGGAGACCCTGCCCCTGGCCCGGGCCCGCTGCGTGATCAGCACCATCCCCCTGCTGGAGACCAACAAGGTCCTGCTGCACGGCCTGCGGCACCACGGCTACCGGGGAGGCGTCGCCGTCACCGCCCACAGCCGGCGCGCCGCCGAGCAGCTGCGCGCGGCGGGGGTCGACCTCGTCATCGAGCCCTTCGACTTCGCCGCGTCGGCCACGGCGGAGGCCCTGGAGGCGATGCTGCGCGGGTGACGGGACGGCGAGGGAGGACGGGGACGGTGGGGAAGGACGGCTCGCCCCGGCCGCCGCCTCACGGTGCGCCGAGCGAGGTGAGCACGGCCAGGGTGGCCGCGATCGCGGGCTGCCGCTCGGAGCCCGAGCGCACCAGTGCCTCGATCGTCCTGCCCCGGCCGGTGAGGGGCAGGACCGCGACGCCCGGCGGCGGGCCGTCGCACAGCAGCCGCGGCAGGATCGTCACGGCCAGTCCGGTGGCCACGAGCGAGAGGGCCGCGCGCAGATCGCCGCAGCGGTGCTCGATCCGCGGGGTGAAGCCCGCGTTGCGGCAGGCGTGCAGCAGTACCTCGTGGCAGCTGCTGGACTCCGGGGCCGAGATCCAGGACCGCTCCCGCAGCGCCGGGAGGCCGTCCTCCTCCACCGCCCCGCGCAGTTCGCCGGGCACGGCGAGCACCAGGGGGTCGTCGAAGAGCGCCACCGCGGTGACACCGTCCGGCCGCGGCGATCCGAGCAGGTGGTAGCGGTACGACACCGCCAGGTCGAGGACGTGCCGCTTGAGCAGGGGCACGGACTCCGCCGGCTCGGACTGGACGATCCGCGGCCGGAGCCGGGGGTGCCGGGCGGCCAGTTCGGCGACGAGCGGCGCCGCCACGCTGTGCAGGGCGCTGGGGGCGCAGCCGACGGCCAGTTCGCCGCTGAGTTCGGTGTCCAGGGCCCGGACGGCGCCCTCGGCCCGCTCCAGCGCGGCGAGTACGTGCTCGCACTGGGCGGCGAGGGCCGCGCCGGCCGAGGTGAGCCGCAGACCGCGCCCCTGCCGGAGCAGCAGCGCCGTCCCGGCCTCGGCCTCCAGGGTCCGCAGCTGCTGCGAGACCGCGGACGGGGTCACCCCGTGGAGGTCGGCGACGACGCTCACTTTCCCGTATTCGGCCAGGTCGCGCAGCATCACCATGCGCTTCACATCAAGCATGAGTTCAACTTAACAAACAGTGAAGGACATTTAGATGGACTTCACCCCGTGAGCGGGTCCATGCTCACCGCATGAAGGCGCCGCGGGCCGGAGCGGACGGACACCCCGGACTGACACCCCGGACTGACACCCGGACGGGCGGCCACGCGGGACCGGGCGGACCCGGCGGCGGAGCGGAGGGATCACCGCACTGCGGAGAACCGAACCATGACGGACCCCCCACGGGGCGCCGGGCCCGTGCACAGTCGGGAAACCGGAATTGTCAGGAGGAGCGGTGGAAGAGACCAGGGACGTGGGATGGAACGGGAGGAAGAGGAGGATGCGTCATGCGCGGTGAACACGGGGAGGAGGCCGCCGAGCGAATTCTCCGGATCGGCCTCGTCGGCGGACTGAGTTTCCCTTCGACGATCACGTACTACGACCGGATAAATCGCCTGGTGAACGCGCGCCTGGGAAAGGCGCACTCACCTCGTATCGTGCTTGAGAGCCTCGATTTCCAGCCCATGGTGGAATGGCTGGCGGCCCGCGACGGCCGTGCGGTGGCGGCCGAGATAGCCGCCGCGGCCCTGCGCCTGGAGCGGTCCGGGGCGGACTTCTTCGCCGTGTGCTGCAACACGGTCCACGAGTACGCGGACCTGATCGGCGAGCGGGTGTCGCTGCCGATGGTCGACATCTGCCGGGCCACCGCGGAGGAGACCGCGCACCGCGGGTTCTCCCGGGTCGGACTGCTCGGCTCGGCCTTCTCCATGGAGCAGGCCTTCTACCGCGACCGGTTCGCCGCCCAGGGCATCGAGGTGATGGTGCCGGAGGCCGCCGACCGGGCGTTCATGCAGGAGTCCATAGAGCGCGAGCTGTGCACCGGGGACATCTCGCGGGCCACCCGCGACCGCTTCGCGCGCATCGCCCGCGACCTGCTCGGCGGCGGCGCCGAGGCGCTGGTCCTGGCCTGCACGGAGATCCCCCTGGTGGTCCGCGCGCAGGACGTCGGCGCCCCGGTGATCGACACCGTGGACGTCCACACCAGGGCCATCGTGGAGTACGCGTTCGGGCCGGTGGCCGCAGCGGCCCGGAGCGTGTGATGCGCGCCGTCCACGTGAAGATGACGGTGGCGACCGTCCTCCTGGGCTCGTACCTGGTCGCGAGCAAACTGATCCTGCGCGAAGTGCCCGTCTTCACGGCCACGTTCGTCAGACTGGTCAGCGCCGCGGCCCTGCTGGCGCTCTACGTCCGGCTGAGGGGGAGGGGGCCGGCGGTCCGGCCCGGCCGCCGGGACGGCGCGGTGCTCTTCGCGCAGACGTTCCTCGGCGTGTTCCTGTTCAGCGTCTTCGCCATGTACGGGGTGAAGTTCACCGGCGCCATCGAGGCCGGCGTCATCCTGGGGATGGTGCCGATCTCCATCAGCCTGGTCGCCCTGCTCTTCCTGGGCGAGCGGCTCTCCTCGCGCCGCGGCACCGGCATCGTGCTGGCCGTGGTGGGCGCCGTCAGCATCAACGTGATGAGTTCGCAGAGCTCCGAGGGCGCGGCGGGCTCCCATGTGGCGCTGGGCGCGCTGCTGCTGGTCTGCTCGGTGCTGTGCGAGGCGGTCTTCGTCACCTTCGGGAAACTGCTGTCCACCCCCATTCCCCCCGCCAGGCTCTCCCTGATCCTGTCCGTCGCGGGCGCGCTGATGTTCCTCGTGCCCGCCGGGATCGAGTCCGGCTGGGGCGCCGGCCTCGCCCAGGTCTCCTGGCAGACGTGGGCGCTGATGATCTACACCGGTGTGGCCATCAACGGGGTGGCGGTCGTCCTCATGTACGACAGCCTGGACTCCGTCGACACCACGGTGGTGGCCGCGTTCACCGCGGTCACGCCCGTCAGCGGCACGGTCCTCTCCGTGCTGCTGCTGCACGAGGAGTTCCGTCTCCACCACCTGCTGGGAATGGCGCTGGTGATCGCCGGGGTGTTCGTGGTGGCGCGGGAGAAGAATTCCGGTGATGGCGGCGAGGTCGCCGGATCCGGCAAGGGCTCCGGTGACGCGGAAATCGACGGAATTAACCCGGTGACTTCCCGCAGTGCGGTTACCTGAACCATCGGAGTCCTTTTCCGTGGATGCCGGGAACGGCAGAATCTCAGGTGAAGGAAGCAGCTCACGGAAAAGGACTCGGGAATTATGAGCACTGTTGCTGTGGAGCACAACCCGATCACTTCGGCCGGCTCCCTCGAACAGGATCTGGAAAAGGCCTTTCCGGCCGTGGGGGAAGGCGACCGCGACGTCCGGCTGAGGATCTTCCGCCGGCTCCACGCCCACTACGTCGCCTACATGGCGGGGCCCGAGGACTTCTCCTCGATCCCCCGGCTCAACCACGACAGCGACATAGCGGCCATCGAGGACGCCTGGCTGGCCTGGGAGGACGGCCGGGTCGGCGCCGACTCCCTGCCCAGGACGGGCGAGGAGTTCCGCGGGTGGTTCCTCAGGACCGCGGACCTGCACACCCAGCCGGAGTTCTGCCGCTACCTCGCCGAGGAAGCCACGCTGAACGAGATCGCCCTCTTCTTCATGGGCGAGGAGCTGGTGGACAGCAAGTTCGACGACCTGATGGCCATGGTGCAGATCGGCACCCAGGGCCACACCAAGCTCACCATCGCCGAGAACTACTGGGACGAGATGGGCGAGGGGAACATCGAGCACGTGCACACGCGCATGTTCGAGCACTCCGCCCGCTACATGCGCGCCCACCTCGACGCGGCCGGCGTCGACTACTCGAACCTGCACTTCGCCGAGGCGTACGAGAACGCCGCCCTGCTCCTCCAGTACGGCGTCCACCGCCACCTCAACCCCCGCGCGCTGGGCGCCATGGGCGTCCTGGAGCAGAGCGCCTCGCCGCGCTTCCAGGCGATGGTCGACGGCTGCCGCAGGCTGGGCGTCCCCGAGGACGTCATCGACTACCAGCGGATCCACGTCCACGTGGACGCGGACCACGGGGCGGAGTGGTTCGAGGGGGTCTTCGTGCCCCTCGTCGACCGCTCGCCCGAGCTGCTGCGGGAGATATCCCTCGGCGTCCTGACCCGTGTGCGCGTGGCCAACAGCTACTACCAGCGGATCTGGGACGCGATGAGGGAACTGCGCTAGGCCGCGCCGGACCCCGAGGACAGGTGGACACCATGGCAACCGCAGAGACACCGGCGGCCAGACCCGCGCTCCTGTACGCGCGGGCCAGGGTCACCGGGCACGACCAGTCCGTCTTCATCGCCAAACTCGCGGCCGCGGCGGCGCTCGTCGCAGCGGGAGCGCTCCTCGCGCTCCAGGACGGCCTGCTGCCGTCCGCGGCCGGCATCGTCCTGCTCGCCGCCGTCTACACGCACGCGGTGGAGCTGCAGCACCAGTGCCTGCACCACAGCGCCTTCACGACCGCCCGCCCCCACCGGGTGGCGGGCGTGCCGCTCGGCCTCCCGCTCCTGGTGTCGTACACCCACTACCGGGTGCGGCACCTTCAGCACCACAAGTACCTGGGCACCCCGATGGACTCGGAGTTCTTCGGCTTCGATCCGCGCGAACCGATCACCTGGCGCATGCTCGCGCGCGGCGCGTTCGACTACGGGCGGCTGCTCACGGTGGCCCGGGACGTCGCCCGGGCCTGGCGGGGCACCTGGCGCTACGACGCCGGGGAGATCTCCGACCGCCGCCGCCGCGAGGTCGTCTCGGAGTACCGGTGGATGGTGGTCCTGCCGGTGGCCGCGGTCCTCCTGGCGGTCGCGGGCCACGGCGGCCCCGTGCTGGAGCTGTGGCTCCTGCCGCTGCTCGTGGCGGTCCCCCTGCACTTCTTCCTGGAACTCCCCGAGCACATCCTGTGCGACACGGACACCACCGACGTGCTGCGCAACACCCGCTCCATCAGGGGCAGCCGGTTCAGCACCTGGTACACCAACGGCAACAACCTGCACGTCGAGCACCACGCCGCGATGACGGTGTCGATCAACCGCCTCAGGGACCGGCACGGCGAGGTGAGCGATCTGGCGAAGTACGTGGAGCGCAGCTACCCGGCCTTCTACCTGACGGTGCTGCGCGAGGCCGCGCGGAACTCCTCGAGGTCCGCCGCGAAGCGGAAGGAGGGGGCGGCGTGAACGGGCGGCGCGCTCCCCGGATCGAGGGGTCGGCGGTACGGCTGGCCCACGCGATCTCGAGCCAGGGGATCCCGGGCCTCGTCAAGGCCTCGTTCATCGGCCACCGGATCCGGCTGTGGGTGCCGGAGGCCGACTTCACCGTCAGGATCGGGGTGACCGGGCCGGACGGCGCTCTGCCGCTGCGTGTCGAGGCGGTGTTCCGCGAGCACGGCCAGGAGCGCTGCGCGGGCGGCACCTGGTGGGACGCCTGGGAGGTCATCGCGGAGCCCGCCGGGCCGTCCGGCTCCTGGACGGCCGACCAGGTCGGGCGGCTCCTGGCCGACCAGATCGCCGGGGCCCGCCGGAAGTTCGGGCGGTTGCTCGATGCCGCACAGCGGCAGGCCGCGTAGGAGCGCGGGCGGTGTCCGGCCGATCGTGTCGGACACCGCCCGCGCCTCCGGTCGCGCACGCTTCCGGGCCGCTGCCGCCGGCCCCGGTCCGGGCCTTCGGCCCCCCGGGCTCCTCGGCTCCCCGGTTCCCTCAGCCCTCCGAGAGCCCCCAGCCCTCCGCGCGGCCGAGCAGGAAGCCGAGCTGCAGCCGGTTCTCGGCCCCGTACTGCTCCTTGATCCGGCCGACGTGCGTCTGGAGCGACCGCTCGCTGATGCCCATGCGCCGTGCGATGGCCCGGTCCGAGTAACCCGCCACCAGGAGCTTCTTGATCGACTCGTGGAGCGAGGGGATGACCTCGGGGGCGGCGTCCGCCGATCGGGTCGGCACGAAGGGGAAGTCCTCCGCGCGGTCCCAGGCGCGTTCGAAGACGTCGACGAGGAACCCGATCAGCGAGGGCTCGGTCACCCGGAGCGCCCTGGTGCGGTCGCTGCTGCCGGGGACGAAGGCCACCGAGCGGTCCACGATGATCACCCGCTCGAAGAACTCGGGCAGGGTGCGCACCTCGGCCCCGTACCCGGTCACCGTGCGCACGTACTCCTTGGTGGCCTCGTCGAAGCGGGCGCTGTGCTGGTACAGGGTGCGCATGGCGATCCCGGAGCACAGTTGCCGGCGGACGGACTCCAGGGCCCCGGCCAGTACGTGCCGGGGTCGCGGTCCGCCGGGCTGGGCCGTCAGCACCTCCTGCCCCACGGAGCCCAGAGCGCCCCGGATCGCGTCGTCGATCTCCTGGGGGGTGTCCAGGCGGGTGAGGTGCGGAACGGGAGCCGGCAGGACGGCGGGGCCGGCCGTGTCCATCGCCGAGGCCAGTACGACGGCCTGGTCGTGGACCTTCCGCGCGAGCTCGACCAGGCCGGACGCGAGGTCCGGGATGTCGTCGCAGGGCTGGGGCCTGGACCGGACGGCGGAGTCTCCTCGCTCGTACACAGACGGTCTCCTCAGGTAGACGGACAGGGAGAGGTGCTGCGCCCGGGTGAGTGCGGTGTGCGCGGGCGCCCGTGTGCGGGTGTGTCTCCGGGGGCTCGGAAGCCGGGCGACCGGTCCTCGGGAGGGTGCCGTTCGTGTGCGGACCCGGCCGTGACGCGTCGTCTGCGGCGCTACGGGCCGGGGACCGGACGCCGTCCCTCGGCGGGCCGAGGCGTCCGGATGCCGAGGTATTGAACACCCTGCCGCTCGCGCCGCGGTCGTCCGGCGGTCGTGCCCCCGGTCCGCCGCGGTCGCCGCCCGTACGAGGGGGGCGCGCCGGCACCGCTGACCCCGGCGCGGGCGGCCCGCCGGCCGGGGGTCCGGCGGGTGCCCCCGGCTTCGCGGCGCCGGCCACGGCGGCGGAGGCACTGGAGGTACTGGAGGCACTGGAGGCGCTGCTGCGCGGGTGACGGGACGGCGGGACGGCGCGGTGGCCCGCCCCGGCGAGGGGCGCGGCGGACGGGGAGCCGGAATGCGCTTTCCCCCCTGTAGGACGTCTGTGCGATCATCAATCGCTTCTCACGATCACCGGACGCCCCGCCACGCGCCGGCCGCGCCTCCCGCGGCGACGACCCGCTCGGCGTCCGTCCTCTTCGTCTCGTCCGAAGTCGTCCGAACGGTCCCCGGGGGGAACCAGATGCACCGACGCCTGTGTACACGCGGGAGACCCGTGGCGTACACCGCCCCGCTCCTCGCGCTCTCCGTCCTGCTGTCCCTGCTGCTGCCGGTGAGCGCCGCGCGGGCATCCGACGGACCCGCGGCCGGGGCCGAGCCCGCGCCCATCACCGAAGCCGGGGTCGAAGCCGGGGTCGATGCCACCGCCGAAACCGCGACCGAAGCCGGGACCGAAGCCGCGACCACGTCCGGCGCCGAGTCCGAGCCCACCGCCGACGGCGACTGCGCGCCCCTGCCCCTCGCCCCCTTCGGCGATCCGGGCCCCGCCGCGGTCAGGACGGCGCTCCCGGCCGCCGGGAGCGTCTGCTACACCTTCACCGCCGAGCGGACCGGCCTGCACCGCGTCCTGCTGGACGGCGAGGGCCTGGACACCTACGCCGGGGTCTTCGACGGCGGGACCCCGCTGGACTGCCACGGCGAGTGGGACAGCCGCGGCTGGTGCGATCTCCCCCGCACGGGCGCCTTCACCCTGAAGATCAGCAACCACGGTGTGGACGCGGACGAGTTCACGGCCGCCGTCACCTCCCTCGCCACCACCGACGGCTGCGAGCCGGAGACCGGCACGTCCTGGGACACCGCCCCCGTCACCGGTTCCGCGGCCTCCCCCGTCGGCGTCCTGTGCCACCCGTTCACCGCGAAGCCCGGCGAGCGGATCGTCGTCGACGCCCGCACCGTCAGGTCCGGAGGGCTCAGGAGCTGGATCACCGACGGGACCGGAGCCCGGATCTGCCCGTACTCCCCCGCCGACGGCGGCAAGGGCTGCGTACTGCCCGGCGACGGCCCCTACCGGATCCTCCTCCACGTGGAGGACGCGGAGGGCGGCTTCCCCGCCGACTACCGCCTGGAGGTCCGCCGGCTCTCCGATCCCGAGGGCTGCGCGAGCGTCCCCGTGAACGCCTACGGCTCCGCGCCCACCGCCGCGGACCCGCCCACCGGCTGCAAGGTCTTCACCGCTCCGGCCGCCGGCACCTACGAGGTGTACCAGGTCTCCTCGTCCCACCAGCGCGTCCCGATCGCCGTGTACGACCGGGCCGGGAGGACCGTCTGCGAGGGATGGGAGTCCCCCTGCGCCCTGCCCGCCGCCGGTGACTACACCCTGCTCACCGACCAGTCGGTCGTCGTCCTCGACCGGGCCTCCTCCGCCGGCTGCGAACCGGTCGGACTCGGCGCCCACCAGGGGACCTTCGACGCGGCGGGCGAGACCGACTGCCTGACGCTGCCGCTGCCCGAGGGCGCCCGGTTGGCCGCGCTGACCCCCCTGGGCGGCCTCCCGCCCCACCCGGAGGTCATCGTCGTCGACGCCGACGGCGAGCAGCGGTGCACCGGGGGCGCCCTCGAGAGGGGCAGCTGCGAACTCACCGGCACCGCCCCGTTCCGGGCCCTGGTCTCCACCGACGACGACGACCGGCCGACCGGCTCGTACCGCATCGCGCTGCACCGCACGGACGAGGCGGGCGACTGCCGGGCCGTCCCGGCGGGCGACTTCACCGCCGGCGGCGCCTCGGCCCGGTTCGCCACCGGTGACGGCGTCTTCTCGCACTGCCTGACCATCCCGGCCGACGGCCACAGCCGGATGGAGAACATCCAGCTCCGGGGGATCTCCAGCACGCCCGCCGCGCGGTTCTCGGTGGTGGACGCGGACGGCAGGGAGGTCTGCGCCACCCACCCCTCCACCGCCCCCTGGAGCACCTGCGGCCTCACCCCGGGCGTCGCGCACACGGTGCTGGTCACGGCGTACGACCGGCCCGCCGAGTACACCCTCGCCCGCCGCGACGTCACCGCCGGCGCGGAGGGCTGCACCACCACCCCGGCGACGGCGGTGGGCGGTCCGTCCACCGCCGGCACACCGGGCGCGCCGGGCACGCTGCTGTGCCGCCGGGTGACCACCGGTGACGCCGGGGACGTCCTGCACCTCAACGTCCGCGACCCGCTGGGCACCGCGCACATCGTGGGCTACGGCGCGGACGGCGGGGCGGTCTGCGACTACGGCACCACGTCCTGCGCGGTCACCGGCTCCACCAGCTACCAGGTGCTCGTCACCGTTCCGGTGACCAAGCAGGCCGCCGACTCCTACCGCTTCGACGCCCTGCGCATCGCCACGGCCGACGGTCCGGCCGAGGAGTGCGCCGAGGTCTCGAAGATCAGTTACGGGTACGGCCCGATCACCGGCACCCTGGACGAGCAGCACACCGCCGTCTGCGCGGCGCTGCCCACCAAGTACGCCGACCGCTTCGACGCCGAGATCAGCGACACCGCCGGAGGCGCCGAGACGGCCGTGCCCGCGCTGTACGACCCCAGCCTGGACAACGGCTGCTGGCTGTACCCCACCACCTGGAAGTGCGATGTGAGCGAGCCGTACACCAGGGAGGTCGTACCGAGCATCCTGGTCCTCGGCCTGCCCGAGAAGGCGTCGCGGACCGAGTACAGCGCCCGGTTCGCCTGCGCGACCGCGCCGTGCGGCGTCGAACGGGTCACCGTCGGCTCGGTCACCCCAGCCGTCGGCGCGAGCGGCGGCAAGGTGACGGTGACGGTGACGGGTACCGCCCTGCACGAGGACGACAAGGTCCGGATCACCCGGTCCGGCACGACCCTGGAGTCCACCGCCACCTCGGTCTCGGCCGACTGGACGAAGCTGACGGCCGTCCTCGACCTCACGGGCGCCGCCGCGGGCGACTGGTCCCTCAGCGTCGTCACCCACAGGGGCCACGAGTACGCCGAGGGCACCTTCACCGTCACCCCGGCCCCGCTGGAGAACACGGCGGCGCCGGGGATCACCGGCACCGCGCGTGCCGGGGCCGAGGTCACCGCCACCCCCGGCGCCTGGTCGGCCACCCCGGACTCCTACGCCTACCAGTGGAAGGCCGACGGCCAGGCGATCGAGGGGGCCACCGCCGCCACCTACCGGATCCACTCCTCGCTGCTGCACAAGAAGCTGACGGTCGCCGTCACCGCCCGCAAGAGCGGCCTGCGGAGCGGCACGGCCGAGTCCGCCGCGCTCACCGTCGCGGCGGCCCCGAGGGACCACGCCGGGCCGAACGCCCGGCCGGACGGCGTGGGCGACCTGCTCACGGTGAGCACGGGCGGCTGGCTGACGTTCCAGCAGGGCGACGGCTTCGGCGGTTTCTCCGGCAAGACCAGTGCCTCGGGGTGGTCGGCGTCGGTGGTGGCGGTGCCGTTCGGGGACCTCGACGGCGACCGGTGCAACGACGTGCTGGTGCGGATGACGGACGGCTCGCTGCGCGGCTACCGGCCGGGCTGCGGCAAACCGCTGACACCCACCACCCCCTACCGGACACTGGGCACCGGCTGGGGCGCGTACAACATCCTCACCTCACCCGGCGACCTGACCGGCGACGGCCGCGCCGACCTGCTCGCCCGCCAGGCCTCCACCGGCGACATCCACCTCTTCGCCGCGAAGAGCGACGGCACGCTGGCGGCGGCCAGGAAGATCCGCTCGGCGTGGACGACGTACACCAAGGTCGTCGGAGTGGGCGACCTGACCGGCGACGGCCACGGCGACGTCCTGGCCCACCGCAAGGACGGCGCCCTCTTCCGCTACGACGGCACCGGCACCGGCCTGCTCAAGGAACGCGTCCAGCTCGCCACCGGCTGGGGCCTGTCGTACAACACCCTGATCGGCGCCGGCGACATCACCGGCGACGGCCACGCCGACATCATCGTCCGCGACACCAACGGCGTCCTCTACCGCAACAACGGCACCGGCCGGGGCACCTTCACCGGCCGCACGAAGATCGCCACCGGCTGGGGAGGCTACAAGGGCCTGTTCTGACACAACGGCCCCGGCCAGACCGGGCACCCGCGAGGGCCCCGACCGCGATCGGTCGGGGCCCTTCCGTCCGCCCCGGCGGGCGGGCGCGGAGGACGGGGGCGGGGCCGCGCCGAGCGCCTCGGCCTTCCGGCGTCCCCGCGGACGCCCGTCGAAGCGGCCGACCGGAAACCGCCGCCACCGCCGCTCCGCCGGACGAGGACCGGGGAGCCCACGCTCCGGGAGCCGCGCAGCGAACCGGAGACGGAACACGTCGAAGGGCCCCACCGCGGACGGTGGGGCCCTTCGACATCGTGCCCGGTGAGGCACTGGCGGAGGATACGAGATTCGAACTCGTGAGGGGTTGCCCCCAACACGCTTTCCAAGCGTGCGCCCTAGGCCTCTAGGCGAATCCTCCGCCGGAAACATTACATGACGCGGGGGAGTGGTCGCGAACCCGCTTCCCGGGCCGCCGTCCGGGGGATCCCGGGTCCCTCCCCCCGGTCCGGGCACTCCCCGGCATCCGGTAGGCTGGGCGCAGCCCCTCACGTGGCGCCATCTCGCTGAACTCCCCCAGGGCCGGAAGGCAGCAAGGGTAGGTGAGCTCTGGCGGGTGCGTGGGGGGCGCCTGCTTTCCCGGTGCCCCCGTTCCCGCGGGGGCACGGTTGTCGGTGGGGGCCGATATCGTCGGAGACGTGTCGTCCCTCGCGCTGTACCGCCGCTACCGACCCGAGGCCTTCTCCGAGGTCATCGGGCAGGAGCATGTCACCGACCCCCTCCAGCAGGCTCTCCGCAACAACCGGGTCAACCACGCGTACCTCTTCAGCGGGCCGCGCGGCTGCGGCAAGACGACCAGTGCGCGCATCCTCGCCCGCTGCCTGAACTGCGAGAAGGGCCCGACGCCGGATCCGTGCGGCGAGTGCCAGTCCTGCCGGGACCTGGCGCGCAACGGGCCGGGGTCGATCGACGTCATCGAGATCGACGCCGCGTCGCACGGCGGTGTGGACGACGCCCGCGAGCTGCGCGAGAAGGCGTTCTTCGGCCCCGCCTCCAGCCGCTACAAGATCTACATCATCGACGAGGCGCACATGGTCACCTCGGCGGGCTTCAACGCCCTGCTGAAGGTGGTCGAGGAGCCGCCGGAGCACCTGAAGTTCATCTTCGCGACGACCGAGCCGGAGAAGGTCATCGGCACGATCCGGTCGCGCACCCACCACTACCCGTTCCGCCTGGTGCCGCCGGGCACCCTGCGCGACTACCTCGCCGCGGTGTGCGAACGCGAGGCGATCCCCGTGGAGGACGGGGTCCTGCCCCTGGTCGTACGCGCCGGGGCCGGTTCCGTGCGTGACTCGATGTCGGTGATGGACCAGCTGCTGGCGGGCGCGGGCGAGGCCGGCGTGACGTACGCCATGGCCACCTCGCTGCTGGGCTACACCGACGGCGCGCTGCTGGACTCCGTGGTGGACGCCTTCGCGGCGGGCGACGGGGCGGCCGCCTTCGAGGTGGTCGACCGGGTGATCGAGGGCGGGCACGAGCCGCGGCGCTTCGTCGCCGACCTGCTGGAGCGGCTGCGGGACCTGGTGGTCCTGGCGGCCGTGCCCGACGCGGCGGAGAAGGGCCTGATCGACGCCCCCGCCGACGTGGTGGAGAGGATGGCGGCCCAGGCGTCGGTCTTCGGCCCGGCCGAGCTGAGCCGGGCGGCGGACATCGTCAACGAGGGCCTGACGGCCATGCGCGGCGCGACCTCGCCGCGGCTCCAGCTGGAGCTGATCTGCGCCAGGGTGCTGCTGCCCGCGGCGTACGGGGACGAGCGTTCGCTCCAGGCCCGGCTGGACCGTCTGGAGCGGGGGGCGAGCCTCGCCGGCGGACCGATCGGGGGCGGTGCCCCCGTGGGCCCGCCGCCCGCGGCGGTGCCTCCGGCGCCGGGCGGCGGCCCGGCCGCGGCCCGTACGGCGCCGGCGGGGCAGCAGGGGGCGCCGGCACCGCAGGGCCCGCCGCCCGTACAGGCTCACCCGGCGTCCCCGGCACCTCCGGCACCCCAGCCTTCCCAGCCCGCCCGGCAGTCCGGGGGCGAGCCCGCCCCGGACGGCGGCAGGCGCCCCGGCGCCTGGCCGACGGCGGCGGGCGGGACGGGGGGAGCGGGCGGCGGCCCGGCGGAGCCCCAGGCCCGCCCCGGCGCGTGGCCGACACCGGCCTCGGCCCCCGCCGCGCCCGCACCGCAGACCCCGGCGCCCGCGTCCGCCCCCGCGTTCCAGGCCCCCGCGTCCGCCCCCGCATCCCAAGCCCCCGCCCCCCAGGGAGGCTCCGGCGGCGGGCAGGGGGTCGCGCAGGTGCGGCAGATGTGGCCCGACGTCCTGGAGGCCGTCAAGGGCAGGCGCCGCTTCACCTGGATCCTGCTCAGCCAGAACGCGCACGTCGCCGGTTTCGACGGGACGACGCTCCAGGTCGGCTTCTCCAACCAGGGCGCCCGCGACAGCTTCGTCAACGGCGGCAGCGAGGAGGTGCTGCGCGCCGCGCTGGCCGACGCGTTCGGCGTGCAGTGGCGGATCGAGTCCGTCGTCGACCCCTCCGGCGGCTCGGGGGCTCCGCAGGCGCAGGCCCCGCCGTCCTCGGGCGCCTTCCGGTCGGCCGCCGTCGCGGCGCCTCCCGCCCCCGCCGCGTCCCCCGCGCCGTACGCGCAGCAGCGGCCGGCCGCGCAGCACCGGTCCGGGCCGCAGGCGCCCCCGGCGCGCGACGAGGCCGAGCCGCCCCCGCCTCCCGTGGCGCCGGAGGACGACATGCCCGCCGAGGACGACCCGGACCTGGACGACACCGCCCTGTCCGGCCACGATCTGATCGTGCGCGAGCTGGGCGCGACGGTGCTGGAGGAGCTGTACCACGAGTGACGGCCGTCCGGCCGCCGTCCGGCGGAGACGGGAACGTCCGGGCATGACGAGGCCAAGACACCGGGGGAACGCGTACGCTCAGGGGTACGGAGTACAAGGTGGGTACGCGCGTGGTGAGCACGCGTACGCACACGTCGTCGACGAGCCAGGAGCGAAGCCGTGATTCCCGGTGGTGGCCAGCCCAACATGCAGCAGCTGCTTCAGCAGGCCCAGAAGATGCAGCAGGACCTCGCTGCGGCCCAGCAGGAGCTGGCCGAGACCGACGTCGAGGGATCGGCGGGAGGCGGCCTGGTGAAGGCGACGGTCTCCGGGGCCGGTGAACTCAAGGGCCTCGTGATCGACCCCCGGGCGGTGGACCCGGAGGACACCGAGACCCTCGCCGACCTGGTCCTCGCGGCCGTCCGCGACGCCAACGGCTCCGCGCAGGAGCTCCAGCAGCAGAAGCTCGGCCCCCTCGCCCAGGGGCTCGGCGGCATGCCCGGCATGCCGTTCTGACGACGGTCCGGCACGGGCGGCGTGCCGTGGGCATGCCGCCCCGAAAAGCGGAAACGAGCGTACGGTCAGGGCGGGGCCGCGCGAGAGCGACAAGGGCAGAGCAGGAAGAGCGGAGTAGGCGGTCGTGTACGAAGGCGTGGTTCAGGACCTCATCGACGAACTGGGCAGGCTGCCCGGCGTCGGTCCCAAGAGCGCGCAGCGGATCGCCTTCCACATCCTGCAGGCCGAGCCGACGGACGTCCGCCGGCTCGCCCACGCGCTGACCGAGGTGAAGGAGAAAGTCCGGTTCTGCGAGGTCTGCGGCAACGTCGCGGAGGCCGAGCGGTGCAGGGTCTGTCTGGACCAGCGCCGCGATCCGTCGGTCATCTGCGTCGTGGAGGAGCCCAAGGACGTCGTGGCCATCGAGCGGACGCGCGAGTTCCGCGGGCGCTACCACGTGCTCGGCGGCGCGATCAGCCCGATCGAGGGCGTGGGCCCGGACGATCTGCGGATCAGGGAACTGCTGGCCCGGCTCGCCGACGGCACCGTCACCGAGCTGATCCTGGCCACGGACCCCAACCTCGAAGGGGAGGCGACGGCCACGTACCTCGCGCGCATGGTGTCCTCCATGGGCCTGCGCGTGACCAGGCTGGCCAGCGGCCTCCCCGTCGGAGGAGACCTGGAGTACGCCGACGAGGTCACGCTGGGACGTGCCTTCGAGGGGAGAAGACTGCTCGATGTCTGAAGCCATGCCCGAGACCCGCAACCCGGACCGTGCCCCGGACCGGAGCCCGGACGACTTCGCGGTGCAGATCGCGGACCAGATCGAGAGTTTTCTCGTGGCGGTCGCCGAGGTGGCCAAGGGGGACGAGCCGGACAGCGCCGTCCCCTACCTGCTGCTGGAAGTCTCCCAGCTGATGCTCGCGGGCGGACGCCTCGGCGCCCACGAGGACATCGTCCCCGAGGAGCGGTACGAGCCGGACACCGGCCCGGAGCCGGACGTCGACGAGCTGCGCATGCGGCTCGCGCGGCTGCTGGACCCGGTGGACGTCTACTCGGAGGTCTTCGACCCGTACGCGCGCAGCGCCCCGGTCGCCTGCCGCATCTCCGACGACCTCGCCGACGTGATCACGGACCTGCGCCACGGCATGGCCCACTACCGGGCCGGGCGGGTCAGCGAGGCGCTGTGGTGGTGGCAGTTCTCCTACCTGTCGAACTGGGGCCCCACCGCGTCGGCGTCCCTGCGCGCCCTCCAGTCGCTGGTGGCCCACGTCCGCCTCGACACCCCGCTCGACGAGCTGGACGGCCTGGACACGGACACCGACACCGACGACCTCCAGCTGGAGAGGGAAGCGGGCGCGGTGATGGCGGCGGAGATCGCCGCCCCGCTCGGCATCAAGCCGACGCACGACTGACGGCGGCCCGCCTCCCCCTTCCGGGCGGCGGCTTCCCGTACGGACACCGGCCCCGGCGGCCGGGGCGCACGACGCGCTCCGGCCG
>NZ_JARVKV010000040.1 GCF_029813835.1 Streptomyces sp. DH37
AGCACGTTCCGGCGGGCCCGCCCGCGCATGGGTGCCGGGGATCCCGGAGGACCCGGAGGATCAGGCCTTCGCCTCGGCCAGCAGCTTCTGGATCCGGGAGACGCCCTCGACCAGGTCCTCGTCGCCCAGCGCGTACGACAGCCGCAGATAGCCCGGCGTGCCGAACGCCTCGCCGGGGACGACCGCGACCTCGGCCTCCTCGAGGATCAGCTCGGCCAGCTCCACGCTGGACCGCGGACGCCGCCCGCGGATCTCCCTGCCCAGCACGCCCTTGACCGACGGGTACGCGTAGAAGGCGCCCTCCGGCTCGGGGCAGGTGACGCCGTCGATCTCGTTGAGCATCCGCACGATCGTCCTGCGGCGGCGGTCGAACGCCTCGCGCATCCTCGCCACGGCGTCCAGGTCACCGGAGACGGCGGCCAGCGCGGCGGCCTGGGCGACGTTGGAGACGTTGGAGGTGGCGTGCGACTGGAGGTTGGTGGCGGCCTTCACCACGTCCTTCGGACCGATGATCCACCCCACCCGCCAGCCGGTCATGGCGTACGTCTTGGCCACCCCGTTGACCACGACGCACCGGTCGGCCAGCTCCGGCACCACCACCGGCAGCGAGGAGAACTCCGCGTCGCCGTAGACCAGGTGCTCGTAGATCTCGTCGGTGAGCACCCACAGCCCGTGCTCGGCGGCCCAGCGGCCGATCTCCTCGACCTGGGCGCGGGTGTGGACGGCGCCGGTCGGGTTCGACGGGGAGACGAACACCAGCACCTTGGTGCGCTCGGTGCGGGCCGCCTCCAGCTGCTCCACCGAGACCCGGTAGCCGGTCGTCTCGTCGGCGACCACGTCCACCGGCACGCCGCCCGCGAGCCGGATCGACTCGGGGTAGGTGGTCCAGTACGGGGCGGGGACGATGACCTCGTCGCCCGGGTCGAGGATGGCGGCGAAGGCCTCGTAGATGGCCTGCTTGCCGCCGTTGGTGACCAGCACCTGGGACGCCTCGACCGCGTAGCCGGAGTCCCGCAGCGTCTTCGCGGCGATGGCCTCCTTCAGCTCGGGGAGCCCGCCGGCCGGGGTGTAGCGGTGGAAGCGGGGGTTCCGGCAGGCCTCCACCGCGGCCTCGACGATGTAGTCGGGGGTCGGGAAGTCGGGCTCGCCCGCGCCGAAGCCGATCACCGGACGTCCGGCGGCCTTGAGCGCCTTGGCCTTGGCGTCGACGGCGAGCGTGGCGGACTCGGAGATCGAGCCGACGCGGGCCGAGACCCGGCGCTCGGTGGGCGACTGGTTGGGAGGGGTTGCAGCGGTCATAGGGGCATCGTCGCAGACGGGGCACCGCCCGGGCACGCGGGTCGGGGCGGGACGAAGAGGGAGGTTGGGGGCGATAAGGGTTACGTGTTCGACGGCGGCGCGGGAAGCACGTACACTCACCGTCGTTGGTCCCGGCCGATCACCGGCGCATCGCGTACTCCGCGGCGTTGTTCGGATGCGGTAGGTTGGGGACGGCAAAGGGTCGTAGCTCAATTGGTAGAGCACCGGTCTCCAAAACCGGCGGTTGGGGGTTCAAGTCCCTCCGGCCCTGCTTCACGCATCTGAGCCAGGGATGCGTGCACGTGTACGTAACTGGACGCACCGCCGTACGGCCGGGCCGGACGCGGCACGGCACGCGGCCAGGACCCGGATTCAGGTGAGGACGAGTGGCGGAGATCACGGACTCCATCGAGGTCCCCGAGCCCGGGCGGTCGCAGGACGACAACAAGCCCCGGCGCGGTGGCAAGCGCGCGAAGAAGGGCCCGCTGGGCCGTCTGGCGCTGTTCTACCGGCAGATCGTCGCCGAGCTGCGCAAGGTCGTCTGGCCCACGAAGAAGCAGCTCTCCACCTACACGACCGTGGTGATCATCTTCGTCGTCGTCGTCATCGGTCTGGTGACCGTGATTGACTGGGGGTTCACCGAGGTCGTCACGTACGTCTTCGGCTGATCCGCCCGCGGAGTGCCCCTCCGGGGCACTTTTCCGCATGTTCGACCCCTTGAAGCCAGGAAGAAGCAGCCACCGTGTCTGACCCGAACCTGAACGACGCCGTCGACCCTGCCGAGGGCGACGACACCGCGCCCGACGCCGTCGAGACGGCGGACGAGGCGGCGGACGGCGTCGACCGGGCCGAAGCTGCCGACGCCACCGGGGAGGACGAGTCGACCGAGGAGGCGGCCGTCCCCGCCGAGACCGCCGACGAGGCCGCCGAAGAAGAAGCCGCCGGCGAGACCGAGGAGGCGGAAGAGGCGGAGGAGCCGGTCGACCCGGTCACCGCCCTCCGCGAGGAACTGCGCCACCTCCCCGGCGAGTGGTACGTCATCCACACCTACGCGGGCTACGAGAAGCGCGTGAAGGCCAACCTGGAGCAGCGCGCCGTCTCGCTGAACGTCGAGGACTTCATCTACCAGGCCGAGGTCCCCGAGGAAGAGATCGTCCAGATCAAGAACGGCGAGCGCAAGAACGTCCGTCAGAACAAGCTCCCCGGCTACGTGCTGGTGCGCATGGACCTGACGAACGAGTCGTGGGGCGTCGTCCGCAACACCCCGGGCGTCACCGGCTTCGTGGGCAACGCCTACGACCCGTACCCGCTGACCCTGGACGAGGTCGTCAAGATGCTGGCCCCCGAGGCCGAGGAGCGCGCCGCCGCGGAGGCCGCCGCCGAGGCCGGGCTGCCGGCGCCGAGCCGCAAGGTCGAGGTCCAGGTCCTGGACTTCGAGGTCGGGGACTCGGTCACCGTCACCGACGGCCCGTTCGCGACCCTCCAGGCGACGATCAACGAGATCAACCCGGACTCGAAGAAGGTCAAGGGCCTCGTCGAGATCTTCGGCCGCGAGACCCCGGTCGAGCTGAGCTTCGACCAGATCCAGAAGAACTGACGCGGTTCTTCCGGTCACCGACGTCCGGCCAGGTCAGGCAGCCCCTCGGGGCGCGCCTGACCTGGCCGGTTTCTGACCTCGCCGCGATACGGGCTATCGTGGTGCGGTATGCCTCCGTACGGGTGGATCAGCCCGGCGGGGGATTCGACACCTCTCACCAGGACCCGGAGAGAACATGCCTCCCAAGAAGAAGAAGGTCACGGGGCTGATCAAGCTCCAGATCCAGGCCGGCGCCGCGAACCCGGCTCCGCCGGTCGGCCCCGCGCTGGGTCAGCACGGCGTCAACATCATGGAGTTCTGCAAGGCCTACAACGCCGCGACCGAGTCGCAGCGCGGCTGGGTCATCCCGGTGGAGATCACGGTCTACGAGGACCGCTCCTTCACCTTCATCACCAAGACCCCGCCGGCCGCGAAGATGATCCTCAAGGCCGCGGGCGTCGAGAAGGGCTCCGGCGAGCCCCACACCAAGAAGGTCGCGAAGATCACGCGCGAGCAGGTGCGTGAGATCGCCACCACCAAGATGCCCGACCTCAACGCCAACGACCTGGACGCCGCCGAGAAGATCATCGCCGGCACCGCCCGGTCGATGGGTGTCACCGTCGAGGGCTGAACCGCTCCGCTTCGCGGCACTCCGTGAAGCACGCGGCCCGGCTCGACCGCGGGACGGCAGTCCCGTACCGGTGAGCCGATCACAGACGAGCAGGAAGTGGCAGGGTCAGGCGCTGGCCCCCCGGACCACGACTCCGCAAACCGAAAACCTGGAGCAGAAGTGAAGCGCAGCAAGGCTCTCCGCAATGCGGACGCCAAGGTCGACCGGACGCGGCTCTACGCCCCGCTGGAAGCCGTCCGCCTCGCCAAGGAGACCTCTCCGACCAAGTTCGACGCGACCGTCGAGGTCGCCATGCGCCTGGGCGTCGACCCGCGCAAGGCCGACCAGATGGTGCGCGGCACCGTGAACCTCCCGCACGGCACCGGCAAGACCGCCCGGGTCCTGGTCTTCGCGACCGGTGAGCGTGCCGCGGCCGCGGAGGCCGCCGGCGCCGACATCGTCGGCTCCGACGAACTGATCGACGAGGTCGCCAAGGGCCGCCTGGACTTCGACGCCGTCGTCGCCACCCCGGACCTGATGGGCAAGGTCGGCCGTCTGGGCCGCGTGCTCGGTCCGCGTGGCCTGATGCCGAACCCGAAGACCGGCACCGTCACCCCGGACGTCGCCAAGGCCGTCACCGAGATCAAGGGCGGCAAGATCGAGTTCCGCGTGGACAAGCACGCCAACCTCCACTTCATCATCGGCAAGGTCTCGTTCGACGAGAAGCAGCTGGTGGAGAACTACGCGGCGGCGCTGGACGAGGTCCTGAGGCTGAAGCCGTCCGCGGCCAAGGGCCGGTACGTCAAGAAGGCCATCATCAGCACCACGATGGGCCCCGGCGTCCCCGTCGACCCCAACCGCACCCGGAACCTCCTCGCCGAGGAGGAGGCCGCCGCCTGATCCGGCGCGCGTCCACCGAGGGCATCCGAGCACAGAGGCCGGGTCGATAGGGTGAGCGGACCATCACCACACCGCATGGGGGGATCATGCGTCTGATGCGCAGGACCGCGTTCGGGGCCACCGCGCTGGTCGTGACGGCAGCGCTGGCGGGGTGCTCCGGCGACGGGGGAGGGGGAGAGCGGGCCGCGCGGGACGGCGGGGAACGGCGCTCGATCGTCCAGGCCCTGACGGCGGCGGCCGAGAGGGCCGGCGAGGCGAGGACGGCCAGGGTCGAGCTGACGATGTCGGTCCCCGGCGCCGGCGGCGGGATGAGGATGTCCGGCGTGACGGGCTGGGATCCGCTCGTCATGGACGTGACCGCGTCCGGCGGCATGCTCGCGCGGGCCGGCGGGCCGGGCGGGACGCGCATGCTCCGGGTCGACGACGTGATGTACGTGAGCGTCGACGGGAAGGGCTCGGAGGGCTTCGGCGGCAAGCCGTGGGTGAAGCTGGACCTCCGGGCGATCGCGGAGGGGTCCGGCGACGAGCGGGCGCTGGCGGCGATGACGGGCGGCCTGCAGGACATGAACCGCAGCCCGTCCCAGCAGACGGCCCTGCTCCTGGACTCGCCCGGCATCGAGCGGGTCGGCGAGGAGGAGGTCGGCGGCGTCCCCACCGAGCACTACGGCGGCACGCTGACCATGGAGGAGGCCCTGGCGGCGGACTCCTCCTCGGACCACCTCACCGCCGAGGAGCGCGAGGAACTGCTGGGCGCCATGGAGGAGTCCGGGGTGAAGGGCTTCGACATCGACGTCTGGGTCGACGAGCGCGACTACCCGGCGAGGATCGACATGACCATGGACAGCCCCCAGGGCGGGATCACCGTCTCGCAGACCTACAGCGACTACGGCACCCCGGTCTCCGTGGAGGCGCCTCCGGCGAGCGAGACGACCGATCTGATGGAGGTCCTCGAGGAGATCGGCGGGGCGGGCCGGGAGGGGGCCGGCGAGGTCTGAGCGCCGGATTTGCCTGCCGCGACGGCGTTCGCGTACTCTTCCACGGAAGCCAAAGACCGCTGGTCGTTGCCGTGCCTTCCAGGATCTCCCGCAGATTCCGGGGCTCGGCGGCCGAAGGATCCGCTCGGAGCGGGCGACCTGCGCAGGTGACCGTGGAGGACTCCCGCACGCACGTGCCGGTCGAGTCACGCCCCGTGCGCCTGCGCCGGGGCGTTTCGTTTTGCGCAAGCCCCCCTTCCTCGTGCGCCCGACGTGGGCGGTCCGGCGTCATGACCTGCCGAAAGGCACGGTCGAGGATCGCATCACCCGGAAAGGAGGGCCGAGGCTCATGGCGAGTCCCGACAAGGTCGCAGCCGTCGAGGAGATCAAGGAGAACTTCCAGAACTCCAACGCCGCCGTTGTGACCGCGTACACCGGTCTCAGCGTCGCCCAGCTCAAGGACCTGCGTCGTTCCCTCGGTGGGAACGCTCAGTACCGTGTGGCGAAGAACACGCTTACCAAGATCGCGGCCAACGAGGCCGGGGTCACCGAGCTCGACGAGTTCTTCGTCGGCTCCACCGCCGTCGCCTTCGTGACCGGTGACCCGGTCGAGGCGGCGAAGAGTCTGCGTGACTTCGCCAAGGACAACCCCCAGCTCGTCATCAAGGGCGGTGTCCTCGAGGGCAAGGCGCTGAGCGCCGACGAGATCAAGAAGCTCGCGGACCTCGAGTCCCGTGAGGTGCTGCTCGCCAAGCTGGCCGGTGGCATGAAGGCGTCCATGGCCAAGGCCGCGGCGACCTTCCAGGCCCCGCTGTCGAAGTTCGTCCGCACCGCGGACGCCCTTCGCGCCAAGCAGGAAGAGCAGGGCGGTGCCGGTACGCCGGCTCCCGCCGAGGCCGAGTAACCCGCTCCAGGCGCACTCGGTCGCAGCGGGCTCCTGTACGCCCGCCGACATGGACAACCCGGCACCAGCCGACTTAGTGGAAGGACCGCCATCATGGCGAAGCTCAGCCAGGACGAGCTGCTCGAGCAGTTCAGCGAGATGACCCTCATCGAGCTCTCCGAGTTCGTGAAGGCCTTCGAGGAGAAGTTCGACGTCGAGGCCGCCGCCCCGGTCGCCGTCGCCGCCGCCGGTGGCGCCGCCGCCGGTGCCCCGGCCGAGGCCGCCGAGGAGAAGGACGAGTTCGACGTCATCCTCACCGGCGCCGGCGACAAGAAGATCCAGGTCATCAAGGTCGTGCGCGAGCTGACCTCCCTCGGCCTGAAGGAGGCCAAGGACCTGGTCGACGGCACCCCGAAGCCGGTCCTGGAGAAGGTCAACAAGGAGGCCGCGGACAAGGCCGCCGACGCCCTCAAGGGCGCCGGCGCCTCCGTCGAGGTCAAGTGACCTCGGTGACCTCGGTCACATCCGGAGTCCGCTGACTCCGCTCCTTCCGAAGGCGATCACCCATGCGGGTGGTCGCCTTCGGGCGTTCCCGCGACGGTCGTCTTGCCTGGCGAAGCACGGCGGGTATGGTGATCACCGCTGCCCGGTCGTACGCTCCCGGTGGTCTCGGTGGGGGTGGGGCCTTGACGAACCGCACGTAGCGCGCAATTCTCAGGACGCGTCGTCACACCGATCCACGATCCGAGGCATGGATCGCTGACGAAGTGGGAAACCTTGCGGCAGGCGTCGAACAACAACGAGGGGCTCGCCCCTCCCGGAGGGAGAGATTGGTACCGCGTGCCGGTCTCCGGAATCTGCTCTGGACATCAGTGTGGCTTGTGGCTACACTGACCCTTTGCGCTGCCTATTAACTGCTCCCTGCCCGTCACCAGGGGCACGGCATGCGCGTAGTGAGTCCGAGCCCTCGGAAGGACCCCCTCTTGGCCGCCTCGCGCAACGCCTCGACCGCCAATTCGACCAGCACCGCCCCGCTGCGTATCTCCTTTGCGAAGATCAAGGAGCCCCTCGGGGTTCCGAACCTCCTTGCGCTGCAGACCGAGAGTTTTGACTGGCTGCTCGGCAACGACGCCTGGAAGGCTCGCGTCGAGGCCGCGCTGGCCCGCGGTGAGGATGTCCCCACCAAGTCCGGTCTGGAAGAGATCTTCGAGGAGATCTCCCCGATCGAGGACTTCTCCGGGTCGATGTCGCTCACCTTCCGCGACCACCGCTTCGAGCCGCCGAAGAACTCGATCGACGAGTGCAAGGAGCGCGACTTCACGTACGCCGCGCCCCTGTTCGTCACCGCCGAGTTCACCAACAACGAGACCGGCGAGATCAAGTCCCAGACGGTCTTCATGGGCGACTTCCCGCTCATGACCAACAAGGGCACCTTCGTCATCAACGGCACCGAGCGTGTCGTGGTCTCCCAGCTGGTGCGCTCGCCGGGCGTCTACTTCGACAGCTCCATCGACAAGACGTCCGACAAGGACATCTTCTCCGCCAAGATCATCCCCTCCCGGGGCGCCTGGCTGGAGATGGAGATCGACAAGCGCGACATGGTCGGTGTCCGCATCGACCGCAAGCGCAAGCAGTCCGTCACCGTCCTCCTCAAGGCGCTCGGCTGGACCACCGAGCAGATCCTGGAGGAGTTCGGCCAGTACGAGTCCATGCGCGCCACCCTGGAGAAGGACCACACCCAGGGCCAGGACGACGCGCTGCTCGACATCTACCGCAAGCTGCGTCCGGGCGAGCCGCCGACCCGCGAGGCCGCGCAGACGCTGCTGGAGAACCTGTACTTCAACCCCAAGCGCTACGACCTGGCCAAGGTCGGCCGGTACAAGATCAACCGCAAGCTCGGCGGCGACCAGCCGCTGGACGCCGGCGTGCTGACCGTCGACGACGTCATCGCCACGATCAAGTACCTGGTCAAGCTGCACGCGGGCGAGACCGAGACGGTCGGTGAGAACGGCCAGACGATCGTCGTCGAGACCGACGACATCGACCACTTCGGAAACCGCCGCCTGCGCAACGTCGGCGAGCTCATCCAGAACCAGGTCCGCACCGGCCTGGCCCGTATGGAGCGCGTCGTCCGCGAGCGGATGACCACCCAGGACGTCGAGGCGATCACGCCGCAGACCCTGATCAACATCCGGCCGGTCGTCGCCTCCATCAAGGAGTTCTTCGGCACCAGCCAGCTGTCCCAGTTCATGGACCAGACCAACCCGCTGTCGGGTCTGACCCACAAGCGCCGTCTGTCGGCGCTGGGTCCGGGCGGTCTCTCCCGTGAGCGGGCGGGCTTCGAGGTCCGCGACGTGCACCCGTCGCACTACGGCCGCATGTGCCCGATCGAGACCCCCGAGGGTCCGAACATCGGTCTGATCGGCTCGCTGGCCTCCTACGGCCGGGTCAACGCCTTCGGCTTCGTCGAGACCCCCTACCGCCGCGTGGTCGACGGCGTGGTCACCGACGAGGTGAACTACCTGACCGCCGACGAGGAGGACCGCTACGTCATCGCCCAGGCCAACGCGCCGCTGAGCGACGACATGCGGTTCGCCGAGAGCCGCGTGCTGGTCCGCCGCCGCGGCGGCGAGGTCGACTACATCCCGGGCGACGAGGTCGACTACATGGACGTCTCGCCGCGCCAGATGGTGTCGGTCGCGACCGCCATGATCCCGTTCCTGGAGCACGACGACGCCAACCGCGCGCTCATGGGCTCGAACATGATGCGCCAGGCCGTCCCGCTGATCCGGGCCGAGTCCCCGCTGGTCGGCACCGGCATGGAGTACCGCTGCGCGGTCGACGCCGGTGACGTGATCAAGGCGGAGAAGGACGGTGTGGTCCAGGAGGTCTCCGCCGACTACATCACCGTGGCCAACGACGACGGCACGTACACCACGTACCGGGTCGCCAAGTTCTTCCGCTCCAACCAGGGCACCTCCTTCAACCAGAAGGTCGTCGTGGACGAGGGCGACCGCGTGGTCGAGGGCCAGGTCCTCGCCGACGGCCCCTCGACCGACAAGGGCGAGATGGCGCTCGGCAAGAACCTGCTCGTGGCGTTCATGCCGTGGGAGGGCCACAACTACGAGGACGCGATCATCCTGTCGCAGCGCCTCGTCCAGGACGACGTCCTCTCCTCGATCCACATCGAGGAGCACGAGGTCGACGCCCGGGACACCAAGCTGGGCCCCGAGGAGATCACCCGGGACATCCCGAACGTCTCCGAGGAGGTCCTGGCCGACCTCGACGAGCGCGGCATCATCCGCATCGGCGCCGAGGTCGAGGCGGGCGACATCCTGGTCGGCAAGGTCACCCCGAAGGGCGAGACCGAGCTGACCCCGGAGGAGCGGCTGCTGCGCGCGATCTTCGGCGAGAAGGCGCGCGAGGTCCGCGACACCTCGCTGAAGGTGCCGCACGGCGAGACCGGCAAGGTCATCGGCGTCCGCGTCTTCGACCGCGAGGAGGGCGACGAGCTGCCTCCGGGCGTCAACCAGCTCGTCCGCGTCTACGTGGCCCAGAAGCGCAAGATCACCGACGGTGACAAGCTCGCCGGCCGTCACGGCAACAAGGGCGTCATCTCCAAGATCCTGCCGATCGAGGACATGCCGTTCATGGAGGACGGCACCCCGGTCGACGTCATCCTCAACCCGCTGGGCGTCCCGTCCCGGATGAACCCGGGCCAGGTCCTGGAGATCCACCTGGGCTGGCTCGCCTCCCAGGGCTGGAAGGTCGAGGGGATCGAGGAGGAGTGGCAGAAGCGGCTGGCCGCGATCGGCGCCGACGACGTCGAGCCCGGCACCAACGTCGCCACCCCGGTGTTCGACGGCGCCCGCGAGGACGAGATCGCCGGTCTGTTCACCTCGACCCTGCCCAACCGCGACGGCGAGCGGATGGTCCTGCCCTCCGGCAAGGCCCGGCTGTTCGACGGCCGCTCCGGCGAGCCGTTCCCGGACCCGATCTCGGTCGGCTACATGTACATCCTCAAGCTGCACCACCTGGTCGACGACAAGCTGCACGCCCGCTCGACCGGTCCGTACTCCATGATCACCCAGCAGCCGCTGGGCGGTAAGGCTCAGTTCGGTGGCCAGCGCTTCGGTGAGATGGAGGTGTGGGCGCTGGAGGCCTATGGCGCCGCGTACGCCCTCCAGGAGCTGCTGACCATCAAGTCCGACGACGTCACCGGCCGCGTGAAGGTCTACGAGGCCATCGTCAAGGGCGAGAACATCCCCGAGCCCGGCATCCCCGAGTCCTTCAAGGTGCTCATCAAGGAGATGCAGTCCCTGTGCCTCAACGTGGAGGTGCTGTCCAGCGACGGCATGTCCATCGAGATGCGCGACACCGACGAGGACGTCTTCCGCGCCGCGGAAGAGCTCGGCATCGACCTGTCCCGGCGCGAGCCGAGCAGCGTCGAAGAGGTCTGACGGGCCGGCCGGGGCGCCGCATCCCTCCGCTTGAGGAGGGAGGGCGGCTCCCCGGCCTCCCCGGGACCCCCGTTCAGACCACCAAAGAGCTCCTCGGTCTCGCCGACGCGAGGGGCACAAACCCTGAGAGGGATTGACGAGAGTGCTCGACGTCAACTTCTTCGACGAGCTGCGAATCGGCCTGGCCACCGCTGACGACATCCGTCAGTGGTCGCACGGCGAGGTCAAGAAGCCGGAGACCATCAACTACCGCACCCTCAAGCCCGAGAAGGACGGACTCTTCTGCGAGAAGATCTTCGGTCCGACCCGGGACTGGGAGTGCTACTGCGGCAAGTACAAGCGCGTCCGCTTCAAGGGCATCATCTGCGAGCGCTGCGGCGTCGAGGTGACCCGCGCCAAGGTGCGCCGTGAGCGGATGGGCCACATCGAGCTGGCCGCCCCCGTCACCCACATCTGGTACTTCAAGGGCGTTCCGTCGCGGCTGGGCTACCTGCTCGACCTCGCCCCGAAGGACCTCGAGAAGGTCATCTACTTCGCCGCCTACATGATCACGTGGGTGGACGAGGAGCGCCGTCAGCGCGACCTGCCCTCGCTGGAGGCCCACATCTCCGTGGAGCGCCAGCAGATCGAGCAGCGCCGCGACGCCGACCTGGAGGCCCGGGCCAAGAAGCAGGAGGCCGACCTGGCCGAGCTGGAGGCCGAGGGCGCCAAGGCGGACATCCGCCGCAAGGTGCGCGAGGGCGCCGAGCGCGAGATGAAGCAGATCCGCGACCGCGCCCAGCGCGAGATCGACCGCCTGGACGAGGTGTGGAACCGCTTCAAGAACCTCAAGGTCCAGGACCTGGAGGGCGACGAGCTGCTCTACCGTGAGCTGCGCGACCGCTTCGGGACCTACTTCGACGGTTCGATGGGCGCCGCGGCGCTCCAGAAGCGCCTGGAGACCTTCGACCTCGAGGAGGAGGCCGAGAGGCTCCGCGAGATCATCCGGACCGGCAAGGGCCAGAAGAAGACCCGTGCGCTCAAGCGCCTCAAGGTCGTCTCCGCCTTCCTGCAGACCCGCAACAGCCCCAAGGGCATGGTGCTGGACTGCGTGCCCGTCATCCCGCCGGACCTGCGTCCGATGGTGCAGCTCGACGGTGGCCGCTTCGCGACCTCCGACCTGAACGACCTGTACCGCCGCGTCATCAACCGCAACAACCGCCTGAAGCGGCTTCTCGACCTCGGCGCGCCCGAGATCATCGTCAACAACGAGAAGCGCATGCTCCAGGAGGCCGTCGACGCGCTGTTCGACAACGGCCGCCGCGGCCGCCCGGTCACGGGCCCCGGCAACCGTCCGCTGAAGTCGCTGTCCGACATGCTCAAGGGCAAGCAGGGCCGCTTCCGCCAGAACCTGCTGGGCAAGCGCGTCGACTACTCGGCGCGCTCGGTGATCGTCGTCGGCCCGCAGCTCAAGCTGCACCAGTGCGGCCTGCCCAAGGCCATGGCGCTGGAGCTCTTCAAGCCGTTCGTGATGAAGCGCCTGGTGGACCTCAACCACGCGCAGAACATCAAGTCGGCCAAGCGCATGGTCGAGCGCGGCCGCACGGTCGTGTACGACGTGCTCGAAGAGGTCATCGCCGAGCACCCGGTGCTGCTGAACCGCGCGCCGACCCTGCACCGCCTGGGCATCCAGGCCTTCGAGCCGCAGCTGGTCGAGGGCAAGGCCATCCAGATCCACCCGCTGGTGTGCACCGCGTTCAACGCGGACTTCGACGGCGACCAGATGGCCGTGCACCTGCCGCTGTCCGCGGAGGCGCAGGCCGAGGCCCGCATCCTGATGCTGTCCTCGAACAACATCCTCAAGCCGGCCGACGGCCGTCCCGTCACCATGCCGACCCAGGACATGGTGCTGGGCCTGTTCTTCCTCACCACCGACGAGATCGAGGGCGAGGTCAAGGGCGAGGGCCGGTCGTTCAACTCCGTCGCCGAGGCGATCATGGCGTTCGACGCCCGGGAGCTGTCGCTCCAGGCGAAGATCGACATCCGCTTCCCCGTCGGCTCGGTCCCGCCCCGCGGCTGGACCCCGCCGGCCCCCGAGGAGGGCGAGGCGGAGTGGCAGTCCGGCGACCCGTTCCGGCTGCGCACCACCCTGGGCCGCGCGCTCTTCAACGAGCTGCTGCCCGAGGACTACCCGTTCGTCGACTACACCGTGGGCAAGAAGCAGCTCTCCGCGATCGTCAACGATCTCGCCGAGCGCTACCCCAAGGTCGTCGTCGCCGCGGCGCTGGACAACCTGAAGTCGGCCGGTTTCCACTGGGCGACCCGCTCCGGCGTCACCATCGCGATCTCCGACGTCGTGGTCCCCGAGGCCAAGAAGGAGATCATCGCGAACTACGAGGCGCAGGACGAGAAGGTCCAGAAGCAGTACGAGCGCGGCCTGATCACCAAGGACGAGCGTTCCAACGAGCTCATCGGCATCTGGACCCGCGCGACCAACGAGGTCGCCGAGGCCATGGCGGAGAACTTCCCGAAGACCAACCCGATCTTCATGATGGTCGACTCGGGCGCCCGCGGAAACATGATGCAGATGCGTCAGATCGCCGGTATGCGCGGTCTGGTGTCCAATGCCAAGAACGAGACCATCCCGCGGCCGATCAAGGCGTCGTTCCGCGAGGGTCTGTCCGTGCTGGAGTACTTCATCTCCACGCACGGTGCCCGTAAGGGTCTGGCGGACACCGCGCTGCGCACCGCCGACTCGGGTTACCTGACCCGTCGTCTGGTGGACGTCTCGCAGGACGTGATCATCCGCGAGGAGGACTGCGGCACCGACCGCGGCCTGAAGCTCGTGATCGCGTCCAAGGGCGCGGACGGCGTGCTGCGCAAGGCGGAGGACGTCGAGACCAGCGTGTACGCCCGCTGCCTCGCCGAGGACGTCGTCGTCGACGGCAAGGTGCTGGCCCCGGCCGGCACCGACCTGGGCGACGTGCTCATCGACGAGCTCGTGCGGCACGGGGTGGAGACGGTCAAGACCCGCTCGGTCCTCACCTGCGAGTCCGCCGTCGGCACCTGCGCCATGTGCTACGGCCGCTCGCTGGCGACCGGCAAGCTGGTGGACATCGGCGAGGCCGTCGGCATCATCGCCGCCCAGTCCATCGGTGAGCCCGGCACCCAGCTGACGATGCGCACCTTCCACACCGGTGGTGTGGCCGGTGACGACATCACCCAGGGTCTGCCGCGTGTCGTCGAGCTCTTCGAGGCCCGCACCCCCAAGGGCGTCGCCCCGATCTCCGAGGCCGCCGGCCGCGTGCGGATCGAGGAGACCGAGAAGACCAAGAAGATCGTCGTCACCCCCGACGACGGCTCCGACGAGACCTCCTACGGCGTCTCCAAGCGCGCCCGTCTGCTGGTCTCCGAGGGCGACCACGTCGACGTCGGCCAGCCGCTGACGGTCGGCGCCACCAACCCGCACGACGTGCTGCGCATCCTTGGCCAGCGCGCGGTGCAGGTGCACCTGGTGGGCGAGGTCCAGAAGGTCTACAACTCGCAGGGTGTGTCGATCCACGACAAGCACATCGAGATCATCATCCGGCAGATGCTGCGCCGTGTGACGATCATCGAGTCCGGCGACGCCGAGCTGCTGCCCGGCGAGCTGGTCGAGCGCTCGAAGTTCGAGGGCGAGAACCGCCGCGTCGTGGCGGAGGGCGGTCAGCCGGCCTCCGGCCGTCCGCAGCTGATGGGCATCACCAAGGCCTCGCTGGCCACGGAGTCCTGGCTGTCGGCGGCGTCCTTCCAGGAGACGACCAGGGTCCTGACCGACGCGGCGATCAACGCCAAGTCGGACTCCCTGATCGGCCTCAAGGAGAACGTCATCATCGGTAAGCTCATCCCGGCCGGTACGGGCCTGTCCCGCTACCGCAACATCCGGGTCGAGCCGACCGAGGAGGCGAAGGCCGCGATGTACTCGGCCGTCGGCTACGACGACATCGACTACTCGCCCTTCGGCACCGGCTCCGGCCAGGCGGTCCCGCTGGAGGACTACGACTACGGTCCGTACAACGGCTGAGGCCGGCCGCACGGTCCGACGGACGCCCGCGGGGCGGCCCCTCTCCGGAGGGGCCGCCCCGCGGTCTTCGTCGTGGGCTTCCGCCGTGGGCTTCCGCCATGGGCCGCCGACGTGTCCTGTGTGTCCCGGAACTCCCCGGAGGGCGGGAACGTCATGGATGATGGGGGCAGCCCGATCGTGGGGAGGTGGAGCCGGTGTCGTACCAACCATGGGGTCAGCCGGGTCAGCAGGGCCGGTACGGGTTGCCGGGACGGGCGGGCCCGGGGCCGCAGCCGCCGCAGATCGCGCACCAGGCGTCGCAGATGCCGATGATGCGGGCGTCCCACGCGGACCGCGAGCGCACCCTCGACGTGCTCAAGGCCGGCTACGCGGAGGGCCGCCTGGACCACGCCGAGTACGAGCAGCGGATGGGCCGCGCCCAGCGGGCGCAGACGTACGGGGAACTGCACGTCCTCATCGCCGATCTGCCGCAGGGGCCGATGGCGGTGCCCGCGCCCGCGCCGCAGCAGTACCCGCAGCCGTACCAGCCGATGGTGCCGCGCACCTTCCTGCCGCCCCCGCCCCCGACCAACAACTCCGCTGTCGCGGCCCTCGTCTGCGGCGTCCTCACGCCGCTCTACGGAGTCACCGCCATCCCCGCCGTGATCCTCGGGCACAAGGCGCGCGCGGAGATCCGCCGCACCGGGGAGAAGGGCGACGGGCTGGCCCTGGCGGGCCTGGTCCTGGGCTGGCTGGCGATCGGGTTCGTCGCGCTGGTCCTGCTGGTGGTGGCGGCGACCGCGGGGGCCACGGGCTGACGGAGCCCGGCCGGGGCGGGGCCGCCGGAGGCCGGGGACCCCGGGCGGAGCCGGCGGCGAAAGACCCCGGTCACCCGGCTGTCCGTCGCCCCGTCGGCCACGCGGACTTGTTTTGACCGGAGCCCATGCGGTAGGTACGCTCTGACCTTGTGCCTGGGGTGTCCCTGGGCTCCCGTGCGCGCATTCTCCCCCGGCCCCAGGGCAGGAAAATGCCCCCGCCCGGGGGCCGGAGACCGTTACGGTCCACGACACCGATTCTGTGTCCTGCCTGCCTCGTCAGGGAGTCCGCAGCTTCGACACACCCGACCGCGTGGGTCGGGTAAGTGGTCGGGAATCCGTGCGAACCCCAGGTTAGTTTTACCGAGACTGGCACACAGAAACCGGAGAAACGGTGCCTACGATCCAGCAGTTGGTCCGCAAGGGCCGACAGGACAAGGTCGAGAAGAACAAGACGCCCGCACTCGAGGGTTCGCCCCAGCGCCGCGGCGTCTGCACGCGCGTTTTCACCACCACCCCCAAGAAGCCGAACTCGGCCCTGCGTAAGGTCGCGCGTGTGCGTCTGACCAGCGGCATCGAGGTCACCGCTTACATTCCGGGTGAGGGTCACAACCTGCAGGAGCACTCCATCGTGCTCGTGCGCGGTGGCCGTGTGAAGGACCTGCCGGGTGTTCGCTACAAGATCATCCGCGGCTCCCTCGACACCCAGGGCGTCAAGAACCGCAAGCAGGCTCGCAGCCGCTACGGCGCCAAGAAGGAGAAGTAAGCATGCCTCGTAAGGGCCCCGCCCCGAAGCGGCCGGTCATCATCGACCCGGTCTACGGCTCTCCTCTGGTGACCTCCCTCATCAACAAGGTGCTGCTGCACGGCAAGCGCTCCACCGCCGAGCGCATCGTGTACGGCGCCATGGAGGGCCTGCGTGAGAAGACCGGCAACGACCCGGTCATCACGCTCAAGCGCGCGCTCGAGAACGTGAAGCCGACCCTCGAGGTCCGCTCCCGCCGAGTCGGTGGCGCCACCTACCAGGTCCCGGTCGAGGTCCGCCCCGGCCGTTCCTCCACTCTCGCGCTGCGTTGGATCGTGGGCTACGCCCGCGCGCGTCGTGAGAAGACGATGACCGAGCGTCTGATGAACGAGCTGCTCGACGCCTCCAACGGGCTCGGCGCCGCCGTGAAGAAGCGCGAGGACACCCACAAGATGGCCGAGTCCAACAAGGCCTTCGCGCACTACCGCTGGTAGTCGCTTACCCCATCGAGATCCGAGAGAAGACTGAGCCTTATGGCTACCACTTCACTTGACCTGGCCAGGGTCCGCAACATCGGGATCATGGCCCACATCGACGCGGGCAAGACGACCACCACCGAGCGGATTCTGTTCTACACCGGTGTGAGCTACAAGATCGGTGAGGTCCACGACGGCGCTGCCACCATGGACTGGATGGAGCAGGAGCAGGAGCGCGGCATCACCATCACGTCGGCCGCGACGACCTGCCACTGGCCGCTCGAGAACGTCGATCACACCATCAACATCATCGACACCCCGGGCCACGTCGACTTCACCGTCGAGGTGGAGCGCTCGCTGCGCGTGCTCGACGGTGCGGTGACGGTGTTCGACGGGGTGGCCGGCGTCGAGCCCCAGTCCGAGACCGTGTGGCGTCAGGCGGACCGCTACGGCGTTCCGCGCATCTGCTTCGTCAACAAGCTCGACCGCACGGGTGCCGACTTCTTCCGCTGCGTCGACATGATCGTCGGCCGCCTCGGCGCGCAGCCGCTGGTGATGCAGATCCCGATCGGCGCCGAGGCCGACTTCCAGGGCGTCGTGGACCTCGTCCGCATGAAGGCCCTGGTGTGGTCGGCGGAGGCCGCCAAGGGCGAGATGTACGACATCGTCGACATCCCGGCCGACCTGGTGGAGCAGGCCCAGGAGTGGCGCGCCAAGCTGCTCGAGGCCGTCGCGGAGAACGACGAGGAGCTGATGGAGCTGTACCTGGAGGGCGAGGAGCCCTCCGAGGAGCAGCTGTACACGGCGATCCGTCGCATCACCATCGAGTCCGGCAAGGGCGGCGGCACCACCGTCACCCCGGTGTTCTGCGGCACCGCGTTCAAGAACAAGGGCGTGCAGCCCCTGCTCGACGCGGTCGTGCGGTACCTGCCGTCGCCGGTCGACATCGAGGCGATCGAGGGGCAGGCCCCCTCGGACGCCGACGAGGTCATCAAGCGCAAGCCTTCCGACGAGGAGCCGCTGGCCGCTCTCGCGTTCAAGATCGCGAGCGACCCGCACCTCGGCAAGCTCACCTTCATCCGGGTCTACTCGGGCCGCCTGAACTCCGGCACCCAGGTGCTGAACTCGGTGAAGGGCAAGAAGGAGCGCATCGGCAAGATCTACCGGATGCACGCGAACAAGCGTGAGGAGATCGAGAGCGTGGGCGCCGGCGACATCGTCGCCGTCATGGGTCTGAAGCAGACCACCACGGGCGAGACCCTCTGCGACGCGTCCGCTCCGGTGATCCTGGAGTCCATGGACTTCCCGGCCCCGGTGATCGAGGTCGCCATCGAGCCGAAGTCCAAGGGCGACCAGGAGAAGCTGGGTGTCGCCATCCAGCGTCTGGCCGAGGAGGACCCGTCCTTCCAGGTCAAGACGAACGAGGAGACCGGGCAGACCATCATCGCGGGTATGGGCGAGCTGCACCTCGAAGTGCTGGTCGACCGGATGAAGCGCGAGTTCAAGGTCGAGGCGAACGTCGGTAAGCCGCAGGTGGCCTACCGCGAGACGCTGCGCAAGGCCGTCGACAAGGTCGACTACACGCACAAGAAGCAGACTGGTGGTTCCGGCCAGTTCGCGAAGGTGCAGATCGCGGTCGAGCCTCTCGAGGGCGACGGCTACGAGTTCGTCAACAAGGTCACCGGTGGCCGCATCCCCAAGGAGTACATCCCCTCCGTGGACGCGGGCTGCCAGGAGGCCATGGAGTTCGGCGTGCTGGCGGGCTACCCGCTCACCGGCGTGCGGGTGACGCTGCTGGACGGCGCCTACCACGACGTCGACTCCTCCGAGATGGCGTTCAAGATCGCCGGCTCCATGGTCTTCAAGGAGGCCGCCCGCAAGGCCAGCCCGGCCCTGCTGGAGCCGATGATGGCCGTCGAGGTCACCACGCCCGAGGACTACATGGGCGATGTGATCGGTGACATCAACTCCCGCCGTGGCCAGATCCAGGCCATGGAGGACCGCGCCGGCGCCAAGGTCGTCAAGGGCCTGGTTCCGCTGTCGGAGATGTTCGGTTACGTCGGTGACCTGCGCAGCAAGACCTCCGGTCGCGCGAGCTACTCGATGCAGTTCGACTCCTACGCCGAGGTTCCCAGGAACGTCGCCGAGGAGATCATCGCGAAGGCCAAGGGCGAGTAGCGCACGTTTCGCGGCGCTATCCACCCATTAGGCTGGAGCACAACAAGGCATTCGGGGTTTCCCGTCGCCGGACGCGAGTCGTCCGGCGACGGCGCCCCGGCGGCCCGCCCACCCATACGAAGCGGTCAAGGGCGTCCCCCTAGGGGTCCTGACCGGTTCGGCACGACCACCTGAACCCCTTCCGCAGAGCGCGGGGGAGTACAGCACCAGTCCACAGGAGGACCCCAGTGGCGAAGGCGAAGTTCGAGCGGACTAAGCCGCACGTCAACATCGGCACCATCGGTCACATCGACCACGGTAAGACCACTCTTACCGCGGCGATCACCAAGGTGCTGCACGACGCCTACCCCGACATCAACGAGGTCTCGGCGTTCGAGAACATCGACAAGGCTCCCGAGGAGCGCCAGCGCGGTATCACCATCTCCATCGCGCACGTCGAGTACCAGACGGAGTCCCGTCACTACGCCCACGTCGACTGCCCGGGTCACGCGGACTACATCAAGAACATGATCACCGGTGCCGCCCAGATGGACGGCGCCATCCTCGTGGTCGCCGCCACCGACGGCCCGATGCCGCAGACCAAGGAGCACGTGCTCCTGGCCCGCCAGGTCGGCGTTCCGTACATCGTCGTCGCCCTGAACAAGGCCGACATGGTGGACGACGAGGAGATCATGGAGCTCGTCGAGCTCGAGGTCCGTGAGCTGCTCTCCGAGTACGAGTTCCCGGGTGACGAGGTTCCGGTCGTCCGCGTCTCGGCGCTGAAGGCGCTCGAGGGCGACGAGCAGTGGGCCCAGTCCGTCCTCGACCTGATGAAGGCCGTGGACGAGTCGATCCCGGAGCCCGAGCGCGACGTCGAGAAGCCGTTCCTGATGCCGATCGAGGACGTCTTCACGATCACCGGTCGCGGTACGGTCGTCACCGGCCGTATCGAGCGCGGTGTCCTGAAGGTCAACGAGAACGTCGACATCATCGGCATCAAGACCGAGAAGACCTCGACCACCGTCACCGGTATCGAGATGTTCCGCAAGCTGCTCGACGAGGGCCAGGCCGGTGAGAACGTCGGTCTGCTGCTCCGCGGCATCAAGCGCGAGGACGTCGAGCGCGGCCAGGTCATCATCAAGCCGGGTTCGGTCACCCCGCACACCGAGTTCGAGGCCCAGGCCTACATCCTGTCGAAGGACGAGGGTGGCCGTCACACCCCGTTCTTCAACAACTACCGCCCGCAGTTCTACTTCCGTACCACGGACGTGACCGGCGTCGTGACCCTCCCCGAGGGCACCGAGATGGTCATGCCGGGCGACAACACCGAGATGAAGGTCGAGCTCATCCAGCCGGTCGCCATGGAGGAGGGCCTGAAGTTCGCCATCCGCGAGGGTGGCCGGACCGTGGGCGCCGGCCAGGTCACCAAGATCGTCAAGTGACCCGGTCCGCCTCCTAGGCACCACCTGACCTCGGTCAGCGAGAGGGCCCGTACGACTCCGGTCGTACGGGCCCTCTCCGTTCTCCGGCGCCTGCGGCGGCGCGGCTCCGCCCGCCGCCCGCACTCCGCGCGACTGCGCGGCCTTCCCCGGCGCGGCCGGCGGCTCCGTCCGCCCCTCCGGCTTCCTGACGCCGGGGAGCGGGTAAGGCGGTACGGCGGCCGGAGCCCGCTTCCAACCGCCCCGCGGCGGGCTGGCTAGGATCCGGGGACCGGTCCGGGCAGGACGCCCGGACCGGTCATCCGCTCTTCCGCTCGCGACAGGGGACACGCATGCGCAGGACGACCGCCGTACCGGCCGTGATCGTGACGGGGCTGCTGCTGACGGGCTGCGGCGGTGACGACGGGGGAGCCGGGGGGAAGTCCGTCCCGTCGGCCTCCGCGAGCGAGGCATCGGGCGGCGGAGGCCCGGACGGAGGCGGCGAGGCGGTGCGCCGGGTGACCCTTGAGGTCCGGGGCACCGGAAGGACGCAGATCGCCTACGTCGCGGACGGGAACAAGGCGGAGCAGGTCACGCTCCCGTGGAAGAAGACGGTCGAACTCTCCCTGACGAAGGCCGAGCAGGAGGCCGGCGTCCTGGTGTCGGTCGTGCCCGGCTCGGTCCCGGGCGACGACGGCATGCTCAAGCCCGCGTCCTGCACCATCACCGTCGACGGGAGGAAGGTCGACGACAACCGGGACGGCAAGGACGTCCTGGGCTGCAAGCACACGGTGAGGTGAGGACCCTGCCGGGTCTTCCGTGACTCGCTTCCGGCAGCGCACGGACAGCGGACCCGCGGAGGGCCGCTGCCGTCGGACGCCGTCGGCGTCCACGAGCCGAAGGGGGCCGTCGGCGGGGCGGGCGAGCCGGCGCAGGTGGCGGTGAGGGCCCGAGATGACGAACGGCTGGTCGTATCCCTGCTCGCGCCCGGCCACGGGGGGAGACGGCCTGATGGCCGCCTCTCCGCACAAGCACCTCCACCTTCGGGGCCGTACCTCGAAGCAGTCATGCCGCCAGGGACGACAGGGCCCCGGCCCCGGCCTCGCGGCAGTCGCGGCACAGGCCCGGGGCGGGGGCGCGGAAGGCGCGGTCGCAGCCGTCGCAGTTCCGCAGCGGGTCGGGACGCGGGGGCCGGGGCGCGGCCTGCGGGACGGCCGGGAGGTGTGGCGGCAGCAGTGCGGTGAGGCGGTGGGCGAGCAGGGCGGCCGGGTGGCGCAGCGGTTCGGCGGGCAGCCCGGCGGCCAGGGTGCGGCGTACGGCGTCGGGCGCGGCCCCGCGTTCCAGCCAGGCCGCTACGGCGGGGGCCAGGCGCGCCACGTCCCGCTCGGAGAGCAGCAGGCGGGGGTCGTCGCGTCGCAGCTCGGCCAGGATCGCGGTGGCGGCCCGCTCGCGTACGGGGTTGCCGGTGGTGCGGGGTTCGGGCAGCGGCGGTGGCGGTGACGGTGGTGACGGGGCGGGCGTCGGTGCCGGGGGAGCGGGAGCCGGTACGGGCTCGGGCGCGGCGGTACGGGACGGACGCGGCCTGGGGGCGGAGGGGCGGACGGCCGTGCGCGCCGCCGGGTTGTCGTAGGACACCGTGCGCGTGACGACCCGCCCGCTCGGCAGCCGCTCCCGGGTCCGCGACAGGTAGCCGTGCGCCTCCAGTTCGCGCAGCGCGGCGGCGATCCGCGTCTCGCCCTCGGGGAAGCGGGCGGCGAGCGTGCGGATGTCCACCCGCGCGCCGTCGGGCAGCGACTGGATGTGGACGGCCAGCCCGATCGCGGTCAGCGACAGCTCGCGGTGCTGGGCGAGGTGGTTGCCGACGACCGTGAAGCGCTCGGTGTGCCGGACGGTGACGTGGACGACGCCGCCGCGCGGAACGGCGGATGGGGCGCGCGAGGGCGCGCTAAGCTGCGGCTCAGCCATCTGGGAAGCCCTAACTTCCTCGGTGGTCAGGCCCTCGTCCGGGATTGCCGTCCCGGCCGGGGGCCGTCGCATGTCTGCGGTTGTGGCGGTGCTCGGTGGTGCTCTGTGGTGCTCGTCGCGGCGAGCCTATGCCGCACGACCGGCCCCCACGCCAGCCCGATCCCTCCGACTCACCCGTACGAGTGAGGGGAGGCCGGTTGGGTCGGGTGGGGTTCTCTTCCCGGTCCTTTGACGCTTCTGACGCCGTGTCCCACCGGCCTCCCACCCGCCGGGCCGTGCTTCGCCGCGAGCCGGTGGTCCCGCGGCCTTTCCCCGCTCAGACGGGCCGGTGGACCTCGTCGTGGCGGGCGATGTGGACGACGTGCACCAGGGCCGGGCGGTCGTGGACGGTGTAGACCACGCGGTGGTCGTCCGCGCGCAGCCGCCGTTCGCTCTCGTACGAGCCGGGCAGGGCGTCGGTGTCCGGCGCGTACGGGTCGGCGAGGAGGCCGGTGAGCCTGCCCAGGATGCGCAGGGCCCGTTCCCGGTCGAGCGCGCGGAGCCGGTCGCGGGCGGTGGCCGCGAGGCGGACGTCGTACGTCACCGGGCACGCTCCAGCGTCTCGCGCAGCACCTCGTCCAGGCCGTAGGTGCGCTCGTGGAGGGCATCCAGGACGGCGCGGCGGTCGGCGGCGTCCTCCAGGAGGCGGAGCCTGCGCAGGACGGAGACGGGCACGACGGCCGCGACCTCCTTGCCGTTGCGGGTGATCACGGTGTGCTCGCCGCGCAGCGCGCGGTCGATGAGGTCGCCGAGGCGGTTGCGCGCGGCGCGGGCGGGTTCGCTGGTCGTCCGGGTCATGTGGGGTGCGTCCATGGTGGTGCGCGGGGGCGGTCCGTGCGGCGGGGTCAGGGCAGGAGGGTGAGCTCGGCCCAGACCGTCTTGCGCGGCGGCGGCCAGGTCTCCACGCCCCAGCGGTCGGCCAGTGCCTCGACGAGCAGCAGCCCGCGTCCGCTCTCCGCCTCGACGGGCGCCGGCGGCCGGGGAACGGCCGGGCAGCGGTCGCCGCGCGCGTCGGACACCTCGATGCGCAGCGTGACGCCGTCGCCGTTCCCGGTGACGCGCAGGCCCAGCCGGAAGTCCCGGCCGGGCACGCGCCCGTGCAGGACGGCGTTGCCCGCCAGTTCGGCGGTGATCTGCGCCGCCGTCCCGGTGGGCAGGCCCCGTTCGGCCAGGTACGCGACGGTCAGGAGCCGGGCCAGCCGGGCGCCCCGGCGGGTGGGGGAGAGGAGCACGGCGAGCTCCTGGGCGGGGGCGGGGTTCTCGGTTCGGGTGATCTCGGGACTCACGTCACCCAGCGTGTCCGCTCGTATCCGCTCCGGCCAGCGGTGACGCTCGCGCAGGCCGCGCTTGTCCAGCCGGTGGCCCGACCGGTGCGGCCCGGTGCAGGAGCGGCATGTCATCCCGACGGCCGCCAGGGGAAGGACCGGTTTCGCCTACCGCCCACCCCGGGCGGCTCCGCCCGGCTAGCATCGCCGCACGAACGGCACTGCCAGGGGGGCGGGATGACGTTGCTTCACGCTGCGCGGAACATATCGCGGAGACAGCGAGCACATGATCGGTCGATGATCCGGAGTCTGCCGGGGAGAGGAAAGCGGGCGGGGGGCCGCGCCGCGATCCGCGGGAAGTTCATCGCCTTCGGCGTGTTCGGTGCTTTTCTGCTCGGAGCCTGCTCCGACGGCGACGCCGGGGCGGAGCCGAAGGAAACCGTCACCGTGACCGCCACGGCCACGGCCACCGTGACCGCCACGGCCACGGCCACCGTGACGGCGAAACCCGAGAGCATTTCCTCCCAGAAGGACGCGGCCCTGGAGGAAGCCAGGGAAGCCGCCGAGGCCGCCGGTTACACGGTCTCCGCCCACAACGCCAACGAGGGCGACGCCGAGCCCTCCGGGAACTGGAAGGTCTGTTTCGAGGACATCGGCTACGGCACCGTCGACTACGGAGCCGTCGAGGAAGGCGCCCTCTGCCCGAAGAAGGACGGCGGCCCGCTCACCTGGCCCCGGATCCCCGGCGTCACCGGAACGGTTTACGCCAAGGCCGTCAAGGCGCTGGTCAAGGCGGGCCTGGACGAAGAAAACGTCAGCGTCGAGTCGGTGTACAAGGACGTGTCCGTCTCCTCCGCCGATGTGGAGGGCGACGCGGACGGTTACACGGTCTGCTTCCAGTCGCCCTCGGCGGGCAAGGACGTCAAGCCCGGCACCGAGGCGGTGCTGACCCTGGTCGAGGGCGGCTCCTGCCCGTCGGGCAAGGGCACCTACCAGGACCGGAAGAACGACCCCGACTACACCCCGCCGCCTCCCCCGAGCGACAGCGGCTCCGGCGGCTCCGGCTCCACGGGAGGTTCGGGCGGTTCCGGCACAGCCCAGTGGAACGGCCAGTGCGAACTGACCTCCCCGGCGGGCAACTGCTACCAGGCCGGCCAGTTCTGCGCCAACAAGCACCTCGGTATGCAGACGCACAACTCCGCCGGCCGGATCATCTACTGCAAGCAGCGCGCCGACGGGCAGCGCTGGAACTACTCGTAAGGGCGCGGCCCGGTAGGGACGCCGACCGATGAGGCCCCTGTCCGAAGTGCTGGTGGACGCGACCACCGGCACGACGGGCAGGGGCCTCGTCGTCCTGTCGCGCCCGAGTCCGCCGGTCCTGCCCACGGCTCCGACGAAACGACTGTCTGAAGTGGAATTTCCTGTTCGAGGGATTTTCCGCCGAATGAGTGCGTTAGCGGGTCCCCGGTGTCTAATGTGACGCTCGGTGACGGCGCTTGAGCGGGGAGTGGTTGTGCGGGTGCGGGCCGGGACTGTGCGGCCTGTCCGGCGTGACGGCCCGAGTGCGGGCGCTGTTGGACACGGGCACGGTGAACACGGAGGGGCTGGTGCACATGGCTGTGGACAACGACGGCGCGGCACGCGGGAGCCACACCACGGACGGCGCGGACGGCACGTCCTGGGAAGAGGAGTGGGACGAGGAGTACGGGCCGGTGGTGAGGGCCGCCGGTCGGCAGATCAAGCTGTGGCGGGAGGCGGCCGGGCTGACGCAGGCCGAGCTGGGCGAGGCCATCGGCTACAGCCTGGGCATGGTCTCGGCGGTCGAGCGCGCCAAGCGCCTGCCGCACCCGGAGTTCCTGGAGAAGGCGGATCGGGTGCTCGGCGCGGGCGGCAAGCTCGCGGCGATGAAGAAGGACGTGCAGGAGGCCCGGTACCCGAAGAAGGTGCGGGACCTGGCCAAGCTGGAGGCCGAGGCCGTGGAGCTGGGCGCCTACGGCAGCCACAACATCCACGGCTTGTTGCAGACGGAGGAGTACGCGAGGGCGCTGTTCGACATGCGGAGGCCCGCTTACTCCAGGGATGATCTCGAACGACACGTAGCGGCTCGTCTGGCTCGGCAGGGGATCTTCGAGCGGACGCCCACCCCCACACTGACCTTTGTCTTGGACGAGGCGACGCTCCGACGTCCGCTCGGGGGCAGAATGGTGCTGCGCCACCAGCTCGAACACCTGTTGGTGATCGGCCAGTTGAGGCATGTCGAGATCCAGGTGATGCCGCTGGACCGTGAGGACCACGCAGGGATGGGAGGTCAGCTCCAGGTGTTGAAGCTCGGGGACGGCGCAGCGGTGGCGTACTCCGAGGCGCAGCTCATCACCCACCTGATCTCCGATCCCAAAGAGGTGCAGGTGCTTGAGCTGCGGTACGGCATCATCCGCGCCCAGGCTCTCAGCCCACGGGAGTCGTCGGCCTTCATCGAGAAACTGCTGGGAGAGATCACATGACGCTCAAGCCCTCCGCCGGAGACGGTTCCGCGCTGAACTGGGTCAAGAGCAGCTACAGCGGCAGCGACAACAACGACTGTGTCGAGGTCGCCGCCACCCCTGGCACCGTCCACGTCCGCGACTCCAAGGACGTACAGGGCCCGCAGCTCGCCTTCGCGCCGGGTGCGTGGGCCGACTTCCTGTCGCGCACGGCAGGTCGCTGACACCCGCCCGTGTCCCGCGCCCGGTCATTTGCCGGGCGCGGGACGCGCTGCCGCGCGGACGGTCGGAAAGCCTCTTGGAATGGACGAACAATCCGCCCTGGAATCCTTCGTCCTCCTCGGGTTCCGCCTTCTTCCACCGTTTGTGGCCGGCCAGGGGAAGCGGTCCGGTCGGACAACGAGCCGCCGTATGGCGGGATGCGCAGCCGGTCGTGCCCGGCTCGGTCCCGGACGGCGACGTCCAGGGGTCGGCGGAGGCGTTTACGTCCGGGGGGACTCCTGCTCCCGGACCCCTGCCGTTCCGCCGATGCGTTCGCGGATCCGCTCGGGCAGCGGGTACGGGACCTCCCTCGGGAGCCTGGACTCCGCCTCGTCGAGGCGACCGGCCGCGACGTGCCGGTGAACCGCCTGGGCGAGGTCGGTGACGTCCGAGATCCGGACGATCCAGTCCTCGACGTACCGTTCCACCGCCTCCCCCGAGAGGCCGACCTGAACGGCGCGCTGGGGCAGCGGCTGAAGGGTGACCGAACGCTCCGGGTCCCACTGGACCCGCACGGGGCTGGCCCTCAACTGCTCCTTCCAGGCGTCGGCGTCGGTGTGGACCTCCGGCGCGTAGTGGCTGAGGCTCGCGTGAGCGAGTGCCCACTCGAAACCCTCCCGCCTCATCTCGACGGCGAGGACCTTCTCCTGTCCCGGCTTGGTCGCCCAACCGGAGCGGTACATCATCCACAGGAACGACGGTTTGATCCAGGTCATCCGCTCACGCTTGAAAGGGGCCACGAAGGTGCCGGCGGCGAGCGCGGCGTCGGCTATCACCGGTGCGTACGCCTGGTACACCGTGATGGTCTCTTCCGTGAAGCACGCCCTCACCCGCCTCTCCGCCGCGGGGCGCGGCGTGTCCGCCGCCGTCACGCCGGTGTTCCCCCCGCCCAGGCGTCGGACCGTCGGACGACGGGTCCTTCGACGCGCAGGGCGCCCGCCGTATAAGCGGCCCAGCGCAGTTCCTGGCAGCCGAAGAAGGACTCCCCCCAGCTGTCGACCCAGATCCGCACGCGGGAGGGTCCGTCCTGGGTGAGGTCCCACCACTCCCACCCCCTGGAATCGTCATCGGGGTCGAAACGGTAGAGCCAGTTCTGGAGCGCCCACGGCCTGCTCTGCGTGTGGGTCTCGTACGCGGCACGGCCGCTCGTCGCGAAATCCGGAGCCGCTCCTCCGTCCGGTGAGCAGACCGCGACGAACCAGTCCGGTACACCGCCGACGGGGAGCTCGTCCTCCTCGAAGTCGGCGGTGGCCCCCAGCTCCACCGCGGCCGACAGGACCGAGCGCAGGCGCTCGGCGTACCGGGCCGGATCACCGGGGAGGTCCACCGTGAACTCGGAGAGGACGGACGGAGCCGATCCGGCGGCCGGGCGCCGCCGAAGACGTTCCCGCTCGGCCTCCAGACTTTCCCTGCTGTGCATCATTGCGCGAGAAATTACCCTTCCTGGATGACGCGACCCGAGCCGGGGATGACGGCGCCTCTGAACTGATCGAGTAGTTTGTCGGGGATTCCATAGAGATCCGGCCCTTTGGTGGGGTCTGAGATCTCGGGGTACTCCTTGAGCAACTGCTTCCATTCCTGCCGGGTGAAAGCGGAGCCGTCCGGGTGGTCGTCCTTGTTCTGCGGCAGAGCGGCTGCTCTGATGGCGTCGCGGTACTCCCGGGGGACGTCGAACGCGACGATCTGCCCGCCGTCGCCGCGGAACTCGGTGGTGTGCTTGATGTCGCCGCTCATGTTCACATAGAGCTTTCCGTGGCCCGTGATCGTCACCTCGCCGTTCTTCCCGATGTGCACGCGCCGGCTCAGCGGGTGGTCGGTCTGCTTGCGGTAGACGGTCACGGCGCCCTCGCCGCCGCACTCGGGCGCCAGGCCGAGGGGGTCGGTCCAGGTGTGGGGGTTGTGGACGTAGGCGACCGGGTTGGGGGCGGGGGCCAGGCCGAGGGGGTCGGGGGTGGCGTAGCGGCCGGTGTCGGGGTCGTAGTGGCGGAAGTGGTTGTAGTGCAGGCCGGTCTCGGGGTCGGCGTACTGGCCGGGGAAGCGCAGCGGGGTGTACGCGGTGGCGTCGCGGTTCCAGGTGGTGGTGCCCCACAGGGTGGTGCGGGTGTGCCAGGCGATGGCGCCGGTCTCGTCGACGAGTTCGGTGGGGGTGCCGACCAGATCGGTGACGATGGCGAAGAAGCGGCGGTCCACCTCGGCCCGGTCGTCGGGATCGAGGAGGCGTTCGGTCTGGGCCAGGGGGCGGTGGCCGTCGTGGTCCCAGGTCAGGACGGTGTGGGTGGCGCGGTTGGTCTCCTCCGCCAGCCGGGTGCCGTCCCAGGTGAACAGGATCTCCTCGGCGACCTCGCCGCCCGGCGTCAGGCGCTGCTTGGCGGTGCGGCGGCCCAGCGGGTCGTAGCGGTAGCGCCAGCGGGTGCCGTCGGGAGTGGTGCAGGAGACCAGCCGGTCCTCGGCGTCCCACTCGTAGCGCCAGGTCTCCGGCTTCTTCGACAGGCGGGTCCGCCGGCGCAGGACGGTGCGGCCGGCGGCGTCGTACGCGTAGCGGACGCGTCCGGCCCGGGTGAGGCGGGTGCCGTCGTAGATGCGCTCGCCCCGGGCCTCCGTGTGCGGGGCGGTGTCGGGCCAGTGGGCGGAGGTCTGGTTGCCCGCCGCGTCGTAGGCGTAGGTCTCGGACCAGTCCTCGGCGGTGACGGTCAGGGGGCGGCCGACCGGGTCGAGGCCGAAGTGCCGGGTGGCGCCGGTGAGCTGGTCGGTGACCGAGGTGAGGTGGCCGTCGGGCCGGTAGGCGTAGCCGCGCGAGCGCAGGGTGCGCCCGGCGGCGGCCAGGGTCTGCTCGGTGGGGCGGCCCAGGGCGTCGAAGACGGTGGCCAGGGTGACGGGCCGGTCGGCGGCGCCGAAGGAGCGCTCCAACTCGTGGCCGAGCGCGTCGTGGGTGAAGGCGAGGGTGTGGCCGGAGGCGGTCAGGGAGGTGCGGTTGCCCGCCGCGTCGTAGGTCAGCTCGGTGACCGCGCCGCTGGGCGTGGTGCGGGAGGTGCGGCGGCCCAGGACGTCGTAGGTGTAGCGGGTGGTGCGGCCGTCGACCGTCTCGGCCAGGACCCGGCCCAGGACGTCGCGCTCCACGGTGAGCACGGAGTCGGGCGAGGCCGCCCGTACGGGACGGCCGGCGGCGTCGTAGGCGTACTCGGTGCGGAGGCCGTCGGCGTCCTTGGCCGTCATGCGGTTCAGGACGTCGTGCTCGTAGCGGATCTCGTGGCCGGCCGGAGTGGTGCGGGAGGTCAGCCGGCCCGCCGCGTCGTGGCCGTAGGCGACGGTGCGGCCGTCGAAGTCGGTCTCGGAGAGCAGCCGGCCGAGCCGGTCGTATGCGTAGTCCCAGGTCAGCCCCTGGGGACCGGTGACCTGGGTGAGGCGCAGCTCGGTGTCGTAGGCGAACGCGTAGCGCACCCCGTCCGGGCCGGTGCGGGCGGCGAGCCGGTCGAAGTGGGTGTACTCGAAGCGGGTCGTGCCGCCGTTCGGATCGGTGTGGGAGGTGCAGTTGCCCTCACCGTCCCAGGCCCACGACTCGGTGCTCCCGTCCGGCAGGACGCGGCGGGCCGGACGCCCTTCCACCGTCCACTCCAGGCGGGTGACCGCGCCCAGGGGATCGGTGACGGTGGCGGGACGGCCGAAGGCGTCGCGCTCGATCACGGAGGTGTGCCCGTCCGGGTCGGTCACCTCCAGCGGCAGGCCGGCGGCGTCGTTCGCCAACCGCTGGACGGCGCCCGCGGGGTTGGTGACGGCCGCCACCGCTCCGTGGGCGTCGTGCGTGTAGGCGGTGGTCCCTCCGTCCGGCGCGGTGATCGAGGTGCGGTTGCCGTGCCCGTCGTAGGTCTGGCGCCAGACGCTGCCGTCGGGGCCCGTGATCTCGACGGGGAGGTTGAGGCCGTTGTAGACGGCCGCGGCGGTGCCGCCGTCGGGCAGCGTGATCCCGGTGAGGTTGCCCGCCTCGTCGTACGTCCAGCTCGTGGTGCGGCCCAGGGGATCGGTGAGGGACAGGAGGTTGTCCCGGCCGTCCCAGGTCTGGTGGGTGGTGTGGCCGTGGGCGTCGGTCCGCGCGACGACCTGGCGCAGTCCGTTCGTTCTCAGGACGGTGGTGGCGCCGGTGGAGTCGGTGTAGCGGGTGACCCGGTTCCCCGCCTCGTCCGCGGTGTACTCGAAGGTGGAGGAGAGGAAGCCGTCGGGGCCGATCGTGCGCACCACGCGCCCGGCGTCGTCGTAGACGTAGCGGAACGCGGAGTCGTTGCGGTCGGTCCAGGAGGTGATGCGGGCCGCGTCGTCGTAGGCGAAGCGCAGGGCCTGCCCGGAGGAGTCGACCACCGCGTCCAGGTTCCCGGCGGCGTCATGGCCGTAGGACACGACCGTCACCGGCCCGTCCGGGGTGCGCAGGGCCAGACCCGTCACCCGCACCGGGCCGTCCCCGTCCAGGCGGGTGGACGTGACCGACACCTGGTAGCCGCCGGAGTGGACCACCGCCTCCGGTGCGCCTCCGCTGCCGCGGACGATCTCCACGCGGTTGCCGTTGCGGTCCTCGACCGCGGCCAGGTGGCACAGCGCCGGGGCGTCGAAGACGCTCCCCGGCAGCTCGGCCTCGGCGAAACACCTGGTCCACCCGGTGCGCGGGTCGGTGACCGAGAAGGAGAAGCCCGGCTCGTCCACCGCGCGCACCAGCGGCAGCCGCGGCCCCTCCACCGGCCACTCCGGCTCCCCGCCGGCCTCCGGCACCCGCGGATACGTCAGCAGCGAGCCGTCCTCGCGGGCCCAGACCACCGTGCCGTCGCCGTCGACGTGCAGCCGCTCGTCCAGGGTGGAGGCCCAGGAACGGCCGAACCACTGGCCCCAGCGGTAGTTCGACAGGTGGACGCGCCGCAGGACCAGCGGCAGCACGCCCGGCAGCTCCAGATCGGTCTGGGCCAGGGTCATCTCGCCGGTGGCGACGTCGACGGGATCGTTCAGGCGGGTCTTCTTCTCCAGCGGGATGCCGTTGGTCCGCGGGTCCGACTTCACGGTGCGCAACGAGTCGGGCTTCAGGTGCGGAGCGGAGGGGGCGCCGCCGGTGGGCGGGCCGCCGCCGCCCGGGCCGCCGCCCCTGCGCCCGTCGGGGCCGTCGGGGGTCCTGATGCCGTCGAAGGAGTCCTTGGTACGGCGGTCGTTGGCCTGGTGGGACGCGGAGATGTTGCGCACGCCCTTGGGGAGCGCGCCGCCGAGGTGGTCGCCGAGCTGCCTGGTGGCCTTCTCCAGGGCGTTCATGCCCCGGTCGGCCACCTCGTTGACCAGGTCGGCGAGTTCGTCCTTGCCGCGGGTGCGGCCCTGGTGCCCGCGCGCGTTGCCCAGCTTGCCGGAGGTGCGGCCCTTCATCGAGAGGCTGACGCCGTTGAGCCTGGTCGCGGCGCGGTCGTGCTCGTCGTCGTCGATGTCGAGGGTGCCGATCAGCCCGCCCAGGTTCGGCAGACCCGGCCCGGGGCCGTCGGCGGAGGCCAGGTTCAGGCCCTCCTTGAGCCCCTCCTCGCCGGCGTCGCCCACCGCGCCCATGTCGACGCCGTCCTGCACGCCGAGCCCGTTCGCGGCGAGCTGCACCACCAGCTCGGCGGCCATGCCCTCCAGCGCCGCCACCGCCGGCTCGGACATCGCGGCGACGATCTCCTCCACCGCCAGGTCCGCGGCCTCCTTCAGGGCCCGCTTCACCGCGATCCGGCACGCCTGGATCGCGCCCGCGCTCAGCAGCGTCGACAGACCGGCGGTGAAGGGGGCCGCCGCCAGGCCGATGCCGATCGAGGCGGCCAGCGCGATCAGCTCGCCGACCGCCACCGCCTTGCGCCCCGCGATCAGGTCGGCCGCCGCGTCCAGCGCGCCCGCGAAGACCCGCGCCGCCTCCGCGAGGTCCTTCAGGTGCTTGCCCTTGACCTTGTCCCAGTAGCCCGACAGGGCGTCCAGGGCCTCGCTCTGCCCGTTGGCGAGCAGCCGCTCGACGCCCTTGTGCGCGGTCTGGGCGTCGTCGTCGACGTCGTCGGCGAAGCTCCGCAGCTCGGTCGCCATGTCGCGGTAGTCGTCCTCGTCGACGTTGGGCCAGCCCACGCCGATGATGTCGAGCATCGCGTCCGCGCCCTCGGGCAGCACGTACCCCATGTCCAACTCCCCCCGCCGCGACGTGAGTTCCCCTGGTGGCCGCTCGGGGCATTGTGCCGTGGAGGGGTGACACGGCGCCTCCGGATACGTCCGGGAGGGCCCCGGGGCCGGAGCCTTCCGGCCACTCGGGGCCCGGGCCGGCCGTGCGGCGCTCCGGCGCTCCGGCGGTCGGGACGGTCAGGGGAGATGACGGCGGGGGGAGGGGGTCGCTCCTCCCTGCGGCCGGCGGGCGACCGGTGACCCGTGACCGCCGGCCGCGGCGGGCGGCGGGCCGCCTTCGCGGGGCGGCCGGATCATGGGATCATGGGCTCTGTATACAGAGGACAGGGGAGACGTCGATCCGGCAGGATTCGGCGGTGCCCCCGCGGGGTACCGTCCTAGGTCCCGATTGGCGTCGGTACCGACCCATGTGGCAGACTGTCCGGGTTGCTCGGTTGAGTGCCGATGCTGCGCGCCTCCCGCCGGGAGGACCGGAAGCGAGTCCCAACGTATTCGTCGCCCCTCGTCAGGGGCGGAAGTACGGGAATCTTCCGGGAAGCGTGGGCGGGGTACCAGCCAGGCGCCCGGTGGGTTCACTCCCGGCCGCGGTCCTGTCGTACCGCATCCCCCGCAAGGGACGTCCTCCCAGGGATATCCGTGTCAGCGAGGATGCGACACGCCCGACCGCGTGGGTCGGAGAGGGCACGGCCTGCCGGGTCCCAGAGCGTAACGAGAGACAGGACTACGAAGTAGCCATGGCGGGACAGAAGATCCGCATCCGGCTCAAGGCCTACGACCACGAGGTCATCGACACCTCGGCGAAGAAGATCGTCGAGACGGTGACCCGCACTGGTGCGTCGGTCGCGGGCCCGGTGCCGCTGCCCACAGAGAAGAACGTGTACGTCGTCATCAGGTCGCCGCACAAGTACAAGGACTCGCGCGAGCACTTCGAGATGCGTACCCACAAGCGCCTGATCGACATCCTCGACCCGACGCCCAAGACCGTTGACTCGCTGATGCGCCTGGACCTGCCGGCCGGCGTCGACATCGAGATCAAGCTCTGAGAGGCCCGGTAGAGATGACCACCAAGCAGATCAAGGGTGTCCTGGGCGAGAAGCTCGGCATGACCCAGGTCTGGGACGAGAACAACCGTGTCGTCCCCGTCACCGTCGTCAAGGCCGGCCCCTGCATCGTCACCCAGGTGCGTACCGCAGACAAGGACGGCTACGAGGCCGTCCAGATCGCCTTCGGCGAGATCGACCCGCGCAAGGTGAACAAGCCCCTCAAGGGCCACTTCGCCAAGGCGGATGTGACCCCGCGCCGCCACCTGGTGGAGCTGCGTACCGCCGACGCCGGCGAGTACACGCTCGGCCAGGAGGTCACCGCCGAGGTGTTCGAGTCCGGTGTGAAGGTCGACGTCACCGGCAAGAGCAAGGGCAAGGGCACCGCCGGTGTCATGAAGCGCCACGGCTTCGCCGGTCTCGGCGCCGGCCACGGCACGCAGCGCAAGCACCGCTCGCCCGGCTCCATCGGTGGCTGCGCCACCCCGGGCCGCGTGTTCAAGGGCCTGCGCATGGCCGGCCGCATGGGCAACGAGCGGGTCACCACCCAGAACCTGACCGTCCACGCCGTTGACGCGGAGAAGGGCCTGCTGCTCATCAAGGGCGCGGTTCCCGGTCCGAACGGCGGCCTCGTCCTGGTCCGTACCGCGGCCAAGGGGGCCTGAGGTAACCGATGAGCACCATTGACATCCTTTCGCCGGCAGGCGACAAGGCCGGGACCGTCGAGCTCCCCGAGGAGATCTTCGACGCGCAGGTCAGCGTTCCGCTGATCCACCAGGTCGTCGTCGCGCAGCTGGCCGCTGCCCGCCAGGGCACGCACAAGACCAAGACCCGCGGCGAGGTCCGTGGCGGTGGCAAGAAGCCGTACCGCCAGAAGGGCACCGGCCGCGCCCGCCAGGGTTCGACCCGCGCCCCGCAGTTCGCCGGCGGTGGCGTCGTGCACGGTCCCGTGCCGCGTGACTACTCGCAGCGGACCCCGAAGAAGATGAAGGCCGCCGCCCTGCGCGGTGCCCTCTCCGACCGGGCCCGCCACAACCGCGTCCACGTCGTCACCGGCGTGGTCGAGGGCGAGATCTCCACCAAGGCCGCCAAGACCCTGTTCGGCAAGATCAGCGAGCGCAAGAACGTGCTCCTGGTCGCCGAGCGGACCGACGAGGCCGCGTGGCTGTCCGCCCGCAACCTGCCCCAGGTCCACATCCTGGAGCCGGGCCAGCTGAACACCTACGACGTGCTCGTCTCCGACGACGTGGTCTTCACCCAGGCCGCCTTCGAGAGCTTCGTGGCCGGCCGCAAGGCCGTCGAGCGCGAAGGGAGCGACGCCTGATGACCGAGGCCACCGTCACCAGCAAGACCTTCTCCGACCCCCGCGACATCCTCGTGAAGCCGGTGGTGTCCGAGAAGAGCTACGCGCTGCTGGACGAGAACAAGTACACGTTCGTCGTCGACCCGCGTGCCAACAAGACCCAGATCAAGCAGGCCGTCGAGGCGGTCTTCTCGGTCAAGGTCACCGGGGTCAACACGATCAACCGCCAGGGCAAGCGCAAGCGCACCCGCACCGGTTACGGCAAGCGCGCCAACACCAAGCGCGCCATCGTGACCCTCGCCGAGGGCGACCGTATCGACATCTTCGGCGGTCCGGTCTCCTAACGGAGGTCGCACCGTCCGATATCGGACGAGGACTGAGAAATGGGTATCCGCAAGTACAAGCCGACGACCCCGGGCCGTCGTGGCTCCAGCGTCGCCGACTTCGTCGAGATCACGCGGTCCACGCCGGAGAAGTCGCTGGTCCGCCCCCTGCACAGCAAGGGCGGCCGTAACAACGCCGGTCGTGTGACCGTCCGCCACCAGGGCGGTGGCCACAAGCGCGCCTACCGCGTGATCGACTTCCGTCGTCACGACAAGGACGGCGTGCCGGCCAAGGTCGCGCACATCGAGTACGACCCGAACCGCACCGCGCGCATCGCGCTGCTGCACTACGTCGACGGCGAGAAGCGCTACATCCTCGCGCCGGCCGGCCTGAAGCAGGGCGACCGCATCGAGAACGGCCCCGGCGCCGACATCAAGCCGGGCAACAACCTCGCGCTGCGCAACATCCCGGTCGGTACGACCATCCACGCCATCGAGCTGCGGCCCGGCGGCGGCGCGAAGTTCGCCCGCTCCGCGGGTGCCTCCGTGCAGCTGCTGGCGAAGGAGGGCCGCATGGCCCACCTGCGCATGCCGTCCGGTGAGATCCGCCTGGTCGACGTCCGCTGCCGCGCCACCGTCGGCGAGGTCGGCAACGCCGAGCAGTCGAACATCAACTGGGGCAAGGCCGGCCGCATGCGCTGGAAGGGCGTCCGCCCGACCGTCCGCGGTGTGGTCATGAACCCTGTCGACCACCCGCACGGTGGTGGTGAGGGCAAGACCTCCGGTGGTCGTCACCCGGTCTCGCCGTGGGGCAAGAAGGAAGGACGTACTCGCTCGCCGAAGAAGGCCAGCAACAAGTACATCGTCCGCCGCCGCAAGACGAACAAGAAGCGCTAGGAGGCGGGTTTTCGATGCCGCGCAGTCTCAAGAAGGGGCCTTTCGTCGACGACCACCTGATCAAGAAGGTGGACGCCCAGAACGACGCAGGCACCAAGAACGTCATCAAGACCTGGTCCCGCCGCTCGATGATCGTCCCGGCCATGCTGGGCCACACGATCGCGGTGCACGACGGCCGCAAGCACGTCCCGGTGTTCGTCACCGAGTCGATGGTCGGCCACAAGCTCGGCGAGTTCGCGCCGACCCGCACCTTCCGCGGCCACGAGAAGGACGACCGCAAGTCGCGTCGTCGCTGATCTGCGGAAATAGCGAAGACCAATGACTGACACCGAAGGGACAACCATGGAAGCCAGGGCCCAGGCGCGGTACATCCGCGTCACGCCCATGAAGGCCCGCCGCGTGGTGGACCTCATCCGTGGCATGGACGCCACGGAGGCTCAGGCGGTCCTGCGTTTCGCCCCGCAGGCCGCGAGCGTGCCCGTCGGCAAGGTGCTGGACAGCGCCATCGCCAACGCCGCGCACAACTACGACCACACGGACGTCGACAGCCTCTTCATCTCCGAGGCGTACGTCGACGAGGGCCCGACCCTGAAGCGGTTCCGGCCGCGCGCCCAGGGCCGCGCCTACCGGATCCGCAAGCGGACCAGCCACATCACGGTGGTCGTCAGCAGCAAGGAAGGAACCCGGTAATGGGCCAGAAGATCAACCCGCACGGGTTCCGGCTCGGCATCACCACGGACTTCAAGTCCCGCTGGTACGCCGACAAGCTCTACAAGGACTACATCAAGGAAGACGTCGAGATCCGCCGCCTGCTCACGCAGGGCATGGAGCGGGCCGGCATCTCCAAGGTGGAGATCGAGCGCACCCGCGACCGCGTCCGCGTGGACGTCCACACCGCCCGTCCGGGCATCGTGATCGGCCGCCGCGGCGCCGAGGCGGAGCGCATCCGCGGTCAGCTCGAGAAGCTGACCGGCAAGCAGATCCAGTTCAACATCCTCGAGGTGAAGAACCCGGAGACGGACGCTCAGCTGGTGGCCCAGGCCGTCGCCGAGCAGCTGTCCTCCCGCGTCTCCTTCCGCCGTGCGATGCGCAAGTCGATGCAGAGCACGATGAAGGCCGGCGCCAAGGGCATCAAGATCCAGTGCGGTGGCCGCCTCGGCGGCGCCGAGATGTCCCGCACCGAGTTCTACCGCGAGGGCCGGGTTCCCCTGCACACCCTCCGGGCCAACATCGACTACGGCTTCTTCGAGGCCAAGACGACGTTCGGCCGCATCGGTGTGAAGGTCTGGATCTACAAGGGCGACGTCAAGAACATCGCCGAGGTCCGCGCCGAGAACGCCGCCGCCCGCGCCGGCAACCGTCCGTCGCGCGGTGGCAACGACCGTCCGCGCCGCGGTGGCGAGCGCGGCGGACGCGGCCGCAAGCCGCAGCAGGACCGGACCGAGGCTCCCCGGGCCGAGGCGGGCACCGCTGCCGCTCCGGCCGCCGAGAGCACCGGCTCTGCCGGGAAGGAGGCCTGACCGTCATGCTGATCCCCCGCAGGGTCAAGCACCGCAAGCAGCACCACCCGAAGCGCAAGGGCATGGCCAAGGGCGGCACCGAGGTTGCTTTCGGCGAGTACGGCATCCAGGCCGTCACCGCTGCCTACGTGACGAACCGGCAGATCGAGGCGGCTCGTATCTCCATGACCCGTCACATCAAGCGTGGCGGCAAGGTGTGGATCAACATCTACCCGGACCGTCCGCTGACGAAGAAGCCCGCCGAGACCCGCATGGGTTCCGGTAAGGGTTCGCCGGAGTGGTGGGTCGCGAACGTCAAGCCCGGTCGGGTCATGTTCGAGCTGTCCTACCCGAACGAGAAGATTGCTCGTGAGGCGCTCACCCGCGCTGCTCACAAGCTTCCGATGAAGTGCCGGATCGTTCGGCGCGAGGCAGGTGAGTCGTGATGGCGGCCGGTACCAAGGCGAGCGAGCTGCGCGAGCTGGGCGACGAGGAGCTCGTCGTCAAGCTGCGCGAGGCCAAGGAGGAGCTCTTCAAGCTCCGTTTCCAGGCGGCGACCGGACAGCTGGAGAACAACGGCCGGCTGAAGGCCGTCCGCAAGGACATCGCCCGGATCTACACCCTGATGCGTGAGCGCGAGCTCGGCATCGAGACGGTGGAGAGCGCCTGATGAGCGAGACGAATGTGACTGAGACTGCAGAGCAGAACCGCGGCTTCCGCAAGACCCGTGAGGGTCTGGTCGTCAGCGACAAGATGGACAAGACCGTTGTCGTCGCCGTCGAGGACCGCGTCAAGCACGCCCTGTACGGCAAGGTCATCCGCCGTACGAACAAGCTCAAGGCGCACGACGAGCAGAACGCCGCGGGTGTCGGCGACCGCGTCCTCCTGATGGAGACCCGGCCGCTGTCCGCGACGAAGCGCTGGCGCGTCGTCGAGATCCTCGAGAAGGCCAAGTAATTCCCGAGATCCCTTCTCGGGACGAGTTCCGCCAGGCTCGGCGAGGTGCGTGCGGTGAGCGCGCACCCGCCGGGAACCGGCAGACGATCAGGAGATAGACGTGATCCAGCAGGAGTCGCGGCTGCGTGTCGCCGACAACACGGGAGCGAAGGAGATCCTTTGCATCCGTGTTCTCGGTGGCTCCGGCCGCCGCTACGCGGGTATCGGTGACGTCATCGTCGCCACCGTCAAGGACGCGATCCCCGGTGGCAACGTGAAGAAGGGCGACGTCGTCAAGGCCGTCGTCGTGCGCACCGTCAAGGAGCGCCGCCGCCCCGACGGCTCGTACATCCGCTTCGACGAGAACGCCGCCGTCATCCTCAAGAACGACGGCGACCCCCGCGGCACCCGTATCTTCGGCCCGGTGGGCCGTGAGCTGCGCGAGAAGAAGTTCATGAAGATCATCTCGCTCGCGCCGGAGGTGCTGTAACCGATGAAGATCAAGAAGGGCGACCTGGTCCAGGTCATCACCGGCAAGGACAAGGGCAAGCAGGGCAAGGTCATCGCGGCCTTCCCCCGCGAGGACCGCGTCCTGGTCGAGGGTGTCAACCGGGTCAAGAAGCACACCAAGGCCGGACAGACCGCTCGCGGTTCGAAGACCGGCGGCATCGTGACGACCGAGGCCCCGATCCACGTGAGCAACGTTCAGCTCGTCGTGGAGAAGGACGGCAAGAAGGTCGTCACCCGCGTCGGTTACCGCTTCGACGAGGACGGCAACAAGATCCGCGTTGCCAAGCGGACCGGTGAGGACATCTGATGACTACCGCCACGAACGTGCAGCCGCGTCTGAAGACGCGCTACCGCGAGGAGATCGCGGGCAAGCTGCGTGACGAGTTCAAGTACGAGAACGTCATGCAGACCCCCGGTCTCACCAAGATCGTGGTCAACATGGGTGTGGGCGAGGCCGCCCGCGACTCCAAGCTGATCGAGGGCGCCATCCGCGACCTCGCCACGATCACCGGCCAGAAGCCGGCCGTGACCAAGGCCCGGAAGTCCATCGCGCAGTTCAAGCTGCGCGAGGGTCAGCCGATCGGTGCCCACGTCACCCTGCGGGGCGACCGGATGTGGGAGTTCCTGGACCGCCTGCTGTCGCTCGCGCTGCCGCGCATCCGCGACTTCCGCGGTCTGTCGCCGAAGCAGTTCGACGGCAGGGGCAACTACACCTTCGGTCTCACGGAGCAGGTCATGTTCCACGAGATCGACCAGGACAAGATCGACCGGGTCCGGGGCATGGACATCACCGTGGTCACCACGGCGAACACCGACGAGGAGGGTCGCGCTCTGCTGCGTCACCTCGGATTCCCCTTCAAGGAGGCGTGAGCCGTGGCGAAGAAGGCTCTCATTGCCAAGGCCGCCCGCAAGCCGAAGTTCTCGGTGCGCGCGTACACGCGCTGCCAGCGCTGCGGCCGTCCCCACTCCGTCTACCGCAAGTTCGGCCTGTGCCGCGTGTGCCTTCGTGAGATGGCCCACCGCGGCGAGCTGCCGGGCGTCACCAAGAGCTCCTGGTAGGTCCGCGCCAGCGGACCACCGGAACTCTCGGTAAGAGCATCCTGGCCGGCGAACGCCCTCCCCGCGTGCCCTAGGCTTGTGGGTTGGGCGCTCGCCGCCCATGACCGTCTTACTACGCCGTAGGTCCCCGCACCGCACCCGTCCCGTCGCCATCGCGTACGGGGAGAGGGACGGAGCAGACAGGAAACCCCGGCGAGAGAGGCCGAAGGCCATCACATGACCATGACCGATCCGATCGCAGACATGCTGACGCGTCTGCGAAACGCGAACTCGGCTTACCACGACACCGTCGTGATGCCGCACAGCAAGATCAAGTCGCACATCGCGGAGATCCTCCAGCAGGAGGGCTACATCACCGGCTGGAAGGTCGAGGACGCCCAGGTGGGCAAGAACCTCGTCCTGGAGCTCAAGTTCGGGCCGAACCGCGAGCGTTCGATCGCCGGCATCAAGCGCATCAGCAAGCCGGGTCTGCGGGTCTACGCAAAGTCCACCAACCTGCCGAAGGTGCTCGGCGGCCTGGGCGTGGCGATCATCTCCACCTCCCACGGGCTCCTCACCGACAAGCAGGCTCAGAAGAAGGGCGTGGGTGGGGAAGTCCTCGCCTACGTCTGGTAACGGAAGGGAACGGAGGTAAAGCTCATGTCGCGTATCGGCAAGCTCCCCATCCAGGTTCCCGCCGGTGTGGACGTCACCATCGATGGCCGGACGGTCGCCGTGAAGGGCCCCAAGGGCAACCTTTCGCACACCGTCGCCGCGCCCATCGAGGTCGCCAAGGGTGAGGACGGCACGATCCGTGTGACCCGCCCGAACGACGAGAGCCGGAACAAGGCCCTGCACGGCCTGTCCCGCACGCTGGTGGCGAACATGATCACTGGCGTGACCCAGGGCTACAGCAAGCAGCTCGAGATCAGCGGTGTCGGTTACCGCGTCCAGGCGAAGGGCTCCGACCTGGAGTTCTCCCTGGGATACAGCCACCCGATCACGGTGAAGGCTCCCGAGGGCATCTCCTTCAAGGTGGAGTCCCCGACCAAGCTGAGCGTCGAGGGCATCGACAAGCAGAAGGTCGGCGAAGTCGCCGCGAACATCCGCAAGCTGCGCAAGCCCGACCCGTACAAGGCCAAGGGCGTGAAGTACGCGGGCGAGGTCATCCGCCGCAAGGTCGGAAAGGCTGGTAAGTAAGCCATGGCATACGGTGTGAAGATCGCGAAGGGCAGCGCGCGCAAGGCCGTCGCTGTCAAGCGGCGCCACATCCGCGTCCGCAAGAAGGTGTCGGGCACCGCCGAGCGTCCGCGCCTGGTGGTGACGCGCTCCAACCGTCACATGGTGGCGCAGGTCATCGACGACATCGCGGGCCACACGCTGGCCTCGGCGTCGACGCTGGACAGCTCGATCCGCGGCGGCGAGGGCGACAAGACCGCCCTGGCCAAGCAGGTCGGCTCCCTGGTCGCCGAGCGCGCCAAGGCAGCGGGCATCGAGGCCGTCGTGTTCGACCGCGGCGGCAACAAGTACGCCGGGCGGATCGCCGCCCTGGCCGACGCCGCCCGCGAGGCCGGGCTCAGGTTCTGAGCCGGTCCCCACGCAAGCGGACGCATAGAGAGAGGTAATTCCAATGGCTGGACCCCAGCGCCGCGGTGGCGGCGCCGGTGGCGGCGAGCGGCGGGACCGACGGGACCGGCGGGACGGTGGCGCGGCCGCCGAGAAGACCGCGTACGTCGAGCGGGTCGTCGCGATCAACCGCGTCGCCAAGGTCGTGAAGGGTGGTCGTCGCTTCAGCTTCACCGCGCTGGTCGTGGTGGGCGACGGCGACGGCACCGTGGGTGTCGGTTACGGCAAGGCAAAGGAGGTGCCGGCCGCCATCGCCAAGGGCGTCGAGGAGGCCAAGAAGCACTTCTTCAAGGTCCCCCGGATCCAGGGCACCATCCCCCACCCGATCCAGGGTGAGGAGGCCGCGGGCGTCGTGCTGCTCAAGCCGGCCTCGCCCGGTACCGGTGTGATCGCCGGTGGCCCGGTGCGCGCCGTGCTGGAGTGCGCGGGCATCCACGACGTGCTGAGCAAGTCCCTCGGCTCGTCGAACCCGATCAACATCGTGCACGCCACGGTGGCCGCTCTGAAGGGCCTGCAGCGCCCCGAGGAGATCGCCGCCCGCCGCGGCCTGCCGCTCGAGGACGTTGCTCCCGCCGCTCTGCTGCGGGCGCGGGCTGGGGTGAGTGCCTGATGGCCCGCCTGAAGGTCACCCAGACCAAGTCCTACATCGGCAGCAAGCAGAACCACCGCGACACCCTGCGTTCCCTCGGCCTCAAGCGAGTGAACGACACGGTCGTCAAGGAGGACCGTCCCGAGATCCGCGGCATGGTGCAGACCGTCCGCCACCTCGTGACGGTCGAGGAGGTCGACTGACATGGCGGAGCAGAAGCCGCTGAAGGTCCACAACCTCCGGCCCGCCCCGGGCGCCAAGACCGCCAAGACCCGTGTCGGTCGTGGTGAGGCGTCCAAGGGCAAGACCGCCGGTCGTGGCACCAAGGGCACCAAGGCCCGCTACCAGGTTCCCGAGGCCTTCGAGGGCGGGCAGATGCCGCTGCACATGCGGCTGCCCAAGCTCAAGGGCTTCAAGAACCCCTTCCGCACCGAGTACCAGGTCGTCAACCTGGACAAGCTGGCCTCCCTCTACCCCGAGGGCGGCGAGGTCACGGTCGAGGACCTGGTGGCCAAGGGCGCGGTGCGCAAGAACCAGCTCGTGAAGGTGCTGGGCAACGGGGAGATCTCCGTGGCGCTGCAGGTGACCGTGGACAAGGTCTCCGGCTCCGCCAAGGAGAAGATCGCCGCTGCCGGAGGCACCGTCACCGAGCTCGTCTGAGCACGGTGAAGTGACCAACCGGGGGCGCCCAGGAACGGGCGTCCCCGGTTGGTCGTTCCAAGGGGGGCATGGTCGCCGGTAAGGTGGCGTGCGTTATTGACCTCCACAGGCGCGCTCCTGTGGAATCCGTACCGTTTTATCCGTTGATCCTCACGACCGTAACCTCTCGCGCGTGACGCGGGGGGCGCAGGAGGCACCGTGCTCACCGCGTTCGCCCGGGCGTTCAAGACGCCCGACCTGCGCAAGAAGCTGCTCTTCACCCTTGGCATCATGGTGCTCTTCCGGCTCGGGGCGCACGTACCCGTCCCGGGTGTCAGCTTCGAGAACGTCAACCAGTGCGTGAAAGAGGCCGAGGGCGCCGGCGCCGGCCTCTTCGGCCTGGTCAACATGTTCAGTGGTGGCGCACTGCTGCAGCTGACCATCTTCGCGCTCGGGATCATGCCGTACATCACCGCGAGCATCATCCTGCAGCTGCTGGTGGTGGTGATCCCGAGGCTGGAGGCCCTCAAGAAGGAGGGGCAGTCCGGTCAGGCGAAGATCACGCAGTACACCCGCTACCTGACCGTGGCGCTCGGCGTGCTCCAGGCCACCGGCCTGGTGGCGACGGCCCGCAGCGGCAGCCTCTTCGCACAGTGCACCGTCCGCGACCAGATCATCCCGGACGACTCGATCTTCACCACGATCACCATGGTGATCGTCATGACCGCCGGCACCGCGCTGATCATGTGGCTGGGCGAGCTGATCACCGACCGCGGCATCGGCAACGGCATGTCGATCCTGATGTTCGTCTCGATCGCCGCCGGCTTCCCGGGCCTGCTCTGGGCGATCAAGCTCCAGGGCAACCTGGCGGACGGCTGGATCGAGTTCGGCGTGGTGATCCTCGCGGGTCTGGCGATGGTCGCCCTGGTGGTCTTCGTCGAGCAGGCGCAGCGCCGCATCCCGGTGCAGTACGCCAAGCGGATGATCGGGCGCCGCTCGTACGGCGGCACCTCCACCTACATCCCGCTGAAGGTGAACCAGGCGGGTGTGATCCCCGTCATCTTCGCCTCGTCGCTGCTCTACATCCCGGCGCTGATCGTCCAGTTCAGCGGGTCGCAGGCGGGCTGGGCCGACTGGATCAACCAGCACCTCGTCAAGGGTGACCACCCGTACTACATCATCACGTACTTCGTGCTGATCGTGTTCTTCGCCTTCTTCTACGTGGCCATCTCCTTCAACCCCGAAGAAGTTGCCGACAACATGAAGAAGTATGGTGGTTTCATCCCGGGTATCCGGGCCGGTCGTCCCACCGCGGAGTACCTGAGCTACGTGCTGAACCGCATCACGTGGCCGGGTTCGCTGTACCTGGGTCTGATCGCTCTGGTGCCCACCGTCGCGCTGGTGTTGTTCAACGCGAATCAGAACTTCCCGTTCGGCGGGACCAGCATCCTGATCATCGTGGGTGTCGGTCTGGAGACCGTGAAGCAGATCGAGAGCCAGCTTCAGCAGCGCCATTACGAAGGGTTCCTCCGCTGATGCGAATCGTCCTCGTCGGACCGCCTGGCGCGGGCAAGGGCACGCAGGCCGCGTACCTGGCCGAGAACCTGTCCATCCCGCACATCTCCACAGGCGACCTGTTCCGCGCCAACATCAGCCAGGGCACCCAGCTCGGGCAGAAGGCGCAGGAGTACATGCGGGCCGGGAAGCTCGTACCCGACGAGGTCACCATCGGGATGGCGCGCGACCGCATGGAGCAGCCCGACGCCGCCGGCGGCTTCCTGCTGGACGGCTTCCCGCGGAACCTGGTCCAGGCCGAGGCGCTGGACGGCATCCTGCGGGAGGCCGGCACCCGGCTGGACGCGGTGCTCGACCTGGAGGTCCCCGAGGACGAGGTGGTCAAGCGGATCGCCGGGCGGCGGATGTGCCGCAACGACAGCAGCCACATCTTCCACGTGCAGTACAGCCCCTCGAAGGCCGAGGGCGTCTGCGACGTGTGCGGCGGCGAGCTGTACCAGCGCGAGGACGACCACGAGGACACCGTCCGCAAGCGCCTGGAGGTCTACCACACGGAGACCGAGCCGATCATCGACCACTACAAGGCCCAGGGCCTGGTGGTGACGATCTCGGCGCTCGGCAAGGTGGCCGAGGTCACCCGGCGCTCGATGGAGGCGCTCGGCCGCGGTGCCGAGCAGTCCCCGGCGTAGGTCCGGAAGAACGGCGAGAAGGCCGCGGTGCCCCGGACGGGCGCCGCGGCCGTATCGTGTAGGGAATGGGCCCGGCGGCAGCGCGCCGGGCGGGATGTTGCCGTAGAACCGCAAGCTGGAAGGCGTCAGCCGTCATGGTGGAGATCAAGACCCCCGAGCAGATCGCGAAGATGCGCGCGGCCGGGCTGGTCGTCGCCGCGATGCACGCGGCGTGCCGCAAGGCCGCGGTGCCCGGCGCGACCACCAAGGACCTGGACGAGGTCGCCGCGAAGGTGCTCGCCGACCACGGCGCCAAGCCGAACTTCCTCGGCTACGGAGGCTTCCCGGGCAACATCTGCACCTCGGTGAACGACGTCGTCGTCCACGGCATCCCCAACCGGGAGACGGTACTGGAGTCGGGCGACATCATCTCCATCGACGCGGGCGCGATCGTCGACGGCTGGCACGGGGACGCGGCGATCACCGTCTTCGTCGGCGAGGGCCACGCGCCCGAGGTGCAGGAGCTGAGCCGGGTCACCGAGGAGTCGATGTGGGCCGGCATCGCGGCGATGCGCAAGGGCAACCGGCTGGTGGACGTCTCCAAGGCGATCGAGGGCTACATCCGCCGCCAGCCCCGTCCGGCCTCCGGCCGCTACGGGATCATCGAGGACTACGGCGGCCACGGCATCGGCAGCCAGATGCACATGGACCCGCACCTGCTCAACTACGTCGACCGCCGGCGCGGCCGGGGCCCGAAGCTGGTGCCGGGCATGTGCCTGGCGATCGAGCCGATGGTCAGCCTGGGCACCGCCAAGACCCACGTCCTCGAGGACGAGTGGACGGTCAAGACGAACGACGGCACCTGGGCCTGCCACTGGGAGCACTCCGTCGCGCTGACCGAGCAGGGGCCGCTGGTGCTGACGGCGCCGGACGGCGGCAGGGCGAAGCTGGCGGAGTACGGCGTCACCACCGCCCCCGACCCGCTGGACTGACCGCCCCCCGACCGCGCCGGCCCGGAGCGGGCCGGCCCCGGGCGCCCGGAGTGCGTGCCCCGGCCGCACCACCCGGGCCGCCTCCGAAGTCCGCCGGGATCCGCATAAGGATCTCCCGTGATGGGCATACATCTCCGATTCGTGTTTCCCCGGGCCGTGGCGTAGACTGGCTCGTCGGTCCATGTGTGCCTGCGCGCACCCACGGGCTGACCCAGGTAGCCGATCCCGGAAGGTGAAGCGCTCAAGTATGGCCAAAAAACAAGGGGCCATCGAGATCGAGGGCACCGTCGTCGAGTCTCTCCCGAACGCGATGTTCAAGGTGGAGCTCCAGAACGGGCACCAGGTCCTCGCGCACATCAGCGGCAAGATGCGGATGCACTACATCCGTATCCTTCCCGACGACCGTGTCGTGGTGGAGCTGTCTCCCTACGACCTGACGCGCGGGCGGATCGTCTACCGCTACAAGTAGATCTCGCCCTCACCCCGCCCCACCGCGGGGTGGTGGCCTGACCCGGAGAACCTCACACCCATGAAGGTCAAGCCGAGCGTCAAGAAGATCTGCGACAAGTGCAAGGTGATCCGCCGCCACGGCCGGGTCATGGTCATCTGCGACAACCTGCGCCACAAGCAGCGCCAGGGCTGACGCACGACCTCTCGCCTCGCACCTCTCGCGGTTCTTCGCGCGACGCAAGCGACACGTAGATACGCAGACACCCGACCCCCCGCCGTGACATCCGTCGACGCCGGTGGGGACGACACCCCCGGACGGAGGCCGGGGACCCGGCTCGTACTTGCTACGGGAACGGTGCTGCGGAAGACCTCCAACGAAACCAGGAGCCACGTTCATGGCACGCCTCGAAGGCGTTGACCTCCCGCGCGACAAGCGCGTGGAGGTCGCCCTCACCTATGTCTTCGGCATCGGTCGCACGCTCTCCCAGCAGACGCTCGCGAACACCGGTGTGAACCCGGACACCCGCGTCCGCGACCTGACCGAGGAAGAGCTCGTCAGGATCCGCGAGTACGTCGAGGCCAACATCCGCACCGAGGGCGACCTCCGCCGCGAGATCCAGGCCGACATCCGCCGCAAGGTCGAGATCGGCAGCTACCAGGGTCTGCGCCACCGCCGCGGCCTGCCCGTCCGGGGCCAGCGCACCAGCACCAACGCCCGCACCCGCAAGGGCCCGCGCCGCGCGATCGCCGGCAAGAAGAAGCCGGGCAAGAAGTAGTCCTCACCGGACACCGCCAGTGGTCCGGACTGTAGGACCGACCACCTCCATAGGAGAAACTCTCTATGCCTCCGAAGGGCCGTACGGCCGGCGCCAAGAAGGTGCGCCGCAAGGAGAAGAAGAACGTCGCCCACGGGCACGCTCACATCAAGAGCACGTTCAACAACACCATCGTTTCCATCACCGACCCCACCGGCAACGTGATCTCCTGGGCTTCCGCCGGTCACGTGGGCTTCAAGGGCTCGCGCAAGTCGACGCCGTTCGCCGCGCAGATGGCCGCCGAGTCGGCCGCCCGGCGTGCGCAGGAGCACGGCATGCGCAAGGTCGACGTGTTCGTCAAGGGACCCGGCTCCGGCCGTGAGACCGCGATCCGCTCCCTCCAGGCCACCGGCCTCGAGGTCGGCTCGATCCAGGACGTCACCCCGACCCCGCACAACGGCTGCCGCCCGCCGAAGCGCCGCCGCGTCTGACCAGCTGAAGTAGGAGATACACGACAATGGCGCGTTACACCGGGGCCGACTGCAAGCGTTGCCGTCGGGAGAAGCAGAAGCTCTTCCTCAAGGGAGCTAAGTGCGAGAGCGCGAAGTGCCCGATCGAGATCCGTCCTTACCCCCCGGGTGAGCACGGGCGCGGGCGCACCAAGGACAGCGAGTACCTGCTGCAGAAGCGTGAGAAGCAGAAGGCCGCTCGTATCTACGGGGTCCTTGAGAAGCAGTTCCGCGGTTACTTCAACGAAGCCAACCGCAAGCAGGGCAAGACGGGTGAGAACCTGCTCCGCATCCTGGAGTCCCGTCTGGACAACGTGGTCTACCGGGCCGGCTTCGCCAAGTCCCGCGACCACGCCCGTCAGCTCGTCCGTCACGGGCACATCATGGTGAACGGCCGCAAGACCGACATCCCGTCGGCTCGCGTCGCTCCCAACGACATCATCGAGGTCCGTCCGTCCTCCCGTAACATGACCCCCTTCCAGGTGGCTCAGGCGGAGGCCGGCGAGAAGACCGTGCCGGCGTGGCTGGAGGCCATCCCGTCGCAGCTTCGGATCCTCGTCCACTCGCTGCCCGAGCGCCAGGTGATCGACACCCAGGTGCAGGAGCAGCTGATCGTCGAGCTGTACTCGAAGTAACGGCTCGCGGTACGGGCGGCGCGGCGCGTACACGCCGCGCCGCCCGTACCCTTGCAGTGGAAACCGGGCCGCATGCCCGGTGCTCGGCATCAAATAGCGGTTGCCGAAGACTGGAGGCACATCCCCATGCTGATCGCTCAGCGCCCCTCACTGACCGAAGAGGTCGTGGACGAGTTCCGTTCCCGGTTCGTGATCGAACCGCTGGAGCCGGGCTTCGGCTACACCCTCGGAAACTCCCTGCGTCGTACGCTCCTCTCCTCGATCCCCGGTGCCGCCGTGACCAGCATCCGGATCGACGGCGTCCTGCACGAGTTCACCACCGTGCCGGGCGTCAAGGAGGACGTCACCGACCTGATCCTCAACATCAAGAGCCTGGTCGTCTCCTCGGAGCACGACGAGCCGGTCGTGATGTACCTGCGCAAGCAGGGCCCGGGTCTGGTCACCGCCGCCGACATCGCCCCGCCGGCCGGCGTCGAGGTGCACAACCCCGACCTGGTCCTCGCCACGCTGAACGGCAAGGGGAAGCTGGAGATGGAGCTGACCGTCGAGCGCGGTCGCGGCTACGTCTCCGCCGTGCAGAACAAGCAGGCGGGCCAGGAGATCGGCCGCATCCCGGTCGACTCCATCTACTCGCCGGTCCTCAAGGTCACCTACAAGGTCGAGGCGACCCGTGTCGAGCAGCGCACCGACTTCGACAAGCTGATCGTCGACGTCGAGACCAAGGAGGCCATGCGTCCCCGTGACGCCATGGCGTCCGCCGGCAAGACCCTGGTCGAGCTGTTCGGCCTGGCCCGCGAGCTGAACGTCGACGCCGAGGGCATCGACATGGGCCCGTCCCCGACGGACGCCGCGCTCGCCGCCGACCTGGCCCTGCCGATCGAGGAGCTGGAGCTGACCGTCCGCTCCTACAACTGCCTCAAGCGCGAGGGCATCCACTCGGTGGGCGAGCTGGTGGCCCGCTCCGAGGCGGACCTGCTCGACATCCGCAACTTCGGCGCCAAGTCGATCGACGAGGTCAAGGCGAAGCTGGCCGGCATGGGCCTGACCCTCAAGGACAGCCCGCCCGGATTCGACCCGACCGCCGCCGCGGACGCCTTCGGCGCCGACGACGACGCGGACTCCGGTTTCGTCGAGACCGAGCAGTACTGACCGGCGCCGGACGGTACTGACGCCGGTCCCGCACCGGCACCCCGACCGGGCGCGGCACCCGCCGCGCCCGGTCGGCCCACGCTTCCGGGGCCGCTCGGCGCGCCCCGGGCTCCGGCGGGCACAAGCCCGTCCGGACACTGACACCGGTACCTGACACGGCCGGTGCAGACATCGAGGAGAAGAACCATGCCGAAGCCCACCAAGGGCGCCCGCCTCGGCGGCGGCGCCGCGCACGAGAAGGCCATGCTGGCGAACCTCGCCACCGCCCTCTTCGAGCACGGCCGCATCACCACCACCGAGGCCAAGGCCCGCCGCCTGCGCCCGGTGGCGGAGCGTCTGATCACCAAGGCGAAGAAGGGCGACCTCCACAACCGCCGCCAGGTGATGCAGACGATCCTCGACAAGAGCGTCGTGCACACGCTCTTCACCGAGATCGGCCCGCGCTACGAGAACCGCCCCGGCGGTTACACCCGCATCACCAAGATCGGCAACCGCCGTGGCGACAACGCGCCCATGGCCGTCATCGAGCTGGTGGAGGCCCTGACCGTGCAGCAGGAGGCCGTCGGCGAGGCCGAGGCCGCCACGAAGCGGTCCGCCAAGGACGCCGCGGGCGACGAGGCCGTGAAGGACCTCAAGAAGGACGCCGCGGGCGACGCCCCGAAGGACGAGGCCGCCGAGGCCCCGGCCGAGGAGAAGGCCGCGGACTCCGAGGAGGCCCCGGCCGAGGAGAAGAAGGACGCCTGAGGCGCCCTTCGGCCCCGAAGCACCCCGAGCACACCGCAGCGGACCCGTCTCCCCCTCCGGGAGCGGGTCCGCCGCCGTTCGAGCGCTCTGAGAGGATCACGGTGTGAACGACGACGTGGAGCCCGGGTACGTACGGGTCCGGCTGGACCTGTCGTACGACGGCAGGGACTTCTCCGGCTGGGCGCGGCAGCGCGGGCGGCGCACCGTGCAGGGCGAGCTGGAGGACGCGCTGCGGGTGGTGACCCGCTCGGAGGAGACCTTCGAGCTGACGGTCGCCGGCCGCACCGACGCGGGCGTCCACGCCCGCGGCCAGGTGGCGCACGTCGACCTGCCCGAGCGGCTGTGGGCCGAGCACCGGGAGAGGCTGCTGCGCCGGCTGGCCGGGCGGCTGCCGCACGACGTGCGGGTCCACCGGATCGGCGAGGCCCCGCCGCACTTCAACGCCCGGTTCTCGGCGGTCTGGCGCCGCTACGCCTACCGGGTCTGCGACCACCCGGGCGGTGTGGACCCGCTCCAGCGCGGCCACGTGCTGTGGCACGACTGGCCGCTGGACGTGGACGCCATGAACGCCGCGGCCGAGCGGCTGCTGGGGGAGCACGACTTCGCGGCGTACTGCAAGCGGCGCGACGGCGCGACGACCATACGGACGCTGAGGGAGCTGGACTGGCGGCGGCGCCCCGACGGCATCGTGGAGGCGCGGGTGGTCGCCGACGCCTTCTGCCACAACATGGTGCGCTCGCTGGTGGGCGCGCTGCTCTTCGTCGGCGACGGCCACCGGCCGCCGTCCTGGCCGGGCCGGGTGCTGGCGGCCGGGGTGCGGGACTCGGCGGTGCACGTGGTGCGGCCGCACGGGCTCACCCTGGAGGAGGTCGGCTATCCGGCCGACGAACTGCTGGCCGCGCGTAACGCCGAGGCGCGCAACCGGCGCACGCTCCCCGGCGCCGATGCGGTGGCCGGAGCGGGATGCTGCTGACGGATTGGCCGGTTCGGGTGCGCAACCACCGCCGCCGCTCGGTCGTCCAGTAGTCGGGCCCGCGCCGTGCGGGCCCGTCGACCACGATGACCATGATGACGGAGCATCCATTGAGACTTCGAACGAGGGGGACCCGCGGGGCGGGCGTGGTGGTGGCGGCCGCCGGGGCCGTGCTCGTCGCGGGCCCGCTGGCGGCGCCCGCCCAGGCGGCCGGGGGACCGTCCGGGATAGCCGCCAAGGGTGCCTTCCTGCTGGACAGCGGTCCCAACAAGACCCTGTGGAGCAAGGGCGCCGACACCCGGCGCGAGATGGCCAGCACCACCAAGATCATGGCCGCGGCGGTCGTGGTGACCACCAAGGGCGTCGACCTGGACCGCAAGGTCACGGTCAAGAAGGCCTACCGCGACTACGTGACCAGGTACGGGGCCAGCACCGCGGACCTGAAGACGGGCGACAAGCTCACGGTGCGCCAGCTGCTGTACGGGATGATGCTGCCCTCCGGCTGCGACGCGGCGTACGCGCTGGCGGACACCTTCGGCAGCGGGAGCACGACGGCCGCCCGCACCACGTCGTTCATCTCCAAGATGAACAAGAAGGCCGCCGACCTGGGGATGAAGAACACGAAGTTCGACTCCTTCGACGGCATCTCCAAGAGCGGCAAGAACTACTCGACCCCCCGCGACATGGCGAAGCTGGCGCGGCACGCGCTGGCGAACTCCACGTTCAAGACGGTGGTCAAGGCGACCAAGACCGTCCAGAAGGCGACCAACGGGCGCACGTACACCTGGTACAACACCAACAAGCTGCTCGGTTCGTACAAGGGCGTGATCGGCATCAAGACCGGCACGGGCTCCAAGGCCGGCCCCTGCCTGGTCTTCGCGGCGACGCGCGACAAGCGCACGGTCGTCGGGGTGATCCTCAACAGCTCCGACCGCTACCGGGACGCGACGAAGATGCTCGACTGGTCCTTCAAGCAGAAGACGGCCACCCAGGTGACCCTGCGCACGCTCCCGGCGGGAGCACAGCGGGACTGACGTCCCGCGCGGCCCCGGACCGGATCGCCCGGTCCGGGGCCGCGCGTACGGGGCCGGGCCGGTACAGGTCCGCGCACGTACGCCGCCCGGGTCAGCCGGTGACGGAGGCCGCCGCCTGGTCCTGGCCGCGCTTGAGGATGCGGGCGAAGGCGAAGTCGGCGGTGTCGCGGCCGGCCCGGCGGGCGGCCTCCTTGGCGGACTCGGAGACCGTGACGCTCCTGCCGTCGGTGTAGCCGGAGATGGTGAAGTACGCGTAGCGGCCCAGCGCGTTGGCGGAGCTGACGCAGATCACGCCGCCCCGGCAGAAGGTGGGGACGCCCGCGCCGGGCAGTGAGGCGACGTTGGGCCGGGCCTGCTCCTTGGCCTTCCGCGCGGCCTCGTCGCTGTCGAAGACCGCGACGCCCACGGTGACCGCCAGCCCGTCGCGCACGTACGTCGCCCGGATCAGCTCGCGGCAGCCGTTGCCCGCCAGCACCGGGCCGAGGGCGCCCTGGGTGCCGGACGCGCAGCTCCTGGTGGAGGCGGTGGCGCCCTTGTCGTAGGCGCGGCCGTTGGCCTTCATCGAGGGGCCGGGGAAGAGCGTGTCCGCGCTGAGCGGGGCCTTGTCCCTCCCCGCGTCGGAGAGGAAGTCGCGCGGGTCGGGCGGCGGGGGCGGGGGCTCGGAGGAGAAGGTCGGCTCCGGCTGCTCCGGGCCGGGCGGCAGCGTCTCGGCGGACGGGAGCGGACGCGGCGACGGACCGGCGGACGCCCCGGCGCCGGACCCGCCCTCGCTGACGACGGCGGTCGCGACGATCGCGGCGACGGCGGCCGTGGCCACCGCCCCGCCGCCGGCCACCAGCCAGCGGCGGCGCCGGGCACGGGCTCGCTCGGACCGCTCGGCGAGCGCCGCCCAGTCCGGCGTGGACGGTTCGGATGGTCCTCCCGGGCCCCAGCCCGGTCCCCCCTGCCCAAAGCTCATGGGCGCATCTTATTCGCTTGCCACGGGGCCGCGGCCCCGGTCAGAGTCGGGGCATGGGACACGTCGAGGCCGCGCATCTGGAGTACTACCTGCCCGACGGGAGGGTGCTCCTCGGCGACGTCTCGTTCCGGGTGGGGGAGGGCTCGGTGGTGGCCCTGGTGGGCGCCAACGGAGCCGGGAAGACGACGCTGCTGCGGCTGATCGCCGGCGAGCTGAAACCGCACGGCGGCACGGTGACGGTCGGCGGCGGGCTCGGGGTGATGCCGCAGTTCGTGGGCTCGGTGCGCGACGAGCGGACGGTCCGCGACCTGCTGGTCTCGGTGGCCCGGCCACGCCTGCGCCAGGCCGCGGAGGCCGTGGACGCCGCCGAGCTGGCGGTCATGGAGGTCGACGACGAGGCGGCGCAGATGGCGTACGCGCAGGCCCTGGCCGACTGGGCCGAGGCCGGGGGCTACGAGGCCGAGACCGCCTGGGACGTGTGCACCACGGCCGCGCTGGGCGTGCCGTACGACAAGGCGCAGTGGCGGCAGGTGCGCACCCTGTCGGGCGGCGAGCAGAAGCGGCTGGTGCTGGAGGCGCTGCTGCGCGGCCCGGACGAGGTGCTGCTGCTGGACGAGCCGGACAACTACCTCGACGTCCCCGGCAAGCGCTGGCTGGAGGAGAGGCTGGGCGAGACCCGCAAGACGGTGCTGTTCGTCTCCCACGACCGGGAGCTGCTGGCGCGGGCGGCGGAGAAGATCGTCAGCGTGGAGCCGGGGCCGGCCGGGTCGGACGTGTGGGTGCACGGCGGCGGCTTCGCCACGTACCACCAGGCGCGCAGGGAGCGCTTCGCCCGCTTCGAGGAGCTGCGGCGGCGCTGGGACGAGCAGCACGCGCAGCTCAAGCGGCTGGTGAACACCCTCAAGCAGAAGGCTGCCTACAACGACGGCCTGGCCTCCCGGCTCCAGGCGGCCCGCACCCGGCTGCGGAAGTTCGAGGAGGCGGGCCCGCCGCAGGAGCCGCCGCGCGAGCAGGACATCCGGATGCGGCTGCGCGGCGGGCGCACCGGGGTGCGGGCGGTCACCTGCTCCGGACTGGAGCTGACCGGGCTGATGAAGCCGTTCGACCTGGAGGTCTTCTACGGGGAGCGGGTCGCGGTGCTCGGCTCCAACGGCTCGGGCAAGTCGCACTTCCTGCGGCTGCTGGCCGGCGGGGACGTGGCGCACACGGGGCAGTGGAAGCTGGGCGCGCGGGTCGTGCCGGGCCACTTCGCGCAGACCCACGCCCATCCCGAGCTGGAGGGGCGCACCCTGCTGGACGTCCTGTGGACCGAGCACGCCCGGGACCGGGGCGCGGCGATGTCCGTGCTGCGCCGGTACGAGCTGGACCGCCAGGCCGAACAGCCCTTCGGAAGGCTCTCGGGCGGCCAGCAGGCCCGCTTCCAGATCCTGCTGCTGGAGCTGGCCGGATCCACGGCGCTGCTGCTGGACGAGCCGACCGACAACCTGGACCTGGAGAGCGCCGAGGCACTCCAGCAGGGCCTGGAGGCGTACGAGGGGACGGTGCTGGCGGTGACGCACGACCGCTGGTTCGCCCGCTCCTTCGACCGCTTCCTGGTCTTCGGCGCGGACGGGCGGGTGCGGGAGGCGCCGGAGCCGGTCTGGGACGAGGGACGGGTGGCGAGGGCGCGCTGACGCGCCCGCCCGTCCGCCCGCCTGCGTGCGGATCCGGCGGGCTCCCGGTCCGGCGCCGAAGGCGCCGAAGCGGCCGGTCGGAGCCGGTGCGGGGGCGGTGCGTGGGCGGGGCGGGGACGGCGCGGAGGACGGTGCGAGGACGGTGTCCGGCCGGCCGCGGCGCACCCGCCGCGAGGGGGCGTTTTGACCCGTGTGGAGGAGGGCCGGTATCCTGCTGGTTCGTTGTGCGTATTGGCTTGCTCGTTCTCACGTGAGAGGCCGTTACGCCTGGTCCACCAGGACGATGACCAGCGACCCGCATCGGCTTGCGTCACCGACGCGCGGTCAAGGCTGTCGTGATCTCCGGTGACCTTGTCAGGAAACACTCACTGAAGAAGCGAAGGCTACGACCGTGCGTACGTACAGCCCCAAGCCCGGCGACGTCCAGCGTCAGTGGCACGTCATCGACGCCACCGACGTCGTCCTGGGCCGTCTGGCCTCCCAGGCCGCCACCCTTCTGAGGGGCAAGCACAAGCCGGTGTACGCGCCGCACGTTGACGCTGGTGACTTCGTCATCATCATCAACGCCGACAAGGTGCACCTCTCCGGCAACAAGCGGACCCAGAAGCTGGCCTACCGCCACTCCGGCTACCCGGGTGGTCTGCGGTCCGTCCGCTACGACGACCTGCTGAAGAACAACCCGGAGAAGGCCGTGGAGAAGGCCATCAAGGGCATGCTCCCGAAGAACTCCCTGGGCCGTCAGATGCTCTCGAAGCTGAAGGTCTACGCGGGCGAGAACCACCCGCACGCGGCCCAGCAGCCGGTCCCGTTCGAGATCACCCAGGTCGCGCAGTAGTCCGGCCACCACCAAGACTGAAGAGAGCTGAGGAGAACCGTGGCCGAGACCACCGCCGAGACCCCGATCGAAGAGGTCGAGCAGTACACCACCGAGACCCCCGAGGGCGTCGAGGAGTACACCACCGAGTCCCTCGCGTCCCGTTTCGGTGAGCCCCAGCCGGGCGCCGGCACCGGACGCCGCAAGAACGCCATCGCCCGCGTGCGCATCGTGCCGGGCAGCGGCCAGTGGAAGATCAACGGCCGCACCCTCGAGGCCTACTTCCCGAACAAGGTGCACCAGCAGGAAGTCAACGAGCCGTTCAAGGTTCTGGAGCTGGACAACCGCTACGACGTCATCGCCCGCATCAGCGGCGGCGGCGTCTCCGGCCAGGCCGGTGCGCTGCGCCTGGGCGTGGCCCGCGCCCTGAACGAGGCGGACGCGGACAACAACCGCGGCCCGCTGAAGAAGGCCGGCTTCCTGACCCGTGACGCCCGCGCCGTCGAGCGCAAGAAGGCCGGTCTGAAGAAGGCCCGCAAGGGCACCCAGTACAGCAAGCGTTGATCGACGCTTCGCCACTGCTGGTCGGAATCCCTGGAATCCGCTGATGAGCGCCCCGACAGCACCGTCACGGTGCGTCGGGGCGCTCGTCTTCGGGCCGGTGATCGCCTCCGGGCCGGCGCGTCCGGTGGGGCGACCGTCGGCATGCCGGGCGTGCGGCCGTGCCGTATCCGCCGCCAAGGGGCGTATATCTGGATGAACCGGGCCTTCGGCATGCCCGGATCTCTGCTTTGAACTCGGAGGAACCACGGTGGGACGACTCTTCGGTACGGACGGTGTGCGCGGGGTCGCCAACGCCGACCTGACCGCCGAAATGGCGCTCGGTCTGTCGGTCGCGGCGGCTCACGTGCTCGCCGAGGCGGGTACGTTCAAGGGCCATCGCCCGGTGGCGGTGGTCGGACGTGATCCGCGCGCGTCCGGGGAGTTCCTGGAGGCCGCCGTGGTGGCCGGGCTGGCCAGCGCGGGCGTGGACGTGCTGCGGGTGGGCGTGCTGCCGACCCCGGCCGTGGCGTACCTGACCGGCGCGCTCGGCGCCGACCTGGGCGTGATGCTCTCGGCCAGCCACAACCCCATGCCCGACAACGGGATCAAGTTCTTCGCCCGCGGCGGCCACAAGCTCGCCGACGAGCTGGAGGACCGCATCGAGCAGGTGTACCACGAGCACGCCTCCGGCGAGCCCTGGGACCGGCCGACGGGCGCGGGCGTGGGACGCGTGAAGGGGTACCACGAGGGCTTCGACAAGTACGTCGCCCACCTCGTCGGCGTCCTGCCCAACCGGCTCGACGGGCTCAAGGTCGTCATCGACGGCGCGCACGGCGCGGCGGCGCGGGTCTCCCCGGAGGCGTTCGCGCGGGCGGGCGCCGAGGTGGTCACCATCGCCACCGAGCCCGACGGGCTCAACATCAACGACGGCTGCGGCTCCACCCACCTGGAGGGCCTGCGCGCGGCCGTCGTCGAGCACGGCGCCGACCTGGGCGTGGCGCACGACGGCGACGCCGACCGCTGCCTGGCCGTGGACGGCAACGGCGACGAGGTCGACGGCGACCAGATCCTCAGCGTCCTGGCCCTGGGGATGAAGGAGGCCGGGACGCTGCGCGGGAACACCGTGGTGGCCACCGTGATGTCCAACCTCGGCTTCAAGCTCGCCATGGAGCGCGAGGGCGTCGAGCTGCTCCAGACGGCCGTCGGGGACCGGTACGTGCTGGAGGAGATGAAGCGCGGCGGATACTCGCTGGGCGGCGAGCAGTCCGGGCACGTGATCGTCCTGGACCACGCCACCACCGGCGACGGCACCCTGACCGGTCTGATGCTGGCCGCGCGGGTGGCCGCCACCGGCCGTCCCCTGGCGGAGCTGGCGGGCGTCATGGAGCGCCTGCCGCAGGTGCTGATCAACGTGCGGGACGTGGACAAGGGCCGGGTCGGCTCCTCGGCCCGGGTGGCCGCCGCCGTGGGCGAGGCCGAGCGGGAGCTGGGCGAGACCGGCCGGGTGCTGCTGCGCCCCTCCGGCACCGAGCCGCTGGTGCGGGTGATGGTCGAGGCCGCCGATCTGGAGCAGGCCCGCGCGGTGGCGGGGCGGCTGGCGGACGAGGTCAAGTCGGCGCTGGGCTGACGTCCGGCGCGGTGCCGCGCCGGTGCACGGCACGGCGGCGGCACGACGGCGACACGACGACGGGAGGCGGGGGCGGCCGGTGGCCGCCCCCCCCCCCTTCCGCCCGGG
>NZ_JARVKV010000041.1 GCF_029813835.1 Streptomyces sp. DH37
GTGTTTCAAAGGAACCTCGCCCCTCGGCCGTCTACTCGGCCGCGGGAACGGGGTATCAACATATCTGGCGTTGACTTTTGGCACGCTGTTGAGTTCTCAAGGAACGGACGCTTCCTTCGGCACCCCTCCCGGGGTCCCTCCGGGCGCTTCCCTTCGGTGTTTCCAACCTTACCAGAATCGTTTTCCGGTCCGTTTCCGTCCCGTTCATGATCCCGGCCACCGGGAGTCCTCCGGAGCAAGACTGCTTCCGGTTCCCGTTCGGCGGAGACTTAAACGTACTGGAGCGGGGCGCCCGGATGCAAATCCCGGTGCCCCGCCCCCTGTCGGGACCTCAGACCTCGACGACCACGGGGAGGATCATGGGCCGGCGACGGTAGTTGTCCGACACCCACCTGCCCACCACGCGGCGGATGAGCTGCTGCACCTGGTGCGGTTCGGAGATGCCGTCCTGGGCCGACTTGGCCAGCGCTTCGTCGATCTTGGGGATCACCGACTCGAAGTCGCTGTCGTCGATGCCCGAGCCCCGGGACTGGATGTGCGGACCACCGGTGATCTTGCCGGTGGTGCTGTCCACCACCACGAAGATCGAGATGATCCCCTCCTCCCCCAGGATGCGGCGGTCCTTCAGTGAGGACTCGGTGACGTCGCCGACCGACAGGCCGTCGACGTAGACGTAGCCCGCCTGGACCTTTCCGACGATCTTGGCCCTGCCGTCGACCAGGTCGACCACCACACCGTCCTCGGCGATGACGATGTGGTCCTTGGGCACACCGGTCTGTGCGCCCAGCTCCGCGTTGGCGCGCAGGTGGCGCCACTCGCCGTGGACCGGCATCAGGTTCTTCGGCTGGCAGATGTTGTAGAAGTACAGCAGCTCGCCCGCCGAGGCGTGGCCGGAGACGTGGACCTTGGCGTTGCCCTTGTGGACGACGTCGGCGCCCCACCGGGTCAGGCCGTTGATCACGCGGTAGACCGCGTTCTCGTTGCCCGGGATCAGCGAGGAGGCGAGGATCACCGTGTCGCCGGGGACGATGCGGATCTGGTGGTCTCGGTTGGCCATCCGCGACAGCGCCGCCATCGGCTCGCCCTGCGAGCCGGTGCAGACGAGCACCACCTCGTCGTCCGGCAGGTCGTCCAGCGTCTTCACGTCCACGACGAGGCCGGCGGGCACCTTGAGGTAGCCCAGGTCGCGGGCGATGCCCATGTTGCGGACCATCGACCGGCCGACGAAGGCGACGCGGCGGCCGTGCTCGTGGGCCGCGTCGAGGATCTGCTGGATGCGGTGGACGTGGCTGGCGAAGCTCGCCACGATGATGCGCTTCCGGGCTCCGGCGAAGACCTGGCGCAGCACCTGCGAGATGTCCCGCTCGTGCGGGGTGAAGCCGGGCACCTCGGCGTTGGTGGAGTCCGACAGCAGCAGGTCGATGCCCTCCTCGCCCAGGCGCGCGAAGGTGCGCAGGTCGGTGAGGCGGCGGTCCAGCGGAAGCTGGTCCATCTTGAAGTCGCCGGTGTGCACCGCCATGCCGGCGGGAGTCCGGACGGCGACGGCCAGCGCGTCCGGGATGGAGTGGTTGACCGCCACGAACTCGCAGTCGAAGGGGCCGATGCGCTCGCGGTTCCCCTCGGCCACCTCGAGGGTGTACGGGCGGATGCGGTGCTCCTGGAGCTTGGCCTCGATCAGGGCCAGGGTCAGCTTGGAGCCGATCAGCGGGATGTCGGGCTTCTCCCTCAGCAGGTACGGGACGCCGCCGATGTGGTCCTCGTGCCCGTGGGTCAGGACGATGCCGTCGATGTCGTCCAGCCGGTCCCTCACGGAGCTGAAGTCCGGGAGGATCAGGTCGACGCCGGGCTGTTCCTCCTCGGGGAAGAGGACGCCGCAGTCGACGATGAGCAGCCGGCCGCCGTACTCGAAGACGGTCATGTTGCGGCCGATCTCGCCGAGACCGCCCAGCGGGGTGACGCGCAGGCCGCCCTCGGGCAGCGGCGGCGGCGGGCCGAGTTCGGGATGCGGGTGGCTCAAAAGACTCTCCTCACCACGCGCGCCACGCGCCCCCGCGGGGCACGTGGCGCGCGATCGTCGTGCACTTGCAGTTGTTGGTCCGTATGTAGTTGTGAAGTCCGTGTCAGAGCTGTACCCCGCCCGCCGCGAGATCGCGCCTGAGCTGCTCGGTCTCCTCCGGGGTCAGCTCGACGAGCGGCATGCGCAGGGGACCGGCGGGCAGTCCCTGGAGGGCGAGGGCGGCCTTGGTGGTGATCACGCCCTGGGTGCGGAACATGCCGGTGAAGACCGGCAGCAGCTTCTGGTGGATCTCCGTCGCCTTGGTGACGTCGCCGCTGAGGTGGGCCTCCAGCATCGCGCGCAGTTCGGGGGCGACCACGTGGCCGACGACCGAGACGAAGCCGACCGCGCCGACGGACAGCAGCGGGAGGTTGAGCATGTCGTCCCCGCTGTACCAGGCGAGCCCGCTGCTCGCGATGGCCCAGCTCGCGCGGCCCAGGTCGCCCTTGGCGTCCTTGTTGGCGACGATCCTGGGGTGCTCGGCCAGCCGGACGATGGTCTCGGTGTTGATGGGGACGCCGCTGCGGCCGGGGATGTCGTAGAGCATGACCGGCAGGCCGGTGGCGTCGGCGATGGCGGTGAAGTGCCGGTACAGGCCCTCCTGCGGGGGCTTGCTGTAGTACGGCGTGACGGCCAGCAGGCCGTGGGCGCCCGCCCGCTCGGCCGCGCGGGCCAGTTCCAGGCTGTGCCGGGTGTCGTTGGTGCCGGCTCCGGCGACGACGTGGGCCCGGTCGCCGACCGCCTCGACCACGGCGCGTACGAGCTGGGCTTTCTCCGCATCGCTGGTGGTCGGGGACTCACCGGTGGTGCCGTTGACGATGATGCCGTCGTTGCCTGCGTCCACCAGGTGTACGGCGAGCCGCTGCGCGCCGTCGAGGTCGAGATCGCCGTCCGCGGTGAACGGCGTGACCATCGCGGTCAGGACCCGCCCGAAGGGCGTCTGCGGTGTGGAGGTCGGAGCCATGGGTCCCACGCTACTCGCAGCCTGCGGTGCGATGCTCCCTCGGGATGGGGTTGAGGAGCCCGGCACTGTCCGCTCGGGGGTTCAGACAGTGCCGGGTCCTTGGAAAGAGCGTAGACGAACCTTCCCAAAAGCCGCAATACGGACATCAATGGCGGCAGCCCGGGAACCCCCTAGGGAGCGACCCGCCCGTTGGCGTTGAACGCCGCGTGGGTGAGCGGCATGAGCCCGGCCCAGTGCTCCTCCATCCGCTCGGCGACCATCTCGATCTCCCGCTGCGGGAAGGAGGGCACCCGCGCCAGCTCGTGCTGGGTGCGCAGCCCCAGGAAGTGCATCAGCGAGCGGGCGTTGCAGGTGGCGTACATGGAGGAGTACAGGCCGACCGGGAGGGCGGCGCGGGCCACCTCGCGGGCGACGCCGGCGGCCAGCATCCCCTGGTACGCCTCGTAGGAACGGCGGTACGAGTCCTCCAGGGACTCGGTGACCAGCCGGTGCTGCTTCTCGGTGCCCTCGACGAACCGGTACTTGCCCGGGCGGCCCTCCTGCACCAGCCTGCGGGAGGCGTCGGGGACGTAGAAGACGGGCTCCAGCTCCCGGTAGCGGCCGGACTCCTCGTTGTAGGACCAGCCCACCCGGTGGCGGTGGAACTCGCGGAAGACGAACAGCGGCGCGCTGATGAAGAAGGTCATCGAGTTGTGCTCGAACGGACTGCCGTGCCGGTCGCGCATCAGGAAGTTGATCAGTCCCCTGGAGCGCTCCGGGTCCTTCTCCAGCTCGTCCAGGGACTGCTCGCCCGCGGTGGAGACCCGCGCCGCCCACAGCACGTCGGTGTCGGCGGCCGAGTGTTTGACCAGCTCGACGGTCATGTCACTGCGGAAGCGGAGGTCGGGGGCGTCGGACACCGGGGGGATCCTTCCAGTCGTGCCACGTCGGAACTCGGGGCGGCGGACAGCCTATGGCGGCGACGGCCGCGGGAGCGACTTCACCCCCTCGCGCGTCCTGCGGGCCCGGAAGCCGGCACAGTCACTGATATTTTGCTGCAAGCAGTCGAAAACGGGCACTTCCTCGAACGTCTGGACGTTCCCCCTGCGACAGTGCAGATCGCCGTTCAAGGAGCAGCAGATGGTCCGTCGCGAAGAGTCCGTGCCCTTCGCCTTCGTCGCCGAGTCCGGGCACTTCCACAGCAACGTCACGCCCCCGCGCCGCCGCCCCACCGGAGCCGACATGGCGGGCCGCGTGCTGCTGGGGCTGGTCGTGGTCGCCGGACTCGTCGGATCCCTGCTCCTGGGGGTGCCCGCCCTGGAGACGCCGCAGCCCCAGGACGGCAGGCCGGACCAGCCGACCGCCGCCGAGGGCCGCTGATAATCTCCTCGCTCACAGGCCCCCACCCACTGTGCCCGTGAGCGAGGATCCCGTGCCCCTGCACTTCCTGACGGCCGACGGCGAACTGGACGCCATCACCTCCGACGCACCGCTGCCGTACGAGGAGCGGGAGAGATGGCGGCGCCCTTACCGGCCCGGCCCCTGGCGTGTCGCCGGGGCGGCGCTGGCGCTGCTGCTCGCCGCCTACATGCTGATGTCCACCCTGGTCATCGCCATGGCCGGCACCCTCGTGGAGGCGGTCGTGTGCGTGGCCGTCGCGGCGCTGGTGATCACGTACGCCCTGCGCCTGCTGCGCGTGGGGGTCTGGGTCAGCGCCCACGGCATACGCCAGGTGGGCCTGTTCTCGACGACGACGGTGGCCTGGCGGGACGTCGCGGCCGTACGGACGGTGCAGCAGCCGGTGAAGTGGCTGGGCATGCCGCGTACCGTGCAGGGCCAGGCCCTGCTCGTCGAGCCGCGGGGCCGCGAGGCGCTGAGGCCGGTGCTGACCGACCACAACGCGGACTTCCTGTCGGCCTCCGACTCCTTCGACCAGGCCGCCGACGTGGTGGAGGGCTGGGCCGCGGAGAACCGCCGCCCGTAAGCCCTCCCCTCCCGCCACGGCCCCCGGCCCAGTCTCCGGGCCGGGGCCTTCCGGAATCCGTACGCAGCACCTCCGGGACGGCCCCGGAAACGCCTCGGAGCCGCTTCCGGGGCGCTCAGCCGGCGGTCTCCCGGACGGGCTTGCCGTCGTGCAGGGCGATGGCCCGCTGCATGGCCTTGCGGGCGCGCGGGGTGTCCCGGGCGTCGCGGTAGGCGACGGCCAGCCGGAACCAGCAGCGCCAGTCGTCCGGCGCCGCCTCGGCCTCCGCCTTGCGCCGGGCGAAGACCTCGTCCGCCGACTCCCTGTCCACGCGTCCGCCCGCCGTCCGCGCGGGCCCCTCCGGCAGCCCGCCCTCGGCCTCCAGCTCCCGCGCCAGCCGGTTGGCGTTCCGCGCGAAGCGGGTGTTGTGCCACAGGAACCAGGCGCCGACGCAGGGCAGCACGAAGGCCATCGCCCCCATCCCCATCGCGGCGGGCTCGCCCGTGCCCAGCAGCAGCACGCCCTCCAGGGCCACCACCGCGAAGACGACGACCAGCGAGACGGCGAGGAAGGCGTAGGTGATCTTTCCGCCCATGGGTGTCAGTCCAGGTCCAGGAAGTGCTCCAGCCCCACGGTGAGGCCGGGGGTGCCGACCACGCGGCGCACACCGAGCAGGATGCCGGGCATGAAGCTGCTGTGGTGCAGCGAGTCGTGGCGGATGGTGAGGGTCTCGCCGGTGTCGCCGAAGAGCACCTCCTGGTGCGCCAGCAGCCCGCGCAGCCGTACCGAGTGCACCGGGACCCCGTCCACGTCCGCGCCGCGGGCGCCGTCGAGGGCGGAGGTGGTGGCGTCGGGCTGCGGGGGGCAGCCCGCCTCGGCCCGGGCGGCGGCGATGAGCCGGGCGGTGCGGGCGGCGGTGCCGGAGGGGGCGTCGGCCTTGTTCGGGTGGTGCAGCTCGACCACCTCGGCGGACTCGAAGAAGCGGGCGGCCTGCTGGGCGAAGCGCATGGTCAGAACGGCGCCGATGGAGAAGTTCGGCGCGACCAGCACACCGGTGCCGGGGGACGCCTCCAGCCAGGTGCGCAGCCTCCCGAACCGCTCGTCGGTCCAGCCGGTGGTACCGACGACGCCGTGGACGCCGTGGCCGACGCAGAACTCGAGGTTGTCCATCACCGAGTCGGGGTGGGTCAGGTCCACCGCGACCTGGGCGCCGGCCTCGGTGAGCGCCTCCGGCTTGTCGTCCTTGTCCAGGGCCGCGACGAGCTCCATGTCGTCGGCGCCCTCCACGGCGCGTACGGCCTCGGAGCCGATCCGGCCCCTGGCGCCGAGGACTGCTACGCGGAGCTTGCTCATGTGCGTGTTCCCTTCACGGGTACGGGCCCGGCGAGGGCCTCGGGTCAGGCGACGGCTTCGTCCAGGCGGGCGCTCTGCCGGTCGGTCAGCGGGCCGATGACCGACAGCGAGGGCCGCCATCCCAGGATCTCGCGCGCCACCGAGCGGACGTCGTCCGGGGTGACGGAGGCGATCTTCGCGAGCATCCCGTCGACCGACAGCTGCTCGCCCCAGCACAGCTCGCCCTTGCCGATGTGGTTCATCAGCGCGCCGGTGTCCTCCAGGCCCAGGACCGTGGAGCCGGACACCTGCCCCACGGCGCGGTGCAGCTCCTCGTCGCCCAGGCCGTGCTCGGCGACGTGGTCGAGTTCGTCGCGGCAGATCTTCAGCACGTCGTGGACCAGGTTGGGACGGCAGCCCACGTACACGCCGAACAGGCCGCAGTCGGCGAAGCCGGAGGTGTAGGAGTACACGCTGTAGGCCAGTCCGCGCTTCTCCCGCACCTCCTGGAACAGGCGTGAGCTCATGCCCCCGCCGAGGGCCGCGCTGAGCACCTCCAGCGCCCAGCGGCGCTCGTCGGTGCGGGAGAGGCCCGGCATGCCCAGGACCATGTGGGCCTGCTCGGTGCCCCGGTCCAGCAGGTCGACACGGCCGGCGGTGCGGATGCGGCGCGAGCCGGCGCGGGGGGCGACGGGCTCGGCGTCGGCGCGGCTCAGAGCGCCCGCCCGCTCGAAGGCCTCGTGCACCTGGCGTACGACCGTGTCGTGGTCGAGGTTGCCCGCGGCGGCGACGACCAGGTGGGTCGGGTCGTAGTGCCTGCGGTAGAAGCGGGCGATGCGGTCGCGGGTCAGGGCGTTGATCGTCTCGGTGGTGCCCAGGACCGGGCGGCCCAGCGGGGTGTCGCCGAGCATGGTCTTGGCGAACAGGTCGTGGACGCAGTCCCCGGGGTCGTCCTCGGTCATGGCGATCTCTTCCAGGACGACGTTGCGCTCGGCGTCGACGTCCTCGGCCCTGATCAGCGAGCCGGTCAGCATGTCGCAGACGACGTCGACCGCCAGCGGCAGGTCGGTGTCCAGGACCCGGGCGTAGTAGCAGGTGAACTCCTTCGCCGTGAAGGCGTTCATCTCGCCGCCGACCGCGTCGATCTCCGCGGAGATGTCCAGGGCGCTGCGCCGTCCGGTGCCCTTGAAGAGCAGGTGCTCCAGGTAGTGGGTGGCGCCGTTGAGCGCGGGCGTCTCGTCGCGGGAGCCGACCCTCGCCCAGATGCCGAAGGTGGCGGAGCGGACGGTCGGCACGGACTCGGTGACGACGCGCAGGCCGCCGGGGAGCACGGTCTTGCGGACGGTTCCCGCGCTGTTCCCGGAGGCCGACGGGGCGGCGGTCCACGACCGCGCGGAGGGGCCGGAGGCCGGATGGGCACGGGCGACGGCCCGCCCCACCGTGGCGGTGGGGCGGGCCGTCGTACGGGGCGTGCGCGTCACTTGGTCGCAGCGTCCTTCGCGTCGGCGTCGGCGTCGGCGGTCTCGCCGCCTTCCTTCTCGTCCTCGTCGAGGACCGGGATCAGCGACAGCTTGCCGCGCTGGTCGATCTCGGCGATCTCGACCTGGACCTTCTGGCCGACCCCCAGCACGTCCTCGACGTTCTCCACGCGCTTGCCGCCGGCGAGCTTGCGGATCTGCGAGATGTGCAGCAGGCCGTCCTTGCCCGGGAGCAGGGAGACGAAGGCACCGAAGGTGGTGGTCTTCACGACCGTGCCCAGGTAGCGCTCGCCCACCTCGGGCATCGTCGGGTTGGCGATGCCGTTGATGGTGGCGCGGGCGGCCTCGGCGGCCGGGCCGTCGGCGGCGCCGATGTAGATGGTGCCGTCGTCCTCGATGGTGATGTCGGCGCCGGTGTCCTCCTGGATCTGGTTGATCATCTTGCCCTTGGGGCCGATGACCTCGCCGATCTTGTCGACCGGGATCTTCACGGTGATGATCCGCGGCGCGTTGGGGGACATCTCGTCCGGGACGTCGATGGCCTCGTTCATCACGTCCAGGATGTGCAGGCGGGCGTCGCGGGCCTGCTTGAGGGCCGCGGCCAGCACGGAGGCCGGGATGCCGTCCAGCTTGGTGTCGAGCTGGAGGGCGGTGACGAACTGGCGGGTGCCGGCGACCTTGAAGTCCATGTCGCCGAAGGCGTCCTCCGCACCGAGGATGTCGGTGAGGGTGACGTAGTGGGTCTCGCCCTCGATCTCCTGGGAGATCAGGCCCATGGCGATGCCGGCGACCGGCGCCTTGAGCGGCACGCCGGCGTTCAGCAGCGACATGGTGGAGGCGCAGACCGCGCCCATGGACGTCGAGCCGTTGGAGCCCAGCGCCTCGGAGACCTGGCGGATGGCGTAGGGGAACTCCTCGCGCGAGGGCAGCACCGGGACGAGCGCCCGCTCGGCCAGCGCGCCGTGGCCGATCTCGCGGCGCTTGGGGGAGCCGACGCGGCCGGTCTCGCCGGTGGAGTACGGCGGGAAGTTGTAGTTGTGCATGTAGCGCTTGCGCGTCACCGGCGAGAGGGTGTCGAGCTGCTGCTCCATGCGGAGCATGTTGAGGGTGGTGACACCCAGGATCTGGGTCTCGCCGCGCTCGAACAGCGCCGAACCGTGCACCCGCGGGATCGCCTCGACCTCGGCGGCCAGGGTGCGGATGTCGGTGAGCCCGCGGCCGTCGATGCGCTTCTTCTCCTTGATGACGCGCTCGCGGACCAGGGCCTTGGTCAGCGAGCGGTACGCCGCGGAGATCTCCTTCTCGCGCCCCTCGAACTGCGGCAGCAGCTTCTCGGCGGCCAGCGCCTTGACGCGGTCCAGCTCGGCCTCGCGGTCCAGCTTGCCGCCGATGGTGAGGGCCTGGGCCAGCTCGTCGCGGACGGCCTCGGTCAGCGCCTCGTACACGTCGTCCTGGTAGTCCAGGTAGATCGGGAACTCGGCGACCGGCTTGGCGGCCTTGGCGGCCAGGTCCGACTGGGCCCTGCACAGGGTCTTGATGAAGGGCTTGGCGGCCTCCAGGCCGGCGGCGACGACCTCCTCGGTCGGCGCCTCGGCGCCGCCCTTGACCAGCTCGACGGTCCTCTCGGTGGCCTCGGCCTCGACCATCATGATCGCCACGTCGCCGTCGGGCAGGACACGGCCGGCGACGACCATGTCGAAGACGGCCTCCTCCAGCTCGGTGTGGGTGGGGAAGGCCACCCACTGGCCGCGGATCAGGGCGACGCGGGTGCCGCCCACGGGCCCGGAGAAGGGCAGCCCGGCCAGCTGCGTGGAGCAGGAGGCGGCGTTGATGGCGACCACGTCGTACAGGTGGTCGGGGTTGAGCGCGAGGATCGTCTCGACGATCTGGATCTCGTTGCGCAGGCCCTTCTTGAAGGAGGGGCGCAGCGGGCGGTCGATCAGGCGGCAGGTGAGGATCGCGTCCTCGCTCGGGCGGCCCTCGCGACGGAAGAAGGAGCCGGGGATCTTGCCCGCGGCGTACATCCGCTCCTCGACGTCGACCGTCAGGGGGAAGAAGTCCAGCTGCTCCTTGGGGTGCTTCGAGGCGGTGGTGGCCGACAGCACCATGGTGTCGTCGTCCAGGTAGGCCACGGCGGAGCCGGCGGCCTGGCGGGCCAGGCGGCCCGTCTCGAAGCGGATGGTGCGGGTGCCGAAGGAACCGTTGTCGATGACGGCCTCGGCGTAGTGGGTCTCGTTCTCCACCAGGGAATTCTCCTCGTCTGCGTCTCCGCCCGTGTGGCGGGGACGGTGGCGGTGGAGCGTCTTCCCGTACGGGCCGGTCTTCGATCGAAGCTCCCGGGACCTTTTTCTCCCGGGGGCCACTACCGAGGACCGGCGGCGTGAAGGCGCTCCCCCTCGTTCCGTATGTCGTTGTGGGACCAGAGTACAAAGCTTCCGGTCCCCGTGAGAGCCCGTGAGGTGCCGCGAGTACGGCAAAGGGAGCGGTCCCCTCTCCGGGGACCGCTCCCTTCACGGCGTGCTACCGGGCGCCGGCCGCGCCGCGGCGGATGCCCAGGCGCTCGACCAGCGCGCGGAAGCGCTGGATGTCCTTCTTCGCCAGGTACTGCAGCAGGCGGCGGCGCTGGCCGACCAGCAGCAGCAGACCACGGCGGGAGTGGTGGTCGTGCTTGTGGGTCTTCAGGTGCTCGGTGAGGTCCGAGATGCGGCGGGTGAGCAGCGCGACCTGGACCTCGGGGGAGCCGGTGTCGCCCTCCTTGGTGGCGAACTCGGTCATGATCTGCTTCTTCGTAGCGGCGTCGAGCGACACGCGATACTCCTTGGGTTCTTCGTCGAGGCCACCGAGTGCCCCTGGTCTTCCGCTCAGGGGATCTTCCACGACTCGGGAGGCGGGGTCCGCTGGGCGCTGCCTCCAGGTGCTCCCGGAAGACGCGTACGCAAACGGCCGTCGACCACCCTACCAGTCGTGCGACGGATCGCTCACCGCAGGTCAGCGCCGGGCGGTCCGGACGGTGATCCTGACGGCGGTCCGGAGCCGTCAGCCGGTCATGCTCCGGGCGGCGGAGTAGGCGTCCAGCACGGCCAGGCACAGCGGGACCAGGGACAGCAGGACGAAGCCCTCGGCGAAGTCGAGGAAGCGGCCCCAGAAAGGAGTGACGCCGCGCCGCGGCACGATCAGCCCGATGGCCGTGGCCAGGGCCGCCGCGCCGGCCAGGGCGGCCGACAGCCAGATGGTGCGCAGGTCCAGCGGGCCGCCGTCCCCGGTCAGCAGTTCGCGCACCAGGTCGGCGGGCGGGTTGAGGGCCAGGCCCAGGACGAGCAGGGCGAGGGCGGCCAGGCCCGCGGCGAGGGTGCAGGCGACCTGGGCGGTGTAGCGGAACAGGCGGGCGCGCGTCAGCGTCCCCAGGCCGGCGGCCAGGGCGAGGAGCTGTCCCCAGCCGGAGTCGGAGAAGCCCAGCACCGCGGCCGAGGCGACGGTGACGGCCGCGCAGCCGCCGACGAGGCCCAGCAGCGTCTCGTGGCCGCGGCGGGCCTGGGCGGCGATGCGGTCCGCGTCGACGGGACCGGCGGTGTCGGGGACGGCGTCGGGGTCCTCGTCATAGCGCATGCCGCCGGTGCGCGGCGCGTTGTAGCCGATGGGGAGCCGGGCGAAGCGGGCGGACAGGCCGGGCAGGAAGGCGATGGCGCCGATCGCGACGGGAACGCACACGGCCGCGGTCTCCACCGGGCTCAGCTCGGTGAGGATGGCGGTGAAGGTGGCCAGGGTGCCGACGGTGGAGGCGAAGGCGGCGGCGACGAACGGGCCCTCCCCGCCGGGCGTGGCGGCGATCAGGGAGACGGACGCGACGAGCACGGCCACGCACCCGAGCAGGAACTGCAGTCTGCCGACGCCGCCGCCGTCCTCCAGGGGCAGCAGCCCGGACCCGGCGATCATCACGTGCGGCAGGGCGGCGAGCCCGAGCGCGATCGCGGCGGGGCGGTCGTCGTACACCCGCGCTCGTACCGCCGCGAAGGCGACGAGGAGCACTCCGGTGACGGCGGCGAGGATGCCCGGCAGGCTGTGCATGTCGTGGCGGACGGGGTCGGCGAACCACAGCACGAAGGCCATGAGCGACAGCAGCACCACGCCGCCGACCAGCCCGGCTCCGCGCATCAGGTCGTCGCTCCACATCCTGCGGTCCTTCGAGACCGCGGAGGCGACCGCGTCGGAGACGTCGTCGAAGACGGCCGGGGGCAGCGACTCGGCGAACGGGCGGAGGCTGAGGACCTCGCCGTCCAGGACGCGCTGGGCGGCGAAGGAGCGGGCGCTGTCGAGCACGCTGCCGTCGCGGCGCACCAGGTGGTAGCCGACGGGCGCGCCCTCGGCGGGGGTCTGGCCGCTGAGGCGGAGGATCTCGGGGTGGATGTCGGCGACGGGCACGTCCTCGGGGAGGGCCACGTCGATGCGGCTGTCGGGTGCGACGATGGTGACCCGGCAGAAACCGGTGGCGGCCGCCGGTGCAGTCGTACTCACCTTGAGATCCCCCTCGTGGGCTGCTCACTGGCTCCATGACCGCGCGCGGGCCGTCCGCGGGACCCCACGGTCCGCCGCGGTTCCTCACCGGCGGCCGGCCGTTCACGCTGCGCGTATGTCGCGCGACACCCTACCGCCCTCGGCCGTTGCGCACTGCCAGTAGGATCGCCACCCGCGGAGGGGGGTCCGTCGCCACGGGGGCGCCGGCAGGAAGAACCGTCCCCTCCGCCCGAGGGATTGATGCTCCGTGAGTCAGATCGTCGTCAAGCGACCGCCACGGGTCCTGCCGCCCAGCGTGCCCAGCGAGGATCTGAGGCTCGAACCGCCCCCCGAGCTGCCCCGCGGGCAGCAGGAGGGCGTGCTGTTCCAGCTCCTGCCCATGCTGGGCATGGGCGGTTCCGTCGTCTTCTTCTTCATGCCGAACGCGCACCCGTTCATGCGCATCATGGGCGTGATCATGATCGTGTCCACGATCGCCATGCTCATCGCCACCATCGTGCGCTACCGCAGAGGCACGCAGGGCGAGATGGCGCAGATGCGCCGCGACTACCTCAAGTACCTCGCCCAGACCCGGCGCAGGGTCCGCAGGACGGCGCGCAGGCAGCGCGACGCGCAGTACTACCTGCACCCCTCGCCGGACCAGCTGTGGGCCCTGGTGGCCGAGGGCAGCCGGGTGTGGGAACGGCGCGCGGGCGACGACGACTTCGTGCACGTACGGGTCGGCCTGGGCACGCACCGGCTGGCCACGCCGCTGGTGGCGCCGGAGACGGCGCCGGTGGACGAGCTGGAGCCGCTGACGGCGGGCGCGATGCACCAGTTCCTGCGGACGCACGGCACCGTCGAGGACCTGCCGATGGCGGTCTCCCTGCGCGCCTTCTACCACCTGACGGTGAGCGGCGAGCCGGAGTCGGTGCACGGCGGCGTCCGCGCGATGGTGGCCTCGCTGGTCTCGCTGCACTCCCCCGACGACCTGGTGGTCGCGATCGTCACCGGGCGCGACGGGGCGGAGCGGTGGGAGTGGGCCAAGTGGCTTCCGCACGCGCAGACCTCGGCGGTCACCGACGGCGCGGGCACCGGCCGTCTGATCACGACCGACACGGCGGAGGCGGAACGGCTGCTGGGCGCCGGACTGGAGGGCCGCCCGCGCTTCAACTCCGGCGGGCAGCCGCTGCTGGACCAGCCGCACGTCCTGGTGGTGCTGGACGGCGGCGCGGTGGTGCCCCCGGGCTCGCTGCTGGCCTCCGCCGAGGGCCTGCAGGGGGTCACGGTCGTCGAGGTCGTGCCCGGTGAGATCGGCAGTCCGCGCGGCGGTCTGTCGGTGGTCGTGCGCCCGGGCGAGCTGCGGCTGGAGTCGGGGCACGGCGCGGTCTACGAGGGCCGGCCCGACTTCCTGTCCCTGGAGGCGGCCGAGGCGCTGGCCCGCCAGCTCGCCCCGCTGCGCATGGGCACGGGCGGGGGCGACGACGAACCGCTGCTGGCGAACCTGGAGTTCACCGACCTGCTGAACCTGGGCGACGCGGCCTCGGTCGACGTGCGCCGCACCTGGCGGCCGCGTTCGACGGCCGAGCGGCTGCGCGTGCCGATCGGTGTCGGCGAGGACGGCCAGCCGGTCATGCTGGACCTGAAGGAGGCCGCGCAGGACGGCATGGGCCCGCACGGCCTGTGTGTCGGCGCGACCGGTTCGGGCAAGTCCGAGCTGCTGCGCACCCTCGTCCTGGGCCTGGCGGTCACCCACACCTCGGAGACGCTGAACTTCGTCCTGGCGGACTTCAAGGGCGGCGCGACCTTCGCCGGGATGGCGCAGATGCCGCACGTGGCGGCCGTCATCACCAACCTGGCCGACGACCTCTCGCTGGTCGACCGCATGGGCGACTCCATCCGCGGCGAGCTCAACCGCCGGCAGGAGCTGCTGCGCGACGCGGGCAACTACGCCAACATCCACGACTACGAGCGGGCGCGCGCCGCGGGCGCCCCGCTGGTGCCGATCGCCTCGCTGGTGCTGGTCATCGACGAGTTCAGCGAACTGCTGACGGCCAAGCCCGACTTCATCGACATGTTCATCCAGATCGGCCGCATCGGCCGTTCGCTGGGGGTGCACCTGCTGCTGGCGTCGCAGCGTCTGGAGGAGGGCCGGCTGCGGGGCCTGGAGACGTACCTGTCGTACCGCATCGGTCTGCGCACCTTCTCGGCCGCCGAGTCGCGTGCCGCCCTCGGCGTGCCGGACGCGTACCACCTGCCGTCGGTGCCCGGCTCCGGCTATCTGAAGTTCGGCACCGAGGAGATGGTGCGCTTCAAGGCGGCCTACGTCTCGGGGGTCTACCGCTCGGGCTCCGGCGGCGGTGGCGGTGCCGCCGGCCCGCTGCCCGCGGACCGGCGTCCGGTGCTCTTCACGGCCAGACCGGTCCCGCTGCCCGCACGGCGCTCCGAGCCCGCGCCGGCCGCGCCCGCCGCCCCGCCGGAGGACGACGCGCTGGCGGACACCGTCCTGGACGTCGTCGTGCGCCGTCTGGAGAACCAGGGCCCGGCCGCCCACCAGGTCTGGCTGCCGCCCCTGGACCAGGCGCCGCCGCTGGACGAGCTGCTGCCCGGTCTGACGGCGGTCGCCGGCCGCGGCCTGACCCAGCCCGACTACCCGCACGCGGGCCGGCTGGTGGTGCCCCTGGGATTGGTGGACAAGCCGTACGAGCAGCGGCGCGAGACGCTGCTGCGCGACTTCTCCGGCGCCGCGGGCCACATGCTGGTCGTCGGCGGTCCGCAGTCGGGCAAGTCCACCCTGCTGCGCACCCTGATCTCCTCCTTCGCCCTCACCCACACCCCGCAGGAGGTCCAGTTCTACGGGCTGGACTTCGGCGGCGGGGGCCTGTCGGCGGTGACGGGCCTGCCGCACGTGGGCGGCGTCGCCTCCCGCCTGGACCCGGAGCGGGTCCGCCGCACGGTGGCGGAGGTCGCCGGGGTCCTCGCCCAGCGCGAGGAGTACTTCCGCGCCCACGGGATCGACTCCGTGGCCACCTACCGGCGCCGCCGGGCGCGCGGGGAGATCACCGACCAGCCGTGGGGCGACGTCTTCCTGGTCATCGACGGCTGGGGCGGCTTCAAGCAGGAGTACGACGTGCTGGAGGAGGCCGTGATCAACATCGCGTCGCGCGGCCTCGGCTACGGCGTCCACGTCGTCGTCAGCGCCTCCCGCTACATGGAGGTGCGCCCGGCGCTGAAGGACCAGCTGCTGAACCGGCTGGAGCTGCGGCTCGGCGACACCATGGACTCCGAGTTCGACCGCAAGGTGGCCGCGAACGTCCCCCCGGACACGGCCGGCCGCGGCCAGACGCCGGACAAGCTCCACTTCATGACCGCGGTCCCCCGCATCGACGGGGTCGCCTCCGACGACGAGCTGTCCGACGCCACCGCCGCGATGAACGGCGCGGTGGCCGGCGCCTGGCAGGGCCCGCCGGCCCCGCCGGTCCGGCTGCTCCCCCGCGAGCTCTCCGCCGACCTGCTGCCCAAGGGCGGCGACCACCCGCAGTACGGCGTCGCCTTCGGCATCGACGAGAACACCCTCCAGCCGGTCTTCGTCGACTTCGAGACCGACCCGTTCTTCCTGGTCTTCGGCGAGAGCGAGTCGGGCAAGACCGCGCTGCTGCGCCTGCTGGCCAAGCAGATCTGCGAGCGTTACACGCCCGACGAGGCGCGCATCGTCGTGGCCGACTACCGGCGCTCCCTGCTGAGCAACATCCCGGACTCGCACCTCATCGTGTACGCCGCCATGTCCAACGCCATGGACACGCACATGGCCGCGATGAAGGACCTGATGGAGAAGCGCACCCCGCCGGAGGACGTCACGCCTCAGCAGTTGCGCGACCGCAGCTGGTGGGCGGGGCCGAAGATGTTCCTGATCATCGACGACTACGAGCTGGTCTCCACCTCCAGCGGCAACCCGCTGGCCATGCTCACGGAGCTGCTGCCCTTCGCCCGCGACATCGGCGTCTGCTTCGTCATCGCCCGCAGCGCGGCCGGCGCCTCCCGCGCCTCCTACGAGCCGTTCATGCAGCGCATGAAGGAGCTCGGCGCCCAGGGCGTGGTCCTGTCCGGCGATCCCGGCGAGGGCGACCTGCTGGGCAACGTACGCGCCCGTCCGATGCCCCCGGGCCGCGGCTACTTCGTCTCCCGCAAGCGGGGGACCCCGCTGGTCCAGGTCGGCTGGCTGCCGGCGCGGTGACGCGCCGCCCCGGGCGGTCCGGCGCGGCGTCCGCCGGCCGGGTCGCCCGGCCGCCGGGAGGGACGCCGCCCACCGGCTCGCGCCGGCCCCGCGCGCCCCGTGTCCGGCCGCTTCTCCCCCGAAAGGGCGGTGGTGCGCGACGGCCGTCCGGGTCCGTCGACGGACTGTTATCTTTCGGTCACCGTCGCTGGCATCGATGAGGGAGAGGTTCGCCGATGGGGACTCAGCAGGAGAAGGACGAGCTGTACGCGATGGACATCTCCGACGCCGTGTGGGAGAGCGCGCCCGGGGGCCCGGAGGACGAGAAGGTGGAGATCGCGCACCTGCCGGGCGGCGCCGTGGCCATGCGCAACTCCAAGGATCCCGGCACCGTGCTGCGCTACACCGCAGCGGAGTGGCGGGCGTTCGTCCTGGGTGTGCGCGACGGCGAGTTCGACCTCAGGCCCTGAGCCGCGGGCCGGCGGGGCACGGCAGGACACCGCGGGCGCGGCAGAGCACGACGGGCGGGCGCCCGACGCATGACGTCGGACGCCCGCCCGGAGCGTTCGGCGGCGGCTTCGCGGGAAAGCCCCGGGGAATCAGAACTCGAACTGCTGCGCCGCCCGGCGGTCCGTGCGCTGGTAGCCGGCGGCCGCGTTGTCCAGCCCGGCGGCGATGGCCTTGAGCGTGGTGTTCAGACCGTTGACGTTCTCCTCCCACCCCTTGTGCTTGCGGTGGAAGGCGTTCTGGGCCTCACCGTCCCAGGTGGCGACGACGCTGGTGACGCGGGCGTTCAGGGCGTTGAGCTGGCCCTCGAGTTCGCTGGCGACCCTGCGGACGTCATCGGCGGCAGCGGTGACGGTGCCGTATGTGATCTTGATGGTCATTCCTGCCCCTCCCTTCTTCTCTGTTTCTCGTTACCTGGCGGTCGGGGTGACGCCCACACCGGTGAAGTCGCTGATCGGGCTCGCCTTCGAGACCTGGTTGAAGCTCTCCATCTGCTCGATCTCGTTGGCGGTGAAGCCGTCCTTGCTCGCCTGGAGGGCCTCCTCCATCATCTGGAGCTTGCCGTCCAGGTTCCGGGCGTAGTCGTTCGTCTTGCGCTGGAGGTTGTCGTAGGACCGGTGGGCGTCGCCCTTCCACGCGGCCTCGATCGTGTCGACCACGGCGTTCAGGTTGGCGATCTTGCTCTTCAGCTTCGACTGCATCTCCTGGACGTCGCGGATCAGATCGTTGAGATCGGCGTCGTTGGACTGGAACGTACCGCCGCTGCCGCCTTCTCCGGCCATGCTGCTCTCCTTGGATGTGAGTTACTGGTGCTTGCGGATGGGCTGTCGTGGGCGCGCCCCGGACGGCGCGCCCGCTAGGTGCGGCGCGTCCGCCGGACGAGGACGAACGCGCCGGCCACCACAACGGCCGCCGCGGCGCCCGCTCCCAGGTAGATCCACAGGTCGCCGCTGTCCCTGGATTCGGAACTCGCCTTTTCTACCCGGTCTTTCCCGGCCCTGCCATCGTTCTCGGCGTCGCTTCCCCCGTCAGGGGAGGACGCCGCCGACGACGGGGTCGGTTCCGTGGCCTCGATCGGGTTCCTGTCCGGCTCGCCGGGGTCGCCCTTGCCCTCGAGGAGGTGGATGCGCGGGCGGACGGCGCCGTAGCCGATGTACTTGCTGGCCACGTCGCTCCTCTCCTTGCGCCCGGCGGTGTCGACCAGGACGCGCAGGACCTGGTTGGCGGTCCAGTCGGGATGCTTCGACCAGATCAGCGCGGCGGAGGCGGAGGCGATGGCGGTGGCGGCACTCGTACCGTCGGCGTCGGGGCAGTACTCCTTCAGGCTCTTGTCGCACCAGGCGGGAATGTTGACTCCCGGTGCTGCCAGATCCGTGTTGGGCCCGTACTGCGAGAACTTTCCGACAACGCCCTTCTCGTCCGTTGCCGCCACGCCCACCACGCCCGTGTACGAGGACGGGAAGTGCATTCCGTCTTTACCGCTGTTCCCGGTACCGGCGAACAGCAGCTTTCCCTTGCTGAGAGCGTAGTTGACCGCTTCTTCTTCCTCGGTGTCGTAATACGGCCCGCCGAAGGACATGTTGATGATCTGGGCGTCGCTGTCCGCTGCCGCCCTGATCGCCTCGGAGCCGCTTCTCTCGTTGCTCTTGCCCTCAAGGGTGCTGAGGGCGACGCGAATGGGAATGATCTTCGCGCCGGGAGCAAGCCCCTGGATTCCCCCGCCCTCGCCGGTTCCCGCGATGATCTCCGCCATGGACGTCCCGTGACCGTCGTAGTCATCGGTGGCCTCCCCGGCCGCGCCGGAATGGTCCTCGCCCGGGAGTACCTGGCCCCGCAGGGAGGCGGTGGTGGCGTCGACACCGGTGTCGATGACCGCCACCTTGACGCCCTCGCCCGTGCTGACCTTCCACATCTCCTCGGCCTGCATGGCGTCCAGGTACCACTGCTGCGAACGCACGTCGTCCGCCTGGGCCGCCGGTGCCACTCCCATGAGGCATGTGGTCCACGCGCCGACTGCCGCCGATGCCGAGAGCAGACGCCGCCGCGCCGTGCTCCGCGGCAGCGTCCTGCCCTGGCGGTGGTTGTGTCCTGCCGTCATCGCCGCTCTCTCGACTGGGGGTTAATCGACGACGGGAGGAGCGATGCCGTTCCGCCCCGTCGTCCACGTCTCTTCGTCCTCGGTCAGGTAGTCCGGCCGACGGGACTCGCTCCGGGACTCGTCCCGGGATCCCTGAGTCCCGGGACGCGGAGCCCCCGCGGGAGCCTGGCCGCCCGTGGCACCGCTTCGCGCCAGGCCCGTGCCCCCCGGAGTGAACGGCCGGGACGCGGCCCCCTGCGCCGGCGCGTTCCGCGGGGTGCCGACGACACCGCCGGGGGTCGACGCCGGTCTGCGGCCGGTGGTGCCGCCTCCCGTCCCGGTCCCGGTCCCGGCCCCGATCGCGCCCGCGCCCGGCGAGCCCGCGGAAGGCCGCCCCGTCATGCCGTGTTCCGTTCCGATCACCGTTCCCCGGGGGACGCGCGGGCCGGTGGCCGCTCTCCCTCCCTGGCTCGGAGTACCGCCGAAGATCCCGTTGCCGCCGCGGCCGACGGGCGGTGCCGTCGTCTGGGGAGCCCTGCCGGCGGGCGTACCGCCCGTGCCCGTGACGGGCCGCGGCCCCACGCCGTTCGCCGGCGGGGCCGCGGGAGGGACGGCGCCCGTCCGGCCGGGAGCGCCACCCGTGACGGGACGCGTCGTCCCGTTGCCCGCCGACGGAGCGCCGGGAAGCGTGGGGGTCACCCGGCCCGGGCCGGTACCGCGCTGCTGCCCGGGGTGCGGGCTGCCCTGGACCTTCGAGCCGCCCCCTCCTCTGCTGTTGACCGGGCTGTTGTACGAGGACGGGGGAAGGGGTCCGACCGGGCCGGCGGTGGGAGGACCGGCCACGGGGCTCACGGGAGTCTGGAGGCGCGGGCCGGAGTCGGCGGACGGGGCCACCGGAACAGCGACGCTGTCGAGTTCGGTCCGCACCTCTTCCCCGGGCGCGATCCCGCCGCCGGGGACGGCCGGGGTGCCCTGAGCGTCGCCGGACGACGTGGTGCCCCGCACCGTTTCCCCGCGCTCCTCGACCCGCGGCGGCGTCTCCGCCGTTCTGTACGCGTCCGCCGAAGGGCTGGAGCCCCTGCCGTCCGAAAGGAGTTCCCGCTCCTTGAGGGACGGCGCCGGGGGCATGCCGATCTTCGGCATCGGGCCGAACCTCGGCTCCTCCTTGGCCTGCATGCTCTCGTGCGAGACCCGGTAGTAGGACGCCAGGCGGTTCATCTGGTTGATGGCCTCCTGGCGGTCCTCCTCCTTCTTCTTCGCCAGCCGGTACTTCTCGTTGTCGTCGACCCGCTCGGGGGTGGGGATGTCCTCCAGCCGCGGCGCGGCCGCGATCCTGGCGTCGCGCTTGGGCATGCTGCTCTTCACCGAGGCCAGGCCGACACCGGCCGCCTTCAGGTGAGTGCTCGCCTGCTCGGTGTAGTCGGCCAGCAGGAGGGTGTTCTTGCTGAGGTCACGCCCCCACGCGCGGAAGCTGTCGCCGGACTCGCCGTCCCACTTGACCTTGTCGATGTGCTTGCCGATGTCCTCGCCGACCTCCCTGATCTTGCCGCCGGCCTTCCAGAGCGCGTCCGCCGCGCTCTCGATGTCCTCCGGCCTGGCGTTGTCGACCAGGTCCTGCATCTCCTCGAGGTCCTTGCCCTCGAAGTCGGTGGAGCCCATGACGCTGGCGCGCATCATCAGGCCGCCGAGCGGGTTGAACGGCGAGGCGAGCACCCCGCTCCGCTTCAGGTCGGTGATGAACAGCAGAGGGGCGACGACCGGTTCGTCCGGCCTCTCCTGCCCCTTGTCGTCACTCATGGCCCTTGCCTCCCCCCGTCAGTAGGTGACCTCGGTGTCGTCCTCGGTCCCGGGCTTGTCCGCCTGCCGCTGTTCCTGCTGGTGCTGGTACGCCTGTCCCTGGAGCTGCCAGAAGCGCCGCTTCAGGTCGTCCTCCAGGTTGCCGAAGCCGACGTCGGCGCCGTGGACGGCGATGCGCATGGCCTCGATCTGGGCTCCGAGCACCTTGGAGAGGCCGGTGAGGTGGGTGTGGACGCGGTTGTACTCCGCGTAGATGCCGTCGGCCTCGGCGAAGCTCCCGCCGAAGGAGGCCCGGTCGACCTCCTGCTGCCCTACCTTGGCGGGAGCGGCGGGGGAGCTCTCGAGTTCGCCGAGGATGCCGTCGACCCGCTTCTTGAAGTCCTTGAGGGTCTCGAGTTCGACATCGATTCCACCGGAGCCGGAATCCGCCGGCAGCGTCATCAGGTTCCCCCTCCACCCGTTGAACCCGCACGTTCGACCGTGTGCGCGACCACTCTAGCCATCGCCTGTGACAGCACCAACCGCGTAACGCGGCCGGTGAGTTGGCGCGCGGTGCCCGTGGGGCGCGCGGGGTGCGGCGCGGTTCCCGGGGTCGCGGACGGGCGGATCGCCCGGTTCCCGCGAGCCGTGCGAGGGTTCCGCGACCGTCGCTCCGGCCGTGCCCGCGCGGTAGGGCGCAGACCCTATCCGGTGACGCGCCGGCGCCGCCAGTCCCGGTACACCAGGGAGCCGCCCGCGATCACCGACACCAGGACGCCTCCGCCGACCACCACGTACGTGCCCAGGCGTTCGGTGCGTTCCTGGGCGGTCTCGCCGAGGTGGAGCTCGGCCGGGGTGGGCGGTTCGGCCCTGTCGACGCCCTCGCGGGCCACCGGCTTCTCGATCGGCTTGTCGTCCTCGGTGAGGGCCCGGACGGGGTCGATGACGCCCCAGCCCACGTGGCGGTCGTGTCCGGGGACGGAGCGTTCCGCGGTCTGTTCGAGCTGGGCAGCGATCTGGTGGGGCTTCCAGTCCGGGTGCTCGGCCACGAGCAGCGCCGCGACGCCCGCCACGTACGGGGCCGAGAAGCTGGTGCCGTTGTCCGCGCAGTGGCCGCCCCCCGGGACCGTGGAGACCATGTCGACGCCCGGGGCGGCGATGTCCACGAAGTCGCCCGACTGGGAGAAGGGCGCGCGCTCGTTGTTGCGGTCGGAGGAGGCGACGGCGATGACGCCCTCGTAGGAGGCCGGGTAGGTCTCCTTCACGTTGCCGCCCAGGCCGTCGTTGCCCGCCGACGCGACGATGACGACGCCCTCGGCCAGCGCGTCGTTCACCGCCTGCTCCAGCTCGGAGTCGGGCCGGAGGGGCTCCGCGGTGTCCTGCGAGATGTTGATGACCCGGGCGCCGACGTCCACCGCGTGCCTGATGGACGCGGCCAGGGTGGTCGTGCTCCCGCTGCCGTTCGCGTCGTTCTGCTGGATCGGGATGATGGTCGCCCCGGGGGCCATGCCGACGAAGCCGGTGTCGTCGGCCGGGCGGGCGGCGATGATGCCGGCGACCTTGGTGCCGTGGCCGACGGTGTCGTCCGTGCCGTTCTCCGCGCCGCGCTCGGGGACGTTGCCGTACTCGTCCTTCTTGGGCTTCCTCGGCAGCATGTTCTTGCCCAGCTCGGTGTCGACCGCGCCCTTGAGCTGCGGGTGGTCGTCGTCCACCCCGGTGTCGATGACCGCGACCTTGACGCCCTCGCCCCTGGTCTTCACCCAGAGCTGGTCCAGGAGGACCCTCTTGAGCGACCACGGCCTGCCCTCGAAGGGCTTGGCCGGGAAGGTGCACTGCCCGTCGGCCGCGGCCGGCGGCGCCCAGGCCAGGGGCGTGGCGACGGCGGCGAGGGCCGCCAGGACGACCGTCCCGGCCGTGGGGAGCGCCGTCCGGCGGCGGACGGTGCGCGCGGTGCGCCGCGCCGCGGCTGCCGTGCTCGTCATCGCCTGCGCCTCCCCCACGTCAGGAGCCCTGCGGCTGCTTCGCCGCGCTCGTGCTCAGCCGCGGTCCCGTGGGGAGGAAGCCCGACCAGGTGGCGGGCACCGGCACCGGCCGGGCCCCCTCGTAACCGAGCCTGATCTGCGCCTGGTTGCCCTCCTGCACGGCCTGCCGCGGGTCCTTCCTCCTGCCGTCGGTGCCGATCTCGGACTCGTCCCGGCCGCTGTCGCTGTTCGCCTGCACCGCGTACCGCAGTCCGGTGTCGGTCACCAGGAAGACGCCGCCGGACCCGGTCTCCCGGCCCTTGATCTGCCGGAAGAGCAGCCCGGAGCCGGGGGTGACGTACGCGCTGGTGGCTCCGTTGGGCAGGGTGGCGGGGTAGTCCTCGCCGGCCCAGGTGCTGAGCTCGGTGGTGCCCTTCTTCTCGTCGACGCCGCGCAGCACGTTGCACAGGGTGTCCCGGCCGCCGCCGGACGGGTTGGCCGCGGCGGCCTCCTTCCGGGGCCAGTCCAGCCTGCCGCCGTAGGGGGTGCCGTCGGGCCGGATGGCTCCGGCGCTGACGTTCCTCGCCTCCGCCTGCTGGCCGAGCACGGTGGCCTCCGGGCTGTTGAGCAGGAGCTTGGCCATGAAGTCGGTGACCGGCCGGACGCCCCCCTTCACCACCACGTAGTGCTGGAGCCCGGTGCCGGAGGGCGCGCGCAGCACCATGCCGACGCGGTTGGCCTCGGCGTCCAGGCTGCCGGGGGCTCCGGCCGGCTCGCCGATGTCGGTGAACGCCTCGGGGAAGTCGATCGGGTCGCCCGTCCTGAAGGTCTGCAGCCAGTCCGCGGTGACATCCTGCGGGCGGGTGCTGCCGACGACGGTGCGCAGCAGCGTGTCGTTCGGGGCGATCGGGTAGGCGGTGCCCCCGGCGTCGACGATGTGGAGTCTCCGGTCGGGCCCCCTGACGTACATCACCTCGCCGCCGCTCAACCGGCCCTTCCCCTCGACCCTGTCCCTGTCGCGGTCGGCCAGGACGAAGACCGCCTTCTGCACCCCGTCGTCGCCGGGCTGGACGCACACCGCCCAGCGCTTGGCCTTCGTCGCCTCCTCCTTCCCGGGGAGCCGGTCCGGGGCGTAGGGGATGCCGATGGTGGCGCCGTGCGGGATCCTCCCGCTGTCCAGGACCTTCTCGTCCACCTTGACGATGCCGAACTTCTGCGGGTCCAGGAGGAGTTTGGCGGAGGCCAGGTTGAGCACCGGGTGGAGCTGCTTCTTGCCCCTGGTCTCCAGGACGACGTAGCGGGTGGTGGACTCGCTCCCGATGATGACCTTCTCGTGGGGGTTGTCCCAGCCCTTGGGGGCCTTCGGCTTGAACATGCCCCAGGCCCCGAAGCCCGCCAGGATCAGGACCCCGACGACCAGTCCGGGCAGCACCGCCCGCAGCGGCCTGGGCGCCCCCTCCTCGGTTCCGGTCGGCGAGGGCTGGAGGAATGCCGAGACCAGCCGCTTCTTGGCGAAGGTGTAGGCGTTGAGCTCGTCCCGCCGTGATGCCATGTCTTGAAGAATCTCCCCACTGGTCGGCCCGGCGTCTCCGGGAAAACCGGTGCACCGCCACTGCTGCCGATTGTCGGACCGGCCCCCTACTATGCCCGTTGGCGATGGGCCCGTGCCGCTCCGGTAGGGTGATCGCCCGACCAACGCCCTTGAGTTCCAGGGCGATTACGGACACAAGGGGATTTTCAGGGGATGGGGACCGCCACGCGGGCCCGGACCGCCACGTCCGCGCCCGACACCTCGGCGCCGGACGGCACGCGCCCCGCGCCCGCCCGGTCGTCGCGCCAGGCGCGCACGGTCACGCCGCGCGCCGAGGCGCGCCACCGTCGCCTGGGGCCCTTCCGTCTGCAGCATCTGGTGCTGGTCGAACTGGCCGCCGCGGGCGTGGTGGTCGCCCTCGCCGTCGACGAGGTCCTGCTGATACCGGCGGCCGTGGTCGCGGTCCTGCTGTTGCTGCTGGCGGTGGTGCGGCGGCGCGGCCGTCCGCTGCCCGAGTGGCTGGGCACCGTCATGGCGCTGCGCGGCCGCAGGCGGCGGGCCGCCGCCGAGCTCCTGCCGCCGGACACCGATCCGGGCATCGCCCCGGCCGTCGAGTGCGACCCGGCCCTGCGCAGCCTGTCGTACACCGACCGGGAGCGGCGTGTGGTCGGGATGGTCGGGGACGGCACGTTCCTGACCGCGGTGCTGCGCGTCGAGCCGCGCCCCGCGGCCCTGCGCTCCGGCCCCGCCGAACGCCCGCTGCCGCTGCGGCTGCTGGCCGACGCCCTGGAGGTGGACGGCATACGACTGGAGTCGGTGCAGGCGGTGCAGTACACCCAGCCCGCGCCCGCGCCGCACCTGCCCGAGCGGTCGGTGGCCGCGGCGAGCTACCGCCCCCTGCAGGCCGCGTGCGGCGCACCGGCCGTACGGCTGACCTGGATCGCGCTCAAGCTCGACCCGGAGCTGTGCCGGGAGGCGGTCCGGGCGCGCGGCGACGGTGTCGAGGGCGCGCAGCGCTGTCTGGTGCGGGCCGCGGACCAGTTGGCGAGCCGGCTGGCCGGCGCCGGTTTCCGGGCGGCGCTCCTTTCGGAGCAGGAGCTGGTCACGGCGCTGGCGACCTCGGCCGGTGCCAGCCCGATGGCCACGGCGCGGGCCGGACGTCCCGACTCCGCGCCCGCGCGGCGCACCGAGGAGAGGGCGCGCGCCTGGCGGTGCGACGACCGCTGGCACACCACCTACGGGGTGGTCCGCTGGCCCGAGCTGGGACCGGGCGCGGCGTCGCTGCCCGCGCTGGTGGCCCAGCTGACGGGGCTTCCCTCCCTGGCCACCACCTTCAGCCTGGCCCTGAGCCGGGGCGAGCGCCGTTCGGTGGCGGTGCGCGGCCATGTGCGGATCACCGCGCGCAGCGACGGCGAACTGGTCGCCGCCCGGCACACGCTGGAGCGGCTGTCGCGCGACAACCGGCTCGGGCTCGTACGGCTGGACCGCGAGCAGGTGCCCGGAGTGCTGGCGACGCTGCCGCTGGGAGGGACGCGCTGATGCCCGGTTCCGCGGACCCGGTGCGTACCGCCGCACGGCCCCGTCTGGGGTTCGGACTGCGCGGTCCCCGGACGCCCCGTCAGGTGCTGCCCGTGGAGCAGCTGGACGCGCTCGCCCTGCCGCTCGGCGACGACGGGGTGGCCGCCGGCGTGGACGTCGAGGACCGTCCGGCCGTCCTCGGGCTGCACCACCCCGTCCCGTACGACGTGGTGCTGGTCGGCGGTCTGTGGACGGCTCAGGTGCTGGCCCTGCGCGCGGCCGGCACCGGGGCGCGGGTGGCCGTCGAGACCGGCCGTCCGCAGGTGTGGACGAACCTCGCCCGGGCCGCGGGCGGCGACCAGCAGTGCATGACGCTCCACGACGTCGGCCGGGTGCCGCCGCTGGGCGCCACGGCCGTCTCGCCGGTGGTGGTGATCCGGGACTGCGGCATGAAGCCGCCGCGCGGCCGGGTCTCCTCGGGCCCCTGGCAGTCGGTGCTGACGCTGCTGCCGTACCTGAGTCCGGTGGCCCCGCGACTGCTGCGGGGGGCCTCGCTCGCGGGCATCCAGCAGGTCTCCCCGGAGGAGGCGCGGCAGGTCGGCCGGATCCTGTCGCTGTCCCGGCAGGAGGTCGAGGCGCTCTCCACGCTCGCCGACGGCGTGACGCTGTGGTGCGCGGGCCGGGACCGGCGGTTCGTGCTGACCCGGCCCACCGACGCCGAGGCGGGCCTGCTGGGCGCGGCCCGGCGGCTGGACTGACGCCCGCCGCGTCCCCGTCCCCGGCCGCCGTCGGCTGTCGCCCCGTCACCGGTCCGTCGTCCGAGCGGGACAGGCCCGGCATGCCTTTTCCGCGCCCGCGGCGATTAGGGTGGACCGTACGCGCGGCACGGCGTTCGGAGGAACCGGCCGGAGGCCGCGGCGGCGGGGGAGCCGGTCGCTGGAGCCGCTCGTCGGCAAGGGGCGGCCCGCGCGGTCCGACCGGGGTGCTCGACCAGATCAGCAGGAGGCATTGTGAACGACCGGGACGAGATCCGCGTCGACGGGATCGCACCCGGCGACGACCTGCCCGAGGACGAACTCGACACCACGGGCGAGTTCACCATCGACTACACCCCGCCTGCCTGGTACACGCGGAACGCCGACCCCGCCCCGCCGCCGCCCGCGGCTGCTCCCGGCGGTGCTCCGGACCGGGCCGACACGGGCGCGGAAGCCGCCGCGCCACCCGCGTTCCCCCCGGTCGCGCCGCCCGTGACCCCGGCGGGGGAGGCGCGGGAGGAGTCCGGCGAGCGGGACTCCGGCGGCTCCCGGGCCGGCCGGAGCGGCGAGGACGGACAGGACGTCCGGGAGGAGCGGCCCGCCGGGGACGGCGGTCCCGCCGGCGACTCCACCATGCGCTTCTCCGCCGCCGCGCTGCGCCGTGAGATCGCCGGGCGGAGGTCGTCCGGGTCCTCCGGGGAGTCCCCGGCGGAGGGGGACGACCGGCCCGAGGGCGCGGACGGCGAGCCGTCCGGTACCGCGCCGTCCGACGTGGGAGCCTCCCCGGCCGGCCCGGCGGCGGACGGCGGCAGCGGTTCCGGGGAGGGACCCGCAGAGCCGCCGGCGGAGTCCGGGGAGTTCGGGGAGTCCGGAGCGGAGGCCGCCGGCGGTGAACCGCACGGGGCCGTTCCGCAGCCGTCGGCGCCGCAGCAGTCCGCGCCGCAGTCGCCCGCGCCGGCGCCGTGGCAGCCCGCTCCGGAGGGCGGGGTCCCGGCCGGACTGCCGCCCCTGCCACCGCACTTCCAGCCCGCCGCTCCCCCGGCCGGGGCGCCGGCTCCGGCAGCGGGCTGGACGGGCGCCCCGGAGCAGTCCCCGGCCCGGCCGCCGGCCGCGCCCAACCCGCCCGCGCAGCAGGGCGGTTACGGCTTCCCCCAGGCACAGCCCGCCCCGGCGCCCAACCCGCCGTCGCCCCAAGGCGGTTACGGCTTCCCCCAGGCACAGCCCCAGCCTCCGGCCGTGCCCGGTCCGCCCGCGCCCCAGGGCGGCTACGGCTTCCCGCAGCCGCCCGCACCACCCCAGGCCGCACTGCCCCAGCCCCAACCCCAGCCGCTGCCTCCGGCGCCCGCGCCCAACCCGCCCGCGGCGCAGGACGGTTACGGGTTCCCCCAGCCCCAACCCCAGCCCCCGGCCGTGCAGCACCCCGCACCGCCCGGGCCCGCGGCTGACCGGGCGGGAGTGCCCATGCCGCCCCAGGAGCCCTCTCCCCAGGGTGGTTACGGCTTCCCGCAGCCGCCCGCGCCGCACCAGGCCGGGCCGCTGCCCCAGCCACAGGCCCAGCCCCAGCCGCTGCCTCCCGCCCAGCCCCCGGCGTCCGGACCGCTGCCCCAGTCCCAGCCCCAGACTCAGCCCCAGCCCCAGGCCCAGGCCCAGCCACAGCAGCCGCAGGATCCCCGCGCCGGCACCGCCTGGCCCGACCCCCGGCAGCAGCCGCCGAGCCGCCCCGGCGCGCTCGGGTACACCGCGTCGGTGGAACTGTCCTCCGACCGCCTGCTGAACCAGAAGAAGAAGCCCCGCCCGCAGAGCAACCGAGGCGGCTCCCGGTTCCGCATCGGCGCCAGGAAGGAGGAGGCCGAGCGGCAGCGCAAGCTCGACCTCATCCGCACCCCGGTGCTGTCCTGCTACCGCATCGCGGTGATCAGCCTCAAGGGCGGCGTCGGCAAGACGACGACCACCACGGCGCTCGGCGCGACGCTCGCCATCGAGCGGCAGGACAAGGTCATCGCGATCGACGCCAACCCCGACGCGGGCACCCTCGGCCGCCGCGTGCGGCGCGAGACGGGCGCGACGATCCGCGATCTGGTGACGGCGATCCCGTACCTCAACAGCTACATGGACATCCGCCGGTTCACCTCGCAGGCGCCCTCCGGTCTGGAGATCCTCGCCAACGACGTGGATCCGGCGATCTCCACCACCTTCAACGACGAGGACTACCGCCGTGTCATCGGCGTGCTGGGCCAGCAGTACCCGATCATCCTCACCGACTCGGGCACCGGTCTGCTCTACAGCGCGATGCGCGGCGTCCTCGACCTCGCCGACCAGCTGATCGTCGTCTCCACCCCGTCCGTGGACGGCGCCAGCAGTGCCAGCACGACGCTGGACTGGCTCTCCGCGCACGGCTACGGCGATCTGGTGCAGCGCAGCGTCACGGTCATCTCCGGGGTCCGCGAGACCGGGAAGATGATCAAGGTCGAGGACATCGTGGCGCACTTCAAGACGCGCTGCCGCGACGTGGTGGTCGTCCCGTTCGACGAGCACCTGGCGGCGGGCGCGGAGCTGGACCTCGACATGATGCGGCCCAGGACGCGCGAGGCGTACTTCAACCTCGCCGCCCTGATCGCCGAGGACTTCTCGCGCCACCAGCAGGAACAGGGGCTGTGGTCGCCCGGCGGCAACCCGCCGCTGTCGGCGCCGCCGATCCCCGGCCGGCCGCAGCCCGGTCAGCCCTACCCCGGGGCTCCCCGGCAGACCCAGGTCCCGTACCAGCAGCCGCAGCCGTACCCGCAGCAGCCGTACGGGCAGCCGCAACCACAGCCCTACCCCGCGCAGCCGCCCCACCCGGGCCAGCCGGGCCAGGCGCAGCCCGGTCAGGCACAGCCCGGCCAGGCGCAGGCCGGTCCGCCGCAGGGCTGGCAGCAGCAGCCGCCCGGCGCGGCGGCGCCGCCCTCGCCCGGCGTGCAGTGGCGGCAGCAGCCGGAGCGGTGACGGTGGGGCGCGAGCCCCGCGGAACGCGGACGGGCCGGCCGGGCTCAGCCCAGCAGGCCCTTCGCCACCCTCACGTCCTCGGCCATCCGCTCCAGCAGGCCCTCCAGCGTGTCGAACCTCTCCTGGCCGCGGATGTAGGCCAGGAAGTCCACCGCGACGTGGAGCCCGTACAGATCGAGGTCGACGCGGTCGATGGCGTACGCCTCCACCGTCCGCTCGGTGCCGTCGAACTGCGGGTTGGTGCCGACGGAGATCGCGGCGGGCATCGACTCGCCCTCCACGACCAGCCATCCGGCGTAGACGCCGTCCGCGGGGATCGCGGTGTGCGGCAGGGTCTCGACGTTGGCCGTCGGGTAGCCCATCTCGCGTCCGCGCTGCGCGCCGCGGACGACCACGCCCTCCACCCGGTGCGGCCGGCCCAGGACCTCCGCCGCCCCCGCCATGTCGCCCTCGGCGACCAGACGGCGGGTGAGGGTGGAGGAGAACGGCTCGCCGCCGCCCGCCGCGCCCCGCACGAACAGGTCGACCACCATCACGTCGTAGTCGTACGTCCGGCCCAGCTCGGCCAGGGTCTCCACGGTGCCGGCGGCCCTGTGGCCGAAGCGGAAGTTGGGGCCCTCGACGACGGTGCGGGCATGGAGCTTGTCGACCAGCACCTTCACCACGAACTCGGCCGGCGACAGCTTCGAGAACTCCCTGGTGAAGGGCAGGACCAGGACCGCGTCCACCCCGAGCCCGGCCATCAGCTCCGCGCGCCGGTGGTGCGGGGCGAGCAGCGGCGGATGGCTGCCGGGCCGCACGACCTCGCTGGGGTGCGGGTCGAAGGTGACGACGACGGCCGGTACGCCCAGCTCGCGGGCGCGCTCGACCGCCCTGCCGATGATCAACTGGTGCCCGCGGTGCACCCCGTCGTAGGAGCCGATGGTGACGACGCTGCGTCCCCAGTCCTCGGGGATGTCCTCCAAGCCACGCCAGCGCTGCACAGTGCCCGCTCCTCGCCGAATGCCAGTTGGATGGTGCCGGGTCCAAGGGTGCCATGACCCCCCGTCGCGTTCGCACGGGGACCCGCGCCCGGCCGGTCCGGTCCCGTCCCGTCCGTAGGGCGAACGCGCGACGGCCCCGGCCGGGGCCGCACCGGAGGGTCCGCGGGCGCGGGGCGTTCCGGTGCGCGCCGTGGCGCACCTCGCGCGCCCGCCCGACGGGGTGAATCCGGGGCCCTGCCCCGAGGGGAACCGGCCGGACGCCCCCGCCGTCCGCGGATCAGGCGAAGACGGCCAGGCTCTTGGCCCTGCCCCCGTGCTCCTCGACCAGGGCGAGGAAGCGGCCCCCGGGGCCGAAGGCCGCGACCGGGCCGGGCCGCCCGGCCGGCGGCATGGCGATCCGCGCGCCGTTCGCCAGCAGTCCGGCCTGCCGCTCGTCCACGTCCCAGCGCGGGAAGGCGGCGGCCGCCGCCTCGCCGATGGGCATGACGGTCAGCGACTCCTGGTGCTGCTCCAGGGTGCGCGCCGCGTCCAGGCCGTACGGGCCGACCCGGGTGCGGCGCAGCGCGGTGAGGTGGCCGCCGACGCCCAGGTCGGCGCCCAGGTCGCGGGCGAGCGCCCGGATGTAGGTGCCGGAGGAGCAGACGACGGAGACCAGCAGGTCCGTGACGGGCGTGCCGTCCGCCGCGCTCTCCTCGCGGACGTCGTGCACGGTGAAGGAGGAGACGGTGACCGGCCGGGCGGCCAGTTCGACCTCCTCGCCCTCGCGCACCCGGGCGTAGGACCGCTTGCCGTCGATCTTGATGGCGCTGACCTTGGACGGGACCTGGAGGATGTCCCCGGTCAGCTTGGCGACGCCGTCGTCGATCGCCCCGCGCGCGATGCCGTCCGCCGGCGCGGAGGAGGTGATCTCGCCCTCGGCGTCGTCGGTGACGGTGTTCTGGCCGAGGCGGATGGTGCCGACGTACTCCTTCTCCGTCAGGGCCAGGTGCCCCAGCAGCCGGGTCGCCTTCTCGACGCCCAGGACGAGGACGCCGGTGGCCATCGGGTCCAGCGTGCCGGCGTGCCCGACCCGGCGGGTGCGGGCGATGCCGCGCATCTTGGCGACGACGTCGTGGGAGGTGAACCCGGCGGGCTTGTCGACGATGACCAGCCCGCCGGGTTCCTGGGTGCCTTTGCGTGCCACGGGTCAGGCGTCCTCGCCGTCCGTCTCGCCCCCGGCGCCCTCCGCGCCCTCCGCGTCCTCCTCGCGTGCGGGCTTGCGGTACGGGTCGGCCTCGCCCGCGTAGGCGGCGCCCGAGGACGCCTGGCGGACCTGGGCGTCCGACGCCCTGGCCTTCTCCAGCAGGTCGTCGATGGTCCGGGCGTTCTCCGGGAGCGCGTCCGGGACGAACGTCAGCGACGGCGTGAAGCGCACACCGGTCTGCCGGCCGACCTCCGAGCGCAGTACGCCCTTGGCGCTCTCCAGCGCCGCGGCGGAGGCGGCGCGCTCCTCGTCGTCGCCGTAGACCGTGTAGAAGACGGTCGCCTCCCGCAGGTCGCCGGTGACCCGGGTGTCGGTGATCGTCACATAGCCGAGCCGCGGGTCCTTGATCCGCCGCTGGAGGGTCTCCGCGACCACGACCCGGATGCGGTCAGCCAGTTTGCGTGCCCGCGCGGTGTCGGTCATGTGTCTGCTTCCTTCTGTCTCGGATCGTTCGGTTGGGGTGCGGCGGGGCCCGCGCTCCGGACGCTCTCAGTCCTCGTCCCCGTGGAACCGCCGCCGCACCGACAGCAGCTCCACCTCCGGCCGCGCGGCCACCAGCCGCTCGCACCGGTCGAGCACGTCCGAGACGTGCCCGGCGTCCCCGGAGACCACCGCCAGGCCGATCAGGGCCCTGCGGTGGACGTTCTGGTCCCCGACCTCGGCGACGCTCACCGTGTACTTGCGCTGCAGCTCCGCGATGATCGGACGGACGACCGACCGTTTCTCCTTCAACGACCGTACGTCGCCGAGCAGCAGATCGAAGGAGAGTGTGCCTACGTACATGTGGTGCGGGTCCAGCCGACCCGTGGGGCCTCGTGGGGTAAGCCCTGCCGGCGCCCGGCAGGACACGGAGAACCGTACACGGAACGGTTCCCGGTGATCGACGCATATAACGGCCGGGAGCCTCCCGCCGGGGCGGGAGGCTCCGTGGCCGTTCACCGGTGGAACCACCGGCGGGCGTCAGGCGCGGGGCTTCTCCCGCATCTCGTACGTCGCGATGACGTCGTCGACCTTGATGTCGTTGAAGTTTCCGAGGTTGATACCACCCTCGAAGCCCTCGCGGATCTCGGTGACGTCGTCCTTGAAGCGGCGCAGGCCCTCGATGTTGAGGTTCTCCGCCACGACCTTGCCGTCGCGGATGAGGCGGGCCTTGGTGTTCCGCCTGACCTCGCCGGAGCGGATGATGACACCCGCGATGTTGCCGAGCTTGGAGGAGCGGAAGACCTCGCGGATCTCCGCCGTGCCCAGCTCGACCTCCTCGTACTCCGGCTTGAGCATGCCCTTGAGGGCCGCCTCGATCTCCTCGATCACCTGGTAGATGACCGAGTAGTAGCGGACGTCCACGCCCTCGCGCTCGGCCATCTGCGTGGCACGCCCCTCGGCGCGCACGTTGAAGCCGATGACGATGGCGTCGGAGCCGGTCGCCAGGTCGATGTCGGTCTCGGTGACCGCACCCACACCGCGGTGCAGGACGCGCAGGTCCACCTCCTCGCCGACGTCGAGCTGGAGCAGCGAGGACTCCAGGGCCTCGACCGAACCGGACGCGTCGCCCTTGATGATGAGGTTGAGCTGCTGCACCTCGCCGGCCTTGAGCACCTTGTCCAGGTCCTCCAGGGAGACCCTGCGGGTGCGCTTGGCGAAGGCGGCGTTGCGCTCGCGGGCGGCGCGCTTCTCGGCGATCTGACGGGCCGTGCGGTCCTCGTCGACCACCAGGAAGTTGTCGCCCGCGCCCGGGACGCTGGTCAGACCCAGCACCAGGACGGGGGTCGCCGGACCGGCCTCCTCGACGGTGTTGCCCTTGTCGTCGAGCATCGCCCGGACGCGGCCGTACGCGTCGCCGACCACGACCGTGTCGCCGACCCGCAGGGTGCCGCGCTGGACCAGCACCGTGGCCACCGCACCGCGGCCGCGGTCGAGGTGGGCCTCGATCGCGATGCCCTGCGCGTCCTGGTTGGGGTTGGCCCGCAGGTCGAGCGAGGCGTCCGCGGTGAGGATCACGGCCTCCAGCAGCTGGTCGATGTTCAGACCCTGCTTGGCGGAGATGTCGACGAACATGGTGTCGCCGCCGTACTCCTCGGCCACGAGCCCGTACTCGGTGAGCTGGCCGCGCACCTTGGTCGGGTCCGCGCCCTCGACGTCGATCTTGTTGACCGCCACCACGATCGGCACGTCGGCCGCCTTGGCGTGGTTCAGCGCCTCGACCGTCTGGGGCATCACACCGTCGTTGGCCGCCACCACGAGGATCGCGATGTCGGTCGACTTCGCACCGCGGGCACGCATGGCGGTGAACGCCTCGTGACCCGGGGTGTCGATGAAGGTGATCCTGCGCTCTTCCTCGTTGACCTCGGTCGCGACCTGGTACGCGCCGATGTGCTGCGTGATGCCGCCGGCCTCGCCCTCGATGACGTTGGTCTTGCGGATCGCGTCCAGCAGGCGCGTCTTGCCGTGGTCGACGTGACCCATGACGGTCACCACCGGCGGACGCGAGACGAGTGCCTCCTCGCCGCCCTCGTCCTCGCCGAACTCGATGTCGAAGGACTCCAGGAGCTCCCGGTCCTCCTCCTCCGGGCTGACGATCTGGACGGTGTAGTTCATCTCCTCGCCGAGGAGCTGCAGCGTCTCGTCGGAGACCGACTGGGTCGCGGTGACCATCTCGCCCAGGTTGAACATCACCTGGACCAGGGACGCCGGGTTGGCGTTGATCTTCTCCGCGAAGTCGGTGAGCGACGCACCGCGCGACAGCCGGACGGTCTCGCCCTTGCCGCGCGGCAGCATCACGCCGCCGATGGACGGGGCCTGCATGGCCTCGTACTCCTGGCGCCTCTGCCGCTTCGACTTGCGACCGCGACGCGCCGGACCGCCGGGACGGCCGAACGCGCCCTGTGTGCCGCCACGGCCGCCGGGGCCGCCGGGACGACCGGCGAAACCGGGACGGCCGCCGAAGCCGCCGCCACCGCCGCCACCGCCGGGACGACCGGCGAAACCGCCGCCGCCACCGGGACGGCCGGCACCGCCGCCGCCACCGGGACGACCAGCGAAACCGCCGCCGCCACCGGGACGGCCGCCGCCACCGCCCGGACGGCCCGCGCCGCCGGGACCGCGGCCGCCGGGGCCCGGACGCGGACCCGCGGCCGGACGCTGCGGCATCATGCCCGGGTTCGGACGGTTGCCGCCGCCCGGACGCGGACCCGCGGCACCGCCCTGGGCGCCCTGCGGGCGCGGCATGTTGCCGGGGCTGGGACGGCCGCCGCCGGGAGCCTGCGGACGGGGACCGCCCTGGCCCGCGCCGGGACGGGGACCGCCCTGGCCGGCACCGGGACGGGGACCGCCCGGGGCGCCGGGGCCGCCGGGACGCGGGGCACCGCCCGGACGGGGCGCCTGCGGGCGCGCCATGCCGGTGGAGCCGCCGGAGGTGAAGGGGTTGTTGCCCGGACGCGGGCCGGCCGGACGGGCGCCCGGCTTGGGGCCGCCCGGCTTGGGCGCGCCCGGACCGCGGCGGTCCTGGCCCGCCGGGGCGGGACGGCCGCCCGGCTTGGGGGCGCCCGGACGCGGCGCGCCCGGAGCGGACGGCGGCGCGGTGAACTCGGGCCTCGACGGGGCCGGGGGCTGGGCGGGACCCGGCTTGGCCGGGGCCGGGCGCGGGCCGGGCGCCGGCTGGGCCGGGGCGCTCTTGGCCGGGGCCGGGGCCGGACCCGGGACGTTCTTCTGCGGCGCGCTCCTGGGCGCCTCGGCCGCGGGGGCCGGGGGCTTGGGCGCGCCGGGCTTGGGGGCACCCGGGCGGGGTGCGGAGGCACCCGGCTTCGGGGCGCCCGGCTTGGGGGCCGCCTTGCGGGGGGCGGCGGGTTTCGCAGCGGACTTCCTGGCGCCTCCGGCGCCGTTGCCCGTGTCGAATGCGTCAGTCAGTTTGCGTACGACCGGCGCCTCGATGGTCGAGGACGCCGAACGGACGAATTCACCGAGTTCCTGGAGCTTGGCCATGACGACCTTGCTTTCGACTCCAAGCTCCTTGGCGAGCTCGTATACCCGGACCTTAGCCACTTCGCTCCTTACGGTCCGGGGGGATCGTCCGCCGGACCTTCGCTACTGCATGGGCGTACTCATCGCGTACTCATCGAGTGCTCATCGCAATCTCGACCTACTTCCAACTCGCGAGGTACCTCTCCCGCACGGCGGGGTGCCGTACGGGCTGTCGTGCGTGCTTGCGTCTTACGGTGTTGCCCGCGGTACTGCCTGCAGCAGTTCCGCGGTATCGAGCGGTCCACCGGCCCGGAAGGCCCGCTGGAACGCCCGGCGGCGGACCGCCAGGTCGACACAGGTCGGTGCGGGGTGCACATAGGCTCCCCGGCCGGGCAGCGTACCGCGATGATCGGGAACGCACCGGTTCCCGGCCAACACCACACGCAGCAGATCGCCCTTGCCCGACCGCTCCCGGCACCCCACGCAGGTGCGTTCTGGGCATGCGCGGGTGCGCGTCCGGTCAGACACTCCTCAGTCTACCTCCCCGCGCCGATTGCGCCGTTGGTGGGGTCTGCGACGGGGTACGGACGGTGACGGGCGCCTCAGCCCCTCTCCGCGCCGCTCTCCCGGCGCTGCCCGCTGTGCTCCCCGGTCTGCTCGGTGTCCGGGCGGATGTCGATCCGCCAGCCGGTGAGCCGGGCGGCGAGCCGGGCGTTCTGTCCTTCCTTGCCGATCGCCAGCGACAGCTGGTAGTCGGGCACGGTGACCCTGGCCGACCGGGCGGCGGCGTCCACGACGTCCACCCGGCTCACCCGGGCGGGTGAGAGGGCGTTGGCCACCATCTCGGCCGGGTCGTCCGACCAGTCCACGATGTCGATCTTCTCACCGTGCAGCTCGGCCATCACGTTGCGCACCCGGCCGCCCATCGGGCCGATGCACGCGCCCTTGGCGTTCAGGCCCGAGCGGGTGGACCGCACCGCGATCTTGGTGCGGTGGCCGGCCTCGCGCGCGATGGCCGCGATCTCCACCGAACCGTCCGCGATCTCGGGCACCTCCAGGGCGAAGAGCTTCTTCACCAGGTTGGGGTGGGTGCGCGAGAGCGTGACCGACGGCCCGCGGACGCCCTTGGCGACCCGCACCACGTAGGTGCGCAGCCGGGTCCCGTGCGAGTAGTCCTCGCCGGGCACCTGCTCCTGCGGGGGCAGGATCGCCTCGAGCTTCCCGATGTCGACGAGGACGCTGCGCGGGTCCTTCCCCTGCTGGACGACTCCCGCGACGATGTCGCCCTCGCGTCCGGCGTACTCGCCGAAGGTGACCTCCTCCTCCGCGTCCCGCAGCCGCTGCAGGATGACCTGCTTGGCGGTGGTCGCAGCGATCCGGCCGAAGCCGGAGGGGGTGTCGTCGAACTCGCGCGGCTCGGCCCCCTCGGGCAGGTCGGCCGGGTCCTCCTTGGCCCACACCGTCACGTGGCCGGTGGAGCGGTCCAGCTCCACGCGGGCCTGGCGGCGGCTTCCCTCGGTGCGGTGGTAGGCAATGAGGAGCGCCGCCTCGATCGCCTCGACCAGCAGGTCGAAGGAGATCTCCTTCTCCCTCACCAGACCCCGCAGGGCACTCATGTCGATGTCCACGGCTACGCCTCCTCCTGGCTCTCTTCGTCAGAGGCCGCAGCCTGACGTGCCTTGTCGGCCTTCTCGGCGGCCTTGCGGTTGAACTCGATCTCCACCCGGGCCCTGGCGATCTCGGTGTAGGCGAGCCGGCGGGCGGTGGCCTTGCGCCCCTTGACGCCGGGCACCTCCACGTCCAGCCCGTCCCCGTCCGCCCCGGCGACGCGGGCGACCAGCTCGCCGCCGCCCGCCTCCTCGGTCAGCTGCGCCCTGACCAGCCTGCCGACGGCGCGGCGGTAGTGCCGCGGCTCGGTCAGCGGGCGGTCGGTTCCGGGGGAGGTGACCTCCAGGACGTACGGGGCGCCGCCCATCACGTCGGCCTCGTCCAGCACCTGGGACGCGTCGCGGCTCAGCTCGGCGCAGGTGTCGAGCCGCACGCCCTCGTCGGAGTCCACCACGACCCGCAGCACGCGCCTCTTCCCGGCCGGGGTCACGGTGATCTCCTCGAGATCGAGGCCCTGCGCGGTGACGAGCGGCTCCAGCAGTCCTCGCAGCCTCTCGCTCTGGGTGGTGCTCATCCGGGTGACTCCTCGGCCGCGTGTGCTGTTGTGGGAAACGTCCAGTCCTGGGGGTACGGGGGTCAAGCCTATCGTCTGCCGCGGGCCGCGCCGACCAGACGATCGGGGGCGCTGCGCCGGGCGGCCGTCCCCCGCGCGGGGTACGCGCCGGGCGTGGAGGTGACCCGCCGGGGGGGACCGTACGAACACGGGTACGCTCACACCGGCGGTGATCACCGCCCGTCCCCAGCGCCACCGAACCACCTCCCCAGGGAGCGCCCGTGCCGATCGACTCGCGTCCCCGCCGGCGGAGCCTGCTGGCCACCGGTGCGACGGGCGCCGCCGCGCTGCTGCTGACCGGGTGCTCCGGGGGGGAGCGGAAGGCCGCCGAGCGCGGACTCGCCTCCCTGGACGAGCGGCTGCGGGGCCGCGCCGCGCGCGGCAGCGCCGCCCTGCTGGCCCGCTACGACCGCACCCTCGCCGCGCACCCCGGTCTGGCCGGGCGGCTGGCGCCGCTGCGGGCGGACGTGGCGCGGCACGTGAAGGCGTTCGGCGGTACGGCGGCCCGCGGCGGCTCCGGGAGCCCGCAGGCCCCGGCGAGCCCCGTCCCGGCGAGCCCCGCCCCGTCGGGCGCGCGGGCCCCGCGGGGCGCCGGGGCGGACGTCCCCCGGGACCCCCGGCGCGCGCTGGCGGCCCTCGCGGACGCCGAACGCGCCGCCGCCGACGGTCTCACCCGCGCCCTCGACGGCGCCCCGCCCGAACTCGCCCGGCTGCTCGCGTCCGTCGCGGCGGCGGGGGCCGTGCACGCGTACCTGCTCACGAACGGCGAGTGATGAACCGAGCGACGAACCCCACCGCGGCCTCCCCCGCCGCCCCCGCCGCGGGCTCGGCGCCCGGCGGGCGGACCGATCCCGGCGATCCCGGCGATCCCGCGCTGACCGCCCTGCGGGCCGCGCTCGCCGCCGAGCACGCGGCCGTCTACGGCTACGGCGTCGTGGGCGGGCGGATCGCCGAGGACCGGCGCGCGCAGGCCCGGGAGGCCTACGACGCCCACCGCGCGCGCCGTGACGCCCTGCGCCGCGCGGTGCGGCGGATGGGCGGCACCCCCGAGCCCGCCGCCGCGGCCTACTCCCTGCCCTTCGCGGTGCCGGACGGCGCCGCGGCGGTGCGGCTCGCCGCGGAACTGGAGGAGCGGGTGGCCGCCGTCTACGCCGATCTGGTCCGGGCCGGCGGGGGCGGGCTGCGGCGGGAGGCGGCGGCCGCGCTGCGGGAGGCGGCGGTCCGTGCGGCGCGCTGGCGCGGCACGGGCGTACCCTTCCCTGGGCTCGCCGAGCGCGCCGCGCCGGCGAGCCCGGAGTCCCTCTGAGGACTCCCCCGCGGAACGCTGACGACGAAAGGGACGCCCGGGCATGACATCGGCTCCGCACGTCGAACCCCCGCAGCGGCTGGTGCGCTCCCTGGGCGCCGGCTCCCCCTGGCTGGCGGAGCTCCCCGGCCTGGTGGAGGCCTCGCTGGCACGCTGGGAGCTGACGGCCGAGCGGGTGGTCTCCCCCGGCGGACGCGGCAGCCTGGTCGTCCTGGTGCGCCGGGCCGACGGCATCCCGGCCGCGCTGAAGCTGCGCGCCGCCGGCGCGGCGGACGAGGCGGCGGCCCTGGCCCGCTGGGACGGGCACGGCGCGGTGCGGCTGCTGGACGCCGCGCCCGAGGACGGCGCGCTGCTGCTGGAGCGGCTGCACGCGGAGGTGTCGCTGCGCTCGCTGCCGGAGGCGAAGGCCAACCTGGAGGCGGTCTCGGCGCTGCACCGGCTGTGGGTGCCTCCGCTGCCCCCCGGCGCCCCGGACGGGGAGCACCCCTTCACCAGCGTGGAGGAGCACACCGGCCGGGCGGCGGAGGGGATCCGCGCACGGGTGCCGCGGGAGGCCCGGCCGCTGGCCGACGAGGCCCTGGCGCTCCGCTCCGAGCTGCTCTCCGACGCGCCCGAGCGGGTGCTGCTGCACGGCGACTTCCGGCAGGGCACGGTGCTGTCGGCGGGCCCCGGACGGGCGCACTGGCTGGTGGTGGGCCCGGATCCGCTGGTGGGCGAGCGGGCGTACGACCTGGCCCGGCTGGTCCGCGACCGGCTGCACGACCTGGCCGCCGGCTCCGGCGCCCCCGCGATCGCCCGGCGCCGGGTGGCCAAGCTGGCGGACTCCCTGGGGGTGGACCGCGACCGGCTGCGCGGCTGGAGCCTGTACCGGGCGGTGGAGTCGGGCGTCCGCCACATCGCCGCCGGGGACCGCGCCGACGGCGAGGCGCTGCTGGAGTTCGCGGGCTGGCTGTGAGCGGACGCGGGCCCCGGCCCCCGGAGGGGCCGGGGCCCGCGCGCCGGCCTCAGGCCGGGCGGGTCAGCCGCGCGACCGCCTCGTCCACCGGGAGCTCCTCGCGCTCGCCGGTGCGCCGGTCCCTCAGCTCCACCAGCCCCTTGGCCGCGCCCCGGCCCACCACCAGGATCGCGGGCACGCCGATCAGCTCCGCGTCGGTGAACTTCACACCGGGCGAGACGCCCGTGCGGTCGTCCACCAGGACGCGCGCCCCGGCGGCGGCCAGCCGCTCCGACAGCTCCAGGGCCAGCTCGGTCTGGGCGCCCTTTCCGGCGGCGACGACGTGGACGTCGGCCGGGGCGACCTCGCGCGGCCAGCACAGGCCCTGGGCGTCGGCCGTCTGCTCGGCGAGCGCGGCCACCGCGCGCGAGACGCCGATGCCGTAGGAGCCCATGGTGACGCGGACGGGCTTGCCGTCGCGGCCGAGCACGTCCAGCCCGAAGGCGTCGGCGTACTTGCGGCCGAGCTGGAAGATGTGGCCGATCTCGATGGCCCGGTCCAGCTTCAGCCCGGCGCCGCAGACCGGGCACGGGTCGCCCGGCTCGACGGTGACCACGTCCAGGTACTCGTCGACCTCGAAGTCCCGGCCGCACACCACGTTGCGGGCGTGGGTGTCGGGCTTGTTGGCGCCGGTGATCCAGGAGGTGCCGGGGGCCACGCGCGGGTCGGCGACGTAGCGGAAGGCCATGCCCGCCAGTCCCTGCGGGCCGACGTAGCCGCGCACCAGGGCGGGGCGGCCGGTGAAGTCCTCGGCGGTGACCAGTTCCACGGTGGCGGGCGCCAGGTGCTCGGCGAGCTTGCCGAGGTCCACCTCGCGGTCGCCGGGCACGCCGACGGCCCAGATCTCCCCGTCCACCTTGACCAGCAGGTTCTTCAGGGTGGCGGAGGCGGGTACGCCCAGGTACTCGGCGAGGGTCTCGATGGTGGGGGTGCCGGGGGTGTCCAGCTCCTCGACCGGCGGGTGGCCCATGGGGTCGGCGGGCCTGAGCGGATGGGTGACGGCCTCGGTGTTGGCGGCGTAGCCGCAGGAGGGGCAGTCGGCGAAGGTGTCCTCGCCCGCGGCGGCCGGGGCGAGGAACTCCTCGGAGGCCGAGCCGCCCATCGCGCCCGAGACCGCGGAGACGATCCGGTGGTCCAGGCCGAGCCGGGCGAAGATCCGCAGGTACGCCTGGCGGTGCAGCCGGTAGGACTCGGCCAGTTCCTCGTCGGTGGTGTCGAAGGAGTAGGAGTCCTTCATCAGGAACTCCCGCCCCCGCAGGACGCCCGAGCGCGGCCGTGCCTCGTCCCGGTACTTGGTCTGGATCTGGTAGAGCATCACCGGCAGGTCCTTGTAGGACGTGCACTGGTCCTTGACGACCTGGGTGAAGATCTCCTCGTGGGTGGGGCCGAGCAGGTAGTCGGCGCCCTTGCGGTCCTTCAGCCGGAACAGCAGGTCGCCGTACTCCTCCCAGCGGCCCGACGCCTCGTAGGGCTCCTTGGGCAGCAGGGCCGGGAGCAGGACCTCCTGGGCGCCGATGGCGTCCATCTCCTCGCGCACGATCCGGGTGACGTTCTCCAGGACCTGCTTGCCCAGCGGCAGCCAGGTCCAGATGCCGGCGGCGGTGCGGCGGACGTAACCGGCGCGGACCAGGAGCCGGTGGCTGAGGGTCTCGGCGTCGGCCGGGTCCTCGCGCAGCGTCTTCAGCATCAGACGGGACATGCGCTGGACACGGGCTGCCATGGGTCTCTCCTGCGGAACGGGGTGCGAGGGGCGGCGCGGACGGTTGCGCGCCTGGCAGCGAGACTACCGGCGCCGCAGCGGCAGCGGCGCACCCATCACCACGTACGGGCTCGGGGCGCTCGGGAACAGCACGTGGCGGGCCAGATCGCGGTAGCCGAGCGAGCGGTAGAGGGCGCGGGCCGGGCTCTCGGTGTCGATCGCGGAGAGGATCGAGCGCGGCTCGGCGGCGGCGTCGGTGATCGCGGTGATCAGCTTCCGGCCGATGCCGTGCTTCTGGTACGCCGGGTGGACGTGCAGCTCGGTGATGGCGAAGGCGTCGTCGAGCCAGCCGGCGTTCCCGGCCCGCCGCAGGTACGGCTCGACGACCGTGGACCACCACTGGGTGCGGTCGTTGGGCATGCCGTAGACGAAGCCGACCAGCCGCCCCCGCGGCGTGGTGGCGCCCAGCGCCCGGACGCCGGGGGCGCCGGCGTGCCGCAGCACGATGTGGCGCCGCACCCCCACCTCGTCGTCGGTCAGCCCGAAGGCGACGGCCTGCACGGCGAGTGCCTCGTCCACCCGGGCTGCCAGGTCCAGGGGACCGACCACGACGTCTTCCATGGTCGTCGACCCTACTGGAGAGCACCGGGGATTCGGCGAACACCCGCACGGGCGCCGGGCGGTTCGGGCGCCGCGGGCGGGGACGGCGGTTCGGAACGGCGGGGGTTCCAAACGGCGGGGGTTCAGAACAGCACGCTCATGAACGCCCCGACCTCGCGGAAGCCCACCCGCCGGTAGGTGGCGCGGGCCGCGGTGTTGTAGTCGTTGACGTACAGGCTGACGACCGGGGAGACCTCGTCCAGCGCGTAGCGCAGCACCGCGGCCATGCCGGTGACGGACAGGCCCTCGCCCCGGCGCTCGGGCGCGACCCAGACGCCCTGGATCTGGCACGCCTGCGGGGTGACGGCGCCGATCTCGGCCTTGAAGACCACCCTGCCGTCCTCGATGCGGGCGAACGACCGCCCACCGCCGACCAGTTCCGCGACCCGGGCCTGGTAGACCAGCCCGCCGTCCCCGGCCAGCGGCGAGACGCCGACCTCCTCGGTGAACATCGCCACGCAGGCGGGCATCAGCACGTCCATCTCGTCCTTGCGGACGCGCCGCACGTACGGGTCGGGCCGTATCCCCGCGGGCATGCGGTCGGTGACCATCAGCGGCTGGTGGCGGCGGACCTCGCGGGCCGGTCCCCAGTGCGGCTCCAGGTGGGACCACAGGGCGGCGGTGGGCTCGGCCGGGCCGACGACGGACGAGCAGCGCCTCCCCTGGCGGCGCGCCCGCTCGGCGAAGGCGCGCACCGCCTCCGGGCCCGCGCAGACGGGGACGAGGTTGGCGCCGGAGTAGCACAGGGACTCCAGGCGCCCGCGGTGGTACCAGCCCCACATCTCGCCGCCGAGCCGCCACGGGTCCAGGCCGGAGACCCGGACGCGGGCGGCGACGAAGGCGTTGTTGACCGGTTCGCGGTCGAGCACCGTGAGGGCGTCGTCGAGCTCGTGGGGCTCGACGACACGGGTGGTGGTGGTCGTCAACACGTGGGATGCCTCACCGTGCGGCCGTGGGGTGGGGAGCGATTTCCCGACTTTACCCCCAGGCCGCGGCGGACGTGCGCCGACCGGTCGGTCAGCTGACGGAGACCTCCGGCGGGCCGGAGAGCACACCGTCCTTCTCCATCTGCTCGGCGATCTTCATCGCCTCGTCGATGAGGGTCTCGACGATCTTCGACTCGGGGACGGTCTTGATGACCTCGCCCTTGACGAAGATCTGGCCCTTGCCGTTGCCGGAGGCGACGCCGAGGTCGGCCTCGCGGGCCTCGCCGGGGCCGTTGACGACGCAGCCCATGACCGCCACGCGCAGCGGCACCTCCATGCCCTCGAGACCCGCGGTGACCTCGTCGGCGAGCTTGTAGACGTCCACCTGGGCCCGGCCGCAGGAGGGGCAGGAGACGATCTCCAGCCGGCGCTGCCGCAGGCCGAGGGACTCCAGGATCTGGATGCCGACCTTGATCTCCTCCACCGGCGGCGCGGAGAGCGAGACGCGGATGGTGTCGCCGATGCCCTCGCTCAGCAGGGCGCCGAAGGCGACCGCCGACTTGATGGTGCCCTGGAAGGCGGGACCGGCCTCGGTCACCCCCAGGTGGAGGGGGTAGTCGCACTGCGCGGCCAGCTGCCGGTAGGCGTTGATCATCACCACCGGGTCGTTGTGCTTGACCGAGATCTTGATGTCGCGGAAGCCGTGCTCCTCGAACAGCGAGCACTCCCACAGCGCGGACTCCACCAGCGCCTCGGGGGTGGCCTTGCCGTACTTGGCCAGCAGTCGCTTGTCCAGGGAGCCGGCGTTGACGCCGATGCGGATGGGGACGCCGGCGTCCGAGGCGGCCTTGGCGATCTCCTTGACCTTGTCGTCGAACTGCCGGATGTTGCCCGGGTTGACGCGCACGGCCGCGCAGCCGGCGTCGATGGCCGCGAAGACGTACTTGGGCTGGAAGTGGATGTCGGCGATCACCGGGATCTGGGACTTCCTGGCGATCACCGGCAGCGCTTCGGCGTCGTCCTGGGAGGGGCAGGCCACGCGGACGATCTCGCAGCCGGCCGCGGTCAGCTCGGCGATCTGCTGGAGCGTGGCGCCGATGTCGGCGGTGACGGTGGTGGTCATCGACTGCACGGAGACCGGGGCGTCGCCTCCGACGGCCACCGAGCCGACCTGGATCTTCCGGCTGGCCCGTCTGTCGGCCAGTTTGGTCGGTACGGACGGCATTCCGAGCGAAATGGCTGTCATTGTGGTGTGCAACCCCAAGCTGTGGTTCAGTGCCCCGTTCGGCGGCGGGCTCCGGCCTCCGAGATTACGGTACGCCCGGGGCCCGGGGCACACCGTGGTCCGCCGTGCGCGGCGCGGGACCCCGGCGCGCGCCCGGGGCCCCGCGCCGGGGGCGTCAGCCGGTCAGGCGCACGGGGTTGACCACGTCCGCGATGAGCACCAGCAGCGTGAAGCAGACGAAGACGCCCGCCACCACGTACGCCACCGGCATCAGCTTGGCCACGTCGAACGGGCCCGGGTCGGGGCGGCGCAGCACCTTGGCGAAGCCCCGGCGCAGCGACTCCCACAGGGCGCCCGCGATGTGGCCGCCGTCCAGCGGCAGCAGCGGCAGCATGTTGAACAGGAACAGCGACAGGTTGAAGCCCGCCACCAGGAAGAGCATCACCGCCACCCGCTGCTCGGCCGGGATCTCCAGGGCGAAGACCTCGCCGCCGACCCGGGCCGCGCCGACCACGCCCATCGGGGAGTCCTGCTCGCGCTCGGCTCCGGCGAAGGCGGCGTTCCACAGGCCGGGGATCTTCTCCGGGAGCCTTATCAGGGCCTCGACGCCGCTGGCCATCATGTCGCCCATCCGGTCGACGGCCTGCGGGAAGGACTGCTCGACGACGCCGGTGGCCGGGGAGAAGCCGAGGAAGCCGGTGGTGACGTACTCGCCCTCGACGTAGCCGCCGCGCCCGTCGGACTTGGCGACCTCGTTCCTCACCAGGTCCGCCTGGAGGACCCTGCGCTCGCCGTCGCGCTCGACGGTGATGGCGGCCGGGCCGATGGTGTCGCGGATGCGCCGCTGGAGGTCGCTCCACCCGGTGACCTCCGCCCCGTCGAAGGCGACGATGGTGTCGCCGGGCTTGAGGCCGGCCGCCTTGGCCGGGGAGTCCGGCGCGCCCGCGGGGCAGGTGTCGGTCTTCGCCGACACCCTGATCACGCAGTCGGAGACGGTGGCGACGGTGGTGGTCTGGGTGCTGATGCCGAAGGTCATCAGCGTGGCGAGGAAGACCACCACGGCCAGGATCAGGTTCATGAACGGCCCGGCGAACATGACGATCACGCGCTTCCAGGGCTTGCGCGTGTAGAACAGCCGCTTCTCGTCGCCCGGCTGGAGCTCCTCGAAGGCCGCGGCGCGGGCGTCCTCGATCATGCCCCGGAAGGGGGAGGTGGAGCGCTTCCGGACGGCGCCGTCCTCGCCGGGCGGGAACATGCCGATCATGCGGATGTAGCCGCCGAGCGGGATCGCCTTGATGCCGTACTCGGTCTCGCCCTTCTTCCTCGACCACAGGGTGGGGCCGAAACCGACCATGTACTGCGGCACGCGGACGCCGAACATCTTGGCCGTCGACAGGTGGCCCAGCTCGTGCCAGGCGATGGAGAACAGCAGGCCGAAGACGAAGACGACTATGCCGAGAATGGTCATCACCGTCGTCATGCGCGTGCCTCCGCTGTCTCGGTCGTGCCGGTCGGGTCCGTCGTGGGGGCGGTGCGTGCGGCGCGTGCCGCCAGTTCACGGGCGCGGGCGCGCGCCCAGGTCTCGGCGTCGAGGACCTCCTCCAGGGTCAGGCCGGTTCCCCGGGGGACGCCGTGCTCCTCGACCACCGCGGCGACCGTATCCACTATGCCGTTGAAGGGCAGCCCGCCGGAGAGGAACGCCTCGACGCACTCCTCGTTGGCGGCGTTGAACACCGCCGGGGCGGTGCCGCCGAGCGCGCCGACGTGGCGGGCCAGCGCCACGGACGGGAAGGCCTTCTCGTCCAGCGGGAAGAACTCCCAGCTCATCGCCGTGGACCAGTCGAAGACGGGGCCGGCGTCGGGGACCCGGTGCGGCCAGCCCAGGCCGAGCGCGATGGGCAGCCGCATGTCGGGCGGGCCGCACTGGGCGAGGGTGGAGCCGTCGGTGAACTCCACCATCGAGTGGATGTAGGACTGCGGGTGGACGACGACCTCGATGCGGTCGAAGGGGATGTCGTAGAGCAGGTGCGCCTCGATGACCTCCAGGCCCTTGTTGACCAGGGTGGCGGAGTTGATCGTGATGACCGGGCCCATCGCCCAGGTGGGGTGGGCCAGGGCGTCGCCGGGCGTGACGTCCTCCAGCTCCTGGCGGGTCCGCCCGCGGAAGGGGCCGCCGGAGGCGGTCACCAGCAGCTTGCGGACCTCGGCCCGGGTGCCGCCCATCAGCGCCTGGAACAGCGCCGAGTGCTCGGAGTCGACGGGGACGATCTGGCCGGGCCGGGCCAGCGCCTTCACCAGCGGGCCGCCGACGATCAGCGACTCCTTGTTGGCCAGGGCCAGGGTGCGGCCCGCCTCCAGGGCGGCCAGGGTGGGGCGCAGCCCGATGGAGCCGGTGATGCCGTTGAGGACGGTGTGGCACCCGGACGCGGCCAGCTCGGTGGCCGCGTCCGGTCCGGCCAGCACCTCCGGCAGCGGCTCCCCGGCCCCGTACCGCGCCCGCAGCGCCTCGCGCAGCTCCCCCGCCCTGTTCCCGTCGGACACCGCGACGGTGCGCACCCCCAGCCGGTGGGCCTGCTCGGCCAGCAGCCCCACCCGGCCGCCGGCGGCGGACAGGGCGGTCACCCGGAAGCGGTCGGGGTTGCTCAGCACCACGTCGACGGCCTGGGTGCCGATCGATCCGGTGGATCCCAGGATCACGATGTCGCGCGGGCCGCCCTCGGCGGGGGCGTCGGCCGGGTGGCGCAGGTGCGGGTCGGCGAGGGGAGCGGGGCTCTCGGTCATCCCCCCATTGTGTCCGGTCCGCGAGACGGCTCGGACACCGCGTCGTGCCGCGCCGCCCGGTGTCACCCGGTGCGCAGTTCCTCGGCCGACGTGCCCGCGCGCAGGAACAGCAGGCCGAGGCCGGTGGCGGCGAGGACGAGGGCCAGTACGCCCAGTCCGTGGAGCGCGAGGTCGTCCAGGGGCACGGGGACGGCGCGCACGACGTCGGGGAGCTCGACGTGGCGGACGTCCTCCCCGGAGGCGCCGGGTCCGAAGCAGTCCCGGGAGGCCGTCGCGCAGACCGCGGCCGATCCCCCGTACTCCACCGCCTCCGGGCCGAAGTAGCCCCGGCCCATCAGGGTGCCCACGGTCATCGCCAGCGCCACGGCCGGGACCAGGGGCGCGAGCGTCTGCCACAGCAGCGCCCGTCCCATCACGGAGCGGGGCACGCCGGCGGCGGCCAGGGCGGCGTGGGTGCGGCGCCGGGCGACGACGGCCTCGGCGACGGTGACCAGCAGGCCGGCGGCCGCGATCACCGACGCCACGACGACCGCGGCGTCCACCAGGTCCATGGTGTCGAGGTAGAAGGGGTCGGGGGCGTACCCGTGGCCGCCCGCCGGTCCGGCCGCCTCCGCGTGGCGGCGCCCCACCTCCCGCCTCGCCTCGCCCATGGCGGTGAAGTAGGCGCGCACGGCCAGCGCTCCCGCGCCGAAGACCACGGCCACCAGCAGCGCGGCGAGGGTGCGGCTGCCGTGCCAGGGGTCGGCGAGCAGCCGGCGGGCGGCCAGCAGCGGGGCCGGACGGCGGGCGAGCCGGTGCAGCACCCGGCCGGTGGCGTGGGAGATCCAGCCGGTGCCGAGCACCACGCCGAGGGCGGCCGCGAGCCCGCCGCCGAAGAGCAGGAGGACCGCCAGGGGGAGGGAGGACGAGGCGTCCCGGGTCTCGTCGTACCACCGCACGAGCCCCTCGAAGGCGAAGAAGGCGCCCACGCCGAGCACGATCAGGGCGGCGGGCCACGGCCTCGGCGCCCGCTTCGCCCGGGCCCGCCGGACCACCCCGAGCGGGGTCACCACCACCCGGCGCAGCATCACCGCGGCGGCGAACGCCGCCAGCAGCGGCAGGCCGAGCACGGCGGCGGCGAGCGCGGGAACGGAGGGCAGGACGTCGGTCGGCAGCGGCAGCCTGCCCTCCGCGTCCGGCCGGTGCAGCACCTCGCGTCCGGCCAGGTGGACCACGAGTCCGGCGCAGGTGCCCGCCAGGCTCGCCACCCCGGTCTCGGCGGCGGCGACGGCGACGGTCTGGCGCGGGGTGCCGCCGGCCAGCCGGATCGCGGCGAGCCGCCGGTCCCGGGCGGGCGCGCCGAGCCGTGCGCACTGCCCGGCCAGGGCCAGCACCGGGATGGTGAGCAGCAGCAGGGCGGCCACCACGCCGATGTGCAGCCCCGGCTCCCTGAGCAGCGCGTTGGTGTACCGGTCGGACATCGGGGCGCTCGCGTCCGGCGGCGGTCCGGGGTCGGGGACGGCCAGCACGGTCAGCGCGGCGAACACCGCCAGGGAGGCGAGGAGGGCGCTGAACGCGGTGAGCACCACCCGCAGGGTGTCGGTGCGCGTCCCGGCGAGGGCCAGTCCGAGCAGCAGCCGGGGCCTCACGGGCGACCACCGATCGACTTGTCGACACCGGCGCCGATACCGGTACCGGCGCCGACACCGACGCCGAGGCCGGTCGGGTCCACCGCGCCGTCCCGCAGGGTGATCTCGCGGTCGGCGTAGGCGGCCACCGACGCCTCGTGGGTGACGAGCACGACGCTGGTGCGCTGTTCGTGGGCGACCCGGGTGAGCTGCCCGAGCAGCCGCTCCCCGGCCAGCGCGTCCAGCGCGCCGGTGGGCTCGTCGGCGAAGAGCACCCTGGGCTCGGTGACCAGCGCCCGCGCGGCGGCGCACCGCTGCTGCTGGCCGCCGGACATCTCCCCGGGCCGGACGTCGGCCACGTCCGCCACGCCCAGCCGCTCCAGCCAGCTCAGGGCGGCGGTACGGGCCTCGCGCCGCCCCCGGCCGGCCAGCAGCAGCGGCAGGGCGACGTTCTCCGCCGCCGACAGCTCGGCGACGAGCTGCCCGAACTGGAACAGCACGCCGAAGTCGGTGCGCCGCAGCCGGGAGCGGTCTGCCTCCGAGCGGGTGTCGAGGCGCCGACCCCCGTACAGCACCTCGCCCGCGTCGGGGCGCAGGATTCCGGCCAGGCAGTGCAGCAGCGTGGACTTGCCGCAGCCGCTGGGTCCGGTGACGGCGAGGATCTCGCCCTCGGCCAGCTCCACGGTGACGCCGCGGAGCGCGGGTGTGGGCCCGTAGGACTTCACGACCCCGCGTGCTTGCAGGAGCGTCATGAGTGCACCTCCCGGTGCAGGTCGGCGACGCGCTCCAGCGTGGTGTGCAGCCAGCGCAGATCGGCGTCGAGGTGGGCGATGGCGAAGTCCGCGGCGATCACGTCGCCGAGCGAGGACTCGGGGTCGGTCTTGACGGCGGTCAGCTCCCGCAGCCGCGCGGTGTGCGCCCGGCGCTGCTCGACGAGGTAGCCGCGGGCCCGGTCGACGCCGGTGACGAGCAGGGCGACGACGACCTTGGCGAGCAGCGTGCTGCTGACGTACGGGGCCGGGGTCTCGATCTCCTCCAGCCAGGTGCGCAGCCTCTCGCGCCCGGCGTCGGTGAGGGCGAACTCGGTGCGGTCCGGGCCCCCTTCGCGGCTCTGCCCGCGCTTCTCCACCAGTCCGTCGCGCTCCAGCCTGCCGAGCGTGCCGTAGACCTGGCCGAAGGCGATCGGCTTGGCCTTGGGGAAGCGCTGGTCGTGCGCCTTCTTCAGGTCGTAGCCGTGCTGCGGCCCGGTGGCCAGCAGGGCGAGCAGTACATGGGCCGCGGTCGACATGGCCACGACTATTCCCTGAGAGAATAGTCGACGTCAAGTCGCCCCGGGGGAAGGGCCGTCGCCCCTCTTCCCGGGTGCGCGGCGGAGGACCGGCCGGCGCAGGGGAATCCCGTTGCCGTCGTCCCCGGCGGCGCGGCAGACTGCCCCGGTGCTGATCCGACGCGAGACACCCGCCGACGTCACCGCCGTACGCGCCGTGACCGGCGCCGCCTTCGCCGCCAGGTCGCGGACGCCCGTCCCGGCCGAGGTGACGCTGCTGGACGAACTGCGCGGCTGCGACGGATGGCTGCCCGCGCTGTCGCTGGTGGCGGAGGGGCCGGACGGCGAGGTCGCCGGGCACGTGGTGTGCACCCGGGGGCGCATCGGGGACACGCCCTCGCTGGGGCTCGGCCCGATCAGCGTGGCCCCCGGCCGCCAGGGGCGCGGCACCGGCTCGGCGCTGGTGCACACCGCGCTGGGCGCGGCCGACGCCCTCGGCGAACCGCTGGTGGCACTGCTGGGCGACCCGGCGTACTACCGCCGCTTCGGCTTCCGCGCCGCCGCCGGGTACGGCATCACCGCGCCGGATCCCGCCTGGGGCGACCACTTCCAGGTCCGCACGCTCTCCGCGTACGACCCCGGCGATCCCGCGCTGCGCGGCGCCTTCGCCTACGCGGAGCCGTTCGACCGTGTCTGAGCGGCCCGTTCCGTCCGAGCGCGGCGTCCCCTACGGCACCGGCGGCGGACTGCTCGACGTCCACCGGCCGGCCGGCGCCTCCGCGCCCTCCCCGACCGTCCTGCTGTGGCACGGCAGGGGTCCGGACAAGCGGGACGCGCTCGCGCCCCTCGCCCGGGAGGCCGCCTCGCTGGGCCTGACGGTCGTGGTGCCCGGCTGGCACCCCGACGCCCCCGACGGCGGCCTGCGCGATCTGCTGGAGTCGGTGCGGTTCGCCCGGGAGCGGGCGGGCGGGCCCGGCGGCGGCGCCGGCCGCGTCCTGCTGGCCGGATGGTCGCTGGGCGCGCGCATCGCGGTGGACGTCATGCTGCGTCCCGATCTGGTGGACGGCTGGCGGCCGATGGGCGTCGTCGGCGTGGCGGGCCGGTACGACTCGGGCAGGCCGGAGGCGGGGATCCGGGCTCCGGAGGAGGAACTGGCCAGGAGGGCCGTGTCCCCGGTGCCCGTCCACCTCGTGCACGGCACCGCCGATCCCGTGGTCCCCGCCCGCCGTTCGAGGGAGTTCGCGGCCGCCCTGCGCCGGTGGGACTGGCCGGTGGCCTACACCGAGACCGGCGCCGACCACGCGGGCGTGGTGATGACCGAGTACGACCCCGGGCGCGAGCGCTCCCTGCCGGCGCGTACGCCGCGGGCCCTGGAGGCCGGGCGGCTGACCGCCCGCGTCCTGGCCCGCGCCGCCGGGCTGGCCGCGCCGCCGGACTGACCGGCCGTACCGGGCACGGCGACGCGCGCGGGGTTCCCCGGGACCCTCAGCTCCCGCGCGGCTCCGGGATCCCGGGCGCCGCCGGGGCGGCGTCCAGGGCGGGGGCGCGGCGGGGGCGGCGGAGCCGGCGAGGCCGAGCCTGGGCCGCGGCGAGGGCGGCGAGGACGACGAGCGCGCCCGCCGCCTGCGCCGGGGTGAGGTGCTGGCCGAGCAGGAACCAGCCGAGCGCGGTGGCGACCAGCGGGCTGAGCAGGCCGAGGAAGGCGACGGCGGTGGGCGGCAGGGCGCGTATCCCCCGGAACCACAGGGCGTAGGCGAGGGCCGCGCCGACGATCGACAGGTAGCCGTAGCCGAGCAGGTTGCCGGCGGTCAGGCCGGCGGGCGGCGGCCCCTCGACGGCCAGGGCGACGGGGAGCAGCAGCAGTCCGCCCGCGACGAGCTGCCAGCCGGTGACGGCGAGCAGGGGCGCGGGCGCGGTCCACCGCTTGCTGAGGACGACGCCGGCGGCCATGACGACCGCGCCGCCGAGCGCGGCGGCGACGCCGACCGTGTCCAGCCGTGCGTCGGCCCGCAGGACGAGCAGACCGACCCCGGCCACGCCCGCGGCCCCGGCGACCGCGGTGCGCGGGGCCAGGCGCTCGCCGAGCAGCCCCGCGGCCAGTCCCGCGACCAGCAGCGGCTGCACCGCGCCGACCGTGGCCGCGACCCCGCCGGGCAGCCGGTAGGCGGCGACGAACAGTAGCGCGAAGAACACTCCGATGTTGAGCGCGCCGAGCACCGCCGCGCGCCACCACCACTCCCCCTTCGGCAGGCGGCGGGTGAGCGCGACGAGGACGAGCCCGGCGGGCAGGGCGCGTACGACCGCGGCCAGCAGCGGGCGGCCGGGCGGCAGCAGCTCGGTGGTGACGAGATAGGTGCTGCCCCAGACGGCGGGGGCCAGCGCGGTCGCCGACAGGACTCCGACTCGATTACTTAGCACTAAGCAAAAGTATCTTATCGCTAAGAGACCTGTCGACGGACGCACCCGGCCCCCGCCGCCGCCTGAGTAGGCTGAGGCGGTGACCGATCACGTCGACCGAGTGCTGGAGCAGTGGGACAGGGAGCGCCCCGACCTGGACGTCTCACCGATGGCGGTGATCGGGCGCCTGAAGCGGCTGGCCCGGCTGATCGACGCCGAACTGCGCCGCACCTTCGCCGCGCACGGGCTCGACTCCGCGTCGTTCGACGTACTGGCCACCCTGCGCCGCAGCGGTCCCCCGTACCGGCTGACCCCCGCCGGGCTGATGCGGTCGGCCATGGTCACCTCGGGGGCCGTCACCCAGCGGCTGGACCGGCTGGAGGCGCGCGGCCTGGTGGCGCGCTCGCCCAGCGAGACGGACGGCCGGGTCGTCCACGTCACCCTCACCGAAGAGGGGCGCGCCCTGATCGACCGCGTGCTGCCCGACCACCTCGCCACCGAGCACCGCCTGCTCGCCGCCCTCCCGGCGGCCCGGCGGGACGAACTCGCCCGTCTGCTCGGCGAGTTGCTGGACTCCCTCGGCGACGGGACGGACTGACCCCGCGGCCGGGGGCGGCGACTCGCCCGGGCCGCGGGCCGCCGTGCGCCCCGCCCCGGGATCCGCTCACCGCCGTGTCCGCGCCCCCGTGGTCAGCCGTCAGGGGATGGGCCGGTGGACGTCCGCGCGGGTGGCGGGGCCCGGGTCGGCCGGGGCGATCCAGGGGCCGGGGGTGGAGGGGTCGACGACGCCCTCCTCCAGCCAGGTGTACGCGCCGCCCAGCACGCCGCGCACGACCGCGCGGTCGACGTCGTCGGTGTTGGTCCACAGCCGGCCGAACAGCTCCTCGGCGCGGACGCGGGCCTGGCGGCAGAAGGCGTCGGCGAGCTGGTAGGCGGCGCGGCCGTGCTCGCCGCGGGTGCGCAGCATCTCCGCCCGCACGCAGGCCGCGCTCATCGCGAACAGCTCGGCGCCGATGTCCACGATCCGCCCCAGGAAGCCCTGCTTGGCCTCCAGCTTCGCCTGCCAGCGGGACATGCCGTAGAAGGTGGCGCGGGCCAGGCGGCGGGAGGCGCGCTCGACGTAGCGCAGGTGGGTGGCCAGGTCGGGGTGGCCGCTCGGGTGGAACTCCCGGTAGGAGCCGGGGAGCTGACCGGGCCCGGCGACCAGTTTGGGCAGCCAGCGGGCGTAGAAGCCGCCCGCGCGCACCGCCGCCCTCCCCTTGTCCGCCGCCGTCGCCGCGGGATCGACCAGATCGCCCGCGACGGTCAGGTGCGCGTCCACCGCCTCGCGGGCGATGAGCAGGTGCATGATCTCCGTCGAGCCCTCGAAGATGCGGTTGATGCGCAGGTCGCGCAGCATCTGCTCGGCCGGTACGCCCCGCTCGCCGCGGGCGGCGAGGGAGTCGGCGGTCTCGAAGCCGCGCCCGCCGCGGATCTGGACCAGTTCGTCGGCCATCCGGTACGCCGCCTCCGAGCCGTAGAGCTTGGCCAGGGCGGCCTCGATGCGGATGTCGTTGCGGTCGTCGTCGGCCATCTGGGAGGCGAGGTCGAGGACGGCCTCCAGGGCGAAGGTGGTCGCGGCGATGAAGGAGATCTTGCTTCCGACGGCCTCGTGGTAGGCGATCGGCTTGCCCCACTGCTCGCGGGCCGCGGACCACTCGCGGGCGATCCTCAGGCACCACTTGCCCGCTCCCGCGCACATCGCGGGCAGGGAGAGGCGGCCGGTGTTGAGGGTGGTCAGCGCGATCCTCAGCCCGGCTCCCTCGGGGCCGATCCGGTTGGCGGCCGGGACGCGGACGCGGTGGAGGCGGGTGACGCCGTTCTCGATGCCGCGCAGGCCCATGAAGGCGTTGCGGTTCTCCACCGTGACGCCCTCGGAGCCGGCCTCGACGACGAAGGCGGTGATGCCTCCCCGGTGCCCCTCGGAGGCCGGCACGCGCGCCATGACGACCAGCAGGTCGGCGACGACGCCGTTGGTGGTCCACAGCTTCACGCCGTCCAGGACGTAGGTGTCGCCGTCGGGCACGGCGGTGGTGGCCAGGCGGGCCGGGTCGGATCCGACGTCCGGTTCGGTGAGCAGGAACGCCGAGATGTCGGTGCGGGCGCAGCGCGGCAGGAACGCCCTCTTCTGCTCCTCGGTGCCGAACATCTTCAGCGGCTGGGGCACGCCGATGGACTGGTGCGCCGACAGCAGCGCGCCGACGGCGGGGCTGGCCGAGCCGGCCAGGGCCAGGGCGCGGTTGTAGTGGAGCTGGCTCAGGCCCAGGCCGCCGTACTCGGGATCGATCTTCATGCCGAGCGCGCCGAGCTCCCTGAGGCCCTTGACCACCTCGTCGGGGACCAGCCCCTCGCGGTCGATGCGCAGGCCGTCGATCTCCGTCTCGCAGAACTCCCGCAACCGGGCGAGGAACTCCTCGCCGCGCCGGGCGTCCTCGTCGGCGGGCAGGGGGTGGGGGTGGATCAGGTCCAGGCGGAAGCGGCCGAGGAACAGCTCCCTGGCGAAGCTCGGCTTGCGCCAGTCCTGCTCCCTCGCCGCCTCGGCCACCTGTCGCGCTTCGCGTTCGGAGACTGTCATCGCGGGCTCACCTCGCACTGCCGGCTGCTGCCGACCACTGCCGACCGCCGATCAACCGGTATCGCTCGGTCGTGTGTACCCGTTGCGCATGGTACGTACCGTTTACGGCGCGGGGTGCACTCGGATGCGGCCTATTGTTGAAGCGCTTCGACAACCCATCGCGGAGCATCTGGACAGGCGGTCAGCTCCGGTTTAGGGTCAGTCCGCAGATTCGCTGTCGAAGCGCTTCACCTCAGCCGCTTCCCGCACCGCCCTGGAGAGCCCATGGTCACCCTCGCCGAGGTCGCCCGGCACGCCGGAGTCTCCGCCAGCACCGTGAGCTACGTCCTCAGCGGAAAGCGTTCCATCTCCGCCGCCACCCGGGAGCGGGTCGAGCAGAGCATCCGCGAGCTGGGCTACCACCCCAACGCCGGCGCGCGGGCGCTGGCCAGCAGCAGGTCGAACATCATCGCGCTGATGATGCCGCTGCGCACCGACATGTACGTGCCGGTGATGATGGAGATCGCCCTGGCCGTCGCCACCACCGCCCGCGCCCACGACCACGACGTGCTGCTGCTGACCGGCGAGGAGGGTCCGGCGGCGGTACGCCGGGTGGTGGGCAGCGGGCTGGCCGACGCGATGATCCTGATGGACGTCGAGCTGGACGACGCCCGTCTGCCGCTGCTGCGCGACACCGGGCGCCCCGCCGTGCTGATCGGCATCCCCGCCGACCCGACCGGGCTCACCTGCGTCGACCTGGACTTCACCGCCACCGGCGCGCTGTGCGTGGAGCACCTGGCCGAGCTGGGCCACCGCGACATCGCGGTGGTCGGCGAGGCGGCGGCCGTCTACGAGCGGCACACCGGCTTCGCCGAGCGCACCCGCGACGGGCTGCGCGCCCGCGCCGCCGACCTGGGGGTGCGGCTGCTGCACCGGCCGTGCGAGGGCAGCTACGCGGCGATGGCCGGGACGCTCTCGCGCATCCTCGACGAGCGCCCCGGCACCACCGGCTTCATCGTGCAGAACGAGGCCGCCATCGACCCGCTGCTGAGCCTGCTGCGCCAGCAGGGCCGCGCCGTGCCCGAGGACGTCTCGGTGGTCGCCATCTGCCCCGACCAGGTGGCCGTCCAGGCGTCCGTGCGCCTGACCTCGGTGGCCATCCCCGCCCACGAGATGGGACGCCGGGCGGTGGAGCTGGTGATGGCCAGGGTGCGCGGCGAGTGCGGGGACCGGCTCGACCTGCTGCCGCCGCGGCTGACCGTACGGGCCAGTTCCGGCCCGGCCCCCGCCCCCCGCTGAGTCCGCCCTCCCCCGACGACCGCCCCGCCCTGCCGCGCCGTCCCTCTCTCTTAAACACATCTGACGCTGCCGACGACAGCGAGTGTGTAGATCTCGGT
>NZ_JARVKV010000042.1 GCF_029813835.1 Streptomyces sp. DH37
TCTTCAACGACGGCGCCTTCGAGGTGCTCAAGGACAAGGAACAGGCGCTGGAGGCGGTGATCCGGCTGGAGCACGGGCAGCCGATCCGTTTCGGCGCGCCGGTCCCGCCCGAAGACGGAGGCGACGGTCTGGGCTCCAAGGGCGTGGTCCGCGACCGGGCCACCGGCGACCTGAAGGTGATCGACGTCACCGTCGAGGGCACCGACGGGGTCCTGGTCCACGACGCCCACGCGGCCTCTCCCACCACCGCCTTCGCCCTCTCCCGCCTCGCCGACGCCGACACCCTGCACCACACCCCCATCGGCGTCCTGCGGGACGTGCACCGCCCGGTCTACGACACCCTGATGACCGAGCAACTGGAGAAGGCCGTGGTCCAGCACGGCAAGGGCGACCTCGACGCGCTCCTGACCGGCACCGACACCTGGACAGTCGTGTGACCGGGCAACACCCCCGTCCCTTCCGCCGTACCCGGAGCCGTTGATGACCTATGTGATCGCCCAGCCGTGTGTGGACGTCAAGGACAAGGCGTGCATCGAGGAGTGCCCCGTCGACTGCATCTACGAGGGCCCGCGCAAGATGTACATCCACCCCGACGAGTGCGTCGACTGCGGGGCCTGTGAGCCGGTCTGCCCGGTCGAGGCCGTCTTCTACGAGGACTCCGTCCCCTCCCGGTGGGCGGAGTACGCGACCGCGGACCGGGACTTCTTCACCGCCGTCGGCTCGCCCGGCGGCGCCAGCGCCCAGCCCCCGCTCGAGGCCGACCACCCCGTGGTGGCCGCCGAGCCGTCCGACCGGTCCGCCCGGTGACGCACACCCCCGCCGCCTCCCCCGAATCGAGTCCCCCGATGAACAAGCCTGTCGTACTGCTCGCCGAGGACCTGGCGACGGCCACCGTCGACGCCCTGGGTCCGGGCGTGGAGGTCCGGCGCTGCGACGGAGCCGACCGCGCCGCCCTGCTCGCGGCGGTGGGCGGGGCCGACGCGCTGCTGGTGCGCTCCGCCACCCGTGTGGACGCCGAGGTGCTGGCCGCCGCCCCTCGCCTCAGGATCGTCGCGCGGGCGGGGGTGGGGCTGGACAACGTGGACGTCGAGGCCGCCACCCGGGCGGGCGTCACCGTCGTCAACGCCCCCACCTCGAACACCGTCACCGCCGCCGAGCTGGCCTGCGGCCTGATCATCTCCCTGGCCCGCCACATTCCCCAGGCGGACGCGTCCCTCAGGGCGGGCGAGTGGAGGCGGAGCAGGTACGTGGGCGTGGAACTGGCCGGCAAGACCCTCGGCGTCGTGGGCCTGGGGCGCATCGGGAAGCTGGTGGCGCGGCGGATGGCGGCCTTCGACATGAGGGTCGTCGCCCACGACCCGAACCTGTCCGCGCACCAGGTGGAGCAGGCGGGGGCCGAGCCGGTCCCCCTGGACACCCTGCTCGAGACGGCCGACTTCATCACCGTGCACCTGCCCAGGACCCCGGAGACGATCGGCCTGATAGGCCGCGACGAACTGAGGCGGGTCAAGCCGGGCGTGCGGATCGTCAACGCCGCGCGGGGAGGCATCGTGGACGAGCAGGCGCTGGCCGAGGCTCTGCGGGAAGGGCGTGTGGCGGGCGCGGGCCTGGACGTCTTCGCCGTCGAACCCTGCACCGACTCCCCGCTGTTCGCCCTCGACAGCGTGGTGGTGACCCCGCACCTCGGCGCCTCGACCGTCGAGGCCCAGGACAAGGCGGGCATCGCCGTCGCCCACGCCGTACGGCGGGCCCTGGCGGGTGAGCTGGTCGCCGACGCCGTGAACGTCCACGGCGGGGCCGTCACGGAGGAGGTCGGCCGGCTCCTGCCGCTGGCGGAGAACCTCGGCCGGATCTTCACCGCCCTCGCCGGCGGCCTGCTCCCGGCCGGTCTGCACGTCGAGGTCCGCGGGGAGATCACCCGGCACGATGTCGCCGTGCTCGAACGCGCCGCCCTCAAGGGAGTGCTGACGGGCACCGGTGACGCGACGATCACGCTGGTGAACTCCCCGCTGCTGGCCCGGGAGCGGATCCGCGACGTGTGGTTCACCACGAGTTCGGAGTGCACCCACCACCGTGACGTGGTCACCGTGCGCGGAACGCTCCCCGACGGCCGGGAGGTCGGCGTCTCCGGCACGTCGACCGGGCCCAGGCACGTCGGCAAGCTGGTCGGCATCGGCGATTACGACATCGAGCTGGGCATCACCGACCGCATGGTCTTCCTCCGGTACAAGGACATGCCCGGCATGATCGGCACCATCGGGCGGATCCTGGGGGAGGCCGGGATCAACATCGCCGTCATGCAGGTCGCGCGGATCACCGAAGGAGGCGAGGCGGCGGTCGCCCTGACGGTGGACAACGCGGTTCCGGCCGCCGTGCTCGACGCCGTCGGCGAGGCCATCGGCGCCGGCTCGGCCCACTTCGTCGACCTCACCGCCTGAACCGCGCCCTCCGGGCCGGCGGACGACGGCGCCGGCGGCCGGTGGTCGGTGGCCGGTCGTGCCGCCGGCCACCGGCGCCGCCCGGTCACGGGGCGGGCGTCCGGGCCGTGCCGCGCGCCTCCGGGGAGGCGCCGTCGGTCACGGGGCGCCCGCCGGCCGGCCACCGGAGGGAGCGGCGGGCGCCGCGGCGACCGTCCGCGGCACTCCGACGACGTCACGGGTGGGCATCTTGTTGATCGGATGGTCGCCGGTGGCCCACAGGTGCTGCGCGGCGTAGCCGCGCCACGGCTGCCACGCGGCGGCATGGCGGACCAGCGCCGAGGGGGCGCTCGGCAGGGCCAGCTCACCGGCCGCCGACTTGATGCCGAGGTCGGTGGCGGGGAAGGCGTCCGGATCCCCCAGTGCGCGCATGGCGATGGTCTCCACCGTCCACGGCCCCACCCCGGGCAGGCTCCCCAGTCTGGCGCGGGCCTCCCGCCAGTCGCTGCCGGTGCCCAGGTCGATGTCGTCCGAGGCCAGGGTGTCGATCAAGGTGATGACGGCGTCCTTGCGCTTCTGCGGCAGTGCCAGGGCGGCCGGGTCCAGACCGGCCAGGGCGGCCGGGGTGGGGAACAGGTGGGTGAGCCCTCCGCCGGGATCGGAGACGGGCTCCCCGTGCGCGGCCACCAGGCGCGCGGCGTGTGTGCGCGCGGCCGCCGTGGAGACCTGCTGACCGAGCATCGCCCGGATGGCGAACTCCTTGCCGTCGACGGTCTGCGGGATGCGGCGGCCGGGGTTCTTGCGGACCAGCGGGGCCATGACCGGGTCGCGCCCCAGCAGTTCGTCGATCGCCACCGGGTCGGCGTCCAGGTCCAGCAGACGGCGGCAGCGGTTGATGGCGGTGGTCAGGTCCCGCAGGTCGGACAGGGCCAGCGTGCACTGGATGTACGGGGCCCCGGTGGGCCGGAGCTCGGCGACCCCGTGCCCGTGCGGCAGGCGCAGGGTGCGCCGGTAGGCCCCCGAGCGCCACTCCTCCACGCCCGGCACCGAGGTGGCGACCAGGTGCCCGAACAGGTTGTCCGGGCACAGGGGGGCGCGGAACGGCAGCCGCAGGGACACCGCGCCGGTCACGTCCGCCGGACGGCCGCGCCGGCGCAGTTCGGTGGGGGAGAGGCCGAACACCGCGCGCACGGTGTCGTTGAAGGTGCGGACGGAGGAGAACCCGGACGCGAAGGCCACGTCCGTCATGGGCAGGGAGCTGGTCTCGATGAGCAGCCGCGCGGCCTGGGCGCGCTGGGCCCGGGCCAGCGCGGCGGGACCGGCGCCGACCTCGGCCTGCAACTGGCGCTCGACCTGGCGCGTGGAGTACCCCAGCCGTGCCGCCAGCCCGGCCACCCCCTCCCGGTCGACGATCCCGTCCTTGATCAGCCGCATGGCACGGGCCGCCAGGTCCGCCCGCTCGTTCCACTCGGGGGAGCCCGGCGTCGCGTCGGGCCGGCACCGCTTGCAGGCCCGGAACCCGGCCTGCTGGGCGGCCGCGGAACTGGGGTAGAAGCTCATGTGCTTGGGCTTGGGCGGCACCACCGGGCAGCTGGGCCGGCAGTAGATCCTGGTGGTCAACACCGCGGTGAAGAACCAGCCGTCGAACCGAGCGTCTTTGGACTGCACCGCCCGGACACATCGCTCCACGTCTTCATGCATTCGCCCAGCATGCCCCGGTGGCCGGGGTCAGGCTGGCAGCTTTGCGACATGACCCTGCGGCCCGCCCGCTTCCGCGGCCCCTCCGCCTTCCGCCCCGGGAGGGCCGGCGAAGACGGCGCGGCAGAACGAGGCGAACGCCGCGGCGCGCCGGGTCGGAAGGGTGCCGGAGGGCCGCGCCAGCCCGACGGGGAGCGGGGCGACGTCGTCGGCGATGGGACGCATCCGCACGGCGCGTCCCTCGTAGCTGACGTCCGGGACGGGCCGCTGGATGAGCAGGGAGTACCCCGCGCCGCGGGCGACCAGGCTGCGCACCAGCTCGAAGCTCTCGGTGCGGTGGCGGACGACCGGGCTGACCCCGGCGTCGGCCAGGACCTCGCTGAAGTACCGGCGGCTGGGCGGCACGTCCAGCATGATCATGTCGTGGTCGGCGAGATCGGCCAGACGGACCACCTCCCGGCCGGCCAGCGGGTGCTCCCGGGGCAGCAGGACGTGCGGCACGGTGGAGTAGAGCCGGTCGAAGACGATGCCGGGCTCGATGTCGACCCCGTACAGCAGGGCCAGTTCGCACCGGCCCTCGCGCAGCAGGTGCTGTAATTCGTTCAGGGAACCCTCCAGGAAGTCCAGGGTGACGTCGGGGCAGGCGGCCGGGAACTCCTCCAGTAGCCGGGGCAGCAGGAACGGCGCCAGGGTGGTGAAGCACCCGACCACCAGTCGGCCGGCCGTGGTCTGCCCCACCTCCCGCATGCCCGCCCGCAGCTCCTCGCTGCGGGCGAGCAGGGCGCGGGCCTCCGGGAGGAACAGCCGTCCGGCGGTGGTGAGGGTCAGTCCCTTCGCCTTGGCGCGGATCAGCAGCTGCACTCCGAGCTGGTGCTCCAGTTCCCCGATGCCGGCCGACACCGCGGACTGCGAGACGTACAGCCGCTGCGCCGCTCCGGTCATCGTCCCGGCCTCGGCGGCCGTCACGAAATAGTCCAGCTGTCGCAAACTCATCCGCTCAGGCATCGGAAAAACCTCGATTGGTGTCCAGGTTATTCATGTTTTCAAGGGAGTCGGCGGTGGGTGAGACTGGAGGCCGCCGAGCCCAGGAGGTTCCGTTATGGAGAACGCGATGGCATGCCCGGTCAATCACGAATTCAATCCGCTGGGTGACGCCTATGTCGCCGACCCCTATCCGATCCTGTCCGCCGTGCGCGAGGAAGGGCCGGCGTTCTACGCGCCGGCCATCGACATGTGGGTGATAACCCGCTTCGACGACATCCAAAGCGCCCTGATGGACCCGAAGACGTTCTCCGCGGCGGTCGGGCAGCGCCCGGTCTTTCCTCTGACCGGGGAGGCGCGGTCCATCATCAAGGAGGGATTCCACGCCTATCCGGTGATGTCCGACTGCGACCCCCCGCGCCACACCCGCATACGCAGACACAACCAGAAGGGTTTCTCCGCGCGGCGGATCTCGGTCCTGGAGCCGAAGGTGTGGGCGAAGGCGACCGAACTGGTCGACGCGATCGAGCCCGGTGTGGTCGACCTGGTGTCGGCGCTGACCTACCCCCTGCCCGCGTACATGATCTTCACGTTCATCGGGTTCCCCGACGAGGACATGGACATGTTGAAGTCGTGGTGCGGCAACCGCATCGCCTTCAGCTGGGGGAAACCCACTCCCGCCGAGCAGCGCGACATCGCCAACAACATGGTCAACTACTGGCGGTACTGCGAGGAGTTCGTCGCCAAACGCGCGGCCGACCCCGTGGACGACTTCACCAGCGACCTGATCCGGATCCACCGGGCCGATCCCGAAAGCCTCTCGATCCCGGACATCACGAACGTCGCCTACGGACTGAGCTTCGCCGGGCACGAGACCACCACCAGTTTCACCGGCAACGCGGTCCGCAGACTGCTCGCCAACCGCCGGCAGTGGGACGACCTGTGCGCCGACCGGTCCCTCATTCCCCAGGCCGTCGAAGAGGTGCTGCGCTACGACAGCAGCATCCCGGCCTGGCGCCGCATCACCACCAGGAAGGTGACCGTGGGCGGCGTCGAGGTCCCCGCGGACGCCAAGGTGCTCCTGCTGCTCGGGGCGGCCAACAGGGATCCCGGGCACTTCGAGGACCCCGAAACCTTCGACATCCACCGCGACGACGCCCGCAAGCACCTCGCCTTCGGGCAGGGCATCCACTACTGCATCGGTGCCGCGCTCGCGCGCATGGAGGCGCGGATCGCCCTCGACCTCCTGGCCCAACGGGCACCCGGGATGCGCATGGTCGAGGGCCAGGACTTCGACTTCCCGGCCAACGTGTCCTTCCGCGGGCCCCGCAAGCTCCTGGTCCACTGGCCCGAGTGACGGGCTCCGGCCGCCCGCGCCCCCGGACGGCCGCGCGGGCCCCGGACCGCGCCCCGGCCGCCGGTCCTCGCGCACCCCGAGGACCGGCGGCGTTCGCGCACGGTCAGCGTCCATCGGTGTTCACCGGCGCTGGTCGACCAGCAGCGTCTGCGCCACACGACCGCAGTCGCCGGCCGTGTCGTCCAGACGCCCCACGGCCAGCCCCGATCCGTGCGGGCTGGCGTCCGTGGCCGACCGCAGGCACAGCCACTCGCCGACCGGGTCGCGGTGCAGGGCGAGTGTGACGTCGGTGTTGATGACGAGCCCGCGGTGGTGGTCCAGTTCGAAGGCGACCGCCCAACTGCTGTCCGCCACGGTCAGCGCACGGGTGAGCGGTGTGTCCTCCGCCCCGGCCAGCAGCGGGATGCGTTGACGCGCCCAGGCCGTGCCGGGCCCCGGGGTGTCGAACCCCGTGCCCGGCTCGAAACGCCACTCCATGGCCGCGATGTAGCCCGCCAGGTGCGCACCGGCCATGGTGTGCGCCGGCTGGGCTGGGGGCAGGGGCGGCGCGGGGGGCGCGGAGCGCAGGGAGGGCGTGTCCGGCGGGCTGGCGGCCATCCGCCAGGCCCGGGCCAGCATCACCGTCCCCCCGCCCGAGCCGATCTCCCCTTCCAGCAGTTCCACGCGGCGGCCCGAGTGCACGGTCCGTACGCTGACGTGGAGGTCGGCGACGGGCACCGGGCGCGGCAGTTCCACCGTCATCCGGGCGATCCGGAAGCCCGGCCGCGGCTCGTGCCGTTCCATCGCCCGTCCCAGCAGGGCCGAGGGCGGCCCGCCGTGCTGCCACTTGGGGCTCCAGGGCCCCGCGGTGGCCGGGCCGCTCGCATAGCGGCCGTTTCCCAGGTCGTGGTAGAAGGCCTCCGGCAGGGCGGCCGGAGCGGAGGGGTCCGCGGTGTTCACAGGGTGTGCTCCTCATCGACGACGGATTCGGACGTGGCGCCGGCCGTGACCGGGCCGCGGGCATCACTGTCCCGGTGTGATGGGGGCGCCCACCAGCCTCACCCCTCCGCCCTCTCCCCGGGTACGGAACCAGCGCCGGTAGGAGTCGGGCGGCACCCCCACCGTGCGACCGAAGTGCCGGCGCAGGGTCGCGGCCGTTCCCATGCCGGTCTGGGCGGCGATCTGCTCCACGCTCAGGCGTGTGGTCTCCAGCAGGCGCTGGGCGAGCTGGACGCGCTGCGCCAGGAGCCACTGGAGGGGGGCCATCCCCGTGCTGGCGCGGAAATGGCGGGTCAGGGTGCGGCGGCTGACGTTGGCCTGCTGCGCCATGTCGTCCACCGTCACCTGGCTGTCCAGACGCTGCGTCACCCACGACAGGACGTCGGCGAGGATCCGGTCCTCGCCGACGGGTTCGGAGGGGGCGGGCGGGTGCGCCTTCTCCACCGCGTCCCGGGGAGGCATGACGAGGTGGTGCGCCAGGGCCTTGGCGACGGCCGCACCGTGGTCGAGCCGCACCACGTGGAGGAACAGGTCGAGGCTGGCGGCCTGGCCGGCGGAGGTGAGGATGTCACCCTCGTCCACGTACGGCGCGTCCAGGTCCACCCTCACCCGCGGGTACTGCACGGCCAGGGTGTCGACGTGGGCCCAGTGCGTCGTCGCCCGCCGTCCCTCGAGCAGACCGGCCGCCGCCAGGACGAAGGTCCCCGTGTGGGTGGCGACGATGCGCGCGCCGGCCTCGTGGGCGTCGCGCACCGCACCGACCAGGGCGGCGGGAGGCGCCTGCCGCACGTCCGGCCAGCCCGGAACGACGACGGTGTGCGTCTTGGTCAACTGTTCTGGACTGCAAAGTCGTTCGACGCGGCAGGCGTCGCAGCTCTGCACGTCGTCCATGGCGCGGACAGCGAAGTCGTACCAGGGATCCGCCAGGTAGGTCCGGTCGACGCCGAAGATCTCACGTGCCGCCGAGGCGTCGAGACCTGAGATCCCCGATGCGAGGAGTAGGGCCACAGAAATCGGCATGATCCATACCGTCACCTTCGTGTCTTCCCAGGTCAATGGTTTCTTGCCGAAGTCGTACGCAAGTACGGTCGTGTGGACTCGTGTTCGGGGGGAGTGCTTCCCGGCGACCCCCGGACGGGCCGGCGCGCCCGGCGCGCCCCCGCGCCCGCCGCCCGGAAACCGCTGGAACAGGGGCAAACGGAACCACCCCGGAGGGGGAGGCGACCGCCGACTTGCCCAAGTCGCCCGTGGCTTCGGTTTGCTCGCCCGACACGGGCCACTACTGCGAAGTTCCGGAGCCGGATCCCCTGACCAGCGGCGATGGTCCGGCGGCGGTTCGGCGGATCCGCGACATCACCCCCGTACCGCGAGGGTGATGTCGCGGATCCGCCAGCCTTCGCCGCTCGGAGCCTGCTGAACTGATCGCGCAACGACAGGCCCTTCACAGGACGGAACCCATGGCCTCGACAAACACCGCCGTCACGCACCACCCTGGCGGAACCGGCCTGCCGACCCGATCCCCGCTGATCGGATGGCTGGCCGTGGTCTCGGTGATGCTGGGAATCTTCTCGATCGTCACGACCGAGATCCTGCCGATCGGCCTGCTCACCATGATCGGGTCCAGCTTCACCATCTCGGACGGGATGGCGGGGCTGATGATGACCATGCCCGGGTTCCTCGCGGCCGTCTCCGCGCCGGTGGTCACCGTGGCGACCGCGCGCATCGACCGCCGCCTGATGCTGTGCGTGTTCATGCTCCTGCTGGCCATGGCGAACTTCCTGGCCGCCGTGGCACCGGACTACTGGCTCGTCCTGGTCTCCCGCGTCGTCGTCGGCATCGTCATCGGCGGCTTCTGGTCGATCGGCGCCGGACTGGCCGAACGCCTGGTGCCCGCGGAGTCGGTCGGCCGCGCCACGGCGGTGATCTTCTCCGCGGTGCCGCTGGGCTCGGTGCTCGGCGTACCGGCCGGCACCTTCATCGGCGACCTGGCCGGATGGCGCACGGCGTTCGTCGTCATGGGCGTCCTGACGGTCGGCGTGCTGGTCATGCTGATGCTGGTCATGCCGCCGCTGCCGCCGGAGCAGAGGACCCGCCTGAGCGTGCTGCGGGGCATGTTCGGCAACGTCAACACGCGTTTCGCGCTGCTGCTGACCTTCCTGGTCGTGCTGGCGCACTTCGGCACCTACACCTACGTGACGCCGTTCCTGGAGCAGGTCACCGAGATCGGGCCCCAGATGATCACCGTCTTCCTGCTGATCTACGGCGCCGCGGGCATCGCCGGCAACTTCCTGGGCGGAGCGGTGGTGGCGCGCCGCCCCCGGGCCACCTTCGGCATCGCCGCGGGCATGATCGCGGTCGCCGCCCTGCTGCTGCCGGTCCTGGGACGCTGGGAGCTCGGGGCCGTGGCCCTGCTGGTCATCTGGGGCGTCGGGTACGGCGCGATCCCCGTCTCCTCCCAGACCTGGTTCGCCAAGGCGGCCCCCAACGCGCCCGAGGCGGCCTCGGTGCTGTTCACCGCCTCCTTCCAGGCGACGATCTCGCTCGGCGCGCTGATGGGCGGCCTCACCCTGGACCGCAGCTCCCCGTCCACGGTCATGGCCCTCGGCGGCGTCACCGCCACCCTCATGGTCGTGGCCGTGTGGGCCCACTTCGCCCGGCGTCTGACGTGGTCGGACGGCACCTGACCGCCGCAAGGACACCGGACGGCCCCCGCAACCCCCTGAAACGCCCCGGAACTCGCCCGGTCGCACGGTCGCACGGTCCGCGGTCCTCGGGCCGGCCGGCCCGAGGACCGCGAGCGACCACACCAAGGAGAGGACAACGTACATGTGCGGAATCGTCGGTTGGGTGGATTTCGAACGTGATCTGTCCCAAGAGCGTGCCGTCGCGGAGGCCATGACCCGGACGATGGCCTGCCGCGGCCCGGACGCCGAGGGGGTCTGGCTCGACCGCCACGCGGCCATCGGCCACCGCAGGCTCTCCGTCATCGACCTGGCGGGCGGCAGGCAGCCCATGCTCGCCGAGGAGGGCGGTCTCCCGCCGACCGTGCTCACCTTCAGCGGCGAGATATACAACTACCGGGAGCTGCGTTCCGAACTCGCCTCCCGCGGCCACCGCTTCCGGACCCAGAGCGACACGGAGGTCGTCCTGCGCGCCTACCTGGAGTGGGGCCAGGACATGGTCGGCAAGCTGAACGGCATGTTCGCCTTCGGGATCTGGGACGCCCGCCGCGAGGAACTGGTCCTGGTCCGCGACCGCATGGGCGTCAAACCGCTCTACTACTACCCCACCCCCAACGGCGTCCTCTTCGGGTCGGAACCCAAGGCGATCCTGGCCAACCCGGAAGTCCCCCGCCGCGTGAACGCCGACGGGCTCCGCGAGATACTGGACATGGTCAAGACCCCCGAGCACGCCGTCTTCACGGGCATGTCGGAGGTCCGCCCCGGGCACCTGGTCCGCGTGCGCCGCCAGGGGCTGAGCAAGCACCGGTACTGGGCGCTGGAGGCCGCGGAGCACACGGACTCCCTGGACCGGACCGTGCGCACCGTCCGGGAACTCCTCGAGGACATCGTGTCCCGGCAGCTCATCTCCGACGTCCCGCTGTGCAGCCTCCTGTCCGGCGGGCTGGACTCCTCAGCCGTCACCGCGCTCGCCGCCAAGGCGCTGAAGGACCAGGGCGCCGGCCCCGTCCGCTCCTTCTCCGTCGACTTCGTCGGAGCCGCCGAGAGCTTCGTCCCCGACCCGCTGCGCAGCACTCCCGACGCTCCCTTCGTGCGCGACCTGGCCGAACTCGTCGAGGCCGACCACAGGGAGATCCTCCTGGACAGCGACGACCTCAGCGACCCGGTCGTCCGCGCCGCCGTCCTGGGGGCCACCGACCTTCCCCCGGTCTGGTACGGCGACCTGTGGCCCTCCCTCTACCTGCTCTTCCGGGCCGTCCGCGAGCGCTCGACCGTCGCCCTCTCCGGCGAGTCGGCCGACGAGCTCTTCGGCGGCTACAGCTGGTTCCACGACCCCGAGGTCCTCACCGCCGAGACCTTCCCGTGGCTCACCACCACACCCGGCCCCTTCTACGACGGCACCCCGCTCTTCGACAAGGGGCTCATCGGACGCCTCGACATACCCGGCCGCCGGCGCGACAGCTACCACGAGGCGATCGCCGAAGTCCCCACCCTCCCCGGCGAGACCGGACTGGAGAAGCGGATGAGGGAGCTCAGCTACCTCAACCTCACCCGCTTCGTGAACACCCTCCTCGACCGCAAGGACCGCATGAGCATGGCCGTCGGCCTGGAGGTCCGCGTCCCCTTCTGCGACCACCGGCTCGTCGAGTACGTCTTCAACGCCCCCTGGTCCATGAAGAAGTTCGACGGACGCGAGAAGAGCCTGCTCCGCGCCGCCACCCGCGACATCCTGCCCAAGTCCATCGTGGAGCGGGTGAAGGCGCCCTACCCGAGCACCCAGGACTCCGGGTACGAGAAGAAGCTGCGCGACCGGCTCGCCGAGGTCGTCTCCAGCGGCGACGCCCCCATCCTCCCCCTGCTCGACCTGGACCGGGTCAAGGACCGCCTCAACCGGCCCGTCAGCTCGGAGAGCACGCAGATCACCCGCATCGACCTCGAGGTCCCGCTCTCGCTCAACGCCTGGCTCGAGTCCTACGACGTCACCCTGGACCTGTGACCGGCCCCCGCGCCGCAAGCCGTCTCCGCACGGTCCGCCCTCACCCGCCCGCCGTGACCGGACCGCGGGTCTGAGACCGCCCGGCGGCCCCGCGCCTTTCCCCCGTACCAGCGGGGCCGCCGGGCCCTACGACGTCGTACGGGCCCGTCCCCCGGGCCCGGTGCCGAGAGGAGGCACCTCGTGTCCCTGCCCACCACCCCCCGGGAACCCGCGACCCGGCGGACGCCGTACGGACTCCGCGCCGACGCGCGGCCGGAGGACGGCCGGTCCGCCGAGGCCGCGGCCCTCGCCGACCGCATACACCGGGACATCGGCGCGCTGCACGGTCTCGACCTCACCGGCCTCGCCCCCGCGCCGGTGTTCCGGGTGACCGACCACGTCGCGACCGCGCCCCGGGAATCCGCCGATGCAGCCCTATGAGCTCACCCTCGCCGACGCGGCCGAGGCCATCGCGGCGAAGGACCTCTCGCCGGCCGAGCTCACCGACTCGGTCCTCCGGCGGTGCGAGGAGACCGAGGGCGCCCTCAACGCCTACGTCACCGTCACCGCCGAAACCGCCCGGTCGGCGGCGGCACAGGCGGAACGGGACATCCGGGCGGGGCGGTACCGCGGTCCTCTCCACGGCATCCCCTTCGCGCTCAAGGACGTCATCGACGCGTCCGGGGTGCCCACGACGGCCAGCTCCCGCGTCTGGGCCGACCGCCTCCCCGCGCGGGACAGCGCCGTGGCGGCACGTCTCACCGCGGCGGGCGCCGTGCTGGTCGGCAAGACCCACACCCACGAGTTCGCCTACGGCCTCGTCACCCCCCAGACGGCCAATCCGTGGCACGCCGACCGCATCGCCGGCGGATCCAGCGGCGGTTCGGCGGTCGCGGTGGCCGCCGGCTCGGCCACCTTCTCCCTGGGAACCGACACCGCCGGCTCCATCCGGGTCCCCGCGGCGCTCAACGGCGTCGTCGGCCTCAAGCCCACCTACGGCCTCGTCTCCCGCCACGGCACAGCGCCCCTGTCCTGGTCCCTGGACCACGTCGGACCCATCACCCGGAGCGTCCGCGACGCCGCCCTGGTGCTGGACGCGATCGCCGGCCGCGACCCCCGGGACCCGGCGAGCATCACCTCACCCAACCCCCACCGCGGGTGCGGGCGGTCCACCGATCTGCGGGGGCTGCGCGTCGGGATCCCGCGGAACCACTTCTTCGAGCACGTGGCACCCGAGGTGGAGGAGGCGGTCCGGGCCGCCGTCGGGCGCATCGCCGAACTCGGCGCGACGCTCGTCGACGTCGAGGTTCCCCTGACCGAGTACCTCCTGCCCACCCTGTGGGGCCACATGAGCCCCGAGGCGGCCTCCGCCCACGAACACCACCTCCTGCACCACGCGGACCTCTTCGGCGAGGACGTGCGGGTCCTGCTCGAGGCCGGACGGCTCATCCCCGCCGGCGACTACCTGCGGGCCCAGCGTTCCCGCACCCTCATCCGCCGGGCCTGGCGGGAGATGTTCGAAACCGTCGACGTGCTCGCGACACCGACCGTCGCCTGCACGGCGACCGGGCGCGGACAGCCCGCGGTGCGGTGGGGGGACGGCTCCACGGAGACCGTCACCGACATGTACGTCAGGCTCACGGCACCGGCCAACGTCACCGGCCTTCCCGCGCTCTCCGTACCGGTCGGGTTCGACGGCAGCGGCCTCCCCATCGGACTCCAGCTCATCGCCGACCAGCTCGCCGAACCCGACCTGCTGCGCATCGGCATCGCCTACGAGACGGCCCACGACAGCAGCGGCCACCTGGCCGGTACGAGGTGAGCGCCGGGGGAGCCGGGCCCCGGTCCGCACCGGGGCCCGGCTCCCCCGAGAGCCGGACTCGAGGGCCGGACTCGGGTGCGAGGAGGGCGGGAAGGCGGCTGACGCCCTGCCGCCACCTCGGGCCACCGGGTGTCTCGTCCCGGAGTTCGGCGAGTTCGGACTCCTCGGCGGCCACGCGGTCGAGTGCCTCGACAGCGAGCGGCCGAAGACCGCCGGCGAGGGCCGGAAGGGCCTCCCGGGGACCGTAGCCCGTACCGACCGGCTCACCGCCCGGGCACCGTGCCGCGACGGGAGCGGCGGCCGCGACAGCCCCCGCGCCCTCCGGGCCTTCGAGGCAGTCCCGGCCCGGGCGGTGCGGCCGAGCGCCGCCCGCACGAGGCCCTCGCGCCCGTCCGGGGCCGTCTCGTCCAGGGTGTGGGCGAAGTCCGCGGCCATGTCGTTCCCGAAAGGGCCGGCGTCCCGGGTTCCCACGGTGATCTCCTCGCGTCGACGCGCGGCGATCACCGCAGCGGCCACCGACAGTGGCTGTCAACAGTGGCTGTCAGGGGAAAAGCAGGACGCGCTTCCGCGGGAGGGTGAAGTCGGCACGGCCGAACGTCCGGCGCTCGGGCGTCCTGGTCCGGCTGCACGACCTCCGGCGGCGCCCGAGTCCTACGGCTCGAGCGGGCCCGCGCCGCCGCCGACGCCGCCCTCACCCCGCCGCGTCGCAACGGCGGCGCCGGAGGCGCCGGCAGCGACACCAGGCCGAAGCGGATCATGCGGCACGGCGGTGGACGAGCCGCCCCGCCTCCGGCCGACGCGAGGGGCGGTGCGGGACGGCTCGTCGCCGATGTCGTCCTCAGGCGGGGACGGCCTGGGGGAAGGTGAAGAAGCCGTACGGGTCGTAGGCGCGCTTGACCCGGCTCAGCCGGCCGAGGTTGGGGCCGTAGTAGGCGTCGGCGTAGTCCTCCAGCCGGGTGTCGGGGAAGTTCACGTAGGAGTGGCCGTTGGAGTAGGGGTCGATGGCGTCGAACAGGCCGTCCAGCCAGCTCTGCGCCGCGTGGCTGTCCTCGGGGGCCGGAGTCGGCGAGGCGAGGCTGACCGTCAGGGTGGCGCTGTAGAGCGTGTCGCGGTGCGGCCAGGCCGTGCTGTCGACCGAGGGCAGGTTGCCGTTCTTCCCCAGACCCAGCAGGCTGATGACGCGGCTCTGCCCGGCCCGGCGGTCGGCGTCGAAGGCGGCGAGCATACCGTCGACGCCGGTCCGGGGCAGGGCACGGTCGAACATGCGGCCCCGGTTGAGGACGTAGGCCTGCCGGGGCAGGGTGGCCTCGGGGTTGCTGCCGGTCAGGTGGCAGGCGTCAGCGGTTCTGTCCTCGCATCCGAACACCCGCATCATCGCCCTCTCGTAGGGCATCTCCTGCGTCACCCGCGTAGCCGGCGCCCGCCCGACCAGGGAGACCAGTTCGCCGAGTTCCTCGTCGAGTCGCTCCGCGGTGCCGAAGTGCACGCCGCTGACGACGACCACCGGCAGTGCGCCGGGTCCGGCGTCGGGCAGCCGCACCAGCGCCCCGCAGGCCAGGTCCTCGGAGGCGGAGTCGACCCAGTCCAGATAGCCCGAAACGGCCTGCTGGGCGTCGTCCCAGGTCCACGTCAGCGCGTAGTGGACGACCCTGGTGACGGGGGTGGGACGCATCCTGAAGTCGGTGACCACTCCGAAGTTGCCGCCGCCGCCTCCCCGCAGCGCCCAGAACAGGTCGGGGTGCTCATGCTCGGACGCCTCGACCACGCGCCCGTCGGCGAGGACCACCTGGGCGGAGAGGAGCCGGTCGGAAGCCGGGCCGTACTTGCGGTAGTGCCAGCCGATGCCGCCGCCGGTGATGAAACCGCCCGGGCTGACGGTGGGGCAGAATCCCCCGGGCACGGACGTCCCGTGCGGGCTCAGCGCCGTCACGATGTCCACCGACTGCGCGCCGGGGCCGAGGCGGACGCAGCCGGGAGCGGGATCGACGTGGCGCATGCGTGTGAGGTTGACGACCAGGCCCTCGGTGGTGGACCAGCCGCCGTAGCTGTGGCCGCCGCTGCGCACGGCGGTGTGTATGCCGTGGTGCTGGGCGAACAGCAGCGCGGCGGCGACGTCCCGGGGGGTCTCGGCGTAGACGACCGCCCGGGGACGGATGCCGTCGAAGCGGGAACTGGCCAGTTGCCGGGCCCTGTCGTACCCGTCGTCGCCCGGGAGCACCAGATCACCGCGCAGTCTGGCTTCCAGCCGGTCCCACCGGGTGCGGCCGGGGCGGGCGCCGGCGCTGCCCGCCGGGGCGAGCACACCGCTCGCGGCGGCGAGACCGGCGGCACCGAGTAGCGTACGGCGCTTTACCATGGACGATCCTCCATACAGGACGAGGGAGACGGAAAAGGACGGAAAGCGAGGGGAGCCGGAGGGCGGAGGGGCACGGGCGGGTCACCCCGTGGGCAGGGAGCGCCGCTCCGGGGCCGGCAGCGGGAGCGCGAGCGCGTCCAGCACGTGCCGCCAGTGACCGGCCCGCGCGGCCGGGCCGGGCCGCAGGCCGGTCCTGACCCACGCCGTCACCGGTCTGATTCCGTGGAGGGCGTTGACGAGCCAGGTCTCGCGCCCGTCCAGGTCCGCCGGGGTCACCCGGCGCCGCCGTACCGTGATGCCGTGCCTGCGGGCCCGGTCGGTGATCAGCGAGGCCGTGACACCGGGGAGGAGGCTCCCCGGCGCGTCGGGCGCGCACAGGACGTCCTCCTCCCACCACAGGAGGCTCGCGGTGGCCGACTCGGTGAGCCGGCCGTCCGGGGCGGTCAGCAGGGCGTCGTCGGCCCCGGCCGCCACGGCCCGGGCCTTCACCCGGGCCAGCCGTTGCAGATCCGGTCCTTTGCGGCCGGGCACGACCCGCGGGTCCGGCCGCTCCCAGAGCATGGCGCGGATGGCCGGCTGCCGTGGCGGAGCGGGGCGCAGCCGCAGTCCCAGGGTGTGGTCGGGGCGCAGCTCCACGCGCGGGAACCACGCGCCGGTACGGGGCAGTTCGGCGACGGCGTGCCGCCAGAAGAGCTCCACACCGTCGAGGTCCGGCGCCGCCTGCCCGCACGCCTGGGAAAACCTGGCCATGTGCCGCTCCAGACCGCGCACACGCCCGTCCTCCACCAGCCAGGAGTCGGCCGCGAGCAGGTCGTCCGTGGCCGCCGGGGCGGGCCCGGGCACGAGGCCGGCACCGTCGTCCCAGCCGAGGTAACGTTCGTCCTCCGTGGCGTGCATCGGTCAGTACCGCCCCCGCGTGTTGGTCGGAGCCCCGGTGCGCGGGCCGTAGGGAGCCCGCTCGAGCCACTCCCCGCAGGACGGCACGACCGTGGAGAGCGCGGCCCCGGCGGCCTGCCGCAACCGGGTGACGCGGTGGCGGGGCCGCAGATGGGCCAGGGCGGTGCGGGCGGCCTCGCTGTTGAACCGGGCGGCCTCCCTGCGCGAGTGGGCGAATGCTTCGACGAACTGGGCCCGCTCGGCGGGCTCGGCGAGGGAGCGGGCGACGGCCTCGGCAGCGGCGACGGAGTCGGCGATCCCGCTGTTCATGCCCCGTGCGCCGAAGGGCGGGAAGAGGTGGCAGGCTTCCCCCACCAGCAGGACGCGGTGCTCGGAGTCGGTGAAGGTGTCGGCGACGACGTGCAGGAAGTGGTAGCGGGACACCCACAGCAGCCGGTCGGCGTACCGCTCACCGACCACCTTGGCCACCCAGCTCCGGGCCGCGGCGTCGTCGGCCCAGTCCTCCGGGCGGTCGCCGTCCTTGCACTGCAGGTCCATCTGGAAGCCGCCGGCGAACGGGACCCGCATGACGCTGCGCCCGCCGAGGGCGGGGTGCTCGTAGGTGAACACCCGCTCCAGCGGGAGCGGATCGTCCGGGTCCTCCTCGATGTCGACGACGACGTGGAAGGCCTCGGAGCGGTCGCCCGACATGGTGATGCCCTGGGACCGACGCACCTCGGAGCGCGCCCCGTCGGCGCCGATGACGTACTGGGCGTGCCATGTGGTGCCGTCCGCCGTGACCACCCGGGCCCCGTCCCGGTCGGTCTCCACCGCGGTGACCGGCGCGTCCCACCGGAAGACGACGCCGGCCTCGCGGCAGGCTGCCATCAGGTGCCGCTCGGTCTCGACCTGCCGGAGGCTGGTGAACGGCGGGGTCCTCCCCTCGTCCTGCGGCCCCTGCGGATAGGTGCGGGCGAAGACCTCCCTGGTGCGGTAGACGGTGCGCCGGGTGGGCCAGGTCACGCCGTTGCGGATCAGGGTGCGGTCCAGTCCGGGGCTGATGCGGCCGAGCAGCTCGAGCGACTCGCGGTGCACGAACAGGGCGCGGCTGCCGGGTCTGATCCGGTCCTCGGGGTCGGCCTCCACGACGGTCACGGGCAGGCCGTGGCTGCGCAGGGCCAGTGCCGCGGTGAGCCCGACCGGTCCCGCGCCGATGACCAGCACCGGATGGGGCCCTCGCTCGGAGGGGGTGTGGGGCATGGCTCCTCTTCCTCGGTCTCGTCCTGGGTCTGGTCCGGGCACGGCGCTCAGCCGGCGGATCCGGCGTCGGACGTGTTCTTCTCGCGCTTCTCGTGGAACATGCGGGTGATCTCGACCCGGCGGACCTTCCAGGTGGAGGTGCGCGGCACCTCGTCGAAGGGCCACTGCACCGGCTCGGCCAGGGCCGGGAGGTCCGCGGTGGCCTTGGCCCAGCGCTCGGGGTCGAGCGGCGCGTCGCCCCGGGTGCACACGACCGGGACCGGTTCGCCGTCGGGCCCCGCCACGATGATCACTTCCAGCAGCTCGTCCAGGCGGGACATCAGGATGTCCTCCAGCTCCAGGTTGCTGTCGATGTCACCGATCTGGTCGATCTCCCGGTCGATCAGGTGCAGCTTGCGGAACCTGCCGAGGTAACCCATGTCCCCCAGCCGCCACCAGCCGTCGTTGAAGTTGTTCAGGAAGCGCTCGTGCTCGCCGAGGTAGGTCATGATGCGGCCGCGGCCGCGCAGTTCGAGGTGGCCGGACTTGCCCCTGGCGACGGGCCTGCCGCTCTCGTCGACCACGCGCAGCTTGATGAAGCCCGGCAGCACGTAGCCGACATCGCGGCCGTCGTTGCGCGCGGCGGTCTTCCTGGTGTACCAGGCGCCCGAGATCGGACCGGTCTCGCTCTGGCCGTAGAGCTGGACCAGGAGGGGCCGGGGACGCCTGGAGGCGGCCAGCAGCCGCTGGATGGTGCGCGGGTGGATGGCGTCGAAGGTGCTGCTGTAGTACCGGACGCTGGACAGCGGCGCGCCGGGGGCGTCGACGAGGTCCTCCCACTGGATGAAGTTGTTCGGGTGGGTCTCGACCAGGCCGGGCCGGTGCCGCCTGAAGACCGGCGCGATCTTCTCCGGAGCCGGGTCGGCGAGGATGACCAGTGGGTTCCCGTAGTTGAGGAAGACCCCCAGGGAGTGGAAGAAGCGCGAGTGCACGAAGGACATGCACAACGCGACCGTCTCCTTCTTCCGGATCGGCCAGGCGATGACCTGCTGCGGCAGCAGACGGTGGAAGAGCGCCTGCGCGGTGTGGACCATCAGCTTGGAGACGCCGGTGGTGCCCGAGGTGTGGGTGATCAGGGCCGGCTGCGAGGGGTGCAGTTGGACGGAGGGGCGCCGGGCCGCCCCGTCCAGCTCGCTGATCAGGGGCAGGTCCTCGTGGGGCCCGGTCCCGGCCAGTACGGTGCGTCGGGTCAGGTCCCGCACCGGGACGCCGTCCAGCGGGCCGGTCAGCTTCTCGGCGTCGGTGATCAGCCAGGGCTGGTCGAGGCGGCGCAGCAGTTGCTCCACGATGTCGCCGGGGAGCGCGGCGGAGAGCATGACCGGGACCGCGCCGGCCCTGGCCACCGCGCAGGCCAGCAGGGTGATGTCGAAGTTGTCGCTCTTGTGCACGGCGACGCGCTCGGAGGGACGGACCCCCAGCTCCCACAGCCGGGCCGCGAGGTCGTCCACCACGTCGGCCAGGGTGGCGTAGGTGAAGGCGGTGCCGAGGTCCGGGAGGGTGGCGAGCGGAACGTCGAGGGTGACGGGGACGGCCGGGTGCTTCTCGGCCGCCCTCTGCCACATCTCACCGAGGTAGAAGGCCAGTTCCGGAAGGCGGGCGGGCAGGATCATGTGTCGGCTGCTTTCTGCGCGTCGGATCGGAGGTCGGCTGTCACCAGGAGCCCTGGCGCACCAGGAAGCGCCGGAGCTTGCCGGTGTCGGTACGCGGCAGGGCCGGGACGAACGTCACGCTGCGCGGCACCTTGTAGGGGGCCAGGTGGGTGCGGGCCAGGGCGAGGAGCTCCTTCTCCAGGAGGTCCGGGTCGGTGACGTCCTGCCCGGGGACGACGAAGGCGCGCAGTTTGGTGGCGCCTCGCTCGTCGCCGACGGAGGCCACCACGACGTCGCGGACGGCCGGGTGGCGGGCGATGACCCGCTCGATCTCGACGGGGGAGAGGGTGATGCCGCCGACCATCTCCAGGTCGTCGGTGCGGCCGAGGTGCACCAGCGTGCCGTCGGGGTTGCGCACGGCGCGGTCGCGTGTGTTCAGCCAGCCGCCGACGAGGATCCTGGCGGTCTCCTCGGGCAGCCCGAGGTACCCCGGCGTGACCGTGGGACCGCGCACCCACAGCTCACCGGGCTCGCCGTCGGGCAGGACGCGGCCGGAGGGGGCGCGGACCTCCGCCGCGAAGCCCGGCACCGGGCGCCCGATGGTGCCCGGGACGTGGAAGGAGACGCCGTTGGTGGCGATGGCGTGCCCTGCCTCGGTGGAGCCGAGCTGGTCGAACAGCGGGGCTCCGAGGAAGGCGGTGGCCCGTTCGGCGAGGTCGGCGCCCAGCCGTTCGCCGGCGGTGACGGCCGCGCGGACGCTGCGGAAGTCCTCCGGGTCCGCCTCGGCCAGCAGGTTGGCGTACGCGGACGGCACCGCGTACAGGTACGTGACCCGGTGGCGTGCCACGAGTTCGGCGATCCGCCCCGGCCGCGGCGGGCCGGGCGACAGCACGGCGGAGCACCCGGAGTACAGGGGGAACGCCAGCGAGTTGCCCAGGCCGTAGGCGAAGAACAGCTTGGACACCGACAGGCAGACGTCGTCGGGGCCGACACCGAGGACCTGGGCGCCCGCCCCGGTGTAGTAGGTCTCCAGGTCCCCCTGGCGGTGGATCACCCCCTTGGGGCGTCCGGTGGTGCCGGAGGTGTACTGGATGTAGAGCGGATGGTCGGCGTCCACCTGCGCTGCGGCGGCGGGGGCCTGTCGCTCCGCCAGTTCCAGCAGCCGTTCGCCCGTGAGGTGGGCGACGTCGGGGAAGTGCCCGGCGATCGCCTCGTCGGATACGGCCAGGGTGGCCTGGCTGTCCTCGGTGAGGTAGCGGTGGTTCTCCTCGGTCAGGTTCGGGTTGAGCAGCACGGCGGTGGCGCCGAGCCGGGCGGCCGCGAGGAAGCAGACGACCCAGGCGACGGTGTCGGGCAGGGCGATCACGACCCGGCGGCCGGTGGTGACGCCGTGCTCGGCCAGCACGGACGCGGCGCGGGCGGCGAGATGGTGGACCTGCCCGTGGGTGACGGTCCGGTCCTGCTCGTGGTAGGCGGGCCGGTCCGCCCATCCTCTCCCGGCGGCTGTGGCCGCGAGGGCTTCGGCCATGTTCATGTGGACTTGCGCTCCTGTCGGTTCATGGGCCGGAGGGGCGGGCCGGGGCTCGCCCCCGGGGGTCGACCGCCCGGGCCCGGGCGGTCACACGGCGGCGGTTGCCTGGGCGCGGTAGGCCCGCAGCGGGGCGGACGCCTTGAGGACCATCTCGTCGAACTCGTCGTCCGCGTCGGAGTCGAGGACGATCGCGCCGCCGGCACCGATCCGCCACCGGTCGCCGATCCTGACGGCGGTCCGGATGACGATGTTGAGGTCCGCGGTGCCGTTGGTGGAGAGCAGGCCGATCGACCCGGAGTACACACCGCGGGCCTCGGTCTCCAGCTCGTCGATGATCTCCATCGTGCGCAGCTTGGGGGCGCCGGTCATCGAGCCGCCGGGGAAGCAGGCCCGGACGGCGTCGATGGCGTCGGTGCCCGGACGCAGCCTGCCGCGGACGGTGGACACCAGCTGGTGGACGGTGGCGTAGGTCTCGGTGGCCATCAGCCGCGGTACGTGGACGCTGCCGACCTCGCACACCCGCCCCAGGTCGTTGCGGAGCAGGTCGACGATCATCAGGTTCTCCGCGCGGGTCTTGGGACTGGAGGCCAGCGAGGCGCGCAGCCTCTCGTCCTCCGCCGGGTCGGCGCCGCGGGGAACCGTGCCCTTGATGGGCTTGGTCTCCACCACGCCGGAGCGGTCGATGGTGAGGAACCGCTCGGGTGAGGAGCTGGCGATCTCCAGGTCGTCGTCCAGGCGGAGGTACGCCCCGTAGGGCGCGGGGTTGGCGCGCCGCAGCGTCCGGTAGTAGTCGTAGCCGTCGCCGTCGGCGGGCAGCCAGGCCGAAGTGGTCAGGCACACCTCGTAGCTCTCGCCGGACCGCAGCTTCCGGTCGATCTCCGCGATGCGCGCCCGGTACTCCTGGCGGTCGTGGGTCAGCCAGGGCTCGGCGGAGGTGCCGCCCGCCTCGGTGGGCGGCTCGGGCGCGGACAGCGACAGGACCCGGGCGGTGGTGGTCTCCATCCAGTGCCGGGCCTCCGCCTCGACGGCGGGACTGCCGTCGCTGAGGGCCAGCAGGTAGGTGATGTCCTCCTGGTGGTCCACGGCGATGACCCGGTCGGCGAAGATCCAGGTGGCGTCGGGGACGGGCGAGGTGTGCCTGTTCACCGCGCCGAGATCGCCCTTGAGCTCGTACCCGAAGTAGCCGACGTAGCCCCCGGTGAAGTCGAACGGGACGTCGGGGACGTCGGTGCGGCGCCGGTGCAGCTGTCCCTGGAGGTAGTCGAAGACCGTGCCCGGGACGCGCACCGGCGCCTCCCCGGTGCGCGTGACCTCCACCGCGCCGTCCCCGACGCGGTATCGGACGACCTCGGACAGGGGGCCCGCGGCGTCGCCGAGGAAGGAGAAGCGGGACCGGCCCGGCTCGACGTGCGCACTGTCCAGCCAGAAGGCGGGGGCCGACGACCGGGCGTACAGGTGGGTGAAGACCGCCTCGGTGTCGACGGCCGTCTCCAGGGTGCGCAGGTGGACGCGGAGGCCGGCGGCCGGCTCACCGGGTGTGACGGGGAGGCCGGCGGCGGGCTCGGCCCTGGTCGCCGGGGCGGCGGGGGAGACGGTGACCGCCGGCCTCTGCCGGGTCTTGCGGTGCGTGAGGGCGAAGTCGCGCAGATTGGCCATCATCTGGCGGCCGTGCTCGGTGCAGACGGACTCGGGGTGGAACTGCACTCCCCAGACGGGTCGGTCGCGGTGGCGCAGCCCCATGATGACGCCGTCCTCCGCCCACGCCGTGGCGACGAGGGTGTCGGGCAGCGGCTCGGCCACGTGGAGGGAGTGGTAGCGCACGGCTGTGAAGTTCTGCGGGAGCCCCTCGAAGATGCCCTGGCCGTCGTGCTTGACGCTGGTGAGGAAGCCGTGCCGGGGCTCGGGGGCGGGCACGATCCGGGCGCCCTCGGCCTGGCCGATGCCCTGGTGCCCCAGGCAGACCCCGAGGACGGGGATGTCGGCGGTCTCCAGGATGCGGGCGGAGACCCCGAAGTCGCGGGAGCGGCCGGGATGGCCGGGCCCGGGGGATATCGTGACGCAGTCGAAGGCGGACAGGTCGATGTCGGCGGCGTCGGGCGAGTCGTTGGTGACGACGGTCGGCTCGACGCCGTTCACCTCCGCGATGAGCTGGTAGAGGTTGTAGGTGTACGAGTCGTAGTTGTCGATCAGAAGAGTTCTCATTACACGGCTTTCTGAAGAGTTATGGGACTCGGCCGGCAATGGAGCGAGTGGGGGCGGTCATCCCCGGGCGATGAGTTCGGCGACCCTCTGTGCGGTCAGCAGTGCCTGGCTGTCGTTCAGGCGGGGGTCGCACAGGGTGCGGTAGGCGCGGGTGAGGCCCTCCTCCGCGGTGGGGCCTCCGGCTCCCAGGCACTCGGTGACGTGGTCGCCGGCGATCTCCAGGTGGATGCCGCCCGGCCACTGCCCGGCATCGGTCATCACCTCGAAGAAAGCGGTGACCTCGGCGAGGATGTCGCTCATCCGCCGGGTCTTCACGCCGTTCGAGGCCGTGAAGGTGTTGCCGTGCATGGGGTCGCAGACCCACAGCACGTCGTGGCCGGCGGCGCGTACGGCACGGGAGAGCACCGGCAGCCGCTCCCGGATCAGGCCGGCGCCGAAGCGGCTGATGAGGGTGAGCCGGCCGGGCCTGCGGTGGGGGTCCAGCCGCCCGCAGAGCTCGGTGAGCTCCTCGGGGGTGATGCCCGGGCCCACCTTGCAGGCCACCGGGTTGGCTGTCCGGGCGAGGAAGGCGACGTGTGCCCCGTCCAGGCGCCGGGTGCGGTCGCCGATCCAGGGCAGGTGGGTGGAGAGCAGGTAGTGCTCCCCGGTGTGCGGGTCGCGCCGCACCAGCGTCTGCTCGTAGTCCAGCACCAGTGCCTCGTGGCTGGTCCACAGGCCGGTCCGGCGCCAGGAGCCGTCCACCTTGACGGTGCGGCCGTAGTCCCGGATCACCGAGCGGAGCGTGCCGTCGTACGGGCGGGTGGGGACGGCGTGCGGCGCGGCTTCCTCCCAGGTGTGGGGAAGGAGTCCGGACACCGTCTCGTGCGCGATGAGGTGGAGTTCGTTGATGACCGCGCGTGCGGTGCGGTAGGCGGTCAGCATCCGGCGCGGGTCGGGGACCCGGGCATCGGGGTGCGGCGCGGCTTCGTTGACCATGTCTCCGCGGTAGACCGGCAGGGTACGGCCGTCGACGGTCTCCTGCGGCATGGACCGCGGTTTGGCGTGCTGCCCGGCGATGCGCCCCACGGTGAGGGTGGGCAGATCGGCGCGGGCGCTGATGGTCTCGGCCATCCGGCCGATGATCCGGTGCTTGCCGCGGACCGCGGCGAGCCCGGCCGCCCCCGTGGGTTCGGCGCAGTCTCCCGCCTGGAGCAGGAAAGCCCGGCCTGCTACGGCGTGGGCGAGGGCCGAGCCGAGCCGGCGGACGTCGGCGGGCGCGGTCAGAGGGGGCTGGAGGGCGAGCTGGTCCTGGACGATTTCCGCCAGGGCGGGATCGGGCCATGCCGGCTGCTGAGCGGCCGGCAGGTTGCGCCAGTCCGTGCCGGGCGGGACGCGGAGGTCCGGGGCGGGACCGGATGCGGTGGGACTGACATGGCGCGAGGATGCGGTGAGGGTCACGGTTCCTCTCTCCGTCGGCGCGGCGGCCGACCGCGGGGGCCGTCGGTGGACGTCAGCTCTCTGCCTCTGCCGTGACCAGTCCCTTGGGTTCGAGGAGGAACTGGGCGAGGCTGCCGTCGTGCGGTGTTTCGGGAAGACCGGCCCAGGGCTTGACCCGGCCGGTGACCACCTTGCGGACCGACGGCTCGCGCAGGACCCGCGGTGCCAGGGAGGCGTGCTCGTCGGGCAGGCTGACGACCAGGGAGTCGCGCAGCGGGCCGGTGCCGTCGTCCTGGCTCCACGGGGCCACCACGACGAAGGGGAAACCGAGTTCGGTGCCCGCCGGGGAGGCGTCGGGCCTGTCCACGGACACGACCACGGGCCGCAGGACGGCGGTGCCGTCGCCGGGGTCGGCGATCGGCGACCCGCCGTAGCGGGCGCTGCTGTGGTCGACTGCCTTGGCGGTCAGCTCGGCGAGGTACTCGGCCATGGCCTCCCCGTTGCCGCGGCTGGTGGCCGGCAGCGTGGCGCGCTCGTCCAGGACCGGCAGCACCGGCAGGGCCGCGAGCCGTTCGGCGAGTGCCTCGGCGAGGGGCTCGACGGGGCCGCTGGTGAGGACCAGGGAGATGTTGTTGCAGCGCACTCCGCCGTCGTCGGCGATCCACCGGACCAGGTCGTCGAGGAGGCCGTCGTCCTGTGCGGCGCCGGATCCGACGAGGGCTTTGCTCCGGCCGGGGCCGCGGACCAGGACGTCGCCCCGGCCGGCGTAGCGGGCCGCGGCGGCCGGGCCGCCGTAGACCAGGCCCAGGTCCGTCTGGGTCAGCAGGTGCTCGCCCATGTCGTGCCCGCCGGGCAGGAACGCCGCCTTGTCGGGGTCCAGTCCCGCGGCCAGCAGGGCGGCCAGGAGCCGGCGGGGGGTGAAGGGGTCCCTGCTTCCCGGCCGGACGAGCACGCTCGTGCCCATGGACAGGGCGCGCACCCAGGTGACGTTGGGCTCGGGGTGGTTGTTGGGGACGACGGCGGCCAGCAGCGAACCGCGCGGCACCCAGTGCGTGCTGTAGCCGGGCACCTCGAAGGGCGCGGGCAGTTCGGCCCGGTTGAGCCGCTCGACCATGCCCAGCGAGTCGCCGATGCCGTCGATGGCGCGGGTGATGGCCCCGGCCGGGGTACCGGTCGCCATGACGACCCGGCGCCGGTACTCCTGGGGGGTCTCGCCCTCCAGTTCCGCGGTGGCGAACAGCTTTCCGGCGGTGGCGAACAGCTCCGGAGGCGGTACGGAGGCGTCCGCGGCGGCCCGGACGCGGTTGAGGGCCGCCTGGGCGAGCAGCCGCGGGGCCAGCCCGACCGTGGCCAGCGGCGTGTCGTCGAGGGCGGTCAGTTCGGCGCGGTCGCGGCTGTCGGTGCCGCGGCCGCCGATGACGGGACCGATGAAGGGCTGCCGGTCCGACATCAGTAGACCCCCTCGACGACCTTGGGAGCGTCCGCGCTCCGCAGGGGGGCGATGTCGGCGAGGCCGTCGACGTCGTCCCCGGCGGCCGGCCGGACGCGGATGGCGGTGTCGCGCTCCAGCAGGTTCGGCAGGAAGAGGTCCCGGCTCATCTGGTGGACGAGCACCTGGCCCCGTTCGCCGTAGGCGACCGGTTCGCCCGTCTGCGGGTCCAGGAGCTCGACGATCGACTGCGGGACGTAGGGCCGGAAGACGCAGGGGTGGGTGTCGCTCTCCTCGCGCGGGCGCTGCGGGGCGACGCCCATCATGGTGTTGCCGTATATGGCGGCGACCGTGGCGTCGGGGAAGAACGTCTCCTCGATCTGGTGCAGCGTCTCGGGGCTGATGCTGGTGCCGGCCCACAGGATGGCCTTGAGCGAGCCGGCCAGGCGCTCGTACAGGCCGGAGCGTGCGCACACCGCCTCCAGCACCGGCGGGGTGATGAAGAGGACCGCGATGTTCTGGGTGCTGACGATGAGTTCCATCTGGTCGAGCAGGTACTCGCGGTACTCGGCGGCCAGGTCCGTGCGGCCGGAGCCGATCAGCCGCTTCACCCAGCGGGGGTCGAAGTCGAGCGTGAAGCACATGCCGTCGCGCAGTTGGGCCAGGCGGCGCACGCTGCGGCCGACGGCGTGGGGGCCGGTCGGGCCGACGTGCAGCCAGTGCCCGCGCTCGGGGAAGCCGTGCTCCGCCAGGACGGTGCTGACCCAGTCGATGTTCCGGATGCGGGCGGTGCTGTCGACCACCCGCTTGGGGGCGCCGACGGTGCCGCCGGACTCGAAGACCTCGAAGCTCTGGTCCTTCAGGCCCGCGGGGATGAGGTCCTCGACGGGGACCGTGCGCAGATCGTCGCTGACGTCCGGGAAGCGGCGCAGGTCGGAGATCTCGGCTATGTCGGTGAGCGGATCGAAGTCCAGAGACCGGGCCCTGGCCAGCCAGAAGGGGGAGCCGGTCGCGGGGTCGAAGTGCCAGCGCAGGATGTCGCGCAGGTACTCGGCGGGCTTCGGCGGTTCGCCGTCCTGCGCTGGGACGTTTGTCAGCTCGGTCATATCCGTCCAAACTGGTCGTCGGTCAGCCTCTGGAGCGTGCCGGGGACCGGCTTCCGGGAGTGGGACTCCCCGGGGGCCGGGTCCGTGGCCCGCCGGCGGTGGTGCGGACACCCGGGGGCCGGAATCCGCGGAGCCGGCGGTGACGCCGTGCCGTACGCAACGGCCCTTGGGTGTGTTGCGAGGACGCGAGAGGCCGCGGTGGGGTCGGGATGCAGACAAGTGCACAGGGGCACGGAGGGGCCCGGCACGGGATCGCCGCCCCCTCAGCGCGGAATTTAACTTTTCAGTGAGGTATCTGGGCTGTCAAGCGCCGCCGGGCGGCCGTGCACACCCCCCGCCGCGCGGCCGTGCGCGGTGGGAGGAGGGTGTCCACCCGGCGTGTTGCACACTGGTGCAACCGCCGGTGGTTCTCCTAGCGTTCGGCCTATGACCACCAAGATCAGCGAGCGCTTGGACCTCACGAAACTCTCCTCCGCCGCCTACACGACCATGGGCCGCCTGTACGCCACCGCCGACAAGGCGGCCGAGGAAGCCGGACTGGAGTCCACCCTCCGCTACCTGGTGCAGATCCGCGCCTCCCAGATCAACGGATGCGCCTTCTGCATCGACATGCACACCATCGACGCCCGCAACGCGGGGGAGACCGAGCAGCGCATCTACGCGCTGAACGCCTGGCGGGAGACCCCCTTCTTCTCCGAGCGCGAGCGCGCGGCCCTGGAGCTGACCGAGGCCGTGACCCTGGTTCACGACGGCCAGGTGCCGGACGAGGTGTACGAGCGCTCCCTGAAGGTCTTCGGCGAGGAGCAGCTGGCCCAGCTGATCTGGGTCATCGTGACGATCAACAGCTACAACCGGCTCGCGATCGCTCAGCGGCTGGTTCCGGGCAACCACGCGCCCGCGTCCTCGTCGTGACCCTCCCCGGTCCGACTCCGGGTGCCGTGGCCGCGCAGCCGGCCACGGCACCCGCCCTCGCAGCGCCCCCGGGCGGCGTCCCGCCGCGGGGCATGCCGGCGGAGGAGTTCACCGATGTGTTCACCCGCCGCCTGCTGAGTCTGGCCGGGTCGACCACGGAACTGCTGGAGGAGCGCCTGGGGTGCAGGCTCCGGCTGCGTGTCACCGCCCAGAGCACGGCCGCCGCGCCGCCGTCCACGCCCGGTCGCGTCCCCGGCGGGTCCCGCCGGTTCCGCGAGCCGCACGCGGATGGGCCGTACCTGGTCCGCCACAGCGAACTCGTCGGCCCGCGCGGGCTGGTGGTCTCCCGGAACCTGGTGACCGGCCGGCTGCCCGGTGATCCCCGCCTGGCCGGAGCGGTCACCGGACGGACCGTCCCGCTCGGAATCTCCGCGGCGGTGCGCCGCGCCGCGCCGCGCCGGGTGCCGCTGGAGATCGCCCTGTGCCCCTGGCCGGGCTCCCCATCCGCCGTTTCCGCCGTACGGCGCGCCTACCTGCTGTCGCTGGCGGACGAGGCGCCCCTGTACGTCGAGGAGCGCTTCAATCCGGCCGTCGTCCCCTCCGCGCGCGCCGCCCGCGTCCCGCACGGTTGCGCACGGTGACCGACGTCACCGTGGTGGGCGCGGGTCCGGTGGGCCTGAGCGCCGCTCTCGCGGCCAAGGCCCGAGGCCTGGAGACCGTCCTGCTGGAAGCCCGCCCGCGCGGGGAGGCACGCCCCGGCAGCCGCGCCCTCTTCGTGCACCGGGCGACCCTGGACCGGCTGTCGGACATCAGCCCGGGGCTGGGCGAGGCCGTCGCGGCGCGGGGGCTGGTGTGGACCACCAAGCGGACCCTGTGGGGCGGGAAGCAGGTGTACGCCCGCAGCTACGGAGCCTCCGTCCGCCCGCCCTTCACCAGCCTGCCGCAGGCGGTGGTCGAGGACCTGCTGCGCGAGGCCTGCGACCGGGCGGGCGTGGTGTCCGTCTGGGGGGACCCGGTGGTCTCGGTGGCGCCGCGCCGTGACCGGGTGCTGGTGCGCACCGGCTCGGGCGCCGCGTACGACGCCGCGTACGTCGTGGCCGCGGACGGGGCCCGGTCGCGGGTCCGCGAGCAGGTGGGTGTGGCGCTGGAGGGCTCCACCACGGCCGCCGAGTTCGTCGTCGTCGACGTCGCCGACGGGCCGGAACCCGCCCCGGCCGAGCGCGTCTTCCACTACCGCCACCCGGCGGCGGGCGGACGCAACGTGCTGCTGGTCCCCTTCCGCGGCGGCTGGCGCGTGGACGTGCAGTGCCGTCCGGGCGACGATGCGCGGCGGATCGCCGAGGCGCCGGCCCGGTGGCTGCCCGGCGTCCTGCCCCAGGTGCCCGACGCGCGCGTCACCTGGGTGTCGGTCTACCGCTTCCAGCAGCGGATCGCGGGCAGCCTCACCGACGCCACCGGGCGCGTACTGCTGGCCGGCGAGGCGGCCCACCTGCTGCCGCCCTTCGGAGCACGCGGGATGAACTCCGGGATCACCGACGCGGTGGAAGCCGCCCGCGCCGTGCACGAGGGGAACGCCGGGGAGTACGCGCGGCGCCGGCGGAACGCCGCGGAACGCAACGTGCGGGCCGCGGGCGCCGCCCTGGACCACCTGCTGGCCCGGCGTCCGGGACAGCGGGCGGCACAGCGGGCGGCGGCGGCCGTGGCGCCTCTGTGGCCCCGGGCCGGCCGCTGGCTGGACGCTGCTCCGTACGGGCCCCGGCTGCGCTCCGTCCGGTACTGAGCGGCCACCGGGCGACGGCACGGAGAGGTCCGGGCCGGGGAGGACCCGGAGCGTCGTGCTTCCACCGCTCCGGGCCCTCCCCGGCTCTGTTTGTCGGGGGTCTGTCGGAGGCCTGCCAGAGGTCTCCCAGAGATCCGCCGGGGGCCTGTCAGAGCCCCCGTTCTCCGACCCGGTCGGCGAACGACTGCCACGTCCGGGCGCACTCGAGCGCAAGGTCGGCGACGACGCCGGTGCGGTGCGCGGGCACCGCGCCGGCCAGGGCGTCCCACTCCTCGGACGACATCAGGAGGAGGCCGAGCAGGCGCAGCAGCCGGCGTCCCGCCTCGCTCTGCCGCAGGGCCGGGTCCCGGCAGAGTCTGCGGTAGAGGGCGACCGGGTCCGGCGCGGGCTGCGCGGCCTCGGGCGGTACGCAGCGGTCCGCGGTGTCCTCGGCCGCCAGGTCGGTGCGGGACCGTATGACGACAGGCCCGCCCGGCTCGGTCCCGCACGGCACGGACCGCCGGGGGACGGGGGCGGGCTTCTGGTGGCGCCGGGGCACGATGTCCTCGCCCCGCTGCATCCGGTCGCGCACGTCCCGGACGGTGCTGGGGGAGAGCCTGGTCCGCCTGGCGATCTGCCGCAGGGACATCTCGGGGAAGGAGGACAGCAGGCGGCTCGCCTCCTTGCGGGCCTGGGCGGTGCTCAGCGGACGCACCCGTCCGTCCCGGCCGACTCGCGCGTCGGCCGGTGCCGGGGCCTCCGGCAGGCTGCGCCGCAGCGAACTCACCTTCTGCGCGGACAGCCCCGTCACGGCGGCGATCGCCCGGTCGGACCAGTGCGGATGCGAGGCCAGGATGCGCAGGGCGGCGGCGGAGCGCTCCGCGAGCTTCAGCGGGAGCCCGTGGGCGATGTTGGACTCCACGGCCAGGACGAAGGCGTCCTCCTCGCTGCCGTCGAAGAACCGCGCCTCGATCTCGGTCCGGCCGCGCAGGACGGCGGCCCGCAGCCGGTGCATGCCGTCGATGACCCGCATGGTGGGGCGGTGCACGATGATGGGCGGAAGAGCCTCCCCCGTCATGGCCAGGACGCGTAAGTGCTCGGTGTTCTCGAGGACGGCTCGCGGCGAGTCGGCCGTGCGCAGGAAGTCGACGGGCAATACGTGTACCGCGCTGAGGAGTTGTTGGCGCGGACTTCCGAACTCCTCCACCACTCCGTCCGGTTGTGCGGACTTGGCGGTCATTGTCGGCATCCTCCTTGTGGCCCCATCCCGGCGGCGGGATGATCGCGGTGGGCGGGACTGGGTGTGAGCGGTGAGCGACTGTGCGTCGCGCGCAGTCGCCCACCCGGGACTCCGCTCGGAGGCGTCGGTCGGCCACCGGCCGTCGCACTCCGAAAGAAAGTCGTCACGATGAGCTATTCGAATCGGTCATTGTAGGCACGGACGCGCTTGAAGGTTCGCGGGAACAGGTAGCACTCCTTCGGTTCGCCGTCGCTCGTCGGCGGACGGCATGGCCGTGTGCGACACGCGGGACGGCGCCCGGGGGAGCGGTGGGCGCCTCCTCTCCGTGCGAATTCCTCCGGGAAATCCGCGCGCGGGGGAGCGGTCGGCCGCGCGGCGCCAAGAAAAACATGGAAATTTCGAGAAAGGTTACTCTTGCTCGGAAAGCGCGACAAAGAAGACGTGTTCTGTGGGATGCTCCCGGAATCAGGGCAAAGAGGCAAATAGGACAATGGGTGATAGGGTGGGAATTCCGTCGTGCGGAAGGGAGACCATGGCCGGCTCAACGCTTCTGGAACGCCCCGACATGCCGGATCGGCTGGCGCGGCACGTCATCCGCCTGGCCCAGTTGCTGGACGCCGCCACCGACGACGCCGCCGCCGACGCCGGCCTGACTCGGGTCGACGCGGACGTACTGCTGGCTCTGTACGCGGCTCCCGGGCAGCGCCTCAGTCCGACCGGGCTCACCGTCGGCTGCGGACTGTCGTCGGGAGGCACCAGCAACATCGTGCACCGTCTCGTGGCGGCCGGATACGTCAACCGGGAGGCGAACCTGTGTGACGGACGGAGCTCCTGGGTCCGTCTGACGGAGGAGGGCGCCCAGGTGGCCGGGCTGGTGGCGCAAGCGGCGGCGGCCGCACGCGCACGGCTGCTCCGCCGTCTGCCCGAGGGGATCGCCGAGAACCTCGCGCAACTGGTGGAGGCCGCACTCGACCGCCTCGACGACCATGCCGTCCCGCCGTCCACCGGCCGGTCGGCCAGGCGCGGCCGCCCGCTCGGCAAGGGCGCCCGTTCCGGCGAGTGAGAGCCGTCCGCTTCCGGAGCCCTCCAGGAGCCGGCGAAGTTGTTCCGTCGTCGGCACCCCCTCGACGCGCAGGTGCCCGCCGGTGATCGTCGGCGTCAGGACGACCGGGGACTCCGTCCCCTCCGGGGCCGGCCGGTGGCGCTCGGCGTACTCCCGCGCCGTCACGGCCGCGTGGAACCCGCCCGGATCGAGGCCCGCGCGGTCCGCGAGCCGCTCCAGCGTCGCGAGGTCGCCTATGTCGGCCCGCTCCTGGAAGTGGGCGGAGAAGACCTGGTCGCTGTAGGCCTCCCCGCGCCCGCGGTCACACGCGTACAGGTATCCCAGCGAGGCCGGCCGGGTGTCCGGCACCGGCTCCGGCGGCGTTTCGCCGACCGGAACGCCGAGCCTTTCGGCCAGGGGCAGGACGGTGTGCTCCCATATCCGCTGCGGAAGGGCGGATTCCTGCATTTCGGCCTGTCGTTCGAAGGGGTGCGACCGGATCCGCGCACCCGCCTCCAAAGCCGCCTCGCGGAGCAGTCGGCGTGTGAGGAAGCTGAACGGGCAGGAATAGTTGAACCAGAAATTAATTTCCAGGGTCATCGGGCGTGTCCTTGTCGTCCCCCGTTTTCGCCCTCGGCGAAAACACAACCGGCGTGATCGGTTGGCGTCCACTCGTGTTCTCCGGGGTATCCGGCCTCGCCGCTCCGGACGCACGGACGGCGGCGAGGCCGATGTCACGGCGGTGACACGCCCTGGAGGGAAGACGGCGCGGGCAGTCCTGGTACGGCATTTCCCCGCGTGGTCGCGGGGGCTGCGATCACCCGCCCCCGGGGCCGGGTGACATCGCCTTCCGGTGAACTGTCCGGAGGCAGGGGCGAGCCGGGTGGCGGTGCACTCCGCGACGGCCTGGCCGGTCGGGTTCTCTGCATCGGGTGGCGTCCGCTTCCGTAGTGGGCTGCTTGCGCCTGTCAGAATATTGTCGATATTGGTGGCCTTCAAGAGTCCGAACGCGGGTCGGTCTTTATTCTCGAGCAGCGCGGACTTGTTAGCGGGTTTTCGGGAAACGCCGATCTCCGGGCATGGAAATCCCATATGTGCAGAAGGTGGAATCCCCCTCGTCGCCGGCGGCCCGCCGCGCCGCGCGGGCGACCCGGCCCCGGTCCGCCGGTCACGGTCCGCCGGTGGACCAGAGGATCCACGCGCGAGTGGACCATCGACGGACCACCGGCTCGTCTACGGTGCTGACGAGCCCGGGGCCTCAGGCCCCCGTCCGGCCTTCCGCGACAGGTCCGGCTCGCCCTTCCCCCTCGCCTCCGACGCCGCAGGGAGACACGCCGACGATGCCTGCCAGACGAACCCCGGCCATCCCGCCCCTCCATCCGCCCTCCCGCCCCCGTCCCGGCCGTACGGACGGAGGCCGGCCGTGACTCCGCCCCTGGACGCCTTCACCGGCGTCCGGAAGCCGACCGGGCGGAGTGGCCCAGCCGGTTCCGGCGGCGGCGCGGACACGCCCCCGCCGGGCAGCACCCCTCCGGACGGCGACCGGGCCGCGCGACAGCCCACGGCCCCGCGCCCGCAGGGCCGCGGCCGCCACATCAGGAACTGGGACCCGGAGGACGAGGCGGCCTGGGAGGCCGGTGGCAGACTCGTCGCACGCCGGAACCTGGTCCTGTCGGTCTTCTCGGAGCACATCGGCTTCTCCGTGTGGAGCCTGTGGTCGGTGCTGGTGCTGTTCATGTCCCCGGAGACCGGCTTCGGGTTCTCGGCCGGGGAGAAGTTCCTGCTGGTGATCGTCCCGACGGTGGTCGGCGCGGTGCTGCGGCTGCCCTACAGCTACGCGGTGACCCGCTTCGGCGGCCGCAACTGGACCGTGTTCGCCTCCGCCGTCCTGTTCGTTCCCACCCTGGCGACCCTGCACTTCGTCCAGCGCCCGGGCACGCCCCTGTGGGTGTTCCTGCTGATCGGCGCGACCGCCGGTGCGGGCGGCGCCAACTTCGCCTCCTCGATGACCAACATCACCGGCTTCTACCCGCGGCGCCTCCAGGGCTGGGCCCTGGGCCTGAACGCCGGCGGCGGCAACCTCGGCGTGGCGGCGGTCCAGATCGTGGGGCTGCTGGTGATCGCGACGGCGGGCAGCGCCCACCCCTCGTACGTGGTGGCGGTGTACTTGCCCCTGATCGGGGCCGCCGCACTGCTGTCGGCCCTGTTCATGGACAACATCGACACCGTGCGCACCGAACCCGGTGCCCAGCGCGAGGCCGTTCGGGAACGCCACACCTGGTGGATCTCCCTGCTCTACGTCGGCACGTTCGGCTCGTTCATCGGCTACGGGTTCGCGTTCGGCCTCGTACTGCAGACCCAGTTCGGCTCCACCCCGCTGGAGGCGGCGCGGCTGACCTTCCTCGGACCGCTGCTCGGCTCGCTGGCCCGCCCGTTCGGCGGCTGGATGGCCGACAGGTGGGGCGGGGGGCGGGTCACCCTGTGGGCCTACGTCGGCATGCTCGCGGGCACCGTGCTGCTGCTGGTCGCCTCCGCACGCGAGTCGCTGGGCCTGTTCCTGGCCGGCTTCACCGCCCTGTTCGTCCTCAGCGGGATCGGCAACGGCTCCACCTACAAGATGATCCCCGTGGTCTTCGGTCTCGAGGCCGAACGCGAGATCGCGGCCGGCCGGGACGCGACGCGTGCCTTCGCCCGGGCCCGCAGACTCTCCGGCGCGGCGATCGCCATCGCCGGGGCCGTCGGTGCGCTCGGCGGAGTCGCCATCAACCTGGCCTTCCGGTCCTCGTACGCCTCCTCCGGCACCGGCGACAAGGCGTTCTGGGGGTTCCTCGCCTTCTACGCGGTGTGCGTCGTGGTGGTCCGGACGGTCTACCCGGATTCCGTGCGCGGCGGGCGCGGCGCTGTCAGGAGGGCGGGGACGTGAGCGAACCCCGGCAGGTGAGGACGCACTGCCCGTACTGCGCCCTGCAGTGCGGCACCCGGCTGAGCCGCGAGGACGGCACCGTGCGCGTCCGGCCGTCCGACTTCCCCGTCAACCGGGGCGGGCTGTGCCGCAAGGGCTGGACGGCGCCCTCCGTGCTCGACGCTCCGGACCGGCTGCGCCACCCCCTCCTGCGCGGCAGGGACGGGCGGCTCCTCCCGGCGGACTGGGACAGTGCGCTGGACGCGGTCGCGGCCGGGCTGCGACGCGTACGGCGGGACCACGGACCGGACGGGGTCGCCGTCTTCGGCGGCGGCGGGCTGACCAACGAGAAGGCCTACCTGCTGGGCAAGTTCGCCCGGACGGCACTCGGCACCAGCCAGATCGACTACAACGGGCGGTTCTGCATGTCCTCGGCCGCCGCCGCCGGCAACGCCGCGTTCGGTGTGGACCGGGGCCTGCCCTTCCCGGTGACCGACCTGGCGGAGGCCGACACCGTCCTGCTCGCCGGCGCCAACGTCGCCGAGACCATGCCGCCGCTCATGCGCCACCTGGACCGGGCCGACCTCGTCGTCATCGACCCGCGCCGCACCAGGACCGCCGAGGCGTCGGCCCTGCACCTGCAGCCGCTGCCCGGCACCGACCTCGCCCTGGCGCTCGGCCTGCTGCACATCGCGGTCACCGAGGGATGGTGCGACCCGGACTACATGGCGGAGCGCACCAGCGGGTTCGACGAGGCGTGGCGGAAGGCGCTGGCTTGGTGGCCGGAGCGGGTCGAGCGCGTCACGGGCGTGCCCGCCGGCGAACAGCGCGAGGCGGTCCGGACACTGGCCCGCACGCGCCGCGCGTACGTCCTCACCGGGCGCGGGGTCGAGCAGCACAGCAAGGGCACCGACACCACCGCCGCCTTCATCAACCTGGCCCTGGCCCTGGGCCTGCCCGGCCGACCGGGCAGCGGCTACGGCTGCCTGACCGGCCAGGGCAACGGCCAGGGCGGGCGCGAGCACGGTCAGAAGGCCGACCAACTGCCCGGCTACCGCAGGCTGGACGACCCGGCGGCGCGCGAGCACGTGGCGCGGGTGTGGGGCGTGGACCCGAACTCGCTGCCGGGACCGGGGCGCAGCGCCTACCGATTGCTGGACGCCCTCGGCGAGCCGGACGGCCCCAGGGCCCTGCTGGTCTTCGGGTCGAACCCGGTGGTGTCGGCCCCGCACGCCGGGCGGGTCGGGGACCGGCTCGCCGGGCTCGACCTGCTGGTGGTCGCGGACTTCTTCCGCTCCGAGACCGCCGAACTGGCCGACGTGGTGCTGCCGGTCGCCCAGTGGGCCGAGGAGGAGGGGACCCTGACCAGTCTGGAGGGCCGCGTGCTGCGCCGCCGCCGGCTGCAGGACCCCCCTGCCGGGGTCCTCGGGGACCTGGAGGTCATCCGGGCCCTGGCGGTCCGGCTGGGTCAGCCGGCAAGCCGTTTCCCGGCCGCGCCGCGCGAGGTGTTCGACGAGCTCCGCCGGGCCTCCCGGGGCGGCCCCGCCGACTACTCGGGCATCGACTACGAGCGGCTGGACGCCGGTGAGGCCCTGTACTGGCCCTGCCCCGAACAGCCGGAAGGCGCCGAGCCCCACCCCGGCACGCCCCGGCTGTTCCTGGACCGCTTCGCCCACCCCGACGGGCGCGCCCGGTTCGCCGCGGTCGACCACCGGGAGAGCGCCGAGACGGCCTGCGCGCAGTACCCGCTGACCGCCACCACCGGGCGCGCGCTCGCCCACTACCAGTCCGGCACGCAGACCCGCCGCGTCCCCGAGCTCCTCCGGGCCGTGCCGGAGGCCTACGTCGAGGTGCACCCGGACACGGCGGCCCGGGCAGGACTTTCGGAAGGGGGGACCGCCGTCGTCACCTCGCGGCGCGGACGTCTGAGGGCCCGGGTGAGGATCGTGAACACCATGCGCCCCGACACCGTCTTCCTGCCCTTCCACTTCCCGATGTCCGGCCGGGCCAACCTGATCACCAATCCGGCGCTGGACCCGCGCAGCGAGATGCCCGAGTTCAAGGTGTGCGCCGTACGGATCGAGCCGGAAGAGGCCGGAGCATGAGAGCGGGCATCGTGATAGTCGGCCACGGACCGGCCGCCCACCGACTCGTGCAGCTCCTGCGCCGGTACGGGTACCGGGGGCGGATCGGGGTCCTCGGCGCCGAGCACCGCCCCGCGTACCAGCGTCCCCTGCTGGGCGAGGTGCTCGGCGGGCGGCTGAGGCCGTCCGCCCTGACGCTGCCCGGCATCGCCGGTGACGCCGACGTGCGCGACGGCGTCACCGTGACCGGCGTGGACCGGCGGCGGGCCCTGGTGCACACCGACGACGGCGGCTCGCACCCCTACGACACGCTGGTCCTCGCCACCGGCGCCCGGCCGCACCTGCCGGACCTGCCCGGGCTGCGGGCTCCCGACGGATCCCCTGCCGGCGGGGTGACCGCCCTGCGCACGCTCGACGACTGCCTGCGGATCGCCCCGCCGCCGGGGACGGGCCCGGCGGACGCCGGGGGGGGAGGCGGGCGGGGGCCGGACGTGGCCGTGCTGGGCGCGGGGGTGCTGGGCGTGGAGACCGCCGTGGCCCTGCGAGGCGGCGGCCGCGGTGTCACCCTGGTCCACCCCGCCCCGCACCCGATGGAGAACCGGCTCGACGCGACCGCCGGGCTCCTGCTGACCGAACGGCTCGAACGGCTGGGGGTCCGGGTGCTGCCGGGCCGAACGGCCCGGGCGTACCGGCCCGGCGCCCTGCTGCTCGAGGACGGCGAACAGGTGCCCGCCCGCCACCTCGTCGTGTGCGCCGGTGCCGTGCCCGAGACCTCGCTGGCCCGCGGCTGCGGGCTGGCGGTGCGTACCGGTGTCGTCGTCGACGCGGAGCTGCGCACCAGCGACCCCCGGGTCCGTGCCATCGGCGACTGCGCGGAGTACGAGGGCACCGTGGGCGGGAGTGTCCTGACGGCCTGGGAGCAGGCGGATGTCCTGGCGCGACTGCTCACCGGAGGCGGAGCCCGGTTCCGGGGGACCCGCCCCGCCGTCCGGCTGCGGGCGCGGGAGATCGATCTGGCGGTGCTGGGGACACCGGACGCGCCGGGGGAGGAGCACCCCGCCGGCTCCGCCGATGAGGTGGTGACCTTCACGGACCGGACGCGCGGCCGGTACGCCCGGCTCGTCCTTCGGGAGGGACGCGTCCACGGCGCCGTGCTGCTGGGCCTGCCCCGCGCGATCGCCGCCGTCGCCCACCTGTACGACCGGGACCTCCCGGCGCCTTCCGACCGGCTGTCGCTGCTGCTCGGGACTCCTCCCGCGGGCGACCCGGGAGGTCCGGCGGAGGACGATGTCGTCTGCTTCTGCGGCGGCGTCACCCGGGCCGAGGTGCGGCGGTCCTGGCGGGACGGCGCCCGGGACCTGGCCGCGGTGGCCGCGGCCACCCGGGCGACGACCGGCTGCGGGGGCTGCGCGCGGGAGGTCCTGGCGCTGGGCGGGGAAACGCACCCCGGTGCGGCGCAGCCGGTGGACGGCGGGCCGCGCCGCCTGGTGGGGCTCCTCGGGGAGGGTGGGGCGTGATGGAACGGACCCTCGTCGTCGTCGGATACGGCATGGTCGCCCACCGTCTGGTGGAGCGGCTGCGGGCGGACGATCCCGGCCGGCGCTGGCGGCTGGTCGTCCTGGGGGAGGAGCCGTGGCCCGCGTACGACCGGGTCTCCCTCACCTCCCGTCTGGAGGGCCGGGACGCCCGGGACCTCCTGCTGGCCGGCCCCGAGCCGCTCCGCGCCCCCCGGGTGCGGCTGCGCCTCGGCACCCGTGTGGTCCGCGTGGACCGGCGGCGCGCGCGGGTGGTCGCCGCGGACGGCACCGCCTGGCGGTACGACGCGCTGGTGCTGGCCACCGGGGCGCGCCCTTTCGTGCCCCCGGTCCCGGGCCGCGACCTGCCGGGCTGCTTCACCTATCGCACCCTGGACGACCTCGAGGGGATCCGTGCCGCCGCGCGGCCCGGCGACCCGGCCGTCGTGATCGGCGGCGGACTGCTCGGGCTGGAGGCGGCGAACGGCCTGCGGGCACTGGGCATGCGCCCGCGGATCCTGGAGCAGGCGCCATGGCCGATGCCGGCCCAGCTGGACGCACGCGGTGGTGAACTGCTCGCAGGGCTGGTGGGCGAGCGCGGCATCGCGGTGCGCTGCGGCGTCTCGGTCGGCTCGCTGCGCGCCGGCCCCGGCGGACGGGTGCGGTCCGTCGTGCTGCGTGACGGGACCGCCCTGGACGCCTCCCTGGTGGTGCTCGCCTCCGGTGTCCGGCCGCGCGACGAACTGGCCGGTGCCGCCGGTCTGGCCACGGGGGAGCGGGGCGGCTTCCTCGTCGACGAGCACTGCCGTACCGCCGATCCCCGCATATGGGCGGTCGGGGACTGCGCGGCGGCCGGGGGCCGCTCCTACGGACTGGTCGCACCCGGTTACCGCATGGCCGACACGGTGGCGGCCCAGCTGACCGGGGGAGCGGTGAGGCCGTTCACCGGCGCCGATCCGTCCGCGCGGCTGAAGCTGGCCGGGGTCCACGTCGCCGGCTTCGGCGACGCCCACGCACGCACCGCGGGGGCGGTGGAGTTCGCCGTCGAGGACCTCCGCGCGAGACGCTACGCCAAGCTCGTGCTGAGCGGGGACGGGGGTGTCCTCCTCGGCGGGGCGCTGGTCGGTGACACAGCGGCCTTCCCCGCGCTGCGGTCACTGGTGGGGAAGCGGCTGCCCGGCTCCGCCGACGCCCTGCTGGGCCGCCGACCCTGAGCCTTCCGGCCCCCGGCGGGCGCTGGAAGGATGTGCGCGGCGAAGGGACCCGGGGGCGCCGGCCGGTGAGGGACCGGGGGCGAGCAGAGCGAGAAGGGGGAGCAGGATGCGCTTCGGCGATCGCGCCGTACCGCTTGGTGAGGAGGGTCCCGGCGCAGGCCGGGCCGCGGCGCCGGCGCGGGGTGACGAGCGCCGCCACCGCGGATCGCCGGGCGGCGGACCCGCGGGAGGGACCGGGCACGACGGGAACGGCGCGCCGCACCCCGCGGACCACTCCGTCCGGCCCCCCGCGCCGGGCGTCCGCTTCCTCGACCTCCAACTGGACCTGGACCTGCGCCGGCGGCACGGGCGTTCGGAGGAACTGGCCGCGGCGCTGCGCCGGGCCATCGACTCCGGGCGCCTGCGGCCGGGTACCCGTCTGCCCTCCACACGCGGCGTCGCTCAGGAACTGGGCCTGGCCCGGGGGACGGTCACCAGCGCCTACCGCCGGCTCGTCCTCGAAGGGCGCCTGGAGGCCGAGCAGGGCTCCGGGACCCGGGTGACCTCACCGCGCAGCGCCGCGCCGCCGGACACCTCGGCCGGCCCCGGCGCCAGGAACCCGTGGCGCTGGAACCTCAGGCCCGCGATGCCCGACGTGACGCTCTTCCCCAGGACGGCCTGGGTGAGGGCCACCCAGCGGGTGCTGCGCGAGGCGTCGGCGGAGGCTCTCGACTACGGGGATCCCCGCGGCCGGCCGGAACTGCGCCAGGCGCTCGCCGACTACCTCGGCCGGGCGCGCGGGGTGGTTGCCCAGCCGGACCGGATCGTCGTCTGTCACGGCTTCACCCAGGCGATCGGTCTGCTGGCGAGGGTGCTGGCCGGTCACGGAGCCGGGAAGCTCGCGATCGAGGACCCGTCGTACCCGCTTTTCCGGAAAATCATCCGGATGGCCGAACTCACCGCGCACCCGGTCGAGGTGGACGAACACGGGCTGCGGCCCGAGCTGCTGGACGCCGAGGCCGTGCTCGTGACTCCGATCCACCAGTACCCGCTGGGGGTGTCGCTGTCCGAGGAGCGCCGCGAGCGGTTGCTGGCCTGGGCCCGCGCGACCGACTCGGTGATCGTGGAGGACGACTACGACGGCGAGTTCCAGTACGGGAGGCGCCGGATCGGGACGCTCCAGGCACGGGAACCGTCTCGGGTCATATACGCCGGTACCACCAGCAAGACGCTCGCCCCCGGCCTGCGGCTGGCCTGGCTGGTGCTGCCCCCGGACTGGGTCGAGCCGGTCACGGCGGCCAAACGGATCGCCGACCAGCACTCCGCGGCGCTCACCCAGATGGTGCTGGCGGAACTGATCACTTCGGGGGCGTACGACCGGCACGTGCGGCACTGCCGCAACCACTACCGGGGCAGGCGGGAGCAGTTGGGCGCGGCCCTCGCCGAAAGGGTGCCGCAGGTCCGTCTGCTGGGGGAGAACGCGGGGCTGCACGCCGTGGTGCACTGGCCGCAGGACGGCCCGTCGGAGCGCGAGGTGCTGCACGCCGCCCGGCACGAGTCCCTGGCGGTCAGCGGCCTCGGGGAGTACTGCGTGGTGCCGGGCTCCCGGCCCCCCGGCCTGGTGGTCGGGTACGCGACCCCGCCGCGGCACGGCTACGCCGGGGCGCTGGAGTCCCTGACCAGAACACTCCGCCGCGCCTTCGGCACGTCGGGGAACCGATGAAGGGGTGACGTCTCCCCGGCCCCCGCGGGGCCGCCTTGCCGGGCGGCCGGTGTCCCCGGTGCCCGGGGAGGCCTCCACGCCACGCTTCCGGTGACCGCGGCCGCAGGCCCCTCGTACGGGAATCCGGGAGCGTGCTTCTCCCGCTCCTCGTCGGTCAGGCCCCCACCCGCTGTCCGGCAGGCCGCGGCGAAGGGGCCGGCCGCGACGGCGGGGCGGGCCCCCGGACGCGCCCACCGGGGACCCCGGGCCCGCTGAAGCCCCGCACCACACCGCCACGGCCACCGCGGGCCCCCTGCCCGCACCGACCGGCCCTCTTCTAGGCTCCGTTGGCATGCATGCTGTCGCGGTCCTCGCGCTGGAGGGAGTGTCGGCCCTCGACCTCTCCATCCCCTGTCAGGTGTTCGCCTTCGTGTCGTGTCCGGATGGCTCGCCGGCCTACGACGTGCGGGTCTGCGCCGACCGGTCGGTGACCGCGACGGCCGGTCCGTCGCGGCCGTTCCGGGTCTCCTCCGCGTACGGCTGGGGTGATGTCCGCGCCGCGGACACCGTCATCGTTCCCGGGGTCCCCGCCGATCACGTGCCGCATCCGCGCGTGGTGCGGGTCCTGCGGGAGGCGGCGGCCCGCGGGGCGCGGATCGCCTCCATCTGCACGGGGGCCTTCGTCCTCGCGCACGCCGGGCTCCTTCGGGGGCGGCGCGCCACCACGCACTGGCGGTTCGCCGACGCGCTGGCCGAACGGTATCCGGAGACGGACGTCGACCCGTCCGTGCTGTACGTCGACGAAGGGCAGGTGCTCACCTCCGCCGGAATCGCCGCCGGCCTCGACCTGTGCCTGCACATGATCCGCGTCGACCACGGCGCGGCCGTCGCCGCCCACGCCGCGCGGATGCTGGTGATGCCACCGCAGCGCACCGGCGGCCAAGCGCAGTTCATCGAGTACCGCACGCCCCAGGACGACTCCCTGGACCTCGGCCCCACGCTCCAGTGGATGCGCGGCAAGCTGAGCGAACCCCTCAGCCTCGCCGACATCGCCGCCCACGCCATGATGAGCCGGCGCAGCCTGGCGCGGCACTTCCGCGCCCAGACGGGCACCACGCCGCTGCGCTGGCTGCTCGCCCAGCGCCTCCAACGCGCCCGGGAACTGCTGGAGACGACGTCCCTGCCGCTGACGGCGGTGGCCGAGGCGACCGGGTTCGGATCCCTGGAGACCCTGCGCCACCACTTCACCCGCCAGGTCGGCACGACCCCCTCCGCCTACCGGGCGGCCTTCCACGCGTGAGCAGGGCGCGCCTCCCGGACGGCGTGGCCGTATCTTGCGCACCGTAGGCACGCACGCCGGTGCCGCCAAGCACCGGCCGCCGGAAGACTGAACGCGTTCCCGCGCCCCGGCCCCGGCCGGGACCGCGCCGCCCACGTCTTCGCGGAGGCCCCCCATGCCGTTCCCGTCCGGAACCACCGCGCCCTCCCCGCCCCCCGCCTCCCGGCCCGCGCGGCGACTGCGCGTGCACACCGTGCTCTACGACGGCGTCGAGGAACAGGACTTCGCCGGTCACGTCGAGGTGTTCGGCATCGCCGGCCGGGAGCGGATCGCGCAGTCCTTCGTCACCGCCGACGGCGCCCGCCGGGTGAGGACGTCCGCCGGGATGGAGATCGTGTGCCGGGACCCCTGGTCCCCCCGCTCGGCCGACCTGATCATCGTCCCCGGCGCCGGGTACGGCGACGGCTCCCCGCTTCAGCGGGAGACGCAGCGCGGTGTCCTGCCCGGCGCGCTGGCCGCGGCCCGCCGGGACGGTCTGGTCCTCGGGGCCGTGTGCACCGGCACCATGCTGCTGTCCGCCGCGGGCATCACCGCCGGCCGCCCCTGCACCACGCACCACATCGCCCTGGACGACCTGCGCGCGCAGGGCGGGCGCGTGGTCGCGGGCCGGGTCGTCGACGACGGCGACCTCGTCACCTGCGGAGGCGTCACCTCCGGCATCGACCTGGCGCTCTGGCTCCTGGAGCGGTTCTTCGGCGCGGACACGGCCCTCTTCGCCGAGGAGGTCCTGGAGTACGAACGCCGGGGCACCGTGAACGTGACCTGAGCACCGCGCCACCCGCCCGCCACGGCACACGGTCCCGCCCCGCCCGGACTCCGCCCGGCCCGCCACGCGACACCGAGGAGCCCACCCATGACCACGTACGGCGTCCTGCTCTTCCCCACCGCCGAGGAACTCGACTTCACCGGCCCCTTCGAGGTCTTCGCCACCTCCGCCGAACTGCGCGACGGCGCCGACACCGCCCTGCTCGTCGCCGAGCGCGGCGACCCGGTCCGCTGCGCCAACGGCATGCGCGTCCTGCCCGACCACACCCTGGACGACCACCCGCCGCTGGACGTGCTGCTCGTCCCGGGCGGCTCCGGGGCCCGGGAGGCCGAGCCGCACAACGCGCGCGTGACCGACTGGCTCGCCGACCGGGCCGCGCGGGCCCACTGGACCGTCGGCGTCTGCACCGGCGCCTTCCTCCTGCACGCCGCCGGACCCGCCCGCGGCCGCCGCGTCGCCACCCACTGGCGGTACGAGGCGGCGCTCGCGGCGCGCGGCGACGTCACCGTCGTGTCCGACGCCCGCTACGTCGTCGACGGCCGGCTGCTCACCAGCCAGGGCGTCTCCGCCGGCATCGACAGCGCCCTCTGGCTCGTCGGCCACCTGCACGGCCGCGACCACGCGCGTGCGGTACGGCGCGCCCTCCAGTACGAACCGGCGCCCCCGTACCTCGCGGACGAGCCGCTCGCCCGCTGACGGGCCGGCGCACCGGCCCACCGACCCCACCACGAGAAGAGGTCATCCCGTGAACCGACGTACTCTGCTGCGCACCGCCACGGCCCTGGGAGCCGCGGGTCTGGCGACCGGCGTCCCCCTCGACGCGGCCACCGCGGCTCCCGCGCCCCCCTCCCCGTCCCGTGACCCGCTCCGCGTGCACGTCGTGCTGTTCCCGGGCGTGGAGGAACTCGACCTCGCCGCCCCCTACGAGGTGTTCAGCGCCTCCGACTACTTCACCGACCGCGGCGTGGAGGTCCGATACGTCGCCCTCGACGGCCCCCGCGCGATCACCGCCGCCTTCGGCACCCGGCTCCGCGCCGACCGGGGCTGGGCCCCGCAGGAGGCGGACCTCCTGGTGGTCCCCGGCGGCGGGTACGCCCGCAGGGAGGACCCCGGGGTCTGGGCGGAGATCCGGCGCGGCGCCCTGCCCCGGGCTCTGGCCGAGGCACGCCGGCCGGGGCTGACCGTCGCCGCCCTGTGCACCGGTGTGATGCTGCTGTCCGCCGCCGGCATCACCGCCGGCCGCCCCTGCACCACCCACCACCGGGCCCGCGCCGACCTCGAGCGGCAGGGGGGTGTGCTGAAGAACGCGCGCGTCGTCGACGACGGCGACCTGGTGACCGCCGGCGGCGTCACCTCCGGCCTCGACCTCGCCCTGTGGCTGGTCCGCCGCGAACTGGGCGTCGACGCCGCGCTGGGACTGGAAGCCATGCTGGAGTACGAGGCCCGCGGAACGGTGTGGACACCTCCCTCGCCTTCCTGACCCCTGACAGCGGCCCGGTCGGCGGCACGACGCCGCGCGTCGGGGCTCATGGGCGGAGCGGTGGCCCCTCCCGCCGTGGGAGGGTCCACCATGGTGGGGTGCACGACGAACTTCCGGCCGTCGGGCCCCACACCCGCCCGCCCCTGGTCCACAGCGCGCTCCTCGCCCTCATCCACGAGCGTGAACCACGCCCCCGGGCACCCGTGCGCGGGGTCTGTCCCGTCGGGCCGGCGGAGGCACCGCGGGAAGGACTGGCGACCCGGCCGACCGTCCCCGTTCAGGAGAGCACGGCATGATGAGGGTGGGGGGCGTCGACGCCCGCGGTACGCATCACTGCGAGACGTCGACTCTGGGGGTGCTGCTGCGGCACGAGGGAATCGATCTGTCCGAGCCCATGCTCTTCGGCCTCGGTTCCGGTCTGTCCTTCATCTACTGGGACGGCAAGAACATGGACTTCCCCTTCCTCGGGGGGCGGGTCAAGCCCTTCGAGCTCACGAGGAACCTGGCCGCCCGGCTCGGGCTGGAGCTCGCGGTCCAGGAGACCACCTCTCCCCGCAGGGCGTGGGAGAACGTGGCAGCCGCCATCGCCGCCGGTCACCCCGTCGGACTGCAGCTCGACAGCCACCACCTCGACTACTTCGGGTCGAAGGCGCACTTCGGCGGTCATGTCGTCGCCATGTACGGCTACGACGACCACGACGCCTACCTGGTGGACACCGACCAGCAAGGCGGAGCGGTGTCCACCAGCCTGGCCGGCCTCGCCCGGGCCAGGGCCGCGCGCGGCCCGATGACCGCCAGGCACCGGTCCTTCACCCTCACCGCTCCGAAGAGCCTGCCTCCCCCGCAGGTCCGGATCATCGCCGCCATCACCGCCTGCGCCGACGCCTTCCTCGACCCGCCCATCGCCAACCTCGGCCACCGGGGCATCGAGAAGGCCGGCAAGCTGGTGCGCACATGGCTCCAGCGCACTGACGACCCGCGGCGGGACCTGCCGCAGGCCGCCCTCCTGATGGAGAAGGCCGGCACCGGAGGCGCCCTGTTCCGCAACCTCTACCGCGACTTCCTCGCCGAGTGCACCCGACTGCTCGACAGCAGGAACCTGCGCACCGGCCATCGGTTGTACGCCGAGGCGGCCACCTTGTGGACCGAAGTCGCCGCACTGATCACAAGGGCCGGTGAATCAGGCGATGCGCAGTACCTCGTACGGGCAGGCGCCGTTCTCCGCGATCTCTCACGCATGGAGCGCGAGGCCATGCAGGCGCTGAGTCGCCTGGGCAGCGAGGCGCCCGGCGCGATCCAGCCCTGACGTTCTCCGAGGAACCCCCGTCCTCCGAACACCGCTCCACGGGGCCGCCCGGACCCCCGCAGCGTCTTCGGGAACCCCTTCAAAGACCGAGTCCGCTCAACGACCTCGGACCACCGTTCGCCGGCATGGTCCGAAGCCATGGCGGCCCCCGAACCGACCGACGAGCCGGGCCCGCTCGTCACCGAACCACCCGTCCGCACCGGAATCAGGATCGGACACGCCCGGGTCTCGACCGGCGAGCAGAAGCTCGAACGACGGTTCCACGCGCTCACCGCCGGTGCCGGAGGATCCTCGCGGGCGAGAAGCCGGGCAGGAACGCGCTCCGCCCGGGGCCGGCGGCGTGACCGGCTCGCCGCCCGGCAGGCCTCGTCCGCCCTGTCCCCGGACACCGCATCCCGGCATCCGGCGGGGGAGAGGCGCCCGTGGCCGCGCCCGGCGTGGTCCGGGTGCCGGGGCCGGAACCGGACTGGCAGCCCGTGACCGTCCCGCCGTACCAGGCGGGCCTGAGCCCTGCCGTCCGGCGCCGTCTGCGGCAGACCGCCTCCGCCCTCCACGAGCCGGTCGCCGGACTGACGCCGCCGCTGGAGGCACTGGCAGCCCGGCTGCGGCTGGGCGGGGAGCGCACCCGGGGGACCCCGGTCCGGGCAAGGGCTGCACGTTCGTGTGGGTCGACCGGGAGTTCAGGACGCCGACGGCGCGCGGCCATGGCGAACGGTCCGCGACGCCTGCCCGGGCGGTCAGGTCAGATGCGCCAGGTGCGGATGCGGTCGGCCACCTGGTAGACGGTCGTCTTGCGGTCCTGGATGGCGCGGACCAGGTCCACCAGTGCCCCGTACGGGGGGTCGATGCCCTGGCCGCAGGCGTGCATGTAGGCGGCCGCGACCTGGCAGGCGTACAGGCTGTTGCGGTGGGGCAGCGGTTCCAGTCGCACCAGGGTGTGCAGCAGGGAGGCCGCCCGCCAGGCCGGGTCCGGGTCGGTGGCGTCCGGGTGGGGGATGCGGGTCTTGTGGCGGGCCACGGCCGCGACCAGGGCCGAGTAGTCGGCCACCGACAGATCCTCGGGCACGGCCCTCTCCTGGATGTCCAGCAGCCAGGAGACGTCGATGTACAGCGGGTTCATCAGGCGGCTTCGGTCCCGCGGGAGCGGCGGGCGGGGGGCGCCTCGTCGGGGAAGGCCGCGTCGAACTCCGCCCGGTGTTCCTCTCCCCAGGCCAGGGCGTAGCCGGTGAACTGCAGGCGCTGCTTCTCGCGCAGCGGCAGGTCGTGGACGTACTGCTTGAGGGACTTGCCCTCGGCGGCGGCGGCGGCGCGGACCGCCTCCAGTTCTTCCTCGGTGAAGGTGATGTTCAGCGACGGCATATCCGCATGGTACCTACTAGGTACCTGACCGGCCAGAGGGGACGGCAACGCGGTCGAGTCGACCACCGCCGTACGGCCTCCGCCGCGCCCGGCACGGCGACCGCAGCGCAGCGGCCGACCGCAAGGTCGGCGCACTGCCGCAGGCGTCAGCGGCAGCCGGCGCGGACCGCCCCGGTCGCCGCTCCACACCCACCGCCCGTCGGAGGTGCGAGTGAGGCCGAATTCCGGCCTCGGGGAACATCGGTACAGCGGTTGGCGCTGAGAACGATCCCGGTTGCGCGGAGGAAGCCGGCGACCTTGCCGGGCGTGTCGAGGGTGATGGGCAACTCCGGAGCAGGGGCAGGGGCATCAGCGGCGTGCTCGGGCAGGAGGTCGGCGACGGCGGTGCGTACGGCGCCGCGGCTGACGTCGTGCTCGCGGGCGAGGGCGGCGATGGAGCGGCCGTCGAGGCAGGCGGTGCGTACGCCGGTGACCTGCTGGCCCGCCGGGGCGGGGCGGCGTCCACCCTTCGTTTGACGACAGGCGGCCGACGCGTCCGGGTGATGTGGTCGGGACAGACCGCTGTCTGCCATGGGTGAACACCACCCCGAGCGGGCGCAACGGTCATTACCGTCCAGCCGCATGACGACGGTCACAACCCGTACGGTCGCATACCCGGCCGACAACCTGACGATGGTCGGACACCTCGCGCTCCCGGCCGGTGCCGGGCGCCGGCCCGCAGTCCTGATCGGACCCGAGGGGATGGGGCTCAGCGACGTCGAGCGCCGGCGGGCCGAGGCTCTGGCCGAGCTGGGGTACGTGGCGCTGGCCTTCGACCTCCACGGCGGGCGCTACTTGGAAGACCCGGAGGAGATGTTGGCCCGTTGCATGCCGCTGCTCGCCGATCCCGACCGCATGCGAGGAATCGGCCACGCCGCGCTCGACGTGTTGCGTGCCGAACCACGGGCCGACCCCGACCGGACCGCCGCCGTCGGCTACGACACCGGGGGCGCGGTCGCACTGGAGCTCGGTCGCGACGGCGTCGACCTGCGCGCGATCGGGACGGTCAACGCACTGACCACGGGCCGACCGGGCGAGGCGGCACGCATTCGCTGCCCGGTGTGGGCCGGGGTCGGGTCGGAAGACCCGATCATGCCGCCCGCGCAACGGGAGGCGTTCACCGCAGAGATGCAGGCCGCGGGCGTCGACTGGCGTCTCGTGGTCTACGGAGGAGCCCTTCACGCCTTCCACCACCCACCGGTCGACCACACCGCGCCTCCCGGCGTCGGCCACCATCCACGGCACGCACAGCGCGCCTGGCGTGACGTCGTCGCCCTGCTCGCCGAGTGCCTGCCCGTCACGGATTGATCCGATCGGCTCCCGGTACCCACTCCTGCCCGCCGTCGTCGTCTTCGTCCGGTTCCGGGGTGTCCGGTTCCGGGGTGTCCGGGTCGCGCAGCGGGCGCAGGGCGCCGGCGGCGTCGATGTGCTCCGTGGTCCACGGCACGATGGCGTTGAGGACCAGGCCGAGCGCACCGAGCCGGTCTTATCCGAACTAGCCCGGCTCGGCGGCAGGTCCGCCTGTGAGCCGTCGTTCACCACGGAACGTAGTCGTGAAGAAGTCGGGTCGAGGGGTTCCGTCGGGCGTGTCGTGCATGTCGTCCGCACGCGCCTCGCGGTCTTACTGGGAGAACGCGTAGGTCCGGACGGGGTCGAGGTGCAGTTCGAAGGGCCCGAAACAGTCGGCCGCGAGGGTCGCGACCGGAGCGCCGCAGGGGCAGGCCCGGTTGAGTCCCTCATCGCCTCTCGGTCCGCAGCACCCACTGCCGTTCTCCCAGGTGGGCAGTGGCCGAAGGCTGGCGGCGTCATCAGGGTGCACCAGCACTGTGTGCCGGCTGCCGGCCGAGATGACGAAGCCTTCTTCACGGCAGACCACAGGTCCGCGCGATTGAGCTGGCTTCGGATCCTCCTGATCGTCCTGCATGACGTAGAGAGGTCCCCAGGGCTCGGGATCGATCGCGTGGCGGCCCCGCGGAACGGTGGAAGGCGCCCGGCGTGTCTCCTTGTCCCGGTCGCGCTCGTCGTCGGAGACCTCAGGGACGGCGGCAAGCTCGGCCGGCTCCGGCGTGATCGCGGTGCCGCACTCGGAACAGAGGAAGACGGTCATCCCCTCGTCGTGGTGCTCAGGTCTGCCCCTTCGCGTCCTCGTCTCGCTGCTCGGAGTCGATGCGCGCGACGACGCCACGGAGATCGGGCATGCCCAGGTGGACGGTGGTGTGCCGGACCGCGAGGTCGCGCATGGCGGCGAGCTTCTGCTCGGCGGCGGCGAGGCCGGCCTCGATCGCGGCGACCTCGCCGAGCCGTCCCTGTTCCTTGGCCTCCCGGAGCCGGTCGAGCAGGTCACCACGGCGCCCTGCCCGGGAGAAGACAGGCGATCGGCGGCCGCCTCAACGGGGGAACCCCGCTCGCCCCGGCCCCCGTGTCTTCCTAGGGTGAGGCCGTATCAGCCGCCTTCCGCCGCCGTGCGGTCGCCCCGGCCTCCACCGGGCGGGCCGTTCGCGCGGCCGTGGCCGTCCGCGGCGTGGGGCGCAAGGCCAGGAGGATCCGCCCGCAGCCCCGGCGGACCGGGTTCCGCACCACCAGGGCGCCGAAGCGAAGGAGATCCTCACGATGGACCCGACGAGAACACCGGCGGTTCCTCCCGGGGACGGCGAGTTCTCGGGAACGCTGATCTACACGATCGGCGAGTACCGCATGGTCCAGTACGCCCTGGTGGCGGCCGGCCTGGCGCTGCTGGCCGGCTTCATCTACTCGATCTCCAGCAGGAACGAGGTGTCGCCGCGCTACCGCACCGCCGTCAACGCCAGCGCCCTCCTGCAGGCGGTGGCGTTCCTGGCGTACGTGGCCCTCTTCGTCTCCTGGCAGAACGCCTTCGTGCGGGTGGGCGAGCGCTACGTGCCCGTGGTCGGCGAGGCGTTCGACGGGGGGCTGCGGTACGCGGACTGGTCCGTCACCGTTCCGCTGCTGGCGGTGGAGTTGCTGAGCGTCTGCGCGGTGGCCGGCAGACGGCTGTTCCGGCAGCGCGCCGTGGCCGTGGCGGCGGCGTTCCTGATGATCGTCACGGGTTTCCTGGGGTCCCAGGTCTTCGACGGCGGCAACCGGGTGCTGTGGCTGACGGTGTGGGCCGCGATCAGTACCGTGTTCTTCCTGGTGCTGTACGCGGTGCTCGGCCGCGCGGTGCTGGCCAGCCGCGGCGAACTGTCGCCGGACGCCTTCACCACCCTGAAGCGGGCCACCATCATGGAGTTCGGCGTCTTCGGCGCCTACCCGCTGATCTACCTGATCCAGCAGTCCGTCGGTCCCGGCTCCAACCTGGTCGCCTGGGCCCTGGTCACCCAGCTCGGCCTCTGCGCGGCCGACGTCGTCGCCAAGGTCGGTTTCGGCGCGATGATCCACAAGGTGGCCAAGCTGCGCACCGCCGACGACGTACGGGCCGGCACCGGGACCCACTCCGAGGAGGTGTGGATCTCCCACGTCAAGCAGGCCGACGCCTGGCCCCCGGTGGCCGCGGCGCTGACCGGGCACGGCGCCCACCCCGCGCCGCTGCCGGTACGTGACGGCGACGGCCACCACGGCCGTTGACTCCTCGCGCGTCCGCGGGAGGTCTTCCTCCCCCGCGCCTCCCCGCCGTGGCCACCGGCGTCTCCACCGGCGCGGTGGCCCTGGTGCTCGCCGTCCAGTGCGCCGCCCCGGACCTCTGGCACCGCTGGTCGGTTCCGGTCTTCGTGGCCGGTGTGGTGGCGGGGATCCCCCACGGCGCGGTGGACCACCTGGTGCCCGGCTGGTTCCGGCAGGTCCCCGCCGCCGGGCGCGGCGCGGCCGTCCCGCTGGGCTACGCCGTGACCGCCGCGGGCGCCTTCGCCGTCTGCTGGTGGGCGCCGGCGTTCGCGCTCTGCGCCTTCCTGGCGGCCTCGGCGGCGCACTTCGGCCACGGCGAGGTCCGGTTCGACGCGCTGCGCGGCACCCGCCCGGCCGCGGGGGGACGGACGCTCGCGGCCGCCCACGGCACGGTCACCACCGCGCTGCCCCTGATCCTGTGGCCCGAGCAGGTCCGGCCGGTCGTCCTGCTGCTCACCCCCGAGGCGGAGTGGTTGCTCACCACCACGGCACGGTCGGTGGCCGCCGTGCCGGCGGGAGCCTGTGTGCTGGCCGGATGCGCGGTGGCGCTGCGCCGCGCACGGTTCCGGCAGGCCGCCGAGCTGCTGCTCCTGACCGCCCTGTTCGCCCTGGTCCCGCCCCTGGCGGCATTCGGTACGTACTTCGGGGCCTGGCACTCGGTACGGCACATCGCCCGGCTCCTGCTGACCGATCCGGCCAACGCGGAGCCGTTGCGCGCGGGGCTGACCGGGGCGGTGCTGCGGCGGTTCTGCCGCCAGGCGGCCGCGCCCACCGCCGTCACCCTCGCCGCCTGCGCATTCCTGTACCGGGCCGGCGCGCCGGACGGTCACGCGGTCACCGCCGCCGGTGTGGCCCTGCTGGCCGCCCTCACCGTCCCCCACCTCCTCGTCGTCGCCTGTCTCGACCGCCACGAGCCGTGGGGAGGGATCGGGGCCGGAGGGCGGGAGGGGGAGGCGGGCCCGGCAGGGGGCCCGCGGAACCCGTCCGGCCGGCGGACGCGTTCCCGCGGTGGCCGGTGAGGGATGCCCCGCCCCGTCCCGCCCCGCCCCGCCTCGCCTCGGTGCGGGGGCGGGCTGTCGGTGGTGGCTGGGATGCTGCCGGGCATGGATGCGGAGGAGTTCATGCGGGGCCGGGTCTACGGCGCCGACCACGACGACCCCCATGTCGGCCCCCGGGCAGGTCACGTCTACCGGGAGCTGGTGGGCGGGCCGCTGGACGGTCTGCTGCTGGACGTCACCGGCTGGGAGGAGGAGCGGCTGTGCGAGGGGGCGGCGCTGGCCACCGAGATCGGTGCGTTCGGGCCCGGTGGCCGCGCCGCCTACCGGCCCCGCCCGGGTGATGCGCGCCGGTGGGACTGGTGCGGGGACATGCCCTGACCGGCCGCACGGGAGGCCGGCGCGGTGCGCGGGGCTGTCCGTACAGTGCCGGCCTCCCGTGCGGCCGGGGGCGGTATGGGCGGTGTACGGGCGAAGACGCCGCCGGGCCGCTACGTGATGGGGCAGGGTCCCGGCCGCCCTCCTCCCCGCAGGCGCACGCGGCGGGCACCGCACCCGTCAGCCCGTCCGCCCGTTCCTTTCGATCACTCGGACCGGGGCGGGTGGCCCACCACGGGAGCGACGGCTTCGGCGGGCGCCTCGGCCTCGCCGGGGAGGTCGGCGTAACCGGATGTGCGGACCTCGTACGGCGGCCCGCCGTACAGGAGGACGGGAAGGTCGTCGTGATGCAGCCCAGACCCGAGCGGGGCGCTACGCGGGAACCGCGACGTCCCGTGAGCCGGGAAGGGACAGAGGCAGCGCAAGCGCGGCTCGGCATACTCGGCATACGGAGAGCCTCGACGACGGCGAGCAGCGAGCCGTGGCCGGCCCCGCGAGCGCCGGGCTTGCGCTCCGGGAGCCGGCGCCAGGCGGTCACCACGTCAGGGCTTTGAGCATGGGGTTCACCCTCGAAGCCCCCTGGGTCCCCCGCGGGCCGTTCACCAACGGGAGCGGGACGGAGCCGAGCGTCCTGGCACCCGTCAGGCGCTGGAGCGGGCGACCAGGCGGGTGGGCAGGATCAGCGGGGTGGGGTCCTGCCCGTTGACGAGCGCGACGAGCATGCGCGCCATCTCCCGTCCGAAGGCGTTCACGGGCTGATGGACGGTGGTGAGCGGCGGGTCGGCGACCGCGGCGACGGCCAGGTCGTCGAAGCCGACCACGGCGACGTCGGCGGGGACCAGTCGGCCGGCTTCACGCAACGTGCGCAGCGCTCCCACCCCCATGTTGTCGCCGGCGGCGAACACCCCGTCCAGGTCGGGATGCCTCGCCAGGAGCGCGGCCATGGCGGCGGCACCGCTGGACTCGGTGAAGTCCCCCTCCTGCGGCGGAAACGGGTCGAGGCCGGCCGCCAGCATGGCGTCCCGGTAGCCGCGGTACCGGGCGCGCCCGGCCTCGGTGTCCAGACGCCCGCAGATCGTGGCCACGCGCGTGCGACCACGCGAGACCAGGTACTCGGTCGCCTCGCGCGCCCCGCCGACGTTGTCGACGTCCACGTACCACCGAGGGGGCGAACCGACCGGGCGTCCTCCGAACACGACGGGCATCCGCGCCTGCTCGGCCATGGGGGCCAGCGGGTCGCCCTCGCGCAGCGCCATGAGCATGACGCCGTCGGCGCCTTTGGCCCGCAGGAGCCGCTCCACCCGCTTGCGGCCCCGATCGGAGGCCGCCAGGCACAGCATCAGATGCAGGTCGGCTTCCTCCAGAGCGGCCGACGCCCCCACGATCACCTGAGCGAAGAACGGATCTGCGAAAATCGACGGGTCCTCCCCGGCGATGACCAGGGCTGCTGCTCCCGTGTGGCGGGTGGCCAGAGCACGGGCGGTCGGATCGGGCACGTAGCCGAGCTGCCGGACGGCCCGCTCGACCGCCTCGCGCTTGGCGCGGCTGACGTGCGGTGCGTTGTTGAGGACGCGGGAGGCCACCGAGCGGGAGACACCGGCGAGTTCGGCCACCTCGTCGAGCGTCGAGTGCCGGCGTGGCGCATCTATTGCCATGAGCCATGAGCCCTTCCCTCTCGGCCGGACGAGAAGCATCTCACCTCGGTCTTCCTCACTGCCACCTACTCGGTCGGTGCCGGAGGACAGGTCCGGGACCCTGGGTACGGAGGGCTGGAAGCGCTTCCAGTTCCGGGGCTGTAGATCCCTGCTGTCTTCTTTCGCGAAGAGCGGCCCTACATCGGCCCTTGACAGTCCCATCGGCCCACAACATGATATCGACCACATCTCAAAGCCCATCAGGGTTATTGGGACCGCTTCCAGTGGGAGCGTTCCCATTCACTGAAGGCCCCTTCGGGGATGTCGCCCCTGCCGGAGAGTCGCCGCCGCGAGGGGACGTCGTACCACCGCACTTCCTCAGCGCGTCACACGCTCGGGACGAGAGCGTGCGGCGCATCCCTGCCAGGAAATCGAGGTACAGCCATGCGCCGCAGACTCCGCGCCCTGGCGGCAGCGCTCTTCGCGCTGCCTCTGGCGCTCACCGCCGCACCGTCCGCACACGCGGCCGACCCGACCACCATGACCAGCGGGTTCTACGTGGACCCCGACTCCAGCGCGAAGCGATGGGTCGCCGCCAACCCCGGCGACGGCCGGGCGTCCGCGATCAACGCCTCCATCGCCAACACCCCGATGGCCCGCTGGTTCGGCTCCTGGAGCGGCGCCATCGGCACCGCCACGAACGCGTACGCGGGAGCGGCGGACCGTTCGGACAAGCTGCCCGTCCTCGTCGCCTACAACATCTACAACCGCGACTACTGCGGCGGGCACTCCGCCGGCGGAGCCACCTCGCCGTCCGCCTACGCCACCTGGATCGCCCAGTTCGCCGGCGGGATCGCCGGCCGCCCGGCCGTCGTCATCCTCGAACCGGATTCCCTCGGGGACTACGGCTGCATGACCCAGGCCCAGATCGACGAACGCGAGAGCATGCTCACCGGCGCCCTCGCCCAGTTCAACCGCCAGGCCCCCAACACCTGGGTCTACCTCGACGCCGGCAACCCGGGCTGGGCCGCCCCGGCGACGATGGCCGGGCGCCTCCACGAGGCAGGCCTGCGCCAGGCCCACGGTTTCTCGCTCAACGTCTCCAACTACTTCACCACGGCCGAGAACACCGCCTACGGCAACGCCGTCAACAGGGAACTCAGCGCCCGCTACGGCTACACCAAGCCGTTCGTCGTGGACACCAGCCGCAACGGCAACGGTTCCAACGGCCAGTGGTGCAACCCCGCAGGCCGCCGTATCGGCACCCCCACCCAGATGGGCGGAGGCGCCGAGATGCTCCTGTGGATCAAGGCCCCGGGCGAGTCCGACGGCAACTGCGGCGTCGGGGCCGGTTCCTCGGCCGGGCAGTTCCTCCCCGAGGTCGCCTACAAGATGATCTACGGCTACTGATCCCAGGGCCCCGTGACCCGGCGCAGGGGGCTCCTCGCACGCCTTGGGACGCGCTCGGCAACCCCCGGCCGTGGTGAACGTCCTGCTCCCGCGGGACACCGCAGAGGGTGGAGCGGGACGGGCGGACTCTGCCGCGGCCGTCCTTGCCCGCGCGGCGGACCGGTTCCCGCAGCGAGGGCCGCCCGGCCTTCCCACGGACGCGCCGCACGGTTCCCACGCGTGCCGCACCGGTGGGGACCTGCGCGGGGG